>JACRKZ010000105.1 GCA_016235455.1 Armatimonadota bacterium | reverse complement strand
GCTCCGGTCGGGGCAGCGCGAGCAGGCCATCAATCTGCTCAGCAGCGCCGGCGGCCTGAGCCGGGAGTCGGCCAGCCTGGCAGCCAAGGCGCTGACCTCGGGTTCGAGCGAGCAGGTGCTGACCACGCGCAAGGTGCGCATTACCACCGAGCTGGGCGACGAACTGCGGCGCCTGCTGGCCACCGGCCAGAAGATCCAGGCCATCAAGCGGCTGCGCGAGGAGACCGGGCTGGGCCTGGCCGAAGCCAAATCCGTGGTCGACCAGATGGAGCCGGCCGGCTCGCGGGGCAAGGCCGGTTGCACCGGCGCTCTGGTGGGGTGGCTGATGCCGCGGTGAATGCGAGGCGGCAAGTCAGATCATGCGGCGCTACAGGCGGTGACTCGCGCCTGATCCCTCTTGACACCCACGCCGCCCCTCTGCCATACTCCTCAGCATGCAAGCTGGCTCAACGACGAATCGACAGTGGTGGTGGCGCACCTGGTAGGTGTGTCCCGTCGTCGCGCGTTGGCTGAATGTGTTGTGAGCAACGAGACCACGGGAGCGGCAGAGCCCCGTGGTTTTTTCATGACCAGGGGCTGGCCGGATCCCAACCAGCGAGGGAGCCGCGGATGGTACCAGACCGTCAGACCTTCCATGCCCTGGCCCGCCAGGGCAACCTGATCCCCGTCTACCGGGAGATACTGGCCGATGTCGACACACCGGTGTCGGCCTTCCTCAAGCTGCGCGACTGCCCCTATGCCTGGCTGCTGGAGAGCGTCGAGGGTGGCGAACGGGTGGGCCGCTGGTCGTTCCTCGGCACCAGCCCCGAGGCCGTGCTCAAGACCCGTGGCACGCACTATGAGCTGACCGACCAGAACGGCACCGTCGAGGGCGAACTGGCCGCTGGCGAGGATCCGCTGACGCAGATCAAGCGGCTGCTCGAACGCGAGACGTTCGTGCCGCACGGCGACCTGCCGCCGTTCGTGGGTGGCGCCGTGGGCTACATGGCCTATGACCTGGTGCGCTTCTTCGAGCAACTGCCCGACAGCGGCGAGGACGATCTGAACCTGCCCGACTGCTGGTTCATGCTCACCGACACCTGCATCTGCTTCGACCGCGTGCTCAACCGCGCCAAGGTCATCGCCATGGCGCGCGTGGGCGAGGATGGCCCGGACTCCGCCTACTACGATGCCTGTGCCAAGATCGAGGCCGTGGTGGCCAAGCTGCGTCGGCCGGCGGCCATGCCGGCCATGCCGGCGCCCAGCGGGCCGCTGGTGGTGGAGAGCAACCACACCCGCGAGTCGTACGAGGCCATGGTCACCCATGTCAAGGAGTACATCGGCGCGGGCGACATCATCCAGGTGGTGCCCAGCCAGCGCTTCCGGGCTCAGACCACGGCCGACCCGTTCGATGTCTACCGCGCGCTGCGCAGCATCAATCCGTCGCCCTACATGTACTACCTGCAACTCGACGGCACGTTCCTTTGCGGCTCCTCGCCCGAGATCCTGGTCTCCGAGCACAGCGGCCGCGTACGCACCCGGCCCATCGCCGGCACGCGCCGCCGCGGGCTCACGCCCGAGCAGGACCTGGCGCTCGAACGCGAGTTGCTGGCCGACGAAAAGGAGCGCGCCGAGCACATCATGCTGGTCGACCTCGGCCGCAATGACCTGGGCCGCGTGTGCAACTACGGCACCGTCGAGGTCGATGAACTCATGGTCATCGAGCGCTACAGCCACGTCATGCACATCGTCAGCGATGTGGTCGGCCAACTGCGCATGGACAAGGACGCCTACGACGTGCTGCGCGCCTGCTTCCCGGCGGGCACGCTGACCGGCGCGCCGAAGATCCGCGCCATGGAGATCATCGACGAGGTGGAATCCACGCGGCGTGGCCCGTACGGTGGCGCCATCGGCTACTTCAGCTACAACGGCGCCATGGATAGCTGCATCACCATCCGCACCGCGGTGCTGCGCGACGGCGTCTGCTACTGGCAGGCCGGCGGCGGCGTCGTGGCCGACAGCGATCCCGCCGCCGAGTACGATGAGACGTGCAACAAGGCCATGGCCATCCGCCGCGCCGTTGAAATGGCCGAGCGCGGTCTGGAGTAGGAGACGCCCGATGGTCCTGATGATCGACAACTACGACAGCTTCACCTATAACCTCGTGCAGTACCTGGGCGAACTGGGCGCCGATGTGCGCACCGTGCGCAACGACGCCCTGACGCTCGACGATATCGAGCAGATGGCGCCCGACCGCATCGTCGTCTCGCCAGGGCCGTGCACGCCGAACGAGGCCGGCATCAGCGTGGCGGCCATCCAGCACTTCGCCGGCCGCATCCCCATCCTCGGCGTGTGCCTGGGCCATCAGAGCCTGGGCCAGGCCTTCGGCGGCAAGGTGGTGCGCGCCGGCCGGCTGATGCACGGCAAGACCTCGGAGATCCTGCACGACGGCCGCGGCGTGTTCCGCGGCCTGCCGAGCCCGTTCACGGCGGTGCGCTACCACTCGCTGCTGGTGGAGGCCGAGAGTCTACCCGACTGCCTGGAGGTCACCGCACGCACCGATATCGGCGAAATCATGGGCCTCCGCCATAGGGAACTGGCCGTCGAAGGTGTACAGTTCCACCCGGAAAGCATCGCCACGGAGCACGGCCGTGAGATGCTGCGGAACTTCCTGGTGACGTGATTGTGGGGCGAGGGGAGTGTTGATGGCCACCGAGGGATGGGCGCCGGTGCTGGCGGCGATCGAGGCGATTGGGCGCGGGGCGTATGAACGCGTGGCGCTCGACGACCTGTCGGAGACCGACGGACCCCTGGCCGAGGTGGCTGACGCGCTGCGGCGGGCGGCGGCCGACGTGGCGGCGCGCGAGGCTGGCCTGCGCCAGTCACGCCACGACGCCGTGCACCGGCTGGTGGTTGCCGCCGAGTACCGCGACCAGCGCACCCTCGAGCACATCGAGCGCATGAGCAGCTACACGGCGCTGCTGGCCCGACGTATGGGGCTGCCCGAGCGCGACGTGGAGATGATCCGCGAAGCGTCGGCCATGCACGATGTGGGCAAAATCGGCATTCCCGAGCACATCCTGCTCAAGCCGGGCCAACTCGATCCCGAGGAGTGGGAGGTCATGCGCCAGCACGCCGAGATCGGCGCGGTCATCCTGCGCGACACCATGTCCGACCTGCTCATCGCCGGCGAACAGATCGCCCGCTCGCACCACGAGCGCTGGGACGGCAGTGGCTACCCCGAAGGGCTGGCCGGCGAGAGCATCCCGCTGTGGGGCCGCATCTGCGCCATCGCCGACGTGTTCGACGCCCTGACCAGCGAACGCCCCTACAAACGGGCTTACGACGCCGAGAGTGCCTTCGCCACCATGGCCCAGGGCCGAGGCACGCATTTCGACCCGCGACTGCTCGATCTGTTCTTCGAGGCGGCCGGCGATGTGCAGCGCATCCGCGCGCACCTGCCGGCCTGACGACGGCGCCCGGCGCCTGGGCGGGTGCCTTCGGGTTGGCCCAGGAACGTTTGACGAACCCCGGAACCCCATGTTAGGATGCCTCGGATCGCGCGAGGATTTGCGGTCTGGAGGTTAGCAGCTCATGTGGGGTTCGATGATGACGGCCATGGTGACCCCGTTCGGCGCCGACGAACGGGTTGATCACGAGGCCGCGGGTCGCGTGGTGCGCCACCTGATTGACACGGGCAGCACCTCGATTCTGGTGTCCGGCACGACCGGCGAATCGCCGACCTTGACCCACGATGAGAAAATCGAGCTGACCAAGACGGTCATCGACGCCGTCGGCGGTGAGGTGCCGGTGCTGATCGGCACGGGCAGCAACGATACGCGCGCCACGGTAGCGCTCACCGCCGAGATGACCGAACTCGGCGTGGACGGCATCATGCTCGTCACGCCGTACTACAACAAGCCTTGCCAGCGCGGCCTGATCGCCCATTTCACCGCCGCCGCCGCGGCCACCGACAAGCCGGTGATGATCTACAACATCGAGGCCCGCACGGCCCGCAACATCCTGCCGGCGACCATTGGCACGCTGGCCCGCGACGTGCCCAACATCGTCGCGGTCAAGGAAGCCAGCGGCAACATCAACCAGTTCGCCGCCGTGGCCAATGCCACCCCCGACGGTTTCGTGATCTACAGCGGCAACGACAGCGACACCCCGGCGGTCATGGCCTGTGGTGGCGTCGGCGTGGTCAGCGTGGCCTCGCACGTCGCCGGCCGCACCATCCGCGCCATGATGGACGCCTACTGGGCAGGTGACTGGAACCTGGGCCGCGCACTATACTTGAAGCTCATGCCGTTGGTCGAGGCGTTGTTCCCGGCCAGTTCGGTCAGTCCGGCACCCGTCAAGGCGGCCCTCGCCATGATCGGGGTGCCTTGCGGCGGCCTGCGTCTGCCGCTCGTCGATTGCGACGACCAGGTGAAGGCGGCTTTGGCCGCGGCCCTCAAGGGGCTCGACCTGCTCTAGCGCAGGTCAGATAGGCAACATGCAACCAACCCTTCGGCTCATCCCGCTGGGTGGCTACGGCGAAATCGGCAAGAACATGACCGTCCTGGAAAGCGACGGAAAGCTCTTGGTGATCGACGCCGGCGTCGCTTTTCCCGATGAGAACACGCAGCTCGGTATCGACCTGCTGATCCCCAACTACGCCTTCCTGCGCGACAACCGTGAGCGCCTGGCCGGCATCTTCCTGACCCATGGCCACGAGGACCACATCGGCGGCCTGCCCTATCTGCTGCGCGACCTGCAGGCCGCGCCGTGGGGGGCCGTGCCGGTCTATGGCACACCGCTGACGCTCGGCTTCCTGCGCGCCAAGCTGGGCGGCAAGGTGGTCGACGAGTGCGACCTGCACCAGGTGGCGGCGGGTGACCGCGTCGACGTCGGGCCGTTCAACGTCGAGTGCATCCACGTCAACCACTCCATCCCCGATTCGCTGGCCCTGGCGGTGCGCACCAGCGCCGGCACGGTGTTCCACAGCGGCGACTTCAAGTTCGACCACACGCCCATCGACGGACGCGTCACGGACTTCGCGGCCCTCGCGCGCCTCGGCGAAGAGGGCGTGAAGCTGATGCTCAGCGACTCGACGTATGTCAATCGGCCGGGCCATACGCCGTCCGAGGCCACCGTGGGCAAGGCCTTCGAGCGTCTGTTCCCGCGCGTGCGTGGACGCCTCATCGTGGCCACCTTCGCCAGCCAGATCCACCGCATTCAGCAGGTGTTCGACGCGGCGGAGAAGATGGGCAAGCGCGTGCTGGTCTCGGGCCGCAGCATGGAGCGCAACGTCAATGTGGCGCGCGAGCTGGGCCACCTGCACTACACCGACCACCAGCGCATCACCTATGGCGATCTGCCCCACGTGCCCGACGAGGACGTCATCATCCTCATCACCGGCAGCCAGGGCGAGCCGGTCAGTGGTCTGACGCGCATGGCCAAGGGCAGCCACCCCAAGCTGCGCATCCATGAGGGCGACACCGTGGTCATCTCGGCCACGGCCATCCCGGGCAACGAAGCCACCATCTGGCGCGTCATCAACGAGCTGTTGCTGCGCGGCGCCGCGGTGCTCACCCATCGTGACGACCAGGTGCATGTCTCCGGCCACGCCAGTTCCGAAGAGATCAAGCTGCTGTTCAACCTCATCCGCCCCGAGTTCGCCGTGCCCTTCCACGGTGAGTACCGGCACATGATCGCCTACGGCGATCTGGCCCAGGACGTGGGCATGAGCCATGAGCACATCTTCCTGCTGCACAACGGCGATGTGCTGCGCATCGATAGGGACGGCGCGGCGCTCGAGGCGCCGGTCGAGCACGGCGTGTGGTCCATCGACGGCAAGCGCGTCAACGAGCAGGGCCTGTCGGACAGCGTCTTGCAGGACCGCGGCTTCCTGGCCGAGAGCGGTGTCATCACCGCGTCACTGGCCTGGGACTACGATATGGGCGAACTGCTCGCGCCGCCACTGGTCGGCGTACGCGGTGTGCGCTGCCCCGAGCGCTACACACCCGAGACGCTGCTCAGCGGCGCCGTGGAGCGCATCAGCGATCGGCTCGGCCAGTTGGGACCCGACCAGCGCGTCGACCCGATCGAGGTGGAACGCGCCGCCAAGCGCGCGGTTCGTGGCTTCTTCGAGCGCGCCACGGGCACGTACCCGGTGTTGCAGGTCATGGTGGTCGGCATTAATGAGCCGGGCGCCGTGCCGGTGCATGCCGACGAGTTCGTCGAGCCCGAGACCCAGCGCGGCGCCGTGCTGGCGGTGGACGGCCAGATGGGCCGGCCCTGCACCCTGACCCTCGACGACCTGGCCGCGCTGCGGCCGGAATCCAGCGAGGACGACGAGACCATCAGTCTGTCGTTGCGCAGCCTGCTCGACCATGCCGGGCTCAGCCCGCTGGCCACACACCTGGCGCTCTATGGCGGCGGCGACCAATTGGTGGCCAGCCTGCCTCTGACTCTGCTCACCGACCGCGCCATCCTGGTCTTCGGCAGCGACGATCAGCGGTTGGACAGCGACGAGGGCGGTCCCGTGCTGTGGCGCTTGACCGGCAGCATCCCCCCCATGCTGACCGACTATGAGACAGTGCCCGACGTGCGGCGCCTGACCGCAACCATCGGCCCGGTCAGCTAGCCGCGCGCAGCGCGCGCAGCGTAAGGCGTAGCCAACCAGGTTGGCACTGGCGTGGGGCGTGGGTCAGACGGACCACGCCCCGGCACCGTCGTCTCACCCCCACGCCCAGCGCGCGAAGCGCGTCACGCCCGACGCCCCACGCCACTCTTACAGCGCGCCGCACACCCTGTAAGGGATCTGTAAGGGTGCTGTGGGAGAGTCTCTCCAACACGGAAGCGGGAACCAGCACCGACCCGCTCCGGTGGAGAGCACCATGAGCTTGGCGAATGTTGGCAGGCGACTTTCAGTTCTGGCGGGCGGCCAGATGGGTGAGTTGGCGAGCGCTCTGGGTCGTGGCTCGGGCCAGACCTGGTCAAGCTGCAAGGCCAGCGACAGTGCCAGCGCGGCGCGCACCGAGATGCTGCGCCTGATGCGGCGCGCGGCCGAGCGGTTCACCGCCGCCCAGACCGAGGAAGAGCTTTACCGGGCGCTGTTGGAGCTGGTGCGCGAAGCCACCGGCGCCGGCGCCGGCGCCGTGCATCGCCGTGATGGCGAAACGCTCGTCCCGTCGGCTCACTACGGCGGCGGCTGGCTGCGCGAGTCGCATGAAGTCGGCGATGCCAGCCTGCCCGGCCTGGCCACCCAGCGCCACTGCCCGATCCGCGTGGTGCGCGGCGGCATGGCCCAGCGCGGCTGGCTCACGTCGGCCGAGGATGACGACTCGTCGGCCCTGTCAATGCCGGTCGACCTCGACCGCGACCGACAACTGATCATCTCGCTGCTGGGTGGTGGTACGGGCCTGCCCGGCACGCCGCGCGGCGAGTTTACGCCCGGCGATATCGAGTTGGTGGAGGCGCTGGCGGTGCAAATGGGCCCGCACCTGCGCCGACTCGAAACCGAACGCCTGGCTTCCGTCGGCCAACTGGCCGGCTCCATGGTGCATGACTTCAAGAACTCTGTGCTGATCATCCGGGGTGCGGCCGAGCTTTGCGGCCGCGTTGCGCCGGAGACCCAACGCTTTGTCGATCTGATCACCACTGAGTCCGACCGCATGGTCGAGATGATGCAGGAGTTGCTCGACTTCGCCCGCGGCAACCGCACGCTCAAGGTGCAGAGCGTGTCCCTACGCCGGTTCCTGGCCGAGGTGGCCGAGGCGCATCGCGCTGTGCTGGAGCGTGCGCAAATCGAGCTGCTGCTGGACATCCAGGCCGAGTCGGCGGCGTTCGACCCGCTCCAGGTCGATCGCGCCCTGTCCAACCTCATCGCCAACGCCCGTGACGCCATGCCCGAGGGCGGCACGCTGACGCTGCGTGCCGCCAGTGACGCGCAGTTTGTGTACCTCAGCGTGCAGGACACCGGGGTAGGCATGTCGCCCGAGGTCCGCAAGCGGCTGTTCGAGCCGTTCTTCACCGAGGGCAAGGTCAAGGGCACGGGCCTCGGCACGGCCATCGTGCAGCGCGTGGCCGAGGGCCATGGCGGCCAGGTTGAGGTGCTCACCGCCGAAGGCCAGGGCACCACCATGACCGTGTGCCTGCCATTGCGCGCCAACTGAGGGTCGGCGAGGCAGGTGTCGGCGCCCGGCGTGTCCAAGCTCCTCGCCGGGAGTCCTGGCAATGCTCATGCCTCTGCTCATGGTCTGCGTGGCGGCCGCGCCCGCCGTCTCGCTGCGCAACGACGTGATCACCGCCGAGTTCGGGCCAACCGGGCTGGCGCGGCTCACGGACCGCGTGCTTGGCCAGTCGCTTGGCGTCTCGGCCGAGTCGGCGACACTCACCGTGGCGGGCCAGACCCTCGCCGTGCCGGAACGCGCGCCGGCTGCCGTGACCCAGACCGCGACGATGGTGGTGTACGCCTTTGACACGGCGCGTGGCCGGGTTGAGGTCGTCTACGAACTGCGGCCTGGCTGGCGCTTTGTCAGCAAGCAGCTCCGCCTGGCTCTGCCCAAGGGCAGTGAGGCCAGGATCGAGCGAGTTGAGGTGCTGACGGCGCAGATGGAACCTGCCGTGGCCGTCGCACGACGGGCCAGCGGACCCAGTGGCGCGGTCTTCCTGCGCCTGGGCGAGAAGCCGGGCGATGCCGGTGCGTTCCTGGTGCTTCAGAACCCCTTCCTGCAGTGGTCCTGGCAAGCGCCGCACGCCAGCCTCGGCTATCAGGCCGACATGGCCTGGCGTGCCGCCGACGGCCCGTTCGTCTCTGACCGCGTCTGCCTGGGCCTCTATCGGCTCAGCGGTGTCGCCTGGCCCCAGCGCGGCACACCCGAGTGGCGGTATGTGCCGTCGCCCGCACAGGCCTTCGATGGCAAGGCGCAGGTGGACTGGGCCGAGACCGAGGCCGTGACCCGCTGCGTCGAGGCGTTCCTGCGGTTCCAGCCGACCCGCAGCGCCAAGGTGCATGTGCCGTGGTGCGAGAACGACTACCAGATCGACGTCAGCACGCCCGCCGGCGCGACCGAATACCGGCGCATCATCGACCAGGCAGTGGCCGTGGGCTGTGACCACACGCTGTTCACGCCGGGCGTCTACTCGGTCAGCCGCATCGAGGACAGCCGGGACGCCTGGGGCTGGGAGAACGTGCTGTTCCTCGGCCTGGGCCCGAAGGTGCGCAGCGGCGAGTGGAAGGTCGATACCGACCCCATCCCGGCGCCCATCCAGGCCATGCTCGACTATGCCAAGGCGAAGCGCATCAAGCTGGTGGCTTACGCCTATCCGACACTCGGCTTCAAGCAGAATCCCGAATGGACGGCCTGGTGCGGTGGCAAAACGGGCGGCTACCAGGGCGTCGACACGGGCAACCGCAGCTTCCAGGACTGGTATGTCGACCTGCTGGTGCGTTTCGCTCGGCGCACAAGCATCGGCGGCTACTGCTTCGACCACTGGTGGATCGCCTATGAGGCGCGCGACGGCCTGACGCCGACCAGCAAGTATGCCCAGTGGAACGGCTGCCGGCGCATTCTGGAGCAACTGCGTGAGCGCCTGCCCGACGCGGTCATCGACGGGCGCCAGCAGTATCAGTGGTTCGGCCCGTGGACCTGGCTGGCCGGCACCTACCCCCACCCGACCACCAGCGACGAGCAACCGGGCAGCTTCGAGAACTTCCCCGACCTGCATTTCGATCGGGTCTCGGGCGACCGGCAGCGCTGGGCCGCGTGGTACTACCGCCAGGAGGCCTTCGCGCCGCTGGTCACCGTGCCTGGCTACCTGACCCACCAGACCCCGCGCAACAACGAGAAGGGCGAGTGTGTGCGTGACCGCGCCTTCCGCACCCGCGACTGGGACCTGCTGGGCTGGAAGTACTCAGTCCTATCGTCGATCGGCACCGCGCCGTTCAACCATGTGGTCAACCTGATCCCCGCGCGCGATGAGGCGGAGTTCGCCGCCTTCGCCGCCGCCGACCAGCGCTGGCTGCATGGCTGGCTTGACTGGACCGATCGTCACCGCGCGCTGTTGAGCCATCTGCGGCCCATCCTCGGCCCGCCCACACTGGGCCTGATCGACGGCACCGCCGCGGTCGACGGCGATCACGGCTTCGTGTTTCTGTTCAACCCCAACTACCGCGGACTGGAAGCGCGCTTCACGCTTGACCAGAGCATCGGCCTGACCCGCGGCGAGGGCTTCGTGCTGCGCGAGGTCTACCCACGCGACGGCCGGCTCCTCGCCGGGCCCAAGGGCGGCGTGTGGCATCGGGGTGACCCTGTCGTCCTGCCCATCAAGGGTCCGCAGGCCGTCGTGTTGGAGCTGGTGCCCGCGGCCGGCTTGCCGCGGCCGCTCCTGATGGGCGCGCTGGGCACGGCCTCACTGACCGGTGGCCGGCTCGCCCTGACCAACGTGGCCGGCGACTGCGGCGCGACGACGGCCCTGTCGGCGCTGCTGCCGCGCGGCGCCAAGGTGGCCCAGGTCAGCGTGAACGGCCGCGATCTGCCCTTTGTGCAGGACGGCGACGTGGTGCGGCTGAACGTCCTGTTCGCCGGCCGCGCCATGGAGCACTGCCCGGCCTTGGGCGCCTACGATCCCGGGTTCGCGGGCCGCGCCTACCGCGCCGAGTTCAGCGTGCCCCAGCGCATCTTCGACCAGCTGGCGCGACGCCGGCGTGAGTGGCCGGTGCCCTACACGGCCGACGACCTGCGCGCCACCTGGCTGGGCTCCGACCGCTTGCTGCTGTACGTGCACATCGCCGACGTCGTCGACACCATGACCGTCAGCCTGGCCGTGGACGGCGCCGAGGTGCCGCTGGTCAAGGCTTACAGCGATGTCTACCCGCTGGGCCGGGAGCGCACGTTCACCGGGTTCTACGCCGACATCTCGAACCTGACGCCCGACTCCACCCATCAGGTGACTGTGAACCTTCCGGCCGACCTCAAGCCGGGGCAGTTCCAGGGCCTGTTCCTCGAGAACGTCGAGGCCGAGACCACCCGCGACCTGGGCACGACCATGGTGCGCTGAGCTACCGGGCGGCCGGCGACCACGGCCGATAGAGCAGGCCGTCCCAGCCAGCCGTGTCGGTGGGCATGTCGTTCTGCGCCAGCCACACGCGCTGCGTCGCGTTGCCGCGATTGGCCATGGCGTGATAGGGAATGGCCAGGTGGTCGGTGGCATCGGCCGAGCGGAAGCGGATGGCGGTCACGCCGCCCAGCAGGTCGCCGCGCCACTCGGCGCGGAAGCCGGGATCGGCGCCCAGCCGCGGCTCGACGGTCGGGTTGTCCTGGCTCTCCAGGCCATAGAGGATCGGCCCGCGCATCAGCGCCACGCGGCCCGCGTTGCTGACCACCTTGGGGTGCGCGGCGATGCGCTGCACCGGCATCGGCAGGTCGAGTTCCACGCGGTCGCCCGCGCGCCACTCACGGTCGAGTACCAAGTAGCCCTTCTCGCGCCGCGGCTGGCCCACGGCCTGGCCGTTGAGGCGCAGCGCGAAGCTCGGCGCCCAGCCCGGCAGCCGCAGCCGCAGCGCCATGGCCGCGGGTTGCGCGCCGGGATCGACGTCCAGCGTGATCTGACCATCCCATGGATAGCCAGTGATCTGACTGAGCTTGACCTTCCGCCCAGCGACGGTCGCCGTGGCTTCGCCGGCGGCGTAGAGGTTGACCCACAGGTCGCGACCCGCGGTGGCATAGACGTAGTCCGGCACGCGCAACAGCGTGCGCGACAGGCACGGCGGGCAGCACACCCAGCAGTTGTCGCGCAGATGGTTCTGGTCATGCAGCGCGTTGCGGTAGTAGGTGCTGCAGCCGTCGAGCGCGATGCCGTGCAGCGCGGCGTTGTAGAGCACGCGCTCCATGACATCGGCGGCGCCGGCGTCGCGGTCCAGGCGGAACATGGCCTCGGCATAGTAGACCATGCCGCAGGCCGCGCAGGACTCACCGTAGCCGCCCTCGTTGGGCAGTTCATAGGCAGGTCCGAAGCCCTCATCCTTCTCCTGCGTGCCCACGGAGCCGCTGACGTACATGCGGCGCTGGGTGGTATCGATAAACAACCGCCGCGCGGCGTCGGCCAGACCGGCATCGCCCGTCTCGGCGGCCACATCGGCCACGCCGGTCAGGTAGAACATGGTGCGCACGGCGTGGCCGGTCACCTCCTGCACGTCGCGGATGGGCAGGTGGTCCATGAAGTAGGCGCGCACCGTCTCGGAGTCGTAGGCCCACTTCTTGCCGCGCCGTTCGATCCAGTCCTTGGCCAGATCCAGGTAGCGCTTCTCGCCGGTGACGCGGTAGAGCCGCACCAGCGCCAACTCCAGCTCGGCATGGCCGCAGACGCCCGGCTTGCCGTCGGTCATGAAGACCTGGTAGATGTTGTCGGCCACGCCGCGCGCCACATCGAGGAAGTCGGTGCGGCCGGTGGCCTGGTAGTGCGCCACGGCGGCCTCGATCAGGTGGCCCGCCACATAGCCCTCGTGCCGGCCGTCGAGCCAGCTCCAGGGCTTGATCTTGCGCACGGTGATCAGCGCGTTGCAGTAGCCATCGGGCTGGCGCGCGCCGCGAATGGCGCTGATGATGCCGGTCAGCTTGGCGTCGAGCTCGGGGTTGGGCTCCTCGCCCAGCGCGTAGCCGCAGGTCTCGAGCACCTTGTGCAGGTTGGCCTGGTTCCACGGCGTGTCGTTGCCGCGCTCGATCTGCCGGAGCCCGGCGGCGATCTCGTTATCCTCGATCTCGCGCTGCACATACTGCCATGAGTTCGGGATGCTGCGCTCGCGGTAGACCTTGAGTTTGGGCGCCCAAAACGAGTCATTGAGCCGCACGGCGGTGAACGGCACCGCGCGCGGCACTTCGGCGCCAGCGCCAGCGGCGCCAGCGCACAGCGCGCCAGTCAACAGCGCACCAGCCACCCACATCTGCATTCGCGTTCCCTCAGAGCAGAGCGGTTCGGCGCAGCCCGCTATTCTCCTTGTGTCAAAGGACTCGGTTGCGCTGCGGGGAACTCCAGGGTTATCCGACGGCGTTGGTCGGGAAGAGGAGACAGATCATGGCTGACGATGATCAGACCTTGGAGCCGACCGAGGACGACGAGTCCTGCTGCGGCGGGAGCTGCAGCTGCGGCATGGCCAAGGAAGTGGCGCCCGACGATCTGGCGCTCATCGCGCTCGTCTCGGGTGTGGCGTCGCTGTTCCTGTGCATGGGCACGCCAGGCCATCGCTTCCTGGGCCTGCTGTTCGGCGCCACGGCGGTGGTGACCGGCTGGGCCGCCCAGCGCACGCCGGGCCGGCGTGAGAAGCAGGCACTCACGGGCATCATCTGTGGCACCATCGGCCTCAGCCTATGGCTGCTGGCCACCTGGATGCCGGGGGCTTACGCCTGGCTCTGTGGCTGAGGCGCGGCGCTGAGCCACCACATCAGTCCGGCCAGGGCACCGATATCACCATCGTCCACCTGACCCAGCAACCCTTCGCGGAGTTGGGTCAGGTCAGGCTGCCGCCAGTCCATACCCAGTCTTTTGGCCGCCTGAGCATAGCAGGCCTGCGGCCACGGATCGTCATCCTCGCAGCCCCGCGCCAGCGCCTGCCGCACCACCTCGTCGTCCAGCAGACCCGGCTCGCAGAGCAGCAGCGGCGAGCCGTCCTCCGGCCAACGACGGCGCAATTCGAGTGTCGTCTCGGCTGCCTCGTCGCCGGCCAGGCGCAGGCTGGCGCGCCACAGCAGGTTGGTCTCGGACCAGGTACCATCCAGGGACTCCAGCCAACCTTCGGTCTCGCGCAGGCCGGGCTCGACGCCGTCCCGCACTGACCTGACCCAGGCCTCCACCGCCGGCCGCAGCGCCTCGGCCAGGCCGAGCCGCTCCGCGACCCACGCTGTCCACAGCCCGACCGGCGCGGCCAGCAGCATCTCGCTGGCCAGGTCGGCGCGCCCGGCCAACAGTGCCAGGCCCGGCAGGAAGCGCAGCACCTCGGCTTCGCTCGGCGGCTCGGCATCGAGCCAGAGCGCACCGATGCTGTTGTGACGTCGACGATGCTGCACCCACTGGTCGGCGGACAGCGCCAGCCGGCTGGCCGCCTCGTCGGCGGGCCAACGACAAGCCGCCGCCAGACGCCGCCGCCGGTCGGCCTCCAGGCTCAGCGCCACGTCGAGATCCAGCCCGTCGAGCGGCGCCGTGCTGGCGGCCATCAGCATCCGCTCGCCCTCATGCAGCGTGGTCAGCAGCAGGCCTGGGCTGAACAGATCCTCGCGCGCGCCGTCGAGCCGGTACTGGAACTGGTAGTACCAGTAGCCATCGGACATGAAGTTGGCGCCCGGCCAGGTCAGCACGAGCCGGCTCTGCCGCTCGTAGGGCACCAGCTCGAGCTGCTCGCCCCGGCTACGCACGCCGCGGTCGAACAGGGAGTTCTCACCGCGCGTCTGGTCGATGGCGCGACCGGCGACCAGCGGCCGCAGTTCGAGCGACACCGCCGTCGGCGCCGACACCAGGTGGTAGACGATGACCAACGTCTGGCTGCCGTGCAGCAGCGCCAGATGCCGTTCCAGCACGGCGCAGCCGAGACGATAGGTCCAGACTGGCCAGGGGTCGAGCCTGAAGCCGCTCAGGTAGCGGTAGCCTTCGGGGTGCACGACATCGGAGTACTGGTTGGCGCCCAGGTCGTGGCGCATGCCATCGACGAAGGCGGCCTCCTCGAACTTGGCCAGGAGCACGCGGGTCTGACCATCGCGTCCGGCGGCGGCCAGCCAGGCATGGCGACGCCGGGTGTGAATACCCGCCACGGTGGAAGAGGCATAGCTGCCCAGACCGTCGGTCTCAACCCACTCCCGGCCGCGCAGTGACTCCAAGCTGTCGAGTTCGGCTGGTCCGAGGACCATCGCGCCGCTCCATCCCCATCAACCAGTCTAGCACTCGCCGCCCAGCACGTGCCGGTAGACCTCGAAATGCTCGGCTTCGGTCTCGTCGGGATCGACGTACTTGAGCCAGATGGCGCGGTCGGGCTTGGCAGCGGCCAGGTCGCGGCGGCTCACGCCGTGGCCATACCATTCGCCATGCCACAGCACCACACCGTCCTGGAGCAGGATGTACTCGTGCGGGTACTGCGCCAGGTAGGGTGCCGGGTCGGCCGCGTAGTGCAGCGCCTGCTCGTTCATGCTGCGGTGCCAGGCGGCGACGCGCTCGGGCGGGTCGGTGGCGTTGGAGTCGAACTGCGCCACGGGCAGGCTCAGGTCGTGCTGAAAGTCGATCTGGTCGAGGCTGCTCGGGCCCCAGCCCTTCTCGGCGCCGACCAGCAGATGGTTGCGGTCACGTCGGTAGGGCGGCGTGGGGAAATCACCGTAGGGGTCGTTGCCCATCAGCGTCGCGCCGCAGACGTCGGTAGCCAGCGTGTGGTCACCGGCCAGCAGGCAGTCGGTGATGCGCGGGTCACCACCCCACTCGACTCCGCTCTGGGCCACCAGCCCGTCGACGATGTTCAGCGTCGGGCGCATGATCGCCGCCAGGTCGGGCAGCGCATAGGACAGCCGCACGATGTGATGGAAGTAGTGCCGCGGCCGGTTGTCGCGCCGCACGGGGCAGAGGCCAAACAGGTTCTTGGTGCAAAGGGTCACGCCCATGAAGTTGTGCGACTTGAGCGTGGCCAGCGAGATGGTGGCGTCGGCATCGAGCATGGCCTCGGGCAGGAAGTAGCGCCCGAACATGGTGCCGCCGTCAGGCGTGTCGGCCCAGCGCGCGGGCGCCTCGTTGGCGTTGACGAAACTCACACCATACTCGCCCAGCAGGTCCATGAAATGCAGGTCGTGCAGGTCGTGCTCCAGCGACGTGTCGACTACGGCGATCTGGGCCGCGGTGCGCTCGCGCAGCAGCGTGAACAGCGCGCGGATGACCGACTCGTCGACCAGTTCCTGTCGCCGTCCGGCGGTCATGCGGATGCGCTCGGGCGGCCAGACCATGTTGATCTTGATGGCAATCGTGCGCGCCGACTCCAGCTTGGCCCAAGCCTGGGTCAAGGGGTCGGTGATGCCGCGCAGGGCTGCCAGAACGCTCGCGTCGTCGCTGTCGTGCGCGCAGCGGGTGGCGCGCACCTGGTACTTCGTCTCGGCCATACATCATCTTCCGGAAACCGGCCATGATAGCACCGGTCCGCGCTATGACTGTATCTGTCATGTGAGCGAACAGCTCGTCCGCCTTCCCTCAAGATGCCGCCGGCCGGGGACGATAGGTATGCGGTGGCATGGGCCGCGCGTTCACGAAGTCGTAAACAGCGGCTGTCGCGACGCCGCGGGCGACGCGGGTAGGTGGGATTGTCGCGCGGACCGGGAGTGCGCCGACGCGACAGAGGAGAAGGGAAATGCGCAAGGCTTTCGGCTTGGTTGGCGGGATGCTGGTGATGCTGACGTGCCTGGCACCGGTGCGGGCGCAGTTGCCGCCGGGCGTCAAGCCCATCGATGTATTCACCGCCGGCGTCGACGCGGCGGAGAAGCTCGTGGCGGACGGCAAGAAGAACGAGGCGCGGTTCGTGCTGCTGGGCTTGGCGCCCATCATCCAGCGTGCCCAGGGACAGCTCCCCGGCGACCTGCTGCCGCGCTACGAGAAGGCCATGAACGCGCTGTGGGAACCGCTGACGGAAGCCAACCAGGCCGCCGCCGGCGCCGCCTACAAGGCAGCCAACGCGGAGTTCGAGGCCGAGCTGACGCGCTACGCCATTGCGCTCGACCTGTTCACCCCCAAGGACAGCCTGAGCTTCGAGCAGTACGCCAACTTCCTGCTCAAAGCCAAAGAGTGCTACCCCAAGGCAGAGGCCTGTGGCGTGGCCTATGCGGCCAAGGCGCCGTCACCGGTGCTGTACCTGAAGCTGGCCACGCAGACCACGGCCTTCCAGTACCTCAACTACCTGCAGCGCATCCTGATCAGCGACGGCCTGTGGCAGCCGTTCCTGGAGAAGAACATCCTGCCGCGCTCGTTGCAGAAGGCCGGCGAGGAGTTGGCGCGCATCACCGACGACAGCCCGGTCCACGCCATGCTCATGGCCGCTGACAAGGTGCGCGAGTACGTCGGTTACGCCAAGGCCATCGACCCCAAGCAGCCGCAACTGGCCGACCTCAGCGCCAAGGCCGACGCGCTGCTCAAGAAGGCCGAAGCCAAGATCGCCCTGCAGACCGCCGAGAACCGCATGCCGGGCGACAGCTACAAGGGCAATGACCTCGAGGCGCTGCGCACCCAGCTCATGGCTGCTTACCGCCGCGCCTTCCCCAACGAGAAGCCGGTCAAGCTGACCATCCGCGGCGACGCCTGGACCGAGACGGCCGAGGCCTGGAGCGAAGGCGACACCATCCGTAGCGGCATCTTCCGCTGGCTGGAGGCCGCCGTGGCCGTGGAGAACGAGAAGGCCGGCGAAGTACGCGTGTTCTACGTCCGCTTCGGCCGCCAGTGGACCGGCCGGGCCGATGAGTTCGGTGAGCCCTACTACAGCCGCACCTCGCTCAGCTACAACATGCTCAAATCGAACCTGTAGACCCAGAAACAACGTCGGGGCGGGCCGCTGTGCCCGCCCAGCCTGGGGTAGACCCCGAGCTGGGCAGGCACGGAGACCCGCCCCGACGCTTGATCCGCGTGCTTAGGCCTCTTCCCACTGGCCGCGCAGGAAGGTGACGATCTTGGGCAGCTCGACCTCGCGGTCGCCCTTGATGCCGCACTCCAGGCTGCAGTAGTCCTGGTAGCCGATCCACTTGAGGCCGCGGAAGCCGTCCACAAAGCTGCGCTGGTCGCTGCCCGGCTGGTTGCGCTGCCAACTGGCCAGATGCACATGGTGCAGGTACTTGCCCGCGGAGATGAACGCGCCCATGTCGCTGTTCTCTTCGATGCGCATGTGGTAGAAGTCGCCCATCAGGCCAATGCCGGGGCTGTCCACGTCGCGGCAGATGCTCGCGGCATCGCCCAACTGGCGCAGGAAGTAAGCCTCGCCGCGGTTGAGCGGCTCGAGCAACATGCGGCTCTTGGCCTGGACGGCGTGGGCGCCCAACTCCCGGAGCATGTCGATCAGGAGCTTGCGGGCCTCGCCGGCCAGCAACTGCCCCTGGGCGCCGTTGAACGCCGGAACCATGATCACACCGGTCGAGCCGAGCTGGCCGGCAGCGTCGAGGATGCGCTTGGCGTTGTCCATGGCGCGCTTGCGCTGCGCCTCGTCGGTGACGATGTACGGGCCGTCGGCCGCGCAGATGGCTGACACCTTCAGCTTGGAGTTGGCCAGCGCCTTCTGGATCTCCTCGACCCGGCCGACGATGCCGGCATCCAGCTCGATGCCGTCGTAGCCCCACTTCTCCATCTTGGCCAGCTTCTCGGGCAGGCTGCCGCCGGGGATGATGCCCTGCTGGCTCGACATCTTCAGCGCCGCGGCGGGCGTGCCGTCCAGAACAGCCACTTTGGTCGCCGCACCCGCGGCCGAGGCCATGGCCACGCCGGCACCTGCCACCGAAACACCCTTGAGGAACGCTCGCCTATCGCTCATGTTCTTCTACTCCTCGACTTGACGCACCATTGGACGCCAGACACCCTCATCCTGCTCCCGTCGCTGGCGTCCCGGCCGGAATTGTTCTATAGTAAGTAAGCGCTTATTCACCAACTGCGGTACAATGGCGGTGGCGGTGAATCCGCCGGGCCGCCGAGGGTCTGCGGCCTTGGCAGCGAGTGCCGCTGGTGGCATCCTTTAGGGGATGGCTGGTCGGGTCATTGTGAGGGAAGTACGACCATGAGGTTGACGACTGCGCAACCCGTTGTCCGTTGGACGACTGGGTTGATGCTCAACGGCCTGCTCGCCGCGGGCGTTTTGGCGGCGGGGCCCAATCTGGGTCCGCCACAGCCAGGCACAGCGGTGGAAGTCAAGCCGACTCAGACCACGCCGGCGCCGCCGGTGGTCTCGGCCGACGGCCTGCCGGCCAAGGCGCCAGGCGCGCCGATGTCGGTACTCGATTGCATCGAGGAGGCGCTGGTCAACAGCCCGGATATCGCCGCGTCGCGCGCCGCCATTCGTGCCGCGCGCGGCTCCAAGATGCAGGCGAGCGCCGCGCTCTTGCCGCCGGTGGACTTCACCTACACCGAAGTCTTCCAGAAGGAGAGCAAAGCGACGCTGGGTGGTGGCACGACGATCACCACGGCCAAGCCGAACTTCCGCACCTTCAAGGTGGGCAGCAACTGGGTCATCTTCTCCGCGGGCGCCATGCAGGCCAATGTGGCCATCGCCAAGATGAGCGAAATGGCCGCCATCCACCGCGACGAGTCGACCATCAACCTGACGGTGGGCAACACGGTGCTGGCCTATCTGCAGTTGCTGCGCGCTCAAGAACTCAAGATCGTGGCCGACCGCACGGTCGACCTGGCCAGCGAGCAGGTCAAGGTGGCCACGGCCAGCTTCGAGGCCGGCGCGGTGCCCAAGGTCAACGTGTTGCGCGCGCAGTCGGCTCTGGCCGGTGCACGCCAGGCGCAACTCCAGGCCGACAACGGCATCGAGACGTCGCGTTCCACGCTGCTGTCGCTCATGGGCCGGCATGTGAACGAGCCGCTGGCCGTCGTGGCCGCGCCGCGCGTGCTGTTCGATCCGCCGGACCTGCTGGACAGCCTCAAGCTGGCCGTGAGCCAGCGGCCCGAGCTCAAGACGCAGCAGGCGGTCATTCACATCAACGAGCAAGCGGTCCGTGCGGCGCGGGCGGGCTTCTGGCCCAGCGCCGCGCTGAGCAGCAACTACACGCACACGATGAACTCGGGTACGTTTGGCAGCTCGGACAACTGGCAGGTGGCCTTGGCGCTGTCGCTCAACGTGTGGGACTGGGGCGACACCAAGGGCAGCGTGATGAAGAACCTGGCGCAGGTCAACTCCGAGCGCAACAAGCTCGAGCGCCAGATGCGCGATATCGAACTGGACGTGCGCAAGGTGCTGCTGACCATGGGCGAGTCGCGCAACCGCGTGGAGCAGGCCAAGGTCGAGGTGGACTCGGCCACGGAGGCGCTGCGCATTGAGCAGTTGCGGTTCCAGGAGGGTGAGGGCATCTACCTGGAGCTGCTGGACGCGCGCCGTGCGCTGTCGTCGGCGGAGACCAACCTGGTCACCGCCTACTTCGACAACGCCCTGGCGCAGGCAGGCTGGCTGGGTGTCACCGGCGGCTACCTGAAGGGCAACGAGATGAACCTGCCCGGCGGCGTGAAAGTGCCACTGCCGGCGCTGCCGCAGCGACCGGGCAAGGATCTGGGCGAGTTGACGCGAGACTACGACAAGCTGGACAAGGCGAGCCAGCCGGCCGGCAAGTGAGGGTTGTGATGAAGCGCTGGGCAATACGAGGGCTGAGTATCGGCTTGGTGGCGATGGGCATGACGGCCTGCGCGCGCCACGCCAAGGCGCCGGCCACGGCCGCCGCCGACGCCGCGGCCACGCCGGATGTGGCCACGGTACGCACCGGCCGGGTGACCGAGGCGGTGGGTGACGAGACATTGGCGGTGACCGGCAGCATCGTGGCCGGCACCGACGTGACGATCGCCTCCAAGATCGCCGGTCGTGTGGTGTCGCTGGGCGCTGACGAGGGCCAGCGTGTGCCGTCGGGGCGCGTGCTGGTGGCACTCGACTCCGCCGCCGCGCGCGGCCAGGTGCAGCAGGCCGCGGCCTCCGTGGTTTCGGCCAAGGCCATGCTGAACAAGGCCATGCTGACCGTCTCGCTGGTCGAGACGCAGTCGGACGCCGCGGTCCGCACGGCCACCGCGCAGCTCAACGCCGCCAAGGCGCGCCGCTCGCAGGCCGAGTCGAGCCTCAAGATCTCCCAGACCAAGTCGGGCGATCAAGGCGTCGACGTGACCCAGGCCAAGGCCAACCTGCATACCGCCGAGAATCGGCTGCTCCAGGCGCAGCAGTCGCTGATCATCGCCAAGCAGAAGACTTCAGGCGATGTCGAGGGTGCTGAAGCTGGCGTGCAGCAGGCCACCGCGGCGTTGTCGGCGGCGCGCAACCGCATCGCCCAGGCCGAGACCAGCCTGGCCCTGACCGACAGCAGCACGCAGAGCGCGGTGACCACCACCACCCAGGCGGTGAGCCAGGCGCAGAACCAGTTGGCCATCCTCGAGGATGGCGCCCGCACGCAGGAACGCGGCGTGGCCGACAGCGCCGTCGCGGCGGCTCACGCCAATCTGCGCACGGTCGAGTCCGACTTTAACCGCGCCAAGATGCTGTTTGAGGGCGGCGCCGTGGCCAAGTCGACGCTGGACAACGCTCAGTTGCGGCTCGATGCGGCACGCGAGCAGTCCAAGCAGGCCGAACTCCAGGCCAGCCTGGTCAAGGAAGGCCCGCGCCAGCAGCAGATCGCCGTGGCCAAGTCGCAGTTGGAGCAGGCTCGCGAGCAGCTCAGCCAGGCCAAGACCAGCCGTGACCAGAACCTGGCATTGCGCCGCGAAGACCTGAAGAACGCCAAGGAAGACGTGACCCGCGCCGAGCAGGCGCTGCGCGCGGCGAACGCCCAGGCCGAGACGGCCCGCGTAGCGCGCGGCCAGGTGCCCATCAGCGAGGCCGATGTGGCCTCGGCCGAGCAGGCCGTGGAAGCCTCGAAGCAGGCGGTCCGGCTGGCCGAGGCCGGCTTGGGCTCCACCGACATCGCCAAGAAGGAACTCGAGGCCGCCGGTGAGGCCGTGGCTCAGGCCGAGCAGGGCCTGCGCAACGCCAATGCCGGTCGCGTGCAGCCGAGCATCACCCGCCAGGACATCGCGCAATTGCGCGGTCAGGTGCTGGGCGCCGAGGCGGCGCTGTCCATCGCGCGGGTCAACCTGCGCGACCACGCCATCGTCGCGCCCATCGGCGGCGGCATCGCCGAGAAGAACGTCGAGGTCGGCTCGGTGGTCAGCCCCGGATCCAAGCTGTTCCGCCTGGTGGCCGACAACTACGTGCACTTCAACGCGCTGGTGCCTGAAGAGAAGCTCCGCTTCATCAGCCCCGGCGACACCGTGGACGTCAGCGTCGATGCGCAGCCGGACAAGAAGTACTCCGGCCGCGTGCTGGAGATCATGCCGGCCGCCGACGTGCGCAGCCGCTCGTTCACCGTCAAGGTGGGCGTGCCCAACGAGGGCAACCGGCTGCGCGAGGGCATGTTCGCCCGCGGCTCGGTGGTCCTGCAGCGCAACAAGCGCACGCTGCGCGTGCCGGTGGGCGCCATCACCCGCCGCGACGACAAGAACTGGGTCGTCAAGGTCGACGGTACCCGCGGCATCCCCTGCGAGGTCGTCATCGGCGGCACGCGCGAGGGCCTGGTCGAGGTCAGCGAAGGCACGCTGCTGCCGGGCGACACCATCGCCGTCGAAGGCGCCGGCGAAGTGACCAAGGAACAGACCGTGAAGATCATGGACGCCGCCAAGACCGAGGGTGCCCCGCCCGCGGGCGGCAAGGCCACTTCGGGCAAGGCCGAGGCCGACAAGCCCAAGAAGTAGGCGCCACCCGCCAGACCAATCGGAAACGAAGAGGCCGGCCCCGCTGGGGCCGGCCTCTCGTGGTTTGGGTCACATGGTCGTCGGCGCGCTCACCGCGCCGCGGCAGCCACGCGCGTCCAGTCCGACTCGACGGTCAGGCCAGCGCGGCTGATCGACGAGTTGAGGCTGTCGCCATCCAAGTTGAGGGTGACGGTCACCGTGGTGCCCACCACCAGCGGGCCCAGGGAGCGGACCGACGGGCCGCTGGCCACCTGGAACGCGCCACTGTAGCGATGGCCAGACTGGCTTAGGGTGCCGTTGAGCAGGTAGCTGGTGCCGGCCACCTCCGACGGGTAGGTGATGACCAGGCCCTCGCTGACGCGCGTCTGCTGCGATGAGGCCCGCGCGATGGTCAGCGTCTGGCTCGACCCGTTGCGCCAGCTGCCCAGCAACCGGCCGAGGACGACCGTCTCGCCGCTACCGCAGCCGCCCACGATCAATCCACCCGCCAGCGCGCACGCCACCGTTCCGAGTAGGCTCCAACGACGCCACATAGTCGCTCCTCCATCGGTGGCATTGTACGTCAAAACCAACGGCGCGGCCGGTGGCTTGCCGGTCGCGCCGTCAGGTGATCCGCGACCCAGGTCAGTCGACGACCTTGGTCCAGTTGGCCACGATACTGGTCGCGCCCGTGGCGCTGATGGTCGAATGCAGTGCGGTGTTGCTCGTCAGGTTGAGCTGCACCGTGACGTTGTTGCCCACCACCAGCGGGCCGCTCTGGCGCGTGGTCGGCCCGCTCATGACTTCGAACGTGCCGGACCAGGTGTTGCCCGACTTCACCGCCGAGCCGACCAGGTACCAATCCGACTGACCCGTCGCTGCCGGGTAGTAGATCTCCAACTGGTCACCGGACTGCCGAGGCTGCGCACCAGGCTGATGGATAGACATGTAGCCGGCGCCGTTGGACCAAGAGCCGTAGAGGCTCTGCAGTGCGGCGACGAAACCTGCGCCACAGCCCACCATCAGCCCGAGACCCAAACTACCGATCAGCACCAACATCAGACGTCTTCGCATGGCTCATCTCCCTGATGTGTTCGCTCCGCCAAGCCATCAACGGACGCGTTGACCCTGGGATAGCACCATGCAGAGCCCGGCGCGACGGCAAACCGCGCCGAGTCACCACATTTGCGCAACAAGTGTCGCTAGCCGCCAGCCTTGGCCTCGCGTCGGAAGGCGAACGGCTGCTCGCCATCGGCAAACTTGACCGTGAAGGTCAGGCCGTCGGCGGTGAGCTTGGCAACGAAGCAGACGTAGTCCTCGTACTCCTTGGGCTGCACGCCGGCGGCGGTCTTGCGCAACTGGATGACGCCCTCGAAGTTGCCCTTGTCGTTGATCACCCCGGCCAGGTCGAGGGTCTGTCCGCCCATCGACACCGAGCCGTTCAGCTGGCCCTTGTTCTTATCGTCAACCTTGATGGTCAGGCTGGCGTTCTGTCCGTCGGCGTTGTGCCGGTACTCGCCGACGAAGGCGGGTTGAGCCTTGCCGAACAGTCCGCCCAGCCCGCTGCCGGCTGGCTTGGGCGGCTCCGGCTTGCGGAACAGGCCGGTCAGGCCCCCGCCGGGCGTGGGGTTGCCCGCGGGCGCGGGTGTCCCGCCAGCCGGTGGCAGGTTCTCCAGTCCGATGGGGTCGCCGCCGGGCGCGGGCGGCTTGACGCCGCCCGGCACGGGTGCCGGGGCGGCGCCCCGGCGCGTCAGCGGGAACTGCCGTTCGCCGGCCTGGAGCTTGACGCTGATGAGCAGGCCGTCGGCCGTGGGCTGGGCGACGAAGAAGAGGTAGTTCTCGAACTCCTTGGGCTCGGCGCCCGCCGGCGTCGGATTGAGCTGGATGGCGCCCTGCAGCACACCCTTGGCCGCATCGAGCTTGCCGACCAGCGCCGTGGTCTGGCCGGCGAGGGTGAACGTGCCGGCGTAGCTGCCGTCAGGCTGCTGCTTGAGGCTGACGTCAATGACCTGGCCGTTCTGCTCCATGTGGTAGTCGCCGGCCAGTGAGCCGGGCTGGCCCGCGGGCGGCGGCGCGGGCGGGTTGGGCGCGCCGACCCCGACGCGGTTCATGGCGAACTGCCGCTCACCCGCCTGCAGCTTGACCGACAGCGTGACGCCGGCGCCGCTGGGCTCGACCACGAAGAACATGTAGTTCTCAAACTCCTTGGGCTCGGCGCCGGCCGGCGTCGGATTGAGCTGGATGGCCCCTTGGATGGTGCCCTTGGCTGGGTCGAGCCGGCCGACCAGCGCGGTGGTCTGGCCACCGAGCGTGAGCGTACCGCTCCACTGGTTGTCGGCGCCCGGCTTGAGGGTCAACTCGATGACGGTGCCGTTCTGCTCCATGCGGAACGTGCCGGCCAGCCCGCCCTGACCCGTGGGCACCGGCGCCGGTCCAGGCGCCGGCGCGCCGCCCGCGCGGCTCATCTCGAACTGCCGCGGCCCCGCCTGCAGCGACAGCGTCAGGACCAGGCCCGGCCCGTTGAGCTCAGCGCAGAAGTTGAGGTAGTCGCGGAACTCGGTGGGCTTGCCGTCGGGCGCCTTCTGCAGGATGACCGCACCGTTGAGCTGGCCCGTATCGGGCTCGACCGAGGCGAGCACGGCGCTGGTGGCATCACCGATCGACAGCTTGCCGTTGTAGGTGCCCGCCGCCTGCGCATCAGCCGTCAGGTCCAGGCTCACGGTCTGGCCGTTCACCGTGGCGCCCCAGGTGCCGCCATAGGCAGGCAGCGGCTTCTGGGCCAGGGCAGCGGCGGCCAGCAGAGGGACGACCAAGATCGCAAGTCGGCGCATAGCGGCACTCCTGTCGGGAGTTTACTTCGCCGCGGTGCGCTTGTCGCTACCTGTTCGCGTCCGGCAGCACCCCGGCGTTTACTCGGCCGTGACCCAACCGCCGGCCGTCCCGTCGGAGGCACCTACCGAGGCCCAAGCCACGCGTTCCCCGGCCCAGGTGTAGCTCAGATCGCCACGGACCAGCCCGCCCGGCTTGGGCAGCGGCCCCAGCGACTCCAGCCGCAAGTCCACCTCGGCCTGGCAGCCATCGGCGGTGGCGCGCCAGTCGAGGGTCACCGTCGCCGGCTGGCCATCGATGAGGGCCTGCGCTTGACCGTCGCGTCGGCTGACCACCAGGCGCCGCTCGCCGAGCCGCAGTTCCAGCGGACCGGACAGGTCGCCGCCGCGCAGCGTCACCACCAGGCGCAGGCGCTCGCCGTCGACCACGGCTCGCGCAACGAAGCCGCGGGCCGCGTCGAAATCCCGGCGGACGGGTTCCGCCCGGCCCAACGCCTCGCGACCGCGCGCGATGCACCAGGGGCGCAGCCGCGCGCAGGCTGTCTGCCATTCGCCGGCGGCATCGCGGGCCGCCTTGGCCTCGTCGGCGCCGACCACCATCAACCCGCCGCGCAACCGCGTCACGCTGCGCAGCCCATCGATGACCGCTGACGGTCCGCCGGCAGCCACGGGCAGCAGGTACCACGGGCCATCGGCGGCGGGCCGCGCCAACATGCCCGCCCGAGCGAGTGTGGTCACGTACAGACCGTCCGCGGTGAACAGCCGTGTCGGCCCGCCGCGGTTGGCCACGCCCACGAAGCCATCGGCGGCGCCGCGCGGCTCGGCCAGGCCCGCCAGCCAGTATCCGCGTGCCAGGCACGCGGGCCATGGGAGCAAGTCGCCGACGGCCCAGCGCAGCTTGCCGGAGTCGGACCAGCAGCCGAACGCCGGCTCGCCCCTGGCCCACAGCCGGTAGTTGGCTTGAGGCGAGTGTGGATCGCGCCACTGCCCGTCGGTCACGGGCGCCGCCACGGCCGGCGCCTCGGGCAGCGGCTCGGCGGTGATGCCCAGATGATAGAGCCCGTCCCACCGGTAGCGCCCGGCGGCCAGCGGCCGGCCCTGGTCATCGCAGCCATCCCAGGGCTCGACGTTCTGGCCCAGCCGGCGTCGTTGGCCCGCAACCACGAGCCGACGGTGCCACCCGTCTTCAGTGCGGATCTGGAGCGTGGCATAGCCGTCAGCCGGCAGTACATAGCGCAGCCGGAGCGGCGTGGGCCGTTCGGGCGCCAGCGCTTCACCCAGCAACTCGCCCGGCAGGCGGCCGTGTGCGCAGAAGATGAGGCGCCCCCAGCAGGCCGGGTCGGCCTCCGGTGCGCCCGGCTGGTTCAGCACATCGCAGGCGGTCTGGCCGGGCCCCCAGCTCATGCGCAGCGCCCCGGCCAGGCTGGCGTCCGCCAGCGGCGGCTTGCCCAGCGCCGACCACGGCACCCGGCACTCGAACACGTAGCCCAGCCCGTCATCGGCCAGGCGGAAGGCGGTGCGCGGGCCGCCCGGCTCGATGGTCAGTCGCTGGGGTGTGCCGCGATCGAGCCACAGCGTGAGACCGTCGTCGGCTTCCAGCGGCGTGGTGTCGCGCACCACGCCACTCAGGTAGAGCGCCTCGGCATCCCACATGGCGGCCAGGCGCGCCCGCTGCTGGTCCGGCCCGTCGAGGAGCAGCCGGCCCGAGTTGTCCCACTCGTCCAGCCGCGCATCGACCGTGACCGGCGCTGGGCAGGGCACGACATACAGCCGGCCGTGACGGCCGTAGCCAGCCTGTGGCGGCGCCTCCGCCGCGCAGGTCAGCGCGCACAGCAGCAAGCCCAGCCCGGCGCAGCGCATGCTACTTGGCCGGCCGCCCGTTGGCGCGGTTCCAGGCCATCACGGCCCCGAGCTTGGGCTGGTCGGCCTCGGTCTCATCGATCCATTCGGCCAGCCCCCATGAACCCCACTTGCTCCAGCCGCCCACGGAGGCGAACATGCACATCAGGTCACCGCCCGCGGCGCGCCAGCCGTCCAGGTACTTGGTGTAGATCGCGCCCATGCGCGGATGCCGGTTAGCCGCGGTGAACTTGTCGGTCAGCGCCTGGTTGTTCTCGCCGCCGCCCACGCCGACCAGGTGCTGGCCAGCCTCGTAGCAGACCAGTTTGAGCCCGTAGCGGTCGGCCAGCGCCTTCTGCTGTTTCATCCAGCCCAGGCACTCGGGCAGCGCCTTCTGCTCGGTGTAGTCGAGGATCTGCTCGACGGTCCAGCCGCCCACGGTGTCGGAGCTCGGGTCGCCGCCGGGCCGCGGCAGGAAGGTGATGTACGGCGCGATGGCCAGCGCATCGGCGTTCTTGCCCGCGTTCTCGGTGGGCAGGATGATGTTCTCCACCCACCACGGGCTGGCCGCCTGCCAGGCCAGCACGCGCACCAGCCGGTCGCGGCCGCCAAAGACCTTCTCACAGATGCCAAAGATCTCCAGCGAGCGCCTGGCGTAGTACATGCCCGCGCCTTCCCACGGCCGCTCCTTGGGGCCGAGCCCCAGCTCCTTGCCCTTGTCCTGCGCGTAGCGGTTCTGGGCGAACATGCTGTTCCAGACCTCGTTCGAGTACTCGATATGCACCTTGAGCGCGGGATCTAGCTTGTCTTTGACCTGCTGCGCGAACTGCTTCACGTAGTCGTCGTCGGCCTGGTGCGGCAGGCAGAACCAGGGATTGACCTTGGCGCGGTTGCAGATGTCGATCATCACCTCGAGCGGAATACCACGCCGCGTCCAAGTGGCATCATCGGGCTTGGGCCGATCGGCCCAGGTCTTCTGCGGGCTGCCGTTGGTCTCCATCCAGTCCATGAAGCGGTAGGTGTTGAAGCTGGCCCACTGCTTGAGCAGGCCGGGCCGGAACGGCTCCCGGCGGTACAGGTCGCCCTCTTCGAAGCCCGGCATGAGCACGCGGATGTCACGCACCGGGTCGGCCGGGTCGGTGGCGCGGATGCGCAGCCACATGGTGTCGCCGCCCGGCTCCACCACGATGCGGCCAGGCTCGCTCTTCACCGTGCGCTTGACGTTCCAGAACTCCACCGTGCCCTTGCCCGCATACAAGCAGACGTACTCGCCCGCGGGCCGGTGCGGATCCTTGAGGCCGGTCATCATCGGCGTCTCGGCGAAGCAGCCGGGCTCCAGGCGCCGGATCCAGCCGTGCTCGTCGAGATCGAGCTTGGGGCCCTGGCCCCAGCCCTGGCCCTCGCGCTGGCTGATCCACTCACGCGACAGGCGGAAGACGTCGACGAACGGCTGTTCGGCATTCCAGTCGGCGGGGCCGTTGAGGTTGATGCCGAGCCAGCTCTCGGCCGGCTTGGGGTCGGCGGCCACCTGGGCACAGGCGGCCGTGGCCAGAGCCGCAGCCGCGGCCAGCGCGTAGAAGGACCGGCGCATCGTCATCTCCTCTGGGCAGAAAGCATTCTCATGCGTTGCCCGGCACTCGTGCAAGTGGTAGCCTTCGCGAGGGAGTGGGCGCACATGACATATGGGCACTTTGACGACGCGGCACTCGAGTATGTCATCACTCGGCCGGACACACCTCGGCCGTGGAGCAACTACCTGGGCTCGCGCCGCTACGGCGGCGTCATCACCAACCATGGCGGTGGCTACAGCTTCACTCGTTCGCCCGCCGAGGGCCGGCTCCTGCGCTTCCGCTACAATGCCATTCCCGCCGATCAGCCGGGCCGCACCTTCTACCTGCGCGACGCCGAAGCCAACATGGTCTGGAGCGCCGCCTGGCAGCCCGTGGGCCGGCCGCTCGACGTCTACCGCAGCACCTGTCGCTTCGGCACCTCCTACTGCGTCATCGACAGCGACTACCTGGGCATCCACTGCGAGACGACCTACTTCGTGCCGCTGGACGCCGCGTTTGAGTACTGGGTGCTGCGCGTGCGCAACACCGGCGACCAGCCGCGGCGGCTCAACGTCGTGTCGTTCTGCGAGTTCACCAACGAGTGGAACCTGCCCAACGACCTGCTGAACCTGCAGTACAGCCAGTACATCGGCCAGGCCGAGTGCCTCGAGCCGGGGCTGATCTCCGTCTCATCGTGCGCCCGGCTGCCCGAGGACGAGGGCAATTTCGCCAACCGCGACCAGAGCCGCTGGTGGTATCTGGCCCAGGTCGGCGGCGACATTAGCGGCTATGACCTCGACCGCGACGCGTTCCTTGGGCCGTACCGCGGCTTTGACAACCCGCGGTCGGTGGAGCGCGGCGCCTGCGGCAACTCGGCCGGCTTCTCAGACAACCTGTGCGGCGCGGTGCAGAGCGATCTCTTCCTGCCGCCGGGCGCCGAGGAGACCGTGATTGTCATGCTCGGCGTAGGCCGCGCGGCGACGGTGGGCGTCGGCGTGCGCGCCGAGTATGGCACGGCCGAGCGCGCCGAGCAGGAGTTGGCGCGGCTCAAGGAGCACTGGCACAGCCTGATTCGCCGCCAGAGCGCCGAGACGCCCGATGCCGACTTCGACCACATGGTCAACGTCTGGAACACCTACAACGCGCTGATCACCTACGAGTGGTCGCGCAGTTGCAGCCTGGTCTATACCGGCGACTCGCGCGACGGGTTCGGCTATCGCGATACGGTTCAGGATTTGCTGGGCGTGCTGCCCTATCTCGGCGATGGCGTTCGCGATCGGCTGCGGCTGATGCTCTCGGCGCAGGATTCCACGGGCGGTGCCCAGCCCGAAGTGCGCCCCTGGCTGCACCAGCCCGGTTCGATGGCGCCCACCGACCCCGCGCACTATCGGTCTGACGACTGCCTGTGGCTGTTCAACGTGGTGCCTGCCTACCTGGCCGAGACCGGTGATCTGGCCCTGCTCGACGAGGTCGTCCCGTATGCCGACCAGGGCCAGGCCACGGTGCTGGGCCATCTGCGACGCGCGCTGGAGTTCAACCTGGAGCGTACCGGCGCTCACGGTCTGCCCTGCGGGCTGCTGGCCGACTGGAACGACTGCCTCAAACTGGGATACCGCGGCGAGAGCGTGTTCGTCGCCTTCCAGTTGCGGCTCGGCCTGGCCAGCTACGCCTGTCTGGCCGAGCGGCTGGGCCGCGCCGACGAAGCGGCATGGGCTCAGGCGCAGCGGCAGCAGCTCGACGCCGCCATCGCGGCCGTCTGCTGGGATGGCGAGTGGTTCATCTGGGCCATCGGCGAGGACGGCACGGTGTTCGGCACCAAGGACCACCCCGAGGGTCAGGTCTACCTGAACACCCAGGCCTGGGCCGTGATCAGCGGCGCGGCCAGCCCCGAGCAGACCGAGCTATGCCTGAACACCGTGCGCGACCGGCTGGCCACCGACTACGGCGTGGCCCTGTGCGACCCGCCGTTCGACACCACCCCGGTGGCGGTCATGCGCGCCGTGCTGTTCAATCCGAGCAACAAGGAGAATGGCGGCATCTTCAGCCACACCCAGAGCTGGGCGGTGCTGGCCGAGATCCTGCGCGGCCGTGGCGACCAGGCCTACGCCTACTACCGCGCCTACCTGCCCGCCGCACAGAACGATCTGGCCGACGTGCGCGGCGTGGAGCCGTTTGTCCACTGCCAGAGCACCCACGGCCGCCATTCGCCGCGCTTCGGCGCCTCGCGCGTGCCGTGGCTCAGCGGCACGGCCTCGTGGAGCACGTATGTCGCCACCCACTGGATCCTGGGCATCCGCCCCGAGATCGATGGTCTGCGCATCGACCCCTGCCTGCCCGCGGCCTGGCCGGGCTACCGTGCCGAGCGCGTCTTCCGCGGCCACCGCGTGCGGATCACCGTCACCAACACCAACGGCCTGGGCCGTGGCGACGTGCGGCTGACCATCGACGGCACACCGCTCGAGGGCAACCTGGTGCCGACCGAACGATTGCGCGATGGGATGCACATCCTTGGCTCAATCGAATAGCCGACATCGATTCGCTACGTGCGCAACCGACATGCAACAGCCAGACAACATCGTTCTGGTACGCTAGCCACTCGATCTGATGCAGATGGTGTGCAACGTGTCGGTTTCACAGCAAGCCCAGCCCGCCTTGGCAGTGGCCAGCAACTCCGGTTTCGATGCCGGGGTGTTCTTGCTGTCGGCCGGCGGGGAGCTGATCTCCTGTAACACCGTCGGCACGGTTCTCCTCGAGCGCGACGCAGACGGCACGTTGCCGGCCGTCTGGCAACGGGCCGAGGCGCTGTCCTCGGCGCGTACCGGGCTGGCCTGGTCGGCGCCGTGGGCGCTGGATGGCGAAGCGTTCACCGTCTGCCTGTGCACGGAGCGGCCCGGCCGCCTGCTCGCGGTGGTCACGCCGAACCCCGACGCGGCCGAGCCGGCCAGCGAGCCGGGCTGGCTCGACCAGGCACCGGTCATGGTCGCCCTGCTCGACCCACAGGGCCACATCGTGACCGCCAATCGCAGCCTCCGGCAGCGTCTGGGCCAATCGGCCGAAACGCTCTGGGGCCAGCCCTTCACCGAAGTGCTGCACGAAGGCGACCGCCGCAAGTTCGGCGCCGTGCTCGATGCTCTGTCGGCCATGGCCGACCACGAGCCGGCCCGGCCGTTCGACGTGCGTTTCGTCGCAGCCAGCCACATGGACGTCTCCTGTGCGTTGTCGTCGCTGCGCGATTCTGGCGGCGCGTGCCTGGGCAACTGGGTGGTGCTGCAGGACATCGGCGACCGCAAGCAGGTCGAGCGCGACCTGGAAGCCTACACCCACGACCTGGAGCAGCTCTACATCCAGCTCGAACGGCGCACGGACGAACTGCAGGCGGCCAACGAGGCGCTGCGCGAGGCCCGACTCAAAACCTCGCACGCCGAGGAGTTGACCCGCATCGAGCAGATGAAGACGGCCTTCCTCGACGTGGCGGCTCACGAACTGCGCACGCCCGTCACGCTGCTGACCGGACTGCTCGACTGCCTCGGCCAGGAGATGCCGGCAGCGCTGCGCGACAACCTGATGGCCGCGGCCCAGCGGAGCGCGGGGCGACTGACCTCCATCCTCAACACCGCGCTCAAGCTGCTGGAGAGCGGCCAGCCGGACTTCACCGGGCAGTTCCGCGCGCGCAGCCTCAAGCGGTTGCTGGAGGATGCGGCCGGTGATGTGCGGTCGTTCAGCCAGATGCGCCAGCACACGCTGGTGGTGGACGTGAGCGAGGCGCTGCCGCCAGTGACCATGGACGTGTCCATGATGCGTGACGTGGTGGCGAACCTGCTGATGAACGCCATCAAGTTCACGCCCGACGGCGGCCAGGTGACGATCACCGCCGGCCTCTGCGAGGACAACGACCACTGCTGGTTCAGCGTGCGCGACAACGGCATCGGCATCCCCGAGGCGGACCGCCCGTTCATCTTCGAGCAGTTCTTCGGCACGTTGAACACGTCGCATCACAGCTCGGGGCAATACGAGTTCAACACCCGCGGTCCCGGCTTCGGGCTCGCCGTGGTGCGCAAGTTCGTGGCGGTGCACCGCGGCCGCATCGACCTCGTCTCGACGCCCGGCAGCGGCTCTTGCTTCACCGTCACGCTGCCCATCCGGCGCAAGTCGCACCACGCATGAAGCGCGTCGGCCTGCTGCTGCTCGCCGCGGCGCTGGGCACGCACTGCCTGGGCGCGGCCCTGGAGCCCCGGCGACCGCTCGATGTGCCCGCCGACGACCGCGCCCTGCTCGACCGCATCGAACGAGACGCGCTGGCCTACTTCTGGTATGAGACCGACCCCGAGACCGGACTCACCAAGGACCGCGCCGGCACGCTGGGCCCAGACCGCGCCGCGCTGGCCTCGTCGGCCGCCACGGGGTTCGGGCTCACCGCGCTGGTGGTCGGGGTCGAGCGAGGGCTGCTGGACCGTGAGGCGGCGCGTGCGCGCGCCCTGGTCACACTGCGCGCCGCACGCGACCGCTGGCCGGCAGAGCACGGCTTCTACTACCACTTCATGGATGTGCGTAGCGCCCAGCGGGCAGGCACCTGCGAGCTGTCGTCGGTCGATACCGCGCTGTTCTTCTACGGCGCGCTGCTGGCCGGCTCCGCTTTCGGCGGCGAGGCCGCCGACCTGGCCCGGGCGCTGCACGAGCGTCTGGACTGGGCCTGGATGCTCAATGGCGACACCCGCTTGAGCCACGGCTGGCGGCCCGAGCAGGGCTTCATCCCCTACCGCTGGGACACCTACTCCGAGACACTGCTGGTCAACCTGCTGGCGCAGATGCACCCCACCCGGCCGCTGCCCGCTGCATGCTGGACCGCCTGGAACCGCGACACGTTAGGCGAGTATGCGGGCCGGCCCACCTACCCGCTCGGCCTGTTCGTGTTCAACTACAACGGCTGCTGGATCGATTGGCGCGGCCGGCCGGACGTCCGGGCTGGCGGCGCCGACTATCACGCCGCGGCGGTCAACGCCGTACGCATCAACCAGCTCTACGCGCTCGACCCCGCCGCCGGCGGGCGGTTCGGCTACGACGCCGGTTTCTGGGGCCTTTCGGCCACCGACACCCCCGAGGGCTACCGCGCCCGCCGCGCGCCACCAGGCCAGCCCGACGACGACGGCACCATCTGCCCCTGGGCCCTGGTCGGTGCGCTGCCCTGGGCGCCCGAACTGGTCAAGCCTACGCTCCGCAGCCTGCTGACGCGCTACGGCGGCTCGGTCTACGGACGGTACGGCTTCGTCAGTGGCGCCAACCGCCAGCGCAACTGGGTCCACGAGGACGCCATCGGCATCGACGTGGGATCGGGCCTGTGCGGCATCGCCAACGAGCGCGACGGGCTGGTCTGGCGGCTGTTCGAGCGGCTGCCGGAGACCAAGCGCGGGCTGGCGCGGGTGGGGTTGCGGGTGGAGGGCTGACGAAGGACCCCGGTCGCGTGTACAATGCACCCGGAGAATCCCCATGAGCGACGCACGCGATATGACTCGACGTGGCTTCCTGGGCGGCACCGTGCTGGCCGCCGCGGCCACCGCCAGCCTGGGCCAGACCGAGGAACTGTACAAGATCACCAACGGCCGTGTCACCCAGGGCGTGTGCCAGTGGTCGGCCGGCATGCCCCTGGACCAGCTCATCACCGTGGCCAAGCAGATCGGCCTCAAGGGCATCGATCTCGTCGGCAAGGGCGATTGGCAGAAACTGCGGGACAACGGGCTGGTCTGCTCGATGGTCAGCAGCCACGGCATCGGCAAGGGGTTCAACCGCATCGAGAACCATGCCGAGTGCATCAAGGCCGTGCGCGGCGGCATCGACGACGCCGCTGCGGTGGGCTTCCCCAATGTCATCTGCTTCTCGGGCAACCGCGCCGGGCTGGACGACGAGACCGGCCTGAAGAACTGCGCCGAAGGGCTCAAGCAGATCGTCGGCTACGCGGAAGAGAAGAAGATCACCCTGTGCATGGAGTTGCTCAACTCCAAGCGCAACCACAAGGACTACCAGTGCGACCGCACTGCCTGGGGTGCCCGGCTGGTTGACGCCGTGGGCTCGGAGCGCTTCCGACTGCTGTACGACATCTACCACATGCAGATCGACGAAGGCGACGTCATCGACACGATCCGGCAGTACGCCAAGAAGTACTTTGGCCATGTCCACACGGCGGGCGTGCCGGGCCGCAACGATATTGACGAGAGCCAGGAGCTGTATTACCCGGCCATCATGAAGGCGTTGGTCGGCACCGGCTACACCGGCTTCGTGAGCCATGAGTTCATGGCCAGGGGCGACAAGGTCAAGGCGCTGGCCAAGGCCGCGCAGATCTGCGACGTCTGATCCCATGACCACGCCCGCCCAGTCCGAGGGGCTGATGGCCCTGGCTTGTGCCTCGCCGGTCTGGGCGGCGGGTCTGGGCGCCTTGTTGGGCACGTCGGCGACCGCTCTGGGCGCCGCCGTAGCCCGCCGCACCCACGCCGCGGGCCTGCGCGCCATTCCGCCGCCGCCAGCCTCGGTGTGGATCTTCCAGGGCCTCTTGCCAGGTCTGCTGTCCGGCGCGCTGGCCGGCGTGCTGCCCGATCGTTGGCTGCTGAGCCTGGCGCTCGGCCTGGTCTGGGGCTACTCGGCGGGCGAATTCGCCAACCACGCGCGGTCGGCTTGGGCCTGGGCCGCGGTGATGAGCGAGCCCGACGGCCTCGAGCGCTGGCAGGCGCTGTCGCCGGGCGTGCGCGGCCGCATGGTGGTCGGGCAGGTGGCCGGGCCGCTGTTCCTGCTGATCACGGCGGCCCTCGTGTCGCTGCAGCCGGCAGTCACGGGGCTGGCGCTGGGCGCGGCCATGCAGGTGCTCGCCGTGGCGCGCGCGGCGCGCGCCCTGGAACGGTCGGCTAGCGCGCCGCCACCTGCGTAGCGCCTTCGCCAATGGGCGTCGCCTGGCGCACCACCACCTTGGGCTCCAGCGGGCGCAGCTCCTGGTTGAAGGCGATGCGCATGCGCGCCACGACCATGCCCGAGCCCACGGTCCACAGGGCCACGTGGCCGGTGCGCGCCGGGTTCGGGTCGGTCGCTTCCAGCACCAACTTGCCGTCGACACTGAAGCGCAGCTTGTCGCCGGTACGGCGTGCCTCCAGCCGCCACCAGTGGCGGTGGAACTTGCCGAACTCGCGGCCCTGGTCGTCCTGGCCAAAGAGCGGGTTGGCGTCGGTGAACTGCGGCAGGAGCTTGTCCACGTCGCGGGTCTGCGCCAGCACCTTCTCGCCCCGGCGGATCATCGTTGTCGAGCCGTTGCGGCCCGAGTAGATGAAGCTGTAGCCAGAGTCCAGATTGTTGAAGTCGCTGGCCAGGTTGATGTTGAGGTCGGAGGGCACGTAATACCACTCGCCATCGGCCCAGGGCAGCCCGTGCTTGAAGGCCACATAGGCTTCGACCAGTACGTCGCCGTCCAGCCGGCGCTTGTTCCAGATGGCACACAAGCCGCGGCTTTGGCCGCCAAAGAAGTTCCAGTCGGGCTCGCAGGCGTAGCGGTTGGTGACTTCCCACTTGCCGCCGGCGGGCACCCAATCGGTGGGCGCGGTGCCGAAGGTGTAGTCCAGTACGCGCTGGCCATCCACGCCGATGGCGGTTTCCTCGATGGCCACGCCCTCGGTGTTGACCGCGACGCGCGGGCCGATGGGCAGCGCACTGGCATAGACACCCTGGGGGCCGCTGACAAGCCGTGTATCAGGCGAAGTGCGGGCGCCGGAGCGACTGGCCAGCAGCCGTTTGACCTCGGCTCCGGCGGGGCTGGCGGGCTCGATGGCCAGGCCACGCTCCAGCGACGTGCCGGCGTCACCCACCTGACCGAGCTCGATCTGGTAGCGCGCCAACTCGATCCAAGAGGCGGCGGAGTCGGCCTTCTTGGCCAGCACGGCGTTGAGGTCGACCACGGCCTCGGCCCACTTCTCCTGGCGCGCGAGGCACTTGGCGCGGTAGAAGCGCGCGGCCAGCAGCGCCGGATCGAGCCCGATGGCCTGGTTGAACTGCTTCAGCGCGTTGTCGGTCTGGCCGGCAGCCAGCTCCTTGATGCCCGCGCTGAGGGCATCATCGGCCGGACCCGCGCAGAGCGGCGCCGTCAAGACGACGGCCAGCAACCACATGCCCCACAACGCTCGTCGGTTCATCCGCCTACCTCGCCAGCCGCGGCCGTCGCCGACCCGCTGGCCACACCACGCGCCGGCGCCACGATGGGCGGCTCGGCAACAATGCGCACCGGCGGACGCGTCGATCGCTGCTCGCCCGCATAGGCGATTCTGACGCGCGCCACCATCATCCCGTTCCGCACTGTCCACAAGGCGACCTGCCCGGCGGTCAGCGGCGCCGGGTCGACGGCTTCGACGGCCTTCTGACCATCGATGTAGAAGGTCAGCCGGTTGCCCCGCACATGGGCTTCCAGGCGCCACCAGCGCCGATGGAAGATATCCGTGTCTGGTTTGACATCGGAGTAGCTGGGCGTCAGGAAGTCGGGGTTGGTGGTCGAACCGAGCACCTTCTGGCCGCGCCGGATCAAGGTGCGGCTGGCCTCGTCGCCGGCGTAGATGAAGCTGTAACCCGAGTCGGGGTTCTTGCCATCGCCGCAGAGGGTCAGGCACAGGTCGGCCGGCCGGTAGGACCATTCGGCGTTGTTGAAGGGCAGGCCGTGCTTGAACGAGACATAAGCCTCCACCACCTGGTCGCCGGCGAAACGCTTCTTGTTCCAGATGCAGGTCAGCCCGGTGCTCCAGCCGCCGAAGAAGCTCCAGGTCGGGTCGCAGGCGAACCGGCTGAACACCTGCCAGCGCCCGCCGGCCGGCTGCCAATCGGTGGGCGCCGAGCCAAAGGTGTAGTCGAGCAGGTGCGATGAAGCGACATCGGCGCCGCCCATGGTCAGCATCTGCAGGCTCGACTCGTCGAGCCCTTCGGCCGACACACCAACGCGTGCGCCGACCAGCGCGTGATCGGACAGCTCGGCCACGGTCGCGGGCACGGCGGCGTCAGCAGGCTTGGTCGGCGCCACGGGCGCGGTGGCCGGACAGCGTGCCGCGCCGGCCATGGCCTCGGCGTTGGCCGGCTCGCGCCGCAGCCAGGCGCGGTAGACATCGCCCGCCTCGTCGCGGCGGCCGAGTCGCTCGAGCAACTGCGCCAGCTCCTTGGCGCTGACAGACGAGTCGGGCTTGATGGCCAGTACCCGCCGGTAGTCGGCCGCGGCCTCGCCCTCACGACCCATCTGCGCTCGGCCGCGAGCGCGCAGGTAGAGCGCGCCGGCATCGTCGGGGTTGGTCTCCAGCCAGCGACTGACCAGCCGGTCGCCGTCAGCCAGCCGGCCGGCGTTGACGGCCGCGCGCGCGGCGGCCAGCGGCGAGTCCTCGGCCAGCAGCGGCGACAGCGCCAGCAGACCCAGGCCAAGCAACCACCACAACCCATGTGTTCTGCGCATCACTCAGTTCGCCTTGACTTCCAGCGGCTCGGGGCTGAGCCCCGGATGGCTGGTCAGGACCGTTGTCAGTCGCCCCAAGGAGGGGTACGAAGGGAATTCCAGAGCCTCTTGCACCAGGCCAATGCCACGCACGTACCAGCGCCGGCAGCGCACCAGCACATCGTCGTTGAGCAACTCGCCCAGGTTGAGCGCCACGCGCTCCACGCCGGCCACCTGCACCGCCGACGGGAACGTCTCGGTCGGCGTCTCCAGCGGCCCGATGGACAGGACATGGTAGCGAGCCGACATGGCCACGGGGTCCATGTTGCGCGCCGTGAGCATCAGCACGGTGAAGCTGAACGGCACCACGCGCCGGCCCTCGAAGCGCCACACATGGTCGAGCCGCTGCAGCTCCGGCTGCGCCGCCAGCAGCGCGGTCGGGCCATACTCGGTAGGATCGGGCGGGTCGGTGGCACTGCTGGGCGTGTACAGGCCGCGCGGGTCCAGCACGTACACCTCGTTGCGCGCGGGCGGCCAGACGACCGAACCGGTGGCCGAGGTCTTGAGCGTCACCTGCCGGCTGCCATCGGGCAGGTCCAGGCTGGAGAAGAACTGTGACTGCCACTGCACGACGCGCTCGGGCAGCACTGACGAACGCGACTCATAGGTGCGCCGCGCCCCCGTCTTGGCGGTGTCGGCGGCCAGCGGCTCGTAGGCCATCATGGGCGACAGCGCGCGCGCCGACCAGGCGGTGCTCAACAGTACCAGCAGACCCAGGGAACGGCGGACCATACCCTCTCCTCAACCTACAAGCATATACGAACGGACAGGCCGAGACGTTCACTCCGGTCGCCCAAAGCTATGGTATCTTCCCGCCGGAGCCCGATGATGTCCCTTCCGTCGTCTGTTTCCCGCCGCGACTGCCTGACGGCCGCCGGCGGCCTGCTCGCCGCGGGCGCGCTGAGCGCTCAGCCACGGCCCAAGGTGGCGCCGTCGTTCGGCTACTGCCTCAACATGGGCTTTCTGCGCGCCTTCCGCCTACCCCTCGACCAGGAAATCGCGGTCGCCGCCGAGGCCGGCTACGGGGCCATCGAGCCGTGGATCGACAACGTGCGCCGCTACCTGGATGCCGGCCACACCGCCGATGAGTTGCGCCGGCTGCTCGCCGACAAGGGCCTGGCCGTGCCCGGCGCCATTGGGTTCGCGAACTGGCTGGCCGATGACGACGCCGCCCGCGCCAAGGGTCTGGAACAGGCCAAGGCCGACCTGGAACTGGTGAAGTCGCTCGGCGGCACGGCCCTGGCGGCGCCGCCGGTCGGCCACACCGACCAGCCCATCGACCCGCATGTGGCTGCCACGCGCTACCGGGCGCTGCTGGACACCGCGGAGCCCATCGGCGTCACGCCGCTGCTGGAGATCTGGGGCTTCGCGCGGAGCGTGCAGAGCCTGCCCGAGGCTCTGGCTATCGCCGCCGAGGCCGGCCATCCGCGCGCGGCCATCCTGCCCGATGTCTACCATCTCTATCGCGGCGGTTCCAGCTTCGCCGCGCTGGGGCTGCTGGCCAACAGCGCCTTCCCGCTGCTGCACATGAACGACTATCCCGACACGCCCGCGCGCGAGCAGCTCAAGGACAGCGACCGCCGCCTGCCCGGCGAAGGTGTTGCGCCGTGGCAGCAGATCCTTGGCGGCCTGCGCGACCGCGGCTGGACGGGCTGGCTGTCCATCGAGTTGTTCCCCGGCACGGCGCCTGGCGAGACGGCCCTGGGGCGCGCCAAGCAGGGCCTGGCCGCGATGCGCGCGCTGGTGGCCAAGCTGACCTAGCGGGCCTGGGCCGCGCCGCCGCGGTCAGAGGGTCAGATCGCGCAGGCGCTCGAGCGTTTCCTCGTAGGGGGCGGACTCGTTGATGCCCTGGCGCAGGAACGTGGCGATGCGCGAGTGCGCCGAGATGGCGTTGTCGATCTCGCCGTTGCTGCCTTGGCGGTAGGCGCCGATGTTGATCAGGTCCTCGTTCTTGGTGTAGATGGCCAGGTTCTCACGCAGGTAGCCTGCCCACTGGCGGTGCTCGCGACTGGTCACCTCGGGCATGACGCGGCTCACGCTCTGCATGACGTCGATGGCCGGATAGTGGTTGCGATGCGCGAGCGCGCGCGACAGGACCACGTGGCCGTCGAGGATGCTGCGTGCGGTGTCGGCGATGGGCTCATTCATCTCGTCGCCTTCCACCAGCACGGTGATCAGCCCGGTGATGGTGCCCTTCTCGCTGGTGCCCGCGCGTTCGAGGAACATGGGCATGAGCTGGAAGACCGAAGGCGGATAGCCCTTCTGGCTGGGCGGCTCGCCACGGGCCAGGCCGATCTCGCGTTGGGCCATGGAGAGGCGGGTCAGGCTGTCCATCATGAACAGCACATCGCGGCCCTGGTCGCGGAAATACTCGGCGATGGCCATGGCCACCAACGGGCCCTTGGCGCGCTGCAGAGCATAGGTGTCGGACGTGGCCACCACCACCACCGAGCGGCGCAGGCCCTCTTCGCCCAGGTCGCGTTCGATGAACTCGCGCACCTCGCGGCCGCGCTCGCCGATGAGCGCGATGACGTTGACGTCGGCGGCGGTGTTGCGGGCGATCATGCCCAGCACCGTGGACTTGCCGACGCCCGAGCCGGCGAAGATGCCGATGCGCTGGCCCTTGCCCACGGTCAGCAGCCCGTCGATGGCCCGCACGCCCAGCGGCAGCGGTGTGCTGATGCGCGGGCGCTTCATGGCCGAGGGCGGCTCGGTGTAGATGGGGTACTCGGTCTCGGCACGCACCGGGCCACCATCGTCGATGGGGTTGCCCAGCCCGTCGAGCACACGGCCGAGCAGCGACTCACCCACCCGCGCGGACAGCTTGCGGCCCAGGCTGCGCACCCGAGCGCCGGGGGTCAGCCCGGTCATGTTCTCCAGCGGCATGAGTTGTGCGTTGCGACCGTTGAACCCGACCACTTCGGCCAGCTTCTGTTGGCCATTGACCTCGATGGTGACCAGGCTGTCGACAGCGATGGCCGGGCAGCAGGCCGTGGCCACCAGGCCGTCCCAGTTCTGCACGTCGCCTTCGGCCACCATCAGGTCGCTGTCGCCCAGGCGGCTGCGGAACCGATCCAACTGCGACATGGATCAGTCCCCGGCCATGGATCGGGCCAGGTCCAGCTTGGTACTCAAACGCGCATCCACCGAGCCATTCTCGCTTTCGACGATGCAGCCGCCGCGGTCGACGCGGGCATCCTGCTGGAAGCTTAGCATATCCCCGGTGTTGCGTTCGTTACGTAGCTCCCACATCGCCTCCTGGACGATGGGCATGTCGTCGGGATGCACGCGGATGGTCAGGTCGTTGTCCGACATGCGCACGAGCGCCTGCCGCACTGATTCGACGACCAGTTCGGGCCGCGCCTGCACCTCCGTGCCGAGCACCTTCTCGGCCACTTCGAAGGCGATATCCAGGATGGCCTCTTCGAGCCGCGCGGCATGCATCTGATGCTGCAGAGCCAGATCCTCGGCGGTGGTCTGCAGAGCCTGGGCCGCCGAGCGCAGGTCCTCGGTGGCCAGAGCCGCCTCGGGATCGGCTTGCTGGGCCAGCTCGGCGCGAGCCGCCTCGAGCGCCATCTGGAACATCTGGTCGCGCATGCCCTCGGCCTGGGCCATGGCCTCGGCCAGGACGCGCTCGGCCTCGACCTGGGCATCCTTGATGATCGCTTCGGCCTCCTCCATGATCTCCTGGAGGCCATACCCCGCGCCCTGCGCCGCGAGTTGCAGGCCACTGGGCACCATCGCCCCGGCGCCGGCCGCGGCCGCCGCCGCGGCGGCCGATGAAGCGGCCGCGGCGCCACGCGGCATGATCACCTGGCCCGGCAGCACCGCCACGAACCCGTCAGTCGCCGAGTCGCCGGCCAGCGAGTCCCACGACCAGACGCGCACCTGCGTGTCTCCGTTGTCGCCTCGCAGCAGGTTCCGACCGTGTTGTTCGCGCACGCCACCGCTCGATGCCATGGTTTGCTCTCCCAGTCTCTGCCTATTCGATCAGCGCGTCGGCGCCGCCACGTGGGATGACCAGTTCGCCCGCCGCCTCCAGGTTGCGCGCGGCGTTGAGGATGCGCTGCTGCGCCTCCTGAGCATCGCGCACCCGGATGGCGCCCATGAACTGCATGTCCTCCTTGAGAATGAGCGCGGCGCGCTCGGACATATTGCCGAAGAACAGGGCCTGCAGGTCCTCGCTGGCCGCCTTGAGAGCCAGGGTGAGGTCGCTGGAGTCGATGTCGCGCAGCAGCCGCTGCACCGACCGACCGTCCAGGGTGACCAGGTCCTCGAACATGAACATGGCCTTGCGGACCTCGTTGTACATCTCCTCGTCGGCTTCCATCAGGTACTCGAGCACCTTCTGCTCGACGTTGCGCGGCGACATGCCCAGGATGTCCACCAGCCGTTTGAGTCCGTCGACGGCCGCCTCCTGGGTCGGGCCCTCTTCGCTCGGCGCCATGCGCAGGCGCAGCTGCTCGTCGAGCGCGGTGAGTACGTCGGGCGGCGCCGGAGCAATGCGCAGCAGGCGCAGCGCGATGTCGGCCTGGGCCTCCTCGTCGAGGTTGGCCAGGATGTGCGCCGCCGTGTCGCGGTCGGTATGGGCCAACACGAGCGCCACGGTCTGCGGATGCTCCGAGCGCAGGAACTCCACCGCTTGGGTCACCGGCGCCGAGGCCAGCGACGTGAAGGGCGGCGGCTTGTGGTCGTTCTGCACGCGGTTGTTGATCTTCTCGGCCTCGGCGGCGGGCAGGGCGCGCTGCACGAGTTCCTGAATGCGCTTGGCGCCGCCGCCCTGCACGAATCGGAAGCGCTCGGTCTTCTCGGCGAACTCGGCGACCACCTGCCGGAGCGCGTCGCCGGGGATGACGTCCAGGTTGGCCGCCTCGCGGGCCAGGGCTTCGACCTCAGCCGAACCCAGCCGCTGCAGCACCTCGATGGCCTTCTCTTCGGGCAGCGACAGCAGGACCACGGCGGCCTTGGTGCGGCCGGCCATCTCGTAGCCGAACTCGCCCCGGACCAGGTGGATCTTACTGCTTTCGACGGCCTCTTCGACGTGCTCGCCGTTACTCATTCGAGTCTCCCTCGAGCCAGTGCCGCAGCACCTCGGCGATGTCGTCCACCGGCGAGGTCTCGACGCGGCCGATGATCTCCTCGGCCGTCTCGTGGACCTCGGGCTCCGCCGGAGCGTGGGTCAGGCCCAGGGCCCGGGCCCGCTCCGCCGCGTTCAGCGGGCTGCCGTCGGCCGCCGCCAGATGCGCGTCAATGGGGCTCTGGCCGCTGGCGTCCACCAGGCGCCGCTCGTCGCCGACCACGCCCGCATCTTCCACCGTCACGCCGCCCTGGTCGGCAATCATCTTCACCTCGCCTGCCCGGCCCGACTCGAGCAGCGGCTCGCTGCCCGGCACGAAGCTGCCCGCCACCTCGGAGCCCGGCTTGAGCGCGGAGATGATGCTACGCAGCGTCAGCAGCCCGATGATCATGGCCAGGGAGTTGAGGATCAGCCGCAGGATGGTCTTGATCATGTCCATGCGGCCGGCGCTCTTGAAGGCTTCGGTGGCCGACGGCGCGAACTTGACCGTGGCCACGTTGACCACGTCGCCGCGCTTCTCATCGATGCCCGCCGCCGTGCTCGCCACGGCCTTGATCTTCTCTTCGGCGTCCTTGAGCCCCTCATCGACGAACACGCCCAGCGTCAGCCGCTGCAGCGCGCCGCCCGGCTTCACGGTCACCTGGCGCTCTTCGTTGACCAGGAAGTCGCGCTGCTCGTTGCGCTTGGTGTAGCGGCCGGCGCCGCCGGCCGCGCCGGCCGCGCCCGCGCCGCCAATGACGTTGCCGGCCATGCCCGGCACGGCGCCCGGCTTCGCGCCCGGCGTGCCGTTGCCGCTGTAATCCTCCTGCTCCATCGTCTCCTTGCCGGCAATGCCCGTGGCCGCGCCGTTGGGGGTGGTGTAGGTGGTCTTGGTCACCTCGGAGCGCTCGGTCTCCATGGTGGCCGTCAGGCGCACCTTGGTCTTGCCCAGGCCGAAGGTCTCGTCGAGTTGCGACTGCACGCGGCGCTCGATCTCGCGCTCGATGGTCTGCGCCGACTCGCCGCTGCCACTGCCGCGCGCCACGTTGTCGCTGAACAGCAGATTGCCCTTGCTGTCGAGGATGGTGATCTGCGCGGTCTCCAGGTCGGGTACGCTGCGCGCCACCATGTAGGCAATGGCCTGCGCCTGGTCACGGCCCAACTGGCCGCCCTTGCCCAGGGTCAGCATCACCGCGGCCTTGGCCGGCTGCTTGTTGTCCAGGAAGGGGCTGTCTTCCTTGAGCGTGATGTGCACGTTCGCCTTGGAGACGTTGTCGAGGCTGGCAATGCTGCGCTCGAGCGAGCCCTGCAAGGCCCGCACCTGCATGGCCTGCTGCTGACCCTTGGTCACCGCCAGGCCGCCCTTGCCGAAGATCTCCCAGCCCTCGGTCGGCGTTGTGCGCGGCAGGCCGGCGGCGGCCAACTGCATGCGCGCGGCCGGCTCGGAGCGCGACGGCACCTCGATGCTCGTCTCGTCGGCCGACACCTTGTACTGGACGCCCTGGCGCGCCAGTTCGGCCACGATCTCGCGGCTCTCGGCGGGTGACAATCCGCTGTAGAGCGGGGTCATGGCGCCGCGCGAGCGCATGGCCAGCATGCCAACGGTGGTCAGCACCATCGCCAGGCCCATCGCGCCCAGCAACTTGCGCTGGCCGCTGCCCATCTGCTCCCATCGCTGTCGGAAGGTCTCAACCATGGCCGATCACCTGTCGCCATCCGGCCCTGTGGCCGGCTACCTCACACCGGAATACGCATGACCTCTTGGTAGGCCTCAAGCAGCTTGTTGCGCAGCGTCATGGTCAGCTTCAGCTCCAGCCCGGCACGTTCCGAGGCCAGGATGACGTTGTGCAGGTCGATGTCGCCGCCGGTGATCAACGTCTGCACGTTGGCCTCGGCGGTCTTCTTGGAGGCCTCGGTGGTCTCGATGCGGCTCTGAATGGCCTTGCTCATCGAGTCCACCAGCCCAGCAACCGAGCCGGCGTCGCCGGAACCCATGGCCATCTTCGCACTGGCCGTGGCCGCCTTGCCGAGCGCGCCGCCCTCATAGAGCTTGCTGGGGTCCTGGCTGGTCAAGGAGTTGAGCTGGTTCATGGTGCCCGAGACGTCGCCGCGCAGTGCGCTCTCCATGGCGCCGCCGAACTTCTCCGTGGCCGCGCCCATGGCACCGCCCGAGCCGCCGGTGCCACCGGCCCCGCCCGCGCTCTTGAGCGAGTTCATCAGGCCCATCAGGTCGCCGCCGCCGGCGCCGCCGCCGCCACCACCGATACCGCCGATGCTTGCCATGGGAGAGTTCCTTCCGGGCCGCGTCTTAGGCCTTACCGATTTCCAGCGCGCGGGCCAGCATCTGCTTGGCTGCGGTCATGGCCACCGCGTTGGCCTCGAAGGCGCGGCTGGCGGCCATCATGTCCACCATCTCGCGGACCGGGTCCACGTTCGGGTAGGCGACCATGCCGTTGGCGTCGGCGTCGGGATGGCCGGGGTCGAGCACCTGGCGCGGCGGCGCGGGATCGGCGAGCACCTGCTGGATCTCCACGCCGCTGCGCTTCTGCGACTCGCCCAGCACCAGCATCTGACGGCGAAAAGGCCCGCCCTCGGCCGAGCGCGTGCTCTCCGAGTTGGCCAGGTTGCTGGAGATGACGTCCATCCACAGGCGGTGGGCCGTCATCCCCGTCGCACTGATGCTCATGCCGTCGAACATGGCCATGTGTGTTCTCCCCAGGGCTCGCGGCGCGAGCCCCGGCGTCAGCCGCGACCCTCGGTGATGGCGTACGAGATGCCCTTGATGCGGTCGGTGGTGAACCGCGAGACCGTCTGGTACAGCATCTCGGTCTGCGTGAGCGCGAACATCTCGCGTTCGAGGGTGACGTTGTTGCCGTCGGCCCGCGGCGGAGTCACCGCGTCGTCCTTGACCTCAAGCGGCAGGTCGCGGTCCTCATAGAGGCCCGACATGTAGGAGAAGAAGTCGACGTCGCGGCGAGTGAACTCGGGGGTGTTCACGTTGGCCAGGTTGTTGGCCACGACCTTCTGGCGCCGGCTGAGCGCGTCGAGGGCCTGTTCCATGCGTTGGATCATCGCGACTACTCCCACCCGAACTAAGCGGTGCTAAGCGTCCGCCGGCCGGGTTGGTAGTGAGTGTCGCGATTCGAGGCGCGCGGGTCCATGGCCTGATCTGGCCATTTTCTCGATTGGCCTGAAGCAATTCTGACGATCAGCTGTCGAACACGTCCTCGACGAAGCTGCGCGCGACTACCTCGCTGCGGTTGCGGCAGTCGAGCTTGGACATGATCCGCTTGACGTGATTGTGCGCCGTATTGGGGCTGATGTAGAGCTTGTCGGCGATTTCCTGGTCCGTCCAGCCCTGGCGCATGAGCAGCAGCACTTCCTGCTCGCGAGCCGTCAGCTTGATGCGCGTGGCGCGACTGAGACTCGATGGCGCGGGCAACTGGCCGGCCAGACACGAGTTGATCTTGCCCTCCAACTCGTCGAGTCGGAAAGGCTTGGGCAGGTAGCCGCTCACGCCCAGCTCGGTGCACTTGAACATCGAGTCCAGGCTGGCGTAGCCCGTGAGGATGAGCACCGCCACCTCCGAGCGCAGCGTGGTGCGCAGCGATTGCAGCATCTCATAGCCGCTCATGACCGGCATGCGCATATCCAGCAGCACGAGGTCGACCGGATGGTCCATCAGGCGCTGCAGGCCCTCACGACCGTTGGTGGCCGTCTGGACGAAATGGCCCAGCTGCTCGAGCGCGTCCTTGAGCACGTCACGGATATCGCTCTCGTCATCCACCACTAGAATGTGGGCCATGCGGGTTGCTCCTTGGAAGCCGTTCGGACGGCGCAATGCCAAGTCCTGCTATTCGTCGCCGTGCTCGCCGACTCCTTCAGCCGGCTCACCGGCAAACGAGCCATTCGTGTCGAACGCCGCGGCGGCCTGCTGTTCGAGAACCGCCTCGCGGCCGGCATCGGCCAACGTGTCGCCGGACAGCGGGCCGGCGATGCGCACCGCCAGGCGGCGCTTGAGCTGGCCAACCTGCGCCCGGAAGACCGAGCGATTGCCTATCCTTACCACAATGTCCTGTCCGACCTCGGTGCCGAGCCGAATGACGTCGTCGACTCGCAGCGAGCGGAGCTGGCGCACGCTCAGTTGACTGCGGCCCAATTCGGCGATCAGGGGCAACGGCACATCCCACAGCGCCTCGCGCACGGCCCGGCCCTCGCGGTCCGCGCCTTGGCGGTCGCCGAGGATGCGCTCCTGCCCCAGGTAGTGGAGCAGCGCGTCAACCAGCACGTCCGGCATGCAGATGGACATCATGCCGAACTCTTCACCCATGGTGACTTCGAGGCTGACCACCACGACCGGCGCATTGACCGCCGCCACCGAGGCGAACTGCGGGTCCTGCTCGGCGCGCAGCATGATCGGCTTGAGGATGAGCACATCCTGCCAGGCCTCGGCGATGGCCGCCATGATGCGCTCCAACGGGCGCTGGAAGACGGCCAGCTCGACATCAGTCAGCGGGCGCGCCTTGGACGTGCCGCCCGACTTGCCGCCGGTCATCTGCTCGAACATGGGGAAGACCACCGAGGGGTTCATCTCCACGGCCGCCTGGCCCGGCAGCGGGTCGAGCTGTACCACTTGGATGAGCGTGGGCTGCGGTAGCGAGAAGACGAAGTCCTGGTAGGACAGCGGCGTCACCGACTCCATCTTCACGTTGACGTTGGTGCGGATGTAGGCCGAGAGCGACTGGCTGAGGAGCCGCGCCAGCCGCTCGTGAACGCGTTCCAGGCTGCGGATCTGCTCACGAGAGAATTTCTCGGGCCGCTTGAAGTCGTAGAGCTTGACGTCCTGTTCAGCCAGGCCGGACCGCGCCGACTCGGCCGCGGAGACTACCTCTCGGGTTTGTTCGAGTAGGGAGTCAATCTCGTCCTGACTGAGCATGCCTTCCATGGCGGACCTCCGCGGCGAATGCTACTCGGTGTTGACGACCGAGGCCAACTGCCGCTCCAGCTCTTCGGCCTGCTTGGCGACCTTGGGCAGCATCGCTTCCAGATCGGCGTCGTTCAGGTCGAGGACGCCGGTGGCGTACAAGCTGGCCGTGGTGTTCAGAGCCACCTCGTCCACGCCATGGAAGCCGGCCATATGACACAGCACATCGCCCACATGGACCGCCGCGGCCACATGGCGCGCCGACTCCCCGGCACTCTCGGGCTGATGATGCCAGGCCATGGCGTCGGCCAGCGCGGGCGGCAGGTTCCAACGGCCGGCCAGCCAGCCGCTGATCCAGGCATGGTGGAAGCCGAGCATCTGCTCCTCGGCGGCCAGCAGCGGCTCCTGGCTCTCCCGCGCGGCCATCACCACGGCGCCGTACTGCTGCGGGAAGTGCCGTTCGAGGATCAGCCGGCCGAAGTCGTGCAGCAGGCCCGCGGCGAAGGCCTCCTCGGACTCCTTGAGGTCGCGGTACTCGGCCACCGTGCGGCTGGCCACCGCCGTGGACAGCGAGTGCCGCCAGAGCCGGCCGCGATCGAGGAACTGGCTCTTGCCGCTGAAGAAGTCGGAGACCGAGGCGCCCACGGCCAGCTTGCGAATGGCCTCCGAGCCCAGGATGACGGTGGCTTCGGGAATGGTCGAGATGCGCCGGGCGAAGCCGAAGTAGGCGCTGTTGACCACCCGCAGCAACTGGCCGCTCAGGCGCGGGTCGCTGCTGATGATGTCGGCCAGGGCCTGCGCACTGCCCTCGTCGGAGTCGCTCACCGCCAGGATCTGCGTGAGCACCGTCGGCAGCAGCGGCAGGTTGCCGAACATCTTGCCCAGGCGGTCGGTGTTGACCGGCTCGTCGGAGACCTCGGTCAGGCCGACCGCGCTTTCGGGGCCAGTGCGGCGCTCGCGCTTGCTGCGGTTGGCGGCCATCTCGGCCGAACGGCGCAGCAGATCCAGGTCGCCGGCCAGGGCCAGGGGCAGCAACTCGTTGAGCGCATCGAACTGCAGCGGCTTCTGCAGCAGACCGACCGGCCGCAGGTTGTTCAGTCGGCGCAACAGGTCGCGGTCGATGGCGGCGCACATCAGAATGGCCGGCACGCGATGGCCGGCGACCCGGCACTGGAGCAGCAGATGCTCGCCGGCATTGGGTGGATTGACCAGGTCAATGAGCAAGGCGTCGACGCGGTTGGTGGCGACGAGCGCAATGGCCTCCTCGGTCGTGCCCACGGCACGCACGGTGAGATTGGGCTCTTGCAGAGTCTTCTGCATCAGGCGCCGCGAGTAGGGGACGTCCGCGGCGATCAGCACCGTCTTGCGCTTGTCTTGCATCTGGGCCCTCAAACACGTTAGGACAGACCGCGGACCGCTCGGGTTGCCGCCGTCGCCACGGGCGTCGCGTCAGGAGCCCGGCGGCACCCTACCCGAAGGGGTTGGGCCGGCTCAACTGGTCAATCAACTCGTCGGCCAGGATTTCCATGTCGTCCCCGCCCAGACCGAGTCGCATGAGTGCGTTCTCATCCAGCACATACTGCAGGCCGTCAACGCCGAGGCCGATGCCCACGGTCATGGTCAGCGCATTGGCCGCGTGAACCACGGCCGACAGCTGCCAGTCGTCGCCCGCCTGGCTGGGATTGTGGTGGTGCCGCACCGCATGGCTCAGCCGCGCGGGCAACTGCCAGTGGTCGCACAGCATGCCGCCCAGCGCGGCGTGGTCAATATGCAGCAGTTCCTGCTCGATGGTATCGAAGCCCACCGGCTCGGCGGCCAGCCCGACCAACTCAGCCAGCTCGACACTGCGCTCGGCCAGGTACTCGGACAGCACGACCTTGCCAATATCATGCAGCAAACCAGCGACGAATGCCTCATCCGCCGGCTTGTAGCCAACTTTCTGCGCCACCAGCGAGGCGGCCGCGCCCGAGGCCAGGCTGTACTCCCAGAGCTGTCCGCGGGCCAGCAGGTAGCCCGGCTGCGCGCGGCCCAGGAACTCCTGGGCGCTGACCGCCACAACCAACGAGCGCACGGCATTGCGGCCCAGCACGAGCAGGGCCTGCTTCACCGTGCTGACGCGCCGGGACACGCCGTAGAAGGCGCTGTTGGCCATCTTGAGCACCTGGGCCACCAGCGCCTGGTCGCGCTGGAGCACCGCGGCGATGCCGTCGGTGTCCGACGTTTCGCTGGACAGCATGCGGATGGCCTCGGCCACCGCCGTGGGGAAGGACGGCAGCTTGTCGCCAAAGTCGAGCATTTCGTCGACGGAGCCGGTCATCGTCCTACCTCCGGCCCGAGCGTCAGGTCTGCGTAGACTCGATCGGGCTGCGCCAAAACTTTCACGGTTACGTACCCCGTGGCCACTTCAAGGGTCACATTGCGGCCCTTGCTGCCGCCTGTGTCGCTGACCACAGGGGTCAGCCCGGCCTTCGTCAACGCCTCCGCAGCGGCCGCCGTATTGCGCTGACCGATCTCCAGCAGGCTGGTGGGCCCCGATGAGAGCATCGTGGCGCCGCCGAAAACGGCCACCTTGAGCTCATCGATCTGCGCGCCGGCCGCGGTCATCTGCTCCAGCAGAAACGGCACCACGGACGAGCAGTACTTGGTGGGATGCGCTTCCTCGTCCCGCCCGGCGGGCAGCATGACATGCGCCGCCGCGGACGTCTGCGTGCGGGGATCGAAGAAGAACAGCCCTATGGATGAACCCAGGCCCAGGATGCCCAAGGCCTCATCGGGCTTGGAACTGATCTTGTATTCGGCCAGTCCCACGTTCGTGGTCTTCATTAACCCTCTCGAGATCCGTCTGGCCCGGCACGGCGGGTGAGCGCACCTCGTACCCAGAGTGTGCGCCGACGCAACTCTAGTCTACCAGACCGGGCGGACTAACCCAACCGGTACGCGCTGACCCAGATCAGGCCGCCTGACGCTGCGGCCAACGCAGCGTCAGTGTGTAGGCAAGCTGGTCACAATGCACCTCCACGGCCCCATGGTGCCGCTCCACGACATGCCTGATCAGCGCCACCGACAGCTCGGCGCCGCCCGCGGCCAGGGCCGTCGGCGCGTCGAGGCGCGGTCGCCAGCGGTCGGGCACCAGGTCCTGCCCGGCGAGCTCCAGCTCCACCGTGCCGCCGGTCAGCCGGCCAACCAGGTTCAGTGCCGCGCCGCTC
>JACRKZ010000104.1 GCA_016235455.1 Armatimonadota bacterium | reverse complement strand
CCACTCACCCCAGCCGCCGCACGACCCAGTCGAGCACGCTCTGCCCGACGCTCAGCTTGGCGCCCGGCTCCAGCGGCATGGCACCCTCGTCGTCCAACAGCACCACCCGATTGCCATCGCCGCCAAACCCCGCCCCCGCCTCGCTCACGTCGTTGGCGACGATCAGGTCGAGCCCCTTGCGCTGGCGCTTGGCCTGGGCGTTCTCCAGCACGTCGTGGGTCTCGGCGGCAAAGCCGACGACTACCTGCGTCGGCCGCCGGCTGGCGGCCACCACGGCGATGATGTCCTGCGTCGGGTCGAGCGCCAGGCTGAGATGAGCGATCTTGGGCAGCTTCTCGGTCGAAGGCGTGGCCGGTGTGAAGTCGCCCACCGCCGCCACGCCAATGATAACGTCCATGGCCGCACAGCGACTGAGCACCTCACGCGCCATGTCGCGCGCCGAGACGACCTGGACCACCTCGCAGCCAGCGGGCGGCGTCAGGCTGGTCGGGCCGGTGACCAGGGTCACCTCGGCGCCGCGCAGGATGGCAGCCTCGGCCAGCGCATAGCCTTGCTTGCCGGTTGACGGGTTGCTGATGAAGCGCACGGGGTCGAGATGCTCGCGCGTGGGGCCGGCGGTGATCAGGATGCGGCGGCCGACGAGGTCGCGCGGCGCGTAGACCAGCCGGCGCAAGGCCCAGAGGATGTCGGGCACCGAGGCCATGCGGCCCTCGCCGGTGTCGCGGCAGGCCAGCCAGCCGCTGTCCGGGCCGACGAAGTGCCGGCCGTCCGCGCGGAGTTGGGCCACGTTGCGCTCGGTGGCCGGCTGGTGCCACATGGCCGGGTTCATGGCTGGCGCCAGGAGCACGGGGCAGGTCACCGACAGCAGTGTCGTGCTGAGCAGGTCGTCGGCCAGGCCGCCGGCGGCCTTGGCCAGCAAGTTGGCCGTGGCCGGCGCCACCACGAGCGCATCGGCACCGTCGGCCAAGGAGAGGTGGCCCATGCCATAGGTCTCGGGTGCGGCGAAGGTCTCGGTGTAGACCGGGCTGCCGCTGAGCGCCTGGAAGGTGACCGGCGTGACGAACTCGGCGGCGTGGCGTGTGAGGATGACGCGCACGCGCGCGCCGGCCTGCACCAGCTTGCTGACCAGGTCGGCGGCCTTGTAGGCGGCGATGCCGCCACTCACCCCGACCAGGATCGTCTTGTCCGCCAGCTCGGTCATGGCACCCTCTCAGACAGTCGGCAAGGCATCCTGCCAGCCGCGCGGCGCGCGACCCGGCACCACGAGGCAGGGCGCCGCGCGGCGGATGGCGAGCAACTCGGTGGCCGCGCGCTCGCGGTCGTCGTTGACCACGGCGTAGTCGAACATGGGCCACTGGGCCAGCTCGGCGGTCGAGCGCGCGAGTCGGCGGGCCAGGCTTTCGGGCGTCTCCGACTCGCGCTGCCGGAGTCGGCGCTCGAGCTCGGCCAGCGAGGGCGGCAGAATGAACACGAACACCGCTGGCAGGCCGCTCCCGCGCACCTGCTCGGCGCCCTGAACATCGATATCGAGCACCACGTCGACGCCGTCGCGGAGGTAGGGCAACACCTGGCCGCGCGGTGTGCCGTAATCGTTTTGGTGAACCGACGCCCACTCGAGCATACCGTGCTCGCCGTCGGCCTCGGCAGCGAACTGAGCGCGGCTGACGAAGTGGTAATCGACGCCGTCGAGCTCGCCGTCACGGGGTGCGCGCGTGGTCCAGGAGACCGAGAAGTGCAAGCCGGGGTCGGCGGCGCGCAGCGAGTCGATCAGAGTCGTCTTGCCGGCGCCAGACGGCCCGCAGATCACCAGCATCGTACCGCGCACGACCTCACTCATCCCGTTCTCCAAGCCACTTCGCACCGTGTCAAGCGGCGCCGATTCGATTGTAGCATGGCGACTCGTTGCGCCCTAGTCCGCCGGCCCTGTCAAGAGAAGTTTGGGCCTCGCGCTGGCGTTATGTGTCGCCAATGTGGCATGCTTGCGAAGGCCGCATGAGAAGGCGGCCGACGTCACGCCGACCGCGCCGACCCCACCGGGTACCGCCATCTTCGATTGGTTCTTGCCGGGCCGTTTGGGCGTGACGACTGTCAGAGGGATTGTGCAGACCGAAGACGACCTGGTCGAGGTCCAGGTCGCTCAGGACACCTTGGGAAGGATCCGTGAACATGCAAGCCGCCATGCAGTACGCGCCGACCGAGAAAGTCGTCTACCGTGCCGCGGTCAACCTCGCCCGCCGACAGCCTGAGGGTTTCGACGCCACGCAACTGGCCGCGCAACTTGGCTGCGACATCGCTGAAGCCCAGCGCTGGCTGCGCTGGCTGCGCCAGACTGGCGACTTCCAGGCCAACGCCGACGAGCCGGATCGCTGACCCGCAGCAACCGGCCAAGCGCCATCGTGAGAAAGCCAGAAGGGCACGTTCCCCGCGGGGAACGTGGTGCCCTTCTGGCTTTCGTTGGGACGCCGACGCAGCGGGCGTCGATCCGGGTCGCGGGAGTTCGGCGCCATGGGCGCCAATCTCTCGAGGTGTCTGACGCTGGTGTCAGACACCCAGCATGTGGTAGCCACCATCGACGTAGATGACCTCGCCGGTGATGCCGCGGGCCATGTCGCTGGCCAGGAACACGGTGGTATCGGCCACCTCGGCCTGGGTGGTGTTGCGGCGCAGGGGCACCTTCTCGGCATAGGCGCGGAACATGGCTCCGAAATCGCCGATGGCGGCGGCGGCGAGCGTGCGCATCGGGCCGGCCGAGACGGCGTTGACGCGGATGCCCTGCGGGCCGAGATCGTTGGCCAGGTAGCGGACCGTGGCCTCGAGCGAAGCCTTGGCCACGCCCATCACGTTGTAGTTGGGCACGGCGCGCACGGCGCCGATGTACGACAGCGTGATGACCGAGCCGCCGGCGGACATGAGCGGCTCCATGGTGCGGCTCAGCGCAGCCAGGCTGTAGGCGCTGACGTCGTGGGCCAGCGTGAAGCCGTCGCGGCTGGTGTCGACGAAGCGACCCTTGAGGTCGTCCATCTTGGCGAACGCCAGCGAGTGCGCCAGGAAGTCGAGGCGGCCAAACTCGGCCTGGAGCGACTCGGCGATGCCGGCCAACTGCTCGTCGTTGGTGACATCGCAGTTGAACAGCAGCGGCGGCCGGCTGAGCTCGGGCACCAGCTTGTCGAGTTGGCCCTTCTCGCGCTCTCCCAGGTAGCCGATGGCCAGCGTGGCGCCGTGCTTGTCGCAGGCTTGGGCGATAGCCCAGGCCGCGCTCCGGTGGTTGGCCACGTTGCAGATCAGACCGTACTTGCCCTCCAGAAGACTGCTCATCGTCGGGTTCCTCGTGGCCACAGAGTCTCATCGGTGCGGACGACTGTCAAGTTGGCGACGAGGTCGAGGCGCACTGCGCGCCACACGGTTCAGACGCGCGGCGAAGTTGTAGCCACTCCCCGACAGCCGCGCCACAATGATCCTATGAAGTGATGCGGGAATGAGACCCGCGGGCCGTTGGCCCCCAGACAACCGATCGATCGTGTGACACTCGCGCGAGAGCGAGACACGAACGGCCACCGGGCCCGCCGGTGGCCGTTCGCTGTTTGGGTGGGCGCGCGGCCGACTACCGGCGGCCGCGATCGCCATCGTGCTGAGCCACGACACTGTTGCCCTTGGCCGCTGTGCGCGCCAAGGCCGGCCTGGCGGCCGCGCGTGGCGCTGCCTGCCGGACTGGCACCTCGAGCCGCGGCGGCGCCGCGGCCCGGACAGCGGCGCCGCCGGAACTGCCCGCAACCAAGACCGTGAGTTCATCGACCACGGCCCGCACCTGCTCGGCCTGCGCCGACAGCTCCTCGCTCGACGAGGCGGTCTCCTCGGCGGCGGCGGAGTTGGCCTGGGTCAGTTCGTCCATCTGGGACACCGCCTGGCTGACCTGCCCGATGCCCACAGCCTGCTCCCGGCCGGACGAGGCCAGTTCCGCCACCAGCGCCGTGACGGTGGTCGCCGCCTCGACGATGGCGTCCAGGTGCTGGCCCACGGCACTGCTCGAGTGCACGCCCTGGTCCGCGTTCTGCTGGCCTTCGCCGATCAGCTGCGCAGTGGCCTTGGCGGCATCGGCGCTGCGCCGAGCCAGGTTGCGGACCTCCTCGGCAACGACCGCGAAGCCCTTGCCGGCGTCGCCCGCTCGCGCCGCCTCGACCGCGGCATTGAGGGCCAGCAGGTTGGTCTGGAAGGCGATCTCGTCGATGGTCCTGACGATCCGGGCCGTCTCGTCGGAGGAGCGCTTGATGAGCTCGATGGCCTGGGCCATCTGAGCCATGGCGGTCGTGCCCTGCTGAGCGGCGGTGCCGGCGGCGCGCGACGCGGCGTTGGCCTGCGCCGCGTTGTCCGCGCTCTGCCGCGTCATCGACGACATCTGCTCCAACGAGGCCGAGCATTCCTCCAGGCTGGAGGCCTGTTCGCTGGCGCCGCTGGCCAGCGACTGGCTGGCGGTGGCCATCTGCGCGGCCGCGACGGCGATCTCTTCGGCGCCCTGGCGCAGCCGGTCCGACGCGCTGCGCAACTGCCCGCCGATGGATCGCACCAGGCTGCCGGCGATGACCAGGCTGCCCACCACGGCCAGCAGCGCAAAGGCAATCAGCATGGTGAGAGTCTCCGCCGCGGCGCGCTCGGCTGCCGACTTGGCCACCGTCGCCTCGCTGTACATGGACTCGGCGATGGCACCCATCTTGTCGCCAATCAGCGCCACCGGCGCGTCCACGTTGTCGTCGCATTGGGAGAGCCGTCTCTCGATGTCGACGAGTTGCGCCGCCGTGAGGCCAGCCGCCCTGGATGCCTTGACCAACGGAAGCACGACATCGCGCTCGGCACTGGCCACCTGCATCACAGCATCCTTGGCCGCCTGGATGTCGGCCCTCTCACTGGCGGTGTCGACCGGCACCTCAGCCAGGTCCTTGTCCACGACCTTGAGCTTGTTCTCGAAATCCGCGGCCATTGCGTCGGAGCGGTTGATAATCACCCCGGCGAAGGCTCGCGACAGATCGAGCCCCGCGGCCCGCGCCTTCTCAGCCTGGTGCGCGTCCAGCGCCCGCGACAGCGCCTCGCTCGCCTTCGCCTTGACGCGCCGCACGCCCCAGACCCCGGCCGAACTGCCCAGCAAGCCAACTAGCACGACGAGCATGAACCCCCTTGACATACGCTGTCCGAGAGAACGGGTCCTCATCACCTTGCTCCTGTGTGCGTCCGCCTCCGCTTTGCCAGGCGGACCGACCGGCTGGGCCAGTGCATCGCCCTCGCCGCTCGCGCCAAACGAGGCCCTGGCGGCGCATGGTGTTCCATGGTTCCCTGGCCGTTGGTTCAGGTTCAGGTCACATAAGCCAAGGCAGCAGGACAGAATCGCGGACCGCGTGGGCAACATGCGGTCTGTTGGGCAGCAACGTAACGCGGCCGTGTTACAAATCACGCGGCCACCGGCAGAGCCGATGGCCGCGTGGGGGTCGAGTATGGGCAGGAGCGGTCAGAAGTCGCCGAAGTCCGAGTCGTCCAGCGGCAGCACCTTGGCCGCCTCACTGGCCGGCGCCGATGCCGGCTTGCTGATGGCGGGACGAGCGGCCGGGCTGGCCGCGGCGGGACGTGGCACCAGCCGGGGCGGCGCGGCGGCTGACGGCGCGGGCGCCGGTGGACGCGTCGGCGCCTGACCGTCGCTGCCTTCGACCAGGGCATTGAGTTCGGCCACGATGCCGCGTACCTGGTTGGCCTGGGCGGTGAGTTCCTCGCTGGACGACGCGGTCTCCTCGGCGCCCGCCGAGTTGCTCTGCGTCAGCTGGTCCAGCTGGTTGACCGCCTGGGTCAGCTGCGCGATGCCGGTGGCCTGCTCGCGCGATGAGGTGGCCACCTCGGCGGCCAGCGTGGTCACCATCTCTGCGGCCCGGGCGATCGACTCCAGTTGCCTGGCCACGTTGCCCGTGGCGTTCACGCCGCTGTTCGCATTCTCCTGGCTCTCGCCGATGAGTTGCGCCGTGGCCTTGGCAGCGTCGGCGCTGCGCTGGGCCAGATTGCGCACTTCCTCGGCCACCACGGCGAAGCCCTTTCCGGCATCACCGGCTCGAGCCGCCTCCACCGCCGCGTTGAGCGCCAGCAGGTTGGTCTGGAAGGCGATCTCGTCGATGGTCTTGATGATCTTGGCGGTCTCGTCGGCCGAGCGCTTGATGCGGTCGATGGCGTCGCTCATCTCGATCATGGCCGCCGTGCCCTGCGCCGCCGCGGCGCCGGCCTCGCGCGACTTGGCATCGGCCTGCTGCGCGTTGTCCGCGCTCTGGCGGATCATCGACGACATCTCCTCGAGCGAGGCCGAGCACTCTTCCAGGCTGCTGGCCTGCTGCGTGGAGCCCGCTGCCAGGCCCTGGCTGGCCGAGGCCAACTGATTCGCCGCCGAGGTGATCTCCTCGGCGCCGACGCGTAGCCGCTCGGAAGCGCCACTCACCTGGCCGACGATGGAGCGCACCAGATGGACGCCGATCGCCGCGCTGGCCACCATGGACAGCAACGCGAGCAACAGCAGCGTCAGGCTGGCCCGCCGCTCGGCACCTTCGGCCACCTTACCCGCCTGCTCGGCCTCCTTGGCCAGAGAGTCCGTGATCGCTTGAAGCTTCTCGATGATAGCGCCCACCGGCTTGTCGACTTTGCCGTCGATCTCGGACAGCTTGCCCAGCGCCTCGACCAACTTGGCCGCGCTCAGCCCGGGCGTGGCCAGCTCCTTGACCAGCGGAACGACCTCTTCCTTGAGCGCCTTCTTCACCTGCTCAGCGGCGTCCTTCACGTCTTGCAGGTCCTTCTTCTCTGAGTCGGTGTCAGCCTTCACCTTGGCAATAGCCTCGTCGAACTCCTTGACGCCGCTATCGAAGTCGCTCACCGCTTGATCGGTACGGTTGATGACGACATCCGCAAAGTGGCGGTACAGCCCAACGCCCTCCTGACCGGCCTTCTGCGCCGCCAAGGCGTCGTCGTCCCGACCGGTCATTTCCGCGTTGGCGGCCGACATCTTCCTCATGCCCAGGTAGCCCGCCACGCTGCCGACCAAGCCGATCACCACGACCAGGACGAACCCGCCGGCCATCCGTCTGCCCAACGCTCGCTGCTTCATCGCGTACCTCCCAGGGGGCTCTTGGCCCCGGCGCTCATGTTTCGAGATGCGCCGCCCAGCGCAACTCGCGCCCGCCGAGTCAACTATCGCGCAAACGTGCAACTACTACAGGATGTATTGTTCACGTACCGGTCACATAGAGCGCGACGGTTGACCTCGTCGCGCCGGCCGGGCACAATCTGCGCCTATGTCATCCAAGGAGTACAGCGGCATGGCCGACACGCAACTCAGGTTCCGTCAGATCCACCTGGACTTTCATACCGGGCCCGCCATTCCCGGCGTCGCCGCGGCGTTCGACGCCGACGAGTTCGCCGACACGCTGGCCAAGGCGCACGTCAACTCGGTGACCGCCTTCGCCCGCTGCCATCACGGCTACCTCTACTACGACAGCCAGGTGCATGCGGCGCGGATCCACCCCAGCCTGACCAACCACAACCTGCTGCTCGAGCAGATCGAGGCCTGCCACCGCCGCGGCATACGCGTGCCCATCTACACCACGATCCAGTGGGACCAATACACCGCCGACCGCCATCGCGACTGGCTCTGCATCGACGAGAACGGCCGCGAGTACGGCACGCCGCCGCTCCAGCCGGGCTTCTACCGCAACCTCGATGTGTTCCATCCCGGTTACCGGCAGTTCCTGCGCGATCATGTCAAGGAGATGTTGGAGACGCTGCCGGTCGACGGCTTCTTCTTCGACATCTGCCAGGTCTGCCCGAGCACCGCGGCGCACTGGATCGAGGCGATGGACCACGCCGGCCTGGATCCCGCCGATGCGACCCAGCGCACGGCCTTTGCCCGCCGCGTGATGGACGAGTGGCAACTGGAGCTGACCGCCCTCATTCGCGGCTACAACAGCGACTGCACCATCTTCTACAACTCGGGCCATGTGGGCCCGCGCCATCGGCCCAGCGCGGCGGCCTACAGCCACTACGAGCTGGAGTCGCTGCCGTCGGGTGGATGGGGTTACCTGCACTTCCCCCAGTCCATGCGCTATGCACGCACGCTGGGCAAGGCCTGCCTGGGCATGACCGGCAAGTTCCACACCTCGTGGGGCGACTTCTCCAGCTACAAGAACGAGCCGGCGCTGCAGTTCGAGTGCTTCAACATGCTCGCGCTCGGCGCGCAATGCTCGGTGGGCGACCAGTTGCCGCCTAGCGGCCAACTCGACCCCTATACGTACGAGTTGATCGGCGCGGTGTATGCCGAAGTGGAAGCCAAGGAGCCGTGGTGCGTGGGCACCCAGCCCGTGAGCGAGATCGCGGTGTTCACGCCCGAGGCGTTCCTTGACCGACGCTCGGACTTCGTCACCGGTGGCGAGCGCGACCAGCCCGCGGCCATGGGTGCCGTGCGCATGTTGCAGGAACTGCGGCTGCAGTTCGACCTGGTGGACGACCACAGCGACCTGAGCGGCTACCGGCTGATCATCCTGCCCGACATCATCCCCGTGGACGATGCCCTGGCGGCGCGCCTGCAGGGCTTCATCGATGCCGGCGGCGCCATCCTGGCCAGCTATGCCTCGGGCATCGCCCCAGGCAGCCGCCGCATGAACCTGCCGGCGCTGGGGGTCGAGGTCACCGGCGAGGCCGAGTTCTCACCCGATTTCCTGGTGCCTGGAGGGTTGGTCGACGACGGCCTGTGGCCGACGGGCTACGTGATGTACCGCCGCGCGCTGGCTGTCAGTCCACAAGCGGGCACGACGGTGCTGGCCGGCACCGAGGTGCCCTACCACAACCGCACCTGGCGCACCTTCTGCAGCCACCGCCACACGCCCAACAGCGGCCAGCCGGGCGGCCCGGCCATCGTGGCCAACGGGCGCTGCATCTACTTCGCGCACCCGGTGTTCAGCATGTACCAGGACAATGCGCCGTCGTGGTGCAAGCAGTTGGTGGCCAACGCCATCAGCCTGGTCATGCCGGCGCCGGTGGTTGAAGTGGATGGCCCGTCGACGCTGCTCTGCGCGCTCAACGACCAGCCGGCGGAGAGCCGTCAGGTGCTGCACCTGCTGCACTACGTGCCCGAGCGGCGCTGCCAGGAATTCGACATCATCGAAGACATCATCCCGCTGTACAACGTGGCCGTGCGCGTGCGTTGCGAGGACGCGCCGAAGTCGGTGCGGCTGGTGCCGTCGGGCGAGGCGCTGGCCTTCGAACACGACGGCACGCGGGCCAGCTTCGTCGTGCCGGAGCTGTATGGCCACGCGATGATCGAGATCGCCTGAGATCAGGCCGCCGTGCTGCCCGGCCCCGCCCTCTCGGAACGCCAAGTTCCGAGAGGCGCGGGGCCGGCGTCCTTTGGGCATCGCGCTTACAGGGCAAACGCCTCGGCCGCCGCCGGCCCGACGGTGTACGGCTCCTGGTCGTCGTCATCGCAACTGACCAGCAGGCCGCGCGACACCAGGTCATCCACGGGCCAGTCGCTGCCCTTGGCCACCAGCTGCGCCAGCGCCGCTTCGTTGATGCGACGGACGCCGGCACTGGCCTCGTAGGCGCAGTAGGCCACCAGCAGTTCGGCGGCTTCGCTCAGTTGGTTGGCGCGGGCCAGCTCGTCGGTGTCGTAAGCCTGTCCAGCGGCCACCGAGGCGGTGCGCATCCCGCGCAGCGTGGGCCACAGCACCTCGCGCAGCGCCCGCAGCCGGGCGCGGTTGTCCAGGTCGCAGGCATGCGCGTGGCAGGCGCCGTAGACCAGCTTGAGCCAGATCGGCTCAGCCAGGGGCGCGGAGGGCCAGTTGGCCGGGTCGATGGTCGGCGGCAATGGCGTGTGCTCGAACGGCAACACGCCGGCCAGGGGATCCAGCAGCGTGTGGCCGAGCATGAACGGCGCCACACCGTCGTGGTCGCAGGCGACCAGCACGCCGGCGCGCTGCAGCGCCTGCACCGGGCCTTCGGCGCGGCGGCCGAGCACCGCCTGCACCTCATGTGAGGTGATGCGCAAGTCGCCGTCGCGCTGGCGTGCCACCATGAACCAGATGAGCCGCTCCAGGTCGCCCTGGATGTTCATCGAGGCCAGCACCTGCGGCCCGCAGTAGGCTTGGCCCGCGGCGATGCTGGCCTCACGCAGGGCCAGCAACTCGGGCCAGACCACGTCGCGCAGATGGGTCATGGGCCGTTGCAGATGAACGTCGCGCGCGAGGCGCGCCAGCGCATCCGCCGCGGCGATCACCCAGGTGGATTCATCGAGCGGCGCCGGCGGCAGCGGCCCGTAGCCCTCGAACGGCTCGTCGGCATCGTCGGCGTCCTCATCGGCGAAGGGATCGTCGAGCGCGTCATCGTCGCCGTCGGCCAGCGCATCGTCACTGTCGTCCTCATCGTCGAGCGTGCCGAAGGCCGCGCGCCGCAGGTCCTTGACATCGTCCGTGGCCACCTGGCGCACCACGTACAGCATCCGGATGAACTGCTCCTTGGTGACGGTGCCGTCTTCCACGGGGAAGAAGTGTGAGACGTCGATCTCGCCGTCCTGCGCGTCGAAGCCGAAGTGCCCGATCTTGGTGCCGTAGACGTGCTCGGCCATCCAGGCCAGGGCGGCCTCACGCCGCGGGCATTCGGCCAGGTTAAACACCTGGGGTGCCTGGAAGGTCAGGCCCTCGCCATCTTCGATGATGAAGATGCGCACCGTGCAGCCGCCGAACGGCACGTACAGGGCCTTGCCGTCGCGTTCGACGGCATAGCGTAGGTCCTCTTCGTCGAGATAGCCTGTCAGCAGATCGAGATCGATGGCCAAAACGCTACTCCTTCGTCACGCGGACTGCCAGGTCGGCGGGCACCGGCGGCACGGTCAGCGGCGTCAGGCCGCCACCACTGGTCAGGTTGGCGCCCCGCTTCTCCGCGCCGCTGATGACATCGACGAGGTCGACGCGGTAGGTGCCCGCCGGCAGGTCCAGCATGAGCGTCGTGTCGCGGTCGCAACCGTGGTCAAAATGCAGGTACAAGCCGTAGACCTGGCCCGGCACACCCCGGGCATACAGCGCCAGGCCGCGGTCGAGCGGGCCGCTGACCGCGCCGCGCAGCGGCTGCCCGTGCAGCAGGTCGAGGCCCTCGACGAAGCGCTTGAGCAGGCCAAGCTGAGCTCGATAGGCGGTTGAGCCGCCACCCGGCGCGTCGACCTTGGCGGTGCCGGATTCGGCATCGGCGGTGAACGAGTAGTCGAGGTTGGAGAACTCGCTGCCGCCGGCCAGGACAAACTGCCAGGCCTCGCGACGGTAGGTGCGGTCGTCGCTGCCGGCGAAGCCGGTCTCATCGAAGCCGATCGGGCGGTTGAGGTGCCAGTTCTGCTCGACCACCCGCGGCGGCGCGGCGTAGTGGTAGTTGAAGATGCTCACGTTGGGGTCGGGCTGGTCCACCTTGCCCCAGTTGTTCGCGATGTTCTGGGCGATCAGGTGGCGCTTGGGCAGGCCGGCCTCGGTCTCCACGATGACCTGCGCGATGCGCTTCTGCCAGTCGAGCGTGATGCCGCCGAAGTACGGCTCGTTGGCGATCTCGAAGTAGACGTTGTCGAAGCCGTTGAGCTCGGTGACCGCCTTGCGCACGAAGGCCTCCTGGATGGCCTGCAGGTCGGCGTGCGCCATGGTGTAGGCTTCACTGCTGGCGTGAGCGCCGACGCCGTTGACGTTGTTGGACACGTGCATCGGGTTGGCCAGCCACAGGCCGTTGTCGTAGAACGGGCAGAACAGCACGTACTCGACCACGATGCCGCGCCGCTCAGCCTGGCCCACGAAGTCGCGCAGCCGGCCAAAGTAGGCGTCGTCGAACCGCGTCAGGTCGAACTTGTTGCCGCCCAGGCGGTAGCCGGGCTGGTCGGAGCGCGCCCAGGGGCAGGCGTAGCGCTCATTGGCCGGAGCCAGCGTGTTACCCTTGATGCCGAAGCTGCCCGGCACCTCGCGGTAGGTGCCGGAGAAGGTGCGTGTCTGGTTGAGGCCATGGCGGGCCAGCTCGTCCAGGTACGGCACGTAGTCGAAGTCGAGATTGAGCACCGCGCCATAGTGCTCGCCCGAGGTGATGAGCAGCGTTGGCTTGCCCTGATACTCGAACACACGCGGGTTCTGCGGGTGAAGCGAGAGGGGGGCCAGCGCGGCGGTGATCGCCAGCGTCTGGGAGAGCAGTAGCATCGTCGGAACTCCTGGGCCTATTCTACGTCACGAACGATGCGAAGCGGAGTGGTCAAGATGCTGTGGATGATGGTGCTGGTGGCCCTGGCCACGGCTGTGGCGGCGGCGCCGCTCGACCTGGCGGTCAACGGCCAGTTTGCCGACGGGCTCGATCCGTGGAACGTCACCGACGACGCTACCTGCGTGCCCACGCTGGTGCCGGCCGAAGCGGGTGGCGCCAAGCGCGCGCTGCAGCTCAAGCTGGCGCCCACCAAGGCCGACGCCTGGTCCATCATACTGCGTCAGCCGGTGGATGCGGCCATCCCCCAAGGCCACCATCTGCGGCTGAGCTTCTGGGCGCGCAGCGCCGAGGGCTGCCGCATCACCTTCTATGCCGAGGAAGCCGCCGATCCGTGGCCCAAGTTCGTGGCCGGTGATGTGCGCGCCACGGGCGAATGGCGTCAGTACCAGGCCGAGGCGGTGGCGGACAAGACCTATCAGCCCGGCGGGTCGGGCATCGTCTTCCACCTGGGCCACGGCGCGGGCACATTGCAGATCACGGGCATCGCTTTGCTCGACCTCGACGAGACCCAGCCCGCGGCCGTGGCCGCGGGCAAGGCGGTGCCGGTGGTGGCCAACGGCGACTTCGCCGCCGGCGCTGACGGCTGGCAGGCCTTCGGCGGCGACAACCTGCGCCAGGACCTGGTCGACTCCGGCCGTGCCGACCTGGGCCGCGCGCTGCGCCTGTCGGTCAGCCCGAAGGCCGGCGGCAATGCCTGGGACGTGCAGTTCGGTCGGCCGCTGACCGCTGCCGTGACCCGCGGCGACGCCCTCTACGCGCGGGTCTGGCTGCGCAGCCCGGAGAAGGTGCGAGCCACCTTCATCATTGAGCAGAACACCCCACCCCACACCAAGTCGCTCACGCGCGAGGTGCGGCTGACTCCCGAGTGGGCCGAGTACCGGTTCATGGGTCGCGCGCTGGCCTCGTATGCCGCCGGCGCGGCCTCGTTCAAGCTGTTCCTAGGCCATGACAAGGGCACTGTCGACATCGCCCAGGTGCGCGTGGACAACCACGGCGCGGCGCGCGGCGCCAAGTTCGACCAGACCATCGACTACTGGGGTGGTCGGCCGCATGACGACGCCTGGCGCGCGGCGGCGACAGCCCGCATCGAGCAGATCCGCCGCGGCGACCTGACCATCCGCGTGGTCGACGCCGCCGGCAAGCCCGTGCCGGGCGCCAAGGTCACGCTCCGGCAGCAGCGCCATGCCTTCCGCTTCGGCAGCGCCGTGCCCGCGGGGCGGCTGCTCGACCCCAGTTCCGATGGTCAGCGCTTTCAGCAGGAGGTGGCCCGGCTGTACAACGTGGTCACCTTCGAGAACGACCTGAAGTGGCACGACACCAGCCCTGCCGAGCAGGAGCGCATTGACCGGGCCATCGCCTGGTGCGCACAGCGGGGCATCGATGTGCGGGCACACAACCTGGTCTGGGGCTCGGAGCGCTTCATGCCGGCCTCGACCCGCGGGCTGGAGACCGAGGCGCTGCGCGCGGTGGTGGAGAAGCGGGTACGCGAGCACGCCGCCCGCTACGTCGGCCGCACCTACCTGTGGGACGTGGTCAACGAGGCGGTCACCGAGCACAGCCTGTGGGACAAGCTCGGGCAGGAGGAGTTCGCCAAGGTCTTCACGCTGGCACATGAGGCCGACCCCAAGGCGCGACTCTGCTACAACGAGTACAACCTGCTCAACGACCGGCAGGCGCACTGGAAGCGCAGCCTGGAGTTGGCCCGCTACCTGCTCGACCAGGGCGCGCCGATCACCACCTTTGGCGAGCAGGCTCACCAGGGCCTGCCGCTGCAGCCGATGCCGCGCGTGCTCGAACTGCTGGACGAAGCCGCCAAGCTGGGGCTGGACATCGAACTGACCGAGTTCGACCTGGGCGGAGTTGAGGACGACGCGGTGCACGGGCAGTACATCAAGGACTTCATGACCGCGGTGTTCAGCCACCCGAAGGTCAGCGCGTTCATCTTGTGGGGCTTCTGGGAAGGCGCGCACTGGCGCGCGGGCGAGAACGCCGCCATGTTCCGCCGCGACTGGACCAAGAAGCCGGCCCAGGAGGCGTGGGAGGATCTGGTGCTCCGGCAGTGGTGGAGCCATTTCGACGGCCAGAGCGGCGCCGACGGCACGGCCCGCACGCGGGTCTACTACGGTAACCACGCGGTCACCGTGGAAGCCGGCGGCAAGCGCGCCGAGGCGACCGTGGAACGCCTGGCCGGCGGCCCGGACGAAGTGGTGGTGAAGTTGCCATGAAGGGCCTGGTGACCAGTCTGTGGGTCGGCCTCGGCGGCTTCCTCGGCGCCAACGCCCGCTACTGGCTGGGCGGCTGGGTGGCCCAACGCTGGGGCACCGAGTTCCCGTGGGGCACGGTGCTGATCAACGTCACCGGCTCGTTCATCCTCGGCCTGTTCGCCACGCTGACCACAGAACGGTTCTCGGCGCCGCCGCAACTGCGGCTGCTGGTGGCCATCGGGTTCGTGGGCGCCTACACGACGTTCTCGACCTTCGAGTATGAGACTCTGAAGCTCGTGGAATCCGGCAGCATGATGCGCGCCGTGGCCAACGTGGTCGGCAGCGTCCTGGCCGGGTTCGCCGCCGTGCTGATCGGCGCACGGCTGGGACGGCTCATCTAGACCGAGAGGAGACCGCCATGAAGATCGAAGGGGCCGCCAAGCGGCTGAGCATCTACATCGGCGAGAGCGACCAGTGGCACGGCCACTCGCTATCGGGCGCGCTGGTGCGGCGCGCCAAGGAGATGGGCCTGGCCGGCGCCACCGTCATCCGCGGCATCGAGGGCTTCGGCGCGCACTCACGCGTGCACACCACGCGCATCCTGCGCCTGTCGGAGGACCTGCCCATCGTCGTCGAACTGATCGACGTGGCAGAGCGCATCGAGTCGTTCATCCCCGTGCTCGACGAGATGGTCCGCGAAGGGCTGGTGGTCATCGAGGATGTGCACGTGCTCAAGTACGAAGCAGGTGTGTAGGGCGGTGGGCCGTCGGACTTGGGCAGCGACGGCAAGCCCTGCTGCGTCCAACGTCCCACCACCCACGTCCATTTGCGCTATCATCTGCGGCGGAGATTGCCGTGACCGCCGTCGCTACCTGTTCCGCCCTGGCTCTGGCCGCTGCCATGCTGGCCGGCAGTCCTGCCTCTGTCGCCGCTGAGCCGACGCCCATCCCGCTGTGGCCCGGCATCGCGCCCGGTGAGAAGGGCGACCGCGGTGTCGAGCAGGACACCACCAAGCACGACCCCAACGCCAAGCCCGGCACCGAGGTCATCCGTCTGGGCCACGTCTCGACGCCTACCCTGACCGTGTATCGACCCGCGGCCGACAAGGCCAACGGCGCGGCCATCGTCGTCTGTCCCGGCGGCGGCTACAACATCCTCGCTTGGGACCTGGAGGGCACGGAGATCTGCGCCTGGCTCAATAGCATCGGCGTTACCGGTCTGTTGCTCAAGTACCGTGTGCCCGGCCACCTCAGCGACACCTACCGCGCGCCACTGCAAGATGCGCAGCGCGCACTGAGCCTGGCCCGCGCCAACGCCGCCGCCTGGGGCCTCGACGCCAAGCGCGTGGGCATCCTCGGCTTCTCCGCCGGCGGCCACCTGTCGGCCGCCACCAGCAACGCCACCGCGCGCAGCTACGACGCCGTGGACGATGCCGACAAGACCAGCTGCCGACCCGACTTCAGCGTGCTGGTCTACCCCGCCTACCTGACCGACGGCAAGGACCTGAGCAAACTGTCACCGGCCCTGGCCGTGACCAAGGACACGCCGCCGGCCTTCATCGTGCAAGCGCAGGACGACCCCATCCCCGTGGAGAACAGCCTGCGCTACGCCGAGGCGCTGCAGGCGGTCAAAGTGCCTGTCGAGCTGCACATCTACCCCAAGGGTGGCCACGGCTACGGGATGCGCCCGTCGGCCAACCCCGTCTGCCACTGGCCGGACCGTGTGGCCGAGTGGCTGGCGGCGAGCGGCTGGCTGAAGACTCGCTGAGGAGGACACGATGGACGGCACCAGTTCCGACATGTGGGGCGGCACCGGCTCGAGCGGCACCGAAAAGGGTGCCTGGCTGGCTGACTCGCGCTTTGCCATGTTTATCCATTGGGGGCTCTATAGCGAGCTCGGCGCACGCTGGCAGGGGCAGACTCACTACGGCATCTCCGAGTGGATCATGAACCGCGCGCGCATCGGTGTGGCCGAGTACGAGCGCATCGCCGAGCAGTTCAATCCCGTCGACTTCGACGCGGGCGAATGGGTCGACCTGGCCGCCGCCGCGGGCATGCGGCACATGATGATCACCAGCAAGCATCATGACGGCTTCGCCATGTTTGCCTCCAAGGTGCATCCCTACAACATCGCCACGGCCACGCCGTTTGGCCGCGATCCCATGGCCGAGCTGAGCGCCGCCTGCGCCGAGCGCGGGCTGCGCTTCGGCTTCTACTACTCGCAGACGCTGGACTGGCACGAGCCCGACGGCGTGGGCAACGACTGGGACTGGCCGGGCCGCGAGCGCGACTTCCAGAGCTACCTGCGTGGCAAGGCCATCCCGCAGATCGAGGAACTGCTCACCGGCTACGGGCCCATCTGCGGCATCTGGTTCGACTGTCCCGGCCCCATCACCGAGGACGAGTCACGCGAGATCGTGGCCATGGTCCGCCAGCATCAGCCCGACTGCCTGGTCAATAGCCGCATCGGCAACAACCTGGGCGACTACGACTCACTGGGCGACCAGGAGATTCCGCGACTGCCGCGAGCCGGCCTGTGGGAGACGCCCGACACCCACAACGACACCTGGGCCTATGCCTGGTACGATCTGAACTTCAAGAGCGCCGGCGAGATCGCGCGGCGGCTGGTGCGCGTGGTCAGCCGCGGCGGCACCTACCTGCTCAACGTCGGGCCGGACGGCCGCGGCCGCATCCCCGAGGCCTCGGCCGCCATTCTGCGTGAGGTCGGTGTCTGGGTGCATGCGCACGAACAGGCCATCCATGGCGCCCAGCCCTCGACGCTGCCGCCGCTAGCCTGGGGCGAATGCACGGCGCGCGGCAACACGCTGTTCCTGCATGTCTTCGACTGGCCCACCGACGGCCGGCTGGTGGTGCCGGGCCTGGCCGGCCGGGTGTGGTCGGCGCGGCTCGATGACGGCACGGCGCTGGCGTACACGGCGCTCGGTTCGGCGGCGGTGATCGACGTGCCGCGCGCGCGGCCCGATGGGCTCATCCCCGTGGTCACGGTGCAGATCGAAGGCGGCGAGATCGCCAGCGGCGCGCAGGTCGTGCTCAGCGGCTGTACCAACCACCTCGAGCCCGGTCTGGCCACGCTGACCGGCTGTGCCGAGCAGAAGGTCTCGTGGATGGAGAAGTTCGGCGACTGGCACCATGCCGAATGCGTCGGCGGCTGGACCAGTGCGTCGTCCTGTGCGTGGACGTTCGACACCGTCGAGCCGGGCCGTTGGTACCTGGACATCCGCTACAGTTGCCCGGCCGACGACGACTACAGTGAATGGCAGGTCACCCTGGACGGCGAGATGGTCAGCTTCCCGCTGCTGGATACCGGCGAGCGCGAGCACCGCAAGATCGGCTGGGGCGCCCTGCCGCGCTTCCGCGAGTACCGCGTGGGCGTGGTGACCGTGCCCGAGGCCGGGTCGCACACGCTCGCGTTCGGGCCGACGGGCGAGGCCGGCGCCGGCATCCGCGTCGAGGCACTGCGGCTCTCGCCGGTGAGTTGAGAGCCGCCACCCCGGACCCGAGGGCCGCGCTCCCAGGACAGACAGGAGCTATCGCGTGAAACAGTACGACGTTGCAGCATTCATCTGGCCGTCCTACCATCCCGATCCCCGCGCCAAGGCCTTCTGGCCGATGGGCATCGGCGAATGGCAGACTGTCATGAGCAATGCCCCCAAGTTCCCCGGCCACGAGCAGCCGCGCTATCCGCTGTGGGGCTATGTCAACGAAGCCGACCCGTATGTCATGGCCATGCAGATCGAAGCCGCCACCAATCATGGCGTCAATGTCTTCATCTACGACTGGTACTGGTATGACGGCCTGCCCTATCTGGAAGGCTGCCTCAACGACGGCTTCCTGGGCGCGGCCAACAACGACAAGATGAAGTTCTACGTGATGTGGGCCAACCACGACGTGAACCTCTGCTGGGACAAGCGCAACGCCGACGACGCCTTCACCGGCCGCAACCGCTCGGTCATCTGGCGCGGCGGCATCGACCGCAACCAGTTCGAGAACGCCTGCCGACGCATCATCGAGCGCTACTTCGGCCATCCGTCCTACTACCGCATCGACGGCAAGCCGGTCTTCATGCTCTACGAACTCTCGACCTTCATCGCCGGCATCGGCGGTGTGCAGGCCGCGCACGAGGCCTTGAGCTGGTTCCGTGACGAGGTGGTGCGCGCTGGATACCCCGGGCTCGAGCTGCAGTTGACCATGCGCCGTGACTCGCCGCACAGCCTGTCGGGCATTCCCGGCGACAACGTCGGCACCCAGCGCGACCTGGTCGAGCAACTGGCCTTCGACTCGCTCACGCATTACCAGTTCTGCCACTTCGTCGACGTCAACCGCGACTACAACGTGGTCATGGAGGATGTGCTGGCCGAGTGGCACACGCTCGACACCAACTACACCATGCCCTACTACCCGCATGTCTCGGTCGGCTGGGACAGCAGCCCCCGCGCACAGCAGTTCACCGGGTCCATCATCAAGAACAACACCCCGGAGAACTTCGAGAAGGCGCTGCTCGCCGCGCGCGACTTCGTTGACGCCCGACCGGGCCAGGCACCGCTGATCACGGTCAACAGTTGGAACGAGTGGACCGAGACCAGCTACCTCCAGCCCTGCACCATGTATGGCTACGGCTACCTGGAAGCGGTCCGGCGCGTCTTCGGAGGGGCCTGAGTGAAGACGGTTGCCTGGCTGGCGCTGCTCTGTGCATGTGCCGGCCAGGCGCAGCCGGCGCGGACCCTCGGTGAGTTCCGCGACCTCGTCTCGGCGGCCATCGCCGCCAAGGCGACGCGGGTGGTGATTCCGCCCGGCGTCTATCGCGGTGGGCCGGAGGGCAACGGCGCCTGCCACCTCGTCTGGCGCGGCATCGCCAACCTGGAGATCGTCGCGGACGGCGTGACGCTGGTCTGCACCAAGCCCACGCGCGCGCTGGGGCTCGACCACTGCCGCGACGTGACGATCCGCGGCCTGACCATCGACTACGATCCCCTGCCCTTCAC
>JACRKZ010000103.1 GCA_016235455.1 Armatimonadota bacterium | reverse complement strand
GGTGCCGTTCAGCCAGCCACCGCTGCACAGGTCCTGGCCAAAATGCTGGCTGACATCCTCGCCCTGAGCCAGATGCCCTTCCCGGCGCCACCGCTCCACCGTAGCGCCCCACCGGCTCACGGCCACGGGCACATGGTCCACCGTCCGGCGCTCCAGGGTCAACGTCATGCGTTCAATGCTGGTCAGTTCCACGATGACTGCTCTCCGCGAGTTGTTGCGCGCGGGCTACGCCGCCCATTCGTCGATCCCTCCTTGCCGGACAAACGTAATGGCGCAGCGCATACTGCTCACTGTCTGACGAGGGATGACGTGGAGCGCTTCCTGCGCCGTGCAGCCCATGGAGCCAATCCGGCGCTCGCTCGCTTGAGCGCGCTGGCTTGGTTTGCCCTAGCCATACTGCACCCGCTCACCCACCGCGACCTGGTACTCACCGCCAGCCCAGCACCGGTCGCCCAGCTGGCGGGCCTGAGCACGGCCGACGACTGCCTGCTATGCGTGGCCTCGGCGCTGCCGGCCATGGCCGGCACGGCGACGGCCCTGCCCTGGCCGGTGACCCCAAGTGCCGTGCCGGCACCAAGCACGCCGCGCCCGACCGTCGCGGCCGCCACCCAGCCCGCCGTTCGCGGACCTCCCCACGTGGCTCACTGACATTGCCCGCGCCGACCTCGGGTCGGCACGACCCTGTTACGCCCGGGAGTTCCCATGAAGACTTGTGGACGCCGTCCGTCGACGGCTGCCTTTACGCTGATCGAGTTGTTGGTTGTCATCGCGATCATCGCCATCCTGGCGGCGATCCTGTTCCCTGTGTTCGCCAAGGCCCGTGAGAAGGCCCGCCAGGTCAGTTGTACCTCGAACCTCAAGCAGATCGGACTGGCCGTGGTCCAGTATTGCCAGGACTGGGACGAGGCCACCATGCACGCCAACCACACCACGGGCTACTCGTGGTACCGACCGCTGCAGCCGTACATCAAGAGTGACCAGGTGTTCCGTTGTCCCTCGATGTCGAACCGCGGCACGACCACCACCAAGACCGACTACCTGGTGAACGGTGTCTTCGGCCACGGCATCAGCCTGGCCGCGTTCCAGACCCCGGCTGAACAGATCATGTTCGCCGAGCGCCTGGGCACTGTGGAAGAGGAGGACTATCACGTCTTCTACAACACGGCTGAGTTCGAACTCGACGCGCTCGACGCCAAGCGGCACTTCGACGGCTCGAACTACGCCTTCGCCGATGGCCACGTGAAGTGGCTGCGCTGGGAGCAGACCCTCAGGCCCAGCGGCGACATCCACACCGCGCCGACGATGCACAATCGAGACAACATCCCCGAGCCCTGATGGAGCGCCCCAGGTATGAGCGGCCTCGGGCACAGGGCCGGCGGCCCAGAACGCATCGCGGCGGCTCCGGCTCCCGCCTGCCTGTCCTGTGCGGCGCGACAGCAGACAGAGGCCGGGCCGCCAGGCCCGGCCTCTGTCTAGCTGCGCTGCAATGCGTGCTGCGCTACGGCACCATGGCGATCCACTCATGGCCCTGCTTGCTGGCCTGCGCCGCACCCCACATGCTGAGCACGCGCGGGTCGTTGCAGACGGCGCTCACCATGGCGCGCGCCTTGTCGTGTTCGCCTGGCACGGCCATTGCCGCCGTGGTGGCCTTGGTCACCAGCGAACTGGCGATGACCATGCCGAACACCGACGTGAGCTTGGGTTTGATCACGGTCTCTCTCAGGGTCTTGGCGTCCATGGTTGTGTCATGACCCCCTTTGCACGGTGTTGATCACCTGCCCGGCAACGTCCACCACCTCGACCACCATGGGCATCTGCCCGACGGCGTGGGTGGCGCAGGACAGGCACGGATCGTAGCAGCGCACCGCCATCTCGATGCGGTTCAGCGCGCCCTCGGTGGGCTGGCCGTCGTGCACGTAGTGGCGGGCCACTTCACCCACCGTGGCATCGAGCGCGGGGTTGTTGTGGATGGTGCCGACGATCAGGTTGGCTCGCTCCAGCTTGCCCATATCGTCCACCCAGTAGTGGTGGATGAGCGTTCCGCGTGGCGCCTCGATGATGCCCACCCCCTCGCCGGCACAGCGAATGGCTTGCACGCGCACCTCGCGGCTGACGATATCGTCGTCCGCGATCAGTTCGCGCGCTCGCTCCACCGAGTGCAGCAGCTCGATGACGCGTGCGTAGTGGTAGTGCAGCGTGGAATGAACCAAGCCGCCCGCGCCGAGTTGCTTGAACTCGCGCAGTTCGGCGTCCGCCTCCGGCGTGGTTAGCCGCTGGGCCACGTTGAGCCGGGCCAACGGCCCGACGCGGTAGGTGCCGGCGGGGTAGCCGAGATGGGTCAGATAGGGGAACTTCAGGTAGGTCCATGGCTCGACCCGTTCGCTGAGGTGATTGGCATACTCGCGCGGCGCGAACTCGGTCACCGTCTGCCCGCCCGAGTCGATGACACGCACGTCACCGTCGTACAGGTCCATGGTGTCGCCCTTGACCAGGCTCATGTAGCTGCTGGGCGAGGTCCCGAAGGTGCCAATGAACTCGCCGTGGCGGTCGGCGAGCTGCTTCCACAGGTCGATGGCCAAGCGGGCCAACGGCATCGCCTCGGCCAGGTCGCGGCTGGCCTCGTAGCGGTCCTCGTGGCTCAACGGCTTGCTCATGCCGCCGGGGATGGCCGTCACTGGATGGATGCCGCGACCGCCCACGCGGCGGACCAGTTCCTGGCCCACCTTGCGCAGGCGGATGGCCTTGACGGCCAGTTCGGGATCGGCCTGCACCAGGCCGACCACGTTGCGCGCGCTGGGGTCGGAGTCGGGCCCCAGCAGGTAGTCGGGCGCCGCCAGATAGAAGAAGTGCAGCGCGTGAGAGTGGATGGTCTGCGCGTGGTGCATCAGCTCGCGCAGCTTGGCCGCGGCGGGCGGCAGCTCCACGCCGAACACATCGTCACAGGCCTTGGCTGCCGCCAGATGGTGCGAAACGGGGCAGATGCCGCAGATGCGCGGCGTGATGACCGGCATCTCGCTGGCCAGCCGGCCCTCGCAGAACTTCTCGAACCCACGGAACTCGACCACGTGGAAATGCGCCGACTCAACCTGGCCGCCGGCATCGAGTTGCAGGGTGACCTTGCCGTGTCCTTCGAGTCGGGAGACGGGTGCGATGGTGATTGTGCTGCTCATGGCATCAGGCCTCCTCGCCCAGGGCTTCGGGGATGATCGATGTGGCCATGCAGTAGCGGTAGCCGGAGCCGACCACATCCTCCATGAACATGAGTCCGCCCGCGGGCAGGATGGATGAGAGCGCACTGACCATCTTGGCGCCCTGCTCCAGCGCACCCGGCGTGGGCCCCATGCAGCCGCGGCAGGGCATGTTGCCCAGCAGGCAGCGCCCACCACAGCCGGCCGCCGTGGCCGGGCCCAGGCACATGACGCCCTGCTCCAGGAAGCACTTGTCGGGGTCGATGTGCTCCAGTTCGTTGGGCGCACAGACGTCCTGCGTCACGAAGTCGCGCGTCGGCTTAAGCAGGGCATCCTTGTGTCGGTCGCACTCGACGCACAGGTTGTGCGTGTGTCGCTTGGGCAGCTGGCCTGCGAGCAGCGCGCCGAGCGCTTCGGCGATGGTTCGCGACTCCGGCGGGCAGCCGGGGATCATCGCGTCCACCTTGACCACTTGATGCACTGCCCGGACGGTCGGCAGCAGGTGCGGCAGTTCCGCATGGATGGGCACGGCGCCATCGACGGTGGAGGCGGTCTCCACGTAGCCACAGCGCAGTACATCCTCTACCCGGTGCAGGTTGCGGAGTGAGGGCAGGCCGCCGTAGCAGGCGCAGGTGCCCAGCGCCACCAGTGTTGTGCATTGCGCGCGCAGATGCTCCAGCGCTTCGAGGTTCTCGTCGTTGGCCACGGCGCCCTCGACGATGCCGATGTCGACCCGCGGGATCGTCTTGACGTCCGCCAACGGCATGGCCACCAGGTCGACCGCGCCAAGCAGGTCGACCAGCCCCTCGTGCAAGTCCAGCAGGGAGATGTGGCAGCCCGAGCAGCCTTGCAGCCAGATCGTCGCCACGGTGGGCTTGGTGCTCATTGCGACCTCCTCATGCCCAGCGGCCCGTAGGTCCGCAGATCCTCGGTGAACTCGGCCATCTCGGACCGGAAGCCCTCGCCGTCGTCGCAACCCACCTTCACCGTGCGCAGCCGCTCGGGGTTGATGCGACGCGAACGCAGTACGTCGCGGAACAGACTGAGTCGCCGTTCCATATCGAGGTTGCCCACGACGTGGTGGCAGTGATTGTCGCGGCAGACGCACAGCGCCACGCCGTCGAAGCCCTTGGCGAAGGCGTGCAGCACGTACTGCGTGTCGACCGCGCCGCCGCACTCGATGGTCAGCGGCATGATGTTGGCCGAGTAGGCCATGGGCAGCCCGTCGCGCGCGGCGGCATTGGCAGCGGGCGTGCCGCAGCCGGCGCACATGGCCGCCAGCACCGCCGGTTCGCTGGGATCGGGCCGTTCGCTGGCCAGCAGGTCGATGGCGTCGAGCACGTAACGTGATGGGTACGCAATCAGGTCCCTCGCGCCGGTCGGGCATGAGGTGACGCAGTTGCCGCAGCCTTTGCAGCGCAGCATGTCGGTGTGCGACAAGCGGGCTTGAGAGTCGATCGACGCGGCGTGAAAGGCGCAAGTCTTGACGCACGTGCCGCACCCGCCACACACCTCCGCGTCGACTTCCGACATGAGGATGGTGTGGCGCAACTCAGGCTTGAACAGCCCGCCCACCAGCGCCAGCACGGGGCCGCTGGTGGCGCCGGCCACCTGGCGCGGCTCGCTCTCGGTGGTGGGCGGCACGAACCACACGCCTGGGCTGTGCGTCTTGCCGGTCAGGCTGCCGGTCCAGGGCGAGCGCGGCAGGCCGGCATCGTCCAGGTCCATCTGCAGCAGCGACTGCAGCTCGCCGAGCACCTCGGGGTCGTCGGTGCAGACCACGAAGCCCCCGACCCGCAGGTCATCCGCGCCATGCAGGCCCGCCAGTTGCGTCTCGTAGCCGCCGCACCAGCCCTTCACGTCGACCAGACGAGTGCCGTACCACAGGTCAACCGACGGGCTGCGCCGCAGATCGGCCAGCACCGCCATCCAGCCAGGATCGGGCCACTGCGCCGGCTCGGGCGCGCTGTCCACGACCATCACGCGCAGGCCCAGGTCCAGCAGTTGCTTGGCCGCGGCCAGCCCGCGCCGGCCCCCGCCGATCACGAGCACCGCTCGCCGCGGCGTCAGCAGGACCTCTTCGCCAATGTGGCACCTGGCCGCCTTGGCCAAGGCGGTATCGATCAGCAGCCGCGCCTTCACCGCCGCTTGGGCCGGCTCACCGGAGTGGGCCCAGGCCACATGCTCGGCCAGGTTGGCGAACGAGATCCTGGTGGTCGGCACGCCGGCGGCGTCCAAATCCTCGATGAACCGCGGGCCGCTGAGGGTGTGCTCGAAGGACTGCACCGACTCCCCAGCCAGCACCACCGCTTTCAGTCCCTCGCGCTTGACCAGCGCCAGCAATTCCTCTTGGGCGTCCGCTTCGTAGAAAGAGTCCACCACCCGACACGTCACTGCCTGGTCGTACCGCGCGGCGAGGGCATCGACATCCAGCACTGCGGAGATCGTTCCACCACCACGCGACAAGAACAAACCTGTCGTCATCCCGTCGTCTCCTCCGCCCGCGACAGGCCCGGAGCGACGGGGACGCGTAGTCTCCACCGCAGATGGCTGATGGCGCAACCGAGACGACAGGATGCTGCCCGCCTGGGGGCCATGAAAGCCGGCTGGCTACAGCATCGTCCAAGTCGGCCCGCAGATGCAGCGTTCGCGCGTCACATAGGCTTCATTCTGGGATAGCGGCGGAGGCGCGACGCGCGCGGCGTATGGCCATCAGGCAGGGCGATGCCGGCCACGGGGCAGAGGCCGACGCTGGGTCTCGCTCCCGCCGTGCAACGGCACTTGACGGCATACGGGGTCGATGCTAGAGTTTGGGCTCTTCGAGACCTGGTAGCTCAGTGGATAGAGCGCTTGCCTGCGGAGCAAGAGGCCGCCGGTTCAAGTCCGGCCCAGGTCGTTAGCGAGCCGGCTTAGGCCGGCTCGCTTCGTTTTTGCCCCGCGCTTACGCTTCTGGTCCGCTCTTGGCCGGCGCGCTCTTGCTCACAAACGGGTTGCCGGGCTTGAGTTCGTGGGCCAGTTCCTCCTGCGCTCGGCGCCCGGCTTCGGCTGGCGACAGCTGCGCCGCCTCGCGGAAGTAGTGCTGCGCGGCCCGGCCCACGGCTTGCGTGCCCAACCAGGCCATGCCCGCGCCGACTCCCAGCCGCAGGGGCAGCAGGCCTTCGGCCAGGCCGCCGGCGATCTTGCGGAACGCCAGGCGGAAGCCGAAGCCGGCGGCCGCCACGGGAATGGCCGCCGCGATGAACTCCTTGGCCTGCGCCGGCGTGATGATGCGGCCGTAGGCGGCCGCCACGCGGCACACCAGAATGACCTGCAAGGGCGTGATGGCGGCCACGTCGGAGAAGGGGATCGGGCTCAAGCCCAGCCAGGCGGCGGTGCCCGCCGTCTTCTTCACCTGGTCCAACACCAGGGCGTCGCGGGCGCCCGCGTGCTTGATCAGCGAGGGCAGCGCGGCCTTGGCCTCGCCCGACAGGGCCTCGCTCTTCACGATGGCGCGGGCCACGGCCACCATGTCGTCCTCGGCCAGGTAACGACTCGGCAGCACTTCGGCCCCACTGTCGCCCAGCACGCGCTGGATCTCGCGTGCCCAGAGCGACCACGCCTCCTTGTCCAGTTCGGGGGTGGTCACTGTGTCGCCGTCCGCGGGTCGCGGCGCGCAGACCACGACCAGGCGCACGCGCTTGAGGCGCTTGAGGTGGTCCCAGAGGCCTTGCTCGAGCATGGTCGGTCGCTGATCCACGGGCATCGCCAGCAGGACCACATCGGCTTCGCGCAGGTAGCTAAGCGCCTGCTCGGCCTCGCCCGCCACGCCCACCGCGCCCAAGCCGGGTACGTCGTCGAGCTTGTAGCTGGCGACCGCCTGCCATGTGCCGGCGTCGGCGTCGGTCTGCTCCACCTCCGCCTCGGGCTCGCCCAGCAACGCACGGTAGAGCTGGCCTGGCGCGCTCGGGCTCTGACCCGCCACCACCACGCGCGGCTTGCCGCCGAGCCACTTGCCGAGGTTCTTCAACTCCTCGTAGCGGTCGAACAGTTCCTTGTAGATCAGCGCAACGGGGCTGCTCGGTTCGGCCATGACGCACCTCCACACACCCGCATGGTACTCACCCGTGCGCCTGTGGGTCAACGGCCGTCACCGTGACGCGGGCGGCGGGTCGCAGGACGAGGGTAACGGCGCACATGCCCTGGCTCTGTCCCGCGTCCCGCGCCCACGTCCGCTCTACAGCTCCAGCAGCTTGCGGATATCCTCCTCGAAGCTGGTGGCGCGGTACTCACGACGCACGATCACGCCCTCCTTGCCGATGAGCAGCGCCTGAGGGATGGCCTTGACGTTGAACTGTCCGGCAATGGCGTTGCCCCAGCCTTGGCCATCGAACAGGCTGGGCCACCACATGCCCTTGTCGGTCATGGTGGCCTTGAGTTTGGCCGCGTCGCTATCCAGGCTGACCGCCACGACTTCGAGGCCCTTGTCGCGGTAACGCTCCAACAGTGCCTTGAGGTTGGGCAGATCGGCCATGCAGGGCCCGCACCAAGTGGCCCAGAAGTCGACCAACAGCACCTTGCCCTGGTAGTCGGCGAGGCGGATCGTCTTGCCGTCCGCGGTCTTGCCTTCAAACGCCGGAGCCTGCTCACCGGGTTTGGGGCTGGTGTCCGCGGGTTCCAGGCGGGCCGCCGGTGGCTTGGCGCCGGTGCGCGGCGGCTCGGGCGCGCCGGCGGGTTTGGCGTTCCAGGCCGCCGGGACCTCGATCTTGGTCTTGGCCCGCGCCAGCGCCGCGAAGCGGTCCGCGGCGTCGATGATCTGCTTGACGCGCGCCGCATCGTCGGCGGTGGGCGCGATGCTGGCTTCGCCGCTGTGCAGGTCAGGACCCATGATGTCGGCGTTGCTGCCCGACTCGTCGAGTCCGAGCACATGGCCCAGTTCATGCGCGGCGACATGCAGCCAGCTGTGGCGGCCGTGCGGCGGTGTGCCCAGGCCGCCCTGGAAGATGGCGATGCGCACCAATGCGCTGCGGTCTACCTCATGGCCGGCGCACGGCATTTGCGTGTTGGTGATGCCGCACACGCGGCGCACCGCCGGGGGCTGGCCGGCTGCGGCGGGGTTGGCCGTATCGTTGGCCACCACGTCGTAGTCGTAGATCAGGTTGACGTTGGCCAGATCCTCGTCGCTGGTCGCCTCGAACGAGACCACGTCGGGCAGCGCCTTGTTCCAAGCCTCCATGGCCTCGATGACCGCGCTGTAGCAGCCGCGTCGCAGCTGTGCCGGGGCCGCCGAGACGTTGATGTAGACGCGCAGCGGCTTGGGTGGGCGGACGCCCTCGAAGTGTGCCAGCGCGTAGCCGAAATCGCCCGAGGCCAGCAGTTGCAGACCGTGGTTGAAGGTGGTCCGCATGGTCATGCACAGGCTCGACGGCGGGTCGGGCAACGCGGTCTGGGCGCGTAGCCCAACCCCCGGCACAAACGCCGCGACCACCAGCCACACCCATCCCGCTCGTCTCATCATGCCTCGGACTCCTTGACTGTCGTCCCATTATGGCGCCATAGGACGCCTCCCTGTCCACCGAAAGCGCGACGTTTTCAGGTCCTGGCCAGGTGGGATCGTCGGTCGGCTGGACAACCATGCGCGCACCACGGTTGCCCGATCGTGGCAGCGGTGCTAGAATGCCCCTCCGCAAAGAATGAATTGGAGTCGACGGATGAAGCCCGATATCCATCCGAAGTACGTCGAGGCGACCGTGACCTGCGCCTGTGGCAGTACCTTCACCACCAACAGCACCAAGCCCAGCATCCGCGTTGATATCTGCAGCGCGTGCCACCCGTTCTACACGGGCCGCCAGAACATCGTCGACACCGAAGGTCGCGTTGAGCGGTTCATGAGCAAGTACAAGAAGACGGCTGGCCAGACGCCGGCGACCGGCAAGCGCCGCTGAATGGTGAAGGACGCCCATGGCTGAGGCGTCGAAGCCCCAGTGCGAAGCACCGGCCTATGGTGGCCAAGCGGTCGTCGAAGGTGTGATGATCCGCAGTCCGCGCTATGTCAGCGTGGCCTGCCGGTTGCCGCAGCCTGACGGCTCGCATGGCGTCAGCACGCCTATCGACGTGCACACCGAGTTGGTCGCCACACCCTACAACAAACGGCCCTGGCTGCGCCGCGTGCCGCTGTTGCGCGGCATCATCTCGCTGTTCGAGATGCTCGGCCTGGGCCTACGCTGCCTGGAGCGCTCGGCCAACCTGCAACTCGCGGTTAGCCTGCTGGCGCCCTGGCTGTTTCTCACCACGGAACCGGACGAGCCTGCCGGCCCGCCGCCCAAGGATGCTGGCGCCCTTAACGGCCCCATGCTGTGGGGGACCATCGGCGTGTCGGTGCTCATCGGCATGGGGCTGTTTGTGGTGCTGCCGCACGCCCTGGCGCAGTGGCTGACCCGGCTCATCAGCTCCGACAGCAACGTCGTGCTCAACCTCATCGAGGGCGCGGTGCGCCTGCTCGTGTTCGTGGGCTACGTCGGGCTCATCGGGCTGATGCCGGATATCCGCCGCGTCTTTGCCTACCATGGCGCCGAGCACAAGGTGGTCAACGCCTGGGAGGCCAGCGATCCCGCCAATCCGCGTGACCTGACGGTCGACGAAGTGATGCCCAACAGCGTCATCCACCCGCGATGCGGCACGAACTTCGCCTTCATCGTCATCATGATGAGCATCGTCCTGTTCATCTTCCTGCCGCGGCCCAGTTTCTTCCTGTGGCGCATTCTGCTGCGGTTGGCGGCGATGCCGTTGGTGGCCGGGCTGAGCTTCGAACTGCTCAAGCTCGTGGGCCGCTTCCGCAGCGCCACGGCGCTGCAGGTGCTGATCGCTCCGGGCCTGGCCATGCAGCGCATCACCACGCGCCAGCCCAGCTCGGACATGGTGGAGGTGGCACTGGCCAGCTTCCACGCCGTGCGCCGCGCCGAGGAGACGGGTGAACTGACCTGCCTGCGCACCCCGGCGACGGAGACCGTTTGATGACCGACCTGGAGACCCGACTCGAAGCCTTGCGCGATCGCTTTGTGCAACTGGGCGCGGAGTTGGAGCGGCCCGAGGTCTACTCCGACGGCAAGCGCCTGCGCGAGGTGAGCCAGGAGCGCGCCAGCCTCGAGGAGATCGTCCGCGTCTATGCTCAGTACCGCGAGCAGGCGGACCGGCTCATCCAGGCCCGCGAACTGATCAACGACTCTGATATGCGCGATCTGTGCGAGCTGGAGATCGCCGAACTGGAGCCCTCGCAGCAAGAACTGCTGGGGCGCCTGCAAGTGCTCCTGCTGCCCAAGGACCCGGCCGATGAGCGGAACGTCATCGTCGAGGTCCGCGCGGGCACCGGCGGCGACGAAGCGGCCTTGTTCGCCGGCGACCTGACGCGCATGTACACCCGTTTCGCCGACCGGCGCGGCTGGAAGGTGGAGATGATGGAGTCCGAACCGACCGACCAAGGTGGGTTCAGGCGCATCTCCTTCTCCATCGAGGGCCTCGGCGCCTACTCGGCGCTCAAATACGAGGCCGGTCTGCACCGTGTCCAGCGCGTGCCGAAGACCGAGAGCGGTGGGCGCATCCATACCAGCGCGGCGACCGTGGCGGTGCTGCCCGAGGCGGACGACATCGACGTTCAGATCAACGAGGGCGATCTGCGCTGGGAGTACTTCCTGAGCCAAGGCGCCGGCGGCCAGAACGTGCAGAAGAACGAGACCGCCGTGCGGCTCATCCACACGCCTACCGACATTCGCGTGGAGTGCCAGAACGAGCGCAGCCAGCGGCAGAATCGGGAGAGCGCGCTACGCATCCTGCGCACGCGGCTGTATGACATTGAGCGCGAGCGGCAGGACTCCGAGCGCAACGCCAAGCGCGCCACCATGGTTGGCAGCGGCGATCGCAGCGAGAAGATCCGCACCTACAACTGGCCCCAGGACCGCGTCACCGACCACCGCGTCGGCGTCACGCTCTATCAGCTCGGCTCGGTGCTCGATGGCGAGCTCGATCCGTTCATCACCGCGCTGAGCCAGGCCGAGCAGGCCGAGCGGCTGGCGGAACTTGCCGCCGGCGGGTAGGGCGCTACTTCGCCGCGGGGAAGCACTGGCGTAGGAAGTCGCGCACGTGCGTCAGCACCTGCGGGCCGCCGAACCCATGGCCCGCGCCTTCCACCGGCACGAAGGTGCTCTGGTGCTTCGCCGCCGTCAGCGCTGCATGTAGCAATTCGCTCTGGTTGAACGGCACCGTCATGTCTTTGGTGCCGTGCATGATCAGGAACGGCGGGTCATCGTCACTGATGTAGGTGATGGGGTTGGCCGACTTCACCCGGTCCGGCACGGTGGCCACCTGTGCGCCAAGCAGGCGCGACTCGGGCGAGTCTGCCGCGGCGTGATCCATGGCCGACGGTTGCCCCAGCATCTGGGCGAAGTCGGTTGGCCCGAACCAGTCGATGACCGCCTGCACACGGCTGGATTGCCGCGGGTTGCCCAGGTGGCCCTCCAGTTCCTCCACGTCGCCGCTCAGGCCCAGCACCGCCACCAGATGCCCGCCGGCGGAGCTGCCCCAGGCCACGAACCGCTGGGGATCGAGCCGGTGTTCTGTCGCGTGGGCGCGCAGCCAGCGCACCGCCGCCTTGCAGTCGTGCATCTGCGCGGGCCACACGGCTTGCTGGCTGAGCCGGTAGTTGACGCTGGCCAGCGCCCAGCCCTCGCGAAGCCAGGGCAGCGCCGGGCCCGGCGGGTTTTTGTCACCCGCGGCCCAGGCGCCGCCGTGGATCCAGATGATCAGGGGCTGTGCGGAGCCGGCGGTCGGATCGGTGTAGAGGTCCAGCTTCAGCGAGGTGTCGCCGGCCTTGGCGTACTCGATATCCGGGTAGAGCGTGATGTTGTCCGGCAGACGCGCGCCTTGAGCATGCACGACGCCGGCCATCGCCGCGATCAGCAGCAGTTGTTGGTGGACGCACCGCATCATTGTCCTCGCTATTGGTCACGCAGGACGTCGACAACCGCGACAGGGTTCAGCCGTCCCTTGTCCAAAGTGTAACCAGACGGAGCGGAGCACCCGATGCTGATCACGGTCCTACTGGCCCTGGCCACCTCTGCCGACCCCACCCTTGTGTGGGTCGCGCCCACCGGCAACGACGCCGCACCAGGCACCCAAGCCCAGCCCTTGGCCTCGCTGACCGGAGCGCGTGACGCCGTGCGCCGGCTGCCCCGCACCGCGCCGATCACCGTGCGTCTGCGCGGCGGGCTGTACCCGCAGACCGCGCCGGTGGTCTTCGAGCCCGCCGACTCAGGCACCGCCGAGGCGCCCATCCGCTATGAGGCCGCGCCGGGCGAGCAACCCGTGCTGTCGGCCGGGCAGCGCATCACCGGCTGGCGCAGGCAGGCCGGCGAGGTGTGGTCGGCACCGTTGCCGCGCGCGGGCTGGTCGTTTCGCGCGTTGTTCGTCAGTCGCGTCGGCGTGTCGTTCGCGCGGCGCTACCGGCCCGACCGCGGCATGTGCATCATCGGCGGCCTGACCAACGCTCCCACCGTCCCCGGCGCCACGCAGGCGCATCGCATGAGCCAGGACGAGTTCGTCTACCGCGACCCGGACCTGGACGGCATCGAGGCGGGCGGCGACGAGGAGGTGGTGGCGCTGCACGACTGGTCGGCCAGCCGACTGCTGATCCGCGAGATCGACCGCGCCAACCATATCGTGCGCTTCACCGGCTACCCGGTCTACCGCATCGGCCACTGGTATGCCGGCGGCAGGAATCCCTTCTTCATCGAGAACGTGCGCGCCAACCTGGCCAGCCAACCTGGCCGCTTCTACCTCGACCGTCGCGCTGGCCAGGTGCTCTACCATGCTCAGCCCGGCGAAGACCCGAGCCAGCTGACCTTCGTGGCGCCGGTGGGGCAACGGATCATCGAGCTGCGCGGCGACCTGGCCGCGGGCCGGTTCGTCGAGCACGTGGCCTTCAGCGGCCTGACCTTCGCGCACACCGCCTGGGCCCTCCCGGCCAAGGGCTACAGCTCAGGCCAGGCCATGATCGATCTGAGTTGCGCCGTCGAGGCCAGTGCCGCGCGCCGGGTCGGCCTGGAGCGCTGCACCTTCGCGCACCTGGCGGCCTCGGCGCTGCGGCTGGGTGACGGCTGCGCGGACAACCGCGTGGTCGGCAACCTGATGGAGGACTTGGGCGGCGGCGGCATCCTGCTGGGCACCACCGATCGTCAGGCGACGGAGCCTAAGCTGCCGGCGGGCAACGAGGTTGGCAACAACGTCATCCGCGACGGGGGACTCGGCCACTTCTCGGCGGTGGGCATCTGGCTGGGCTTCGGCCAGCGCAACAGGGTCCATCACAACCTGGTGGCGCGCTGGCCATACAGCGGCGTGTCATTCGGCTGGGCCTGGGACTCGACCACCACGTCGAACGGCAACAACACGCTGGAATACAACGAGATCGCCGACGCCATGATGCTTCTGGCCGACGGCGGCGGGTTCTACAGCCTGGGCTACCAGCCTGGCAGCGTGCTGCGCGGTAATCACATCCACGACATCCATCGCAGCCGGTTCGTGGGCCGCGCGCCCAACAACGCCATCTTCTTCGACGAGGGCTCACGGGCGTTCGAGGTCGTCGACAACGTGCTACACAGCACCGTCAACCAGGTCATTCGCTACAACCAATGCAAAGAGGCGGACATGACCTGGGGCCGCAACTGGATCGGCATCAAGCCGGGCGAAGCGGGCTTCCCCACCGAGCAGGTCAAGCTGGCCGGGCCGCTGACGCCGTACGCCGAACTGGCCACCCGGCCCAGTATTGCTACGCCCAGCCCGATCTACGCCATGGCGCTACCCACGGTGCCCGACCTGCCCAGCCCGCCGGTGCACGAGACCTTCGAGGCGGTCAAGCCGGGCCAACGCGCCGCATCGATTGCCGTGGGCGGCGAGGATGTGAAGGCCGGTGGCACCATCCGCGTCACCGACGAGACCGCGGCCGAGGGCAAGCAGTCGCTCAAGATCAGCAAGGTGCCCGGCCTGGCCAAGCCGTTCTACCCCTACTGCTGGTTCGAGACGCGCTGGAGCGACGGCCTGCTGACCGTCGCGACGGCGGTGCGCCTCGAGCCGGGCGCCATACTGAGCATCGATATGCGGCAGAACGAGCCCAACGGCCGACTGGTGACAGGTCCACGCCTGAGGCTGGCGGCCGATGGCGCGCTGCGCGTAGGCACGCGTGACCTGTGTGCGCTGGCCGCTGCCAAGTGGTACCGTCTGTCGCTGACGACGAAGCTGGGCGGGGCCGCGGACGGCCTGTTCGACCTCGTCGTCACCGACGCCGACGGCAAGCGCAGCGAGTACCGCGGGTTGGCGATGACGGACCGGGCTTTCCGCCGGCTGGACTGGTGCGGGTTCATCTGCGAAGGTGACCGTGCGCAGACGGTCTATCTGGACGACGTGACGATCCAGGCCAGGTAGGAGTTGCTCCTTGCCCACGACCAGGTGTGTCTACAGCTACGCGGTTGCGCTGGCAGGGGTCGCTGCGATGACCGCCGCGCTGGCCGCCCTGGAGAGCGTGCGGCACATCGCCAACGACTCCATGCTGTACCTGCTCGTGGTCATCGGCGTGGCCGTGCGTTACGGCAGCGGCCCGTCGGTGGCGGCCTCCATCGCCTCTTTCCTGGCCTTCGATTGGTTCTTCGTGCAGCCGCATCATGGGTTCACGGTCAGCGACCCCGCCGAGTGGCTGGCGCTGGTGCTGTTCCTGTGTACGGCCATCACGGTGGGCCAGTTGACGGCCATGCTGCGCTCCCGCGCTGAAGAGGCGGGGCAGCGAGAGATGGAAGCGGCGGCGCTGGCCGAGGCCAGTTGGTCGGTGGCTTCGCAGCTTGATCTCGACCACGCGCTCCGCGTCGTGCTCGACCGGGTGGTCCAGATCAGCGGCGCTGGCGATGCGACGCTGCTGGGCGAGAAGGCCGGCGCGCATCAGGTGCTGGCGCAGGTGGGTGACGCGCTCGACCCGGCCGAGCACGGCCTGCTGGTGTTGCCGTTGGGCGCCGGTGAGCGGATCGGCTACCTCGTGCTGCGCTTGCCGCCAGGCCGAGAGTTGTCGATGGCCGAGCGCCGCGCGGTGAACTCGCTGGCGCTGCACGCGGGCGTGGTGCTCGAGCGCGATCGCCTGATGCGCGTCGAGGCCCAGACCCAGGCGCTGCACGAGGCCGACCGGCTGAAGACGGCGCTGTTGTCCATGGTCTCCCATGACTTCCGCAGCCCTCTGGCCGCCATCAAGGCCAGCGCCGGCAGCCTCATGGCGCCTGGTGAGCCGCTCGACGAAGACACGCAGAGCGAGCTGCTGAGCGGCATCATCACCGCGGTCGACCGGCTCAACCGCATGGTCGAGAATGTGCTGGCGCTGTCGCGACTGGAGGCCGGTGCCTGGCGCCCGATGGTCGAGCCGACACCGGTGGAGGAGGTGGTGGCCAGTGCACTCGAGCCGCTCAGCGCGGAATCCAGCGCGCGGGTCGAGGTTAGCCTGGAGCCTGGGCTGGGGGAGGTGCCGGTGGATCCGGTGCAGATGGCCCAGGTGCTCTACAATCTGGTGGAGAACGCACTGCGCTACTCACCGCCGCGGGCGCCCGTCGAGGTGCGTGCCTGGCGCGGCTATGGCAGCTTCGTGTTTGAGGTCGCCGATCGCGGCCCAGGCCTGCCGCTGGGCTCCGAGACGCACCTCTTCGAGCCGTTCTGGCGCGGGCCGGGGCTGGGCGAGAGCGCGCGCGCAGGTGTAGGGTTGGGGCTGGCCCTGTGCCGCGGGTTGGTCGAAGCCCATGGCGGCGAGATCACCGCACTGCGCCGCCAAGGCGGCGGCACAGTGTTCAGGGTTGAGTTGCGCCGGGAGGTGGGCAGATGAAGGTGTTGGTGGCGGACGACGAGCCACAGATCCGTCGCGCGCTCAAAGTCGGGCTCGAGCGGCATGGGTACAAAGTGGTTGAGGCGGCAGACGGCGAGGAAGCGCTCGACGTCTTTGCCGAGCAGTCGCCCAACGTGGTCATCCTCGATCTGGCCATGCCGCGACTCGACGGCCTCGGCGTCTGCCGCGAACTGCGCGGCTGGAGCCAGGTGCCCATCATCATCCTCTCGGTGCGCGGGCGCGACGACGACAAGATCGGGGCGCTCGACCTGGGCGCCGACGACTACCTGACCAAGCCCTTCAGCATCGAGGAGCTGCTCGCGCGTATGCGAGCGGTGCTGCGTCGCGTCGAGGCCGGCCAGGCCAGCGAGCCAACCGCGGTCACCGTGGGCGAACTGACCATCGATTTCGCGCGGCGAACGGTCACCCGCGGCGGCACCGAGCTGCATCTGACCCCGCTCGAGTTCGATATCCTGCGCTATCTCGCGCTCAACCCCGACCGCGTCTTGACGCACCGCCAACTGCTCACCCGTGTGTGGGGCGATGAGTATGCGGAGGACTCGCACACGCTGCGCGTGCATATCTCCAACCTCCGCGCCAAGATAGAGCCCGACCCCATGCGGCCGCGCTACCTCCGCACCGAGCCGCGCGTGGGCTACCGGTTCCTCTCAGGGCGATCTTGACAGTTCCTTGATATCCGGGCCGCCGATCTTGACATAGGCTGGACGGCCACGGACTGACACTGCTGACGACCAGGCCTGCCTGGCCAGAGAGCAGTGCCATGCAGAACATCGCGCACGAGAAGACGACCGTCATGCGGCACACGGTGGAGCCACTGCCGGTGCCGCGCTGGCGGCGCTGGCTGGTTGGCGAGGTGCTGTCCACGGCCGACGCGGGCCATCAGACCATCGGCAAGCTCGTGGGGCTGGCGGTGTTCTCGTCCGACGCGCTGTCGTCGTCGGCCTATGCCACGCAGGAGATCCTGATCATCCTGGCCGCGGTCGGGTCGTCGGCCTTCCACTACGCCATTCCCATCTCGCTGGCCATCTGTGCTCTGTTGCTCATCGTCACGCTGTCCTACGAGCAGACCATCCACGCCTACCCCGGCGGCGGTGGCGCCTACATCGTGGCCCGCGACAACCTCGGCGAACGCGCCGCGCAGACCGCCGGCGCGGCGCTGCTGACCGACTATGTGCTGACCGTGGCCGTGTCCATCTCGTCCGGGGTGGCGCAGATCACGTCCGCCTATCCGCAGCTCTACCCCTACCGCGTGCTTCTGGCCGTCGGCACGGTGGTGCTGATCATGACCATCAACCTGCGCGGCGTGAAGGAATCAGGCACTATCTTCGCGCTGCCCACCTACTTCTTCATCGCCATGATGTACACCACCGTCATCTACGCGCTGAGTCGCTATGCCATGGGCAGCCTGGGCAGCGTGCAGGCCATGGGTCTCCATGTCGAGCCGTTCCAGCCCAAGCACATGCTGACCGCCGTCACGCCCTTCCTTCTGCTCCACGCGTTCTCCAGCGGCACAGCCGCGCTCACCGGCGTGGAGGCCATCTCCAACGGCATCACGGCCTTCCGCGAGCCGCGCAGCCGCAACGCCGGCATCACGCTGCTGTGGATGTCGGGCATTCTGGGCACGCTGTTCCTGATGATCAGCTTCCTCTCGGTCAAGATCGGGGCCATTCCCTCGGAGGCGGTGACCGTCATCTCGCAGTTGGCCGAGGTGACCTTCCACGGCCGCAACCTGCTCTACTTCGGCACCATCTGGGCCACCACGGTCATCCTGCTCATGGGCGCCAACACCGCCTTCGCCGACTTCCCTCGCCTGGCCGCGCTGCAGGCCGCCGACGGCTACCTGCCGCGCCAGATGACGCTCAAGGGCAGCCGGCTGGTGTTCTCGTGGGGTATCGTTATCCTGGCCGTCGTAGCCAGTCTGCTGATCATCGCCTTCGGCGCCAGCGTTAACGGGCTCATCCCGCTGTATGCCATCGGCGTGTTCCTCTCCTTCACCCTGTCGCAGGCCGGCATGGCGCGACGTTGGCACCGCTGCGGCCGGCTCGGCCCCGAGGAGGAGGTCGTCGAGCCCGGCTCCACGCTGCGCTTCGACGCCAAGTGGCGGCCCAAGATGGTGATCAACGGCGTGGGCTCAGTGGCCACCTTCGTCGTCATGCTCGTCTTCGCCTGGACCAAGTTCAGCGACGGCGCCTGGTTCGTGTTGCTGCTCGTGCCCACGCTCATCGGCTGCTTCATGGCTATCCATGCGCACTACAAGGACCTGGGCAGCCAGCTGTCGCTCAACGGCTACCATAGCGCGCCGCGGCTCAACCGCAACCGCGTCATCCTCATGGTCTCCGGCGTGCATCGTGGCAGCCTGGCCGCCCTGCGCTACGCGCGGCTTTTGTCCCACGACGTGACTGCCGTCCATGTCTCCTCCGACCCGGCCGAGGAGGAGTTGATGCGCGACCGCTGGGACGTCTATGGCGAGGGTGTGCGGCTGGTCGTGCTGCATTCACCGTACCGCGCGTTGTTGGCGCCATTGGTACGCTACGTGGACAATCTGGCCGCCAACGCGCTGCCCAACGAGGTCATCACGGTCATCGTGCCCCAGTTCGTGCCCAAGCGCTGGTGGCACCATCTGCTGCATATGCAGACCGCAACGTGGCTGCGGCTCGCCCTGTTGAGCCGGCCAGGCGTGCAGATCACCGATGTGCCGTACCAGTTGCGCTGACTGACGGCAGGAGCTCCCGTCCGCGGCTCGAACTCGCGGGTGGGAGCCGCCCGTCATGACCAGCCTCAATCGCGTGGCCGAACGCGCCTTCATCTCGACCGTGGCCTACACCGACCCGTTTGGCGAGGTGACGCTCGATGCGCTCGTGACCGACCCGGCCGGCGTCACGCGCCGCGTGCCGGCGTTCTGGGCCGGTGGCGACGCCTGGAAGGTGCGCTACGCGTCACCCCTGGCCGGCGAGCATACGCTGGTCACCGCGTGCTCCGACCCCGCCAACGCCGGCCTGCACGCCCAGACGGCGACGATCACTGTGAGCGAGGCTGCTGAGCGCAGCCCGCTGTATGCGCACGGCCCGCTGACCGTGACCGGCGACCAGCGCCACTTTGAGCACGCCGACGGCACGCCGTTCTTCTGGCTCGGGGACACTTGGTGGATGGGCCTCTGCGGGCGGCTGCGCTGGCCCGAGGAGTTCGGTCAACTTGCCGCCGACCGGCTGGCCAAGGGCTTTAGCGTGGTGCAGATCGTCGCTGGACTCTATCCCGATATGCCCGCCTTCGATCCGCGCGGCGCCAACGAGGCGGGCTTTCCGTGGACCGAGGGCTTCGGCACCATCCGGCCCGAGTACTTCGACCGCGTCGACGAGCGCCTGGCTTATCTGATCGATGTCGGGCTGATGCCCTGTCTGGTGGGCGCCTGGGGCTACTTCGTCGGCTGGATGGGCGTCCACCGGCTCAAAGCGCACTGGCGCTATCTCTTGGCGCGCTATGCGGCCTATCCCATGGTCTGGTGCGTGGCCGGCGAGTCCAACCTGCCGTACTACCTGGCCGAAGGCTTCCCCTATGACGACCGCGCGGCGGTGACCCAATGGACCGACGTGGCCCGCTACATTCGCGCCATCGACCCCTGGCAGCGGCCGCTGAGCATCCACCCCACCGGGCTCGGCCGCCTCAGCTCGCGTGGCGCCATCGACGACGAGTCGCTGATCGAGTTCGACATGTTGCAGACTGGCCATGGCAACCGCGAGGTGCTGGCGCCGACCGTCGACACGCTGCTGTGGTCGCTCGGGCAGTCGCCGACCATGCCCGTACTCAACAGCGAGGTGGCCTACGAAGGGCTGATGGGCACCATCACCACGGACACGCAGCGCCTCATGTTCTGGGCCTCGGTGCTGTCGGGCGCTTGCGGCCACACCTACGGCGCCAACGGTATCTGGCAGTGCAACCGCGCCGGCCAGCCGCATGGCGCTTCGCCCCATGGCGGCAACTACGGCGTGACGCCGTGGGAGGAGGCCATGGCCTATCCCGGCTCGGGCCAGCTCGGCTGGGCCAAGGGGCTGCTCTGCGGGTACGACTGGTGGCGCTTCGAGTCGCATCCCGAGTGGGCCGAGCTGACCGGCGAGCCCTCCGACTCCCACGACCGCGCCTATTGTGCGGGCCTCGCCGACCAGGTCCGCTTCATCTATGCGCCGAGCCGCCGGGCACTACGCCCGGCCGCGTTGTCCGGCGAGTGGCGGGCGACGGCCTACGATCCGGCCACGGGCCAGGCCACGCCGCTGGGCGCCGTGGTCGACGGCCAGGTGTGCGAGCCGCCCGCGGGTGAGGCGCCGGACTGGCTACTTGTCCTGGAAGGTCACCTGGTCTAGCAGCCCAGCCAGTGCTGTCTCCTCGCGCGCGGCCGCCGCGCCCGAGCCCTTGGCCTCCAGCACCAGCAGCCCGTCGCCCACCGGTGTGATCCACCACGTCTGCGCCAGGGCGCGCTCGCCCGGATGCGCCGTGGCATCCAGCCGATAGACCGCGCGCCAGGCCGGCCGGCCGGACCAGGTGACGGCCTCCAGGCTGACCTGGTCGCCCGGCGCCGTGACGGGCAGCAGCGTCGCTGCCTGCGCCGGTGGCACGTCGGCCGGGCGCAAGGTCACATGCAGCGGGTCACCTGCGCCGAGATCCCAGGTGTCGCCGTCGCGTGCGCAGGTCCAGCGCGCGGCTGCGGGGCCGCTCGGCAGCTTGGGCAGCGTCACCGTGCCCGGCGGCAAGCCGCTGCCGGCCGCCGGCGCGACGAAGCTCGGCACGCCGGCCACATCCCAGTCCCAGCGCGGCCAGACCGCGGTCAGCCCGTCGCTGGCCAGCGTCACGCGCAGGCCTTGCTTGGCGCCCAACGCCGGCATGTCGACGGTGATCGCCTGGCCAGCCGCCGCGTTGACCACGCGTGAGCCGCCGGCGGCCGTGCGCTGGGGCAGGCTGCCCCAGGTGATGGTGGCCCGACCAGCCGTGCGCGGCGTGAACGTCAGCCTGGTGCCGGTCAGCCGTGGCGACTCCACCAGCGGGCCGGGCTGCGCCTCGGTCAGGTACACGAAGCGCGGCGAGTCGGTCACCGGTAGGCGCAGCGTGACTGACGTGGCAGTGCCCGCCAGCGGCGTCAGCGGGGTGGTGCGGTCGGTCCACGGGTCATACAGCGCCGCGCGCAGGCCACGGCCGCGCAGGTTGCCCAGCGTCACGTCGAAGGTCTGGTCGGGCATGGTGTAGCGTGCCGGATCGAGCGGATCGCGCTTGGCATCCCAGACGTGCATCATGTCGCGCGTGACCACGTAGACGCCCAGCACGAAGCGGTCGGTATCGAGCTGCCAGGGCAGCACGGCCAGGTCGTCGCGCTGGTAGCGGTCGGGATGCGCCGGGCTGCCGTCACCGGCGAAGACCAGCCGCGGCTGATGCTCGACCACCCGGGTCACCGTCAGCGGCCTTGCCTCGCCGTCCACCTTCCCCCGCCGCATGACATCGCTGACGCGCTTGAGCAAGACCATCTGCGGGCCGACAGCGGCGCGCACCTGGGGCGTGAGTTGCCACTTGGCGGCTTCCAGTTCGCGCCAGAACGCTTCGGGCAGCATGGCCAGGCTGTAGTCGCTCTCATGCACGGCGAAGGCGGTCATGGTGCGCAGGCCCTTGTGGCTGTAGAACGGGAAGGCCCGCAACATGGCCTTGGCGCCCACCCACTGCGCCAGTGCCCGCGCGCGCGGGTCGTCGCGCTCGATGCCGGTGGCGAACAGACCGTCGAAGAACGGCGCGCGGTCGCAGTTGAACTCGGTCTGCCAGACCTCGGGCGGCCGGCCGGTGCCGGGCTGGCTGTAGCGGTGGTGCGTGGCCCACGGGCCGGGGTAGGGTTGCAGGTCGCGTGCCATGAACTCGGTCTGCCCCGCGGACAGCCAGTACTCAGGGTAGCCGCGGCGGAAAGTGGGCACGAAGAAGCTGCCCGGCTCGACCGTGTGCCAGTCCTTGCCGTCGGACTTACCATCCGGCTGGCCCAACGCGTTCAGCGGGCCGCTCTTGGCCTCGCTGGCCGACATGGTTGCCGCACAGACCGTGCCGACCTCGGCGTCGGCGCGGTCCCAGCGTGCCAGACCGGTGTAGTAGTGCCGGCTGAAGCCGGTCTGCGTGGGCCACATGTCCGTGCCGTTGTCCCATGGCCACTGGTTGGAGAAGCCGGTGATGACCTTCACCCCCGGCAGCCCCGAGGCCGGCTCGGCGACCCAGTCGGCGGTCATGCACAACAGGTTGGTGTAGCCGCGGTTGGTGCGGCCCCAGCGGCTGTACTCCCAAGCCCGGGCGCCAGCTCGAGCCGGCTGGTAGTAGTTGCGGTCCTCGAGGAACTGACTGCCGAAGGTCAACTCGTTCCACACCTCCAGGTCGAAGCCCGCGTCGCGCGCGTCGCCCGTGGCCAGTGTGTCGCGGCAGAAGTGGGCCAGACCGCGCACGTAGGCCATCCAGCCGGCCACGGTCTGGTCCAGTTCCGGTCCGCCAAAGGGTGTGTACTTGAGCGTGAACAGCTCAAGGTCGCCGGCCTTCACCGCGTTGGCCAGCGGCGCGGAGAGCGTGCAGCGCCCACTGGCCACGTCCACCGCGGTGATCAGCGGGAAGGCGATCTGGTAGGCCTGACCGCGCAGGCCGGTGTGGCCGACGACCACGTCCCTGGTCTGGTCGAGGGCGATCTCCCTCGCGCCAACCGCGGCGTCGGCCAGCAGCTTGGCGCGGAAACCATGGATCGGCACGGGCCAGCCGGAGTTGGCGTTCAGCAGTATCAGCGGGCGCACGCCGTTGGCTCTCAGCGCGCGCAGAGTCCGCGCCAGCCGTCGGGCCACATGCTCCGGCAGCGTATCGGGCTTGTCCCAGTCCATGCTGCCCCAGCCGATCTCGACGCGGGCGTGAGTCATGCCGCTCTCGCCGAGGATTCGCGCCATCGGCTCGATGGCTGCCTCGTTGGGCACATTGAAGTTGACGCCGGGACAGTCCAGATAGCGGCGCGCCGGCCAGGTGTCCAGGTACGCGCGCCACGGCGTCAGGTAGTAGGAGCGACGGCCGAACGGCACCGCCTGCTGGAGCGTGTCCTCATAGGGACCGGCCAGTTCGGCCTGGGCCGTCCGGCCATCCCAGGTGCCGATCCGCGCCAGTCGGTCGGTCAGGTCATCGGCGCTGGCCGCGGCGAGACATAGTGCGAGGCAAGTGAGGCGAGCGATCATGGGCCGGGCTCCGTGGGCGAACGCTCGCGGGTCTACGCAGCCTTCTACGCCGACTCCTCCCCGAGGTCGAACAGGATGAACTCACTGTCGGCGATGGCCACGATGCCGACGTTGGGCACACCGTCCACGGCCAGCCCGTCGCCCGCGCGCAGCGTTACGCCTTGAGCTGCCACTTCGCCGCGTACCAACTGGAGCCAGACGCCGCGGCCGGGCGCCAGCGCGTGCTCGAGGCGGTGGCCGGTGGCCAACAGACTGGCGTACACACGTGCCTCCTGGTGCAGGAGCGAGGAGCCGTCGGCGCCGTCGGGCGAGGCCACCAGGCAGAGCCGGTTGAGCCGCATCGACTCGGGCCAGTCTCGCTGCTCATAGCGTGGTGTGTGGCCGGTGCGGTCGGGCAGCAGCCAGATCTGCAGGAAGTGCACCGTTGCCTCGCGCGAGGCGTTGAACTCGCTGTGCATGATGCCCGTGCCCGCGCTCATCACCTGCACCTGGTTGGGGCTCAGCACCTGCTCATGGTCCAGGCTGTCACGGTGCCGCAGCGCGCCGGAGACGACATAGGAGATGATCTCCATGTCGCGGTGCCCGTGCGTGGGGAAGCCCATGCCCGCGGCGACGCGGTCCTCATTGACCACGCGCAGCGACCGCCAGCCCATGTGCTCGGGGTCGTGGTAGTCGGCGAACGAGAAGGTATGCCAGGAGTCCAGCCAGCCGTGCTCAGCGTGGCCGCGCTCGGCGGCCCGACGGATCCTCACCATGGGCGCTCTCCACCGTCAGCAGTGTGCTGCCAACCGGCGCGGAGCGCTAGAAGCGAGCGCCCAGCGTGGCGTTGAACAGGTGGGAAACGTAGCTGCCCGAGGTCGTGCCGGTGTCGCTGCCGGTGTTGGCGTAGTTGGTAAACTCATAGCCCATGCGCAGACCGAGCACCTGCGTTAGCTTCATGTCCCAGCCGGTCTGGAAGCCCAGCCGCGAGTAGGCTTGCGTGCTGCCCGTGGAGTTGTCCAGCCGGATCGAGGCGTAGGTGCTGTAGCGGCTGCCGCGGATCTGCCAGCGCAGATCACCACCGAGCGAGCTGTAGCTGCTGTTGGGGCTGATGCCGTAGCTTGAGTCGGTCGTGCTGGTCGAGGTGATCACGTTGTGCGTGTTCATCGACTGCCAGTCGGCGCGCATATCCAGGTACTGGCTCAACCGCCAGTCGAACGTGGCGTTGATGATACCCGTGTTGGTGCGATCGCCGGAATCGGTGTACTTCATCTTCTGGATGTTGTAGCCGATGCCCAGCCCCATGGCGTCGCTGGCCTGCCAGTGCAGGTTGGCCTGCCAGCTGTCCGATGTGCTGCCGGCCAGGCGGCCCGTGTCGGTCACCGACTTGCTCCAGGACGCGGTCAGGTTGACGTCCTTGATCGGCTCCACGGTCATGGACAGGTTGGTGCTCTGGCTCTTGTTGGTCGCGTCGGCGCTATAGCCAATGGGCAGTCCGGTCAGCGGGTCGATGGCCACCGTGGTTCGCGACCGGGCCCACAGCGGGCGTGGGTACCCGCGGGTTGTGGCCGTGTCGTCTGGCCGGCCGACCAGCGAAGTGCTCTCGGAATCGCTCAGCTGATGGCTGAACTGGAACGACAGGCGTGACAGAGCCTGCCACGACAACGAGCCGACAATGCTCGACGCGGTGTTCTTGGTGGTCGACGAGGTGGAGTTGGACAGGCTGTAGTCGACCCGTGAGCTGAGCCGCCCGCCAGGCGAGGAGAGCGACAGGCCGCCGCGGCCGGTAAAGGCGTTGGTCGAGATGCTCTGCGTGGTGGTCAGGCCGGTCAGCGTGCCGCTCGACCCGCTCGACGTCATGTCCACGCCACCTGTCACCTGCAACATGCGCCCGAAGCTGCGCTGCAGGTTGGCGCCCACCCGCGACACGCTGTTGCCCGAGCCGCCGCCGCTGTTCGACTGCGAGTTGTAGACGAGCTGCATCTGCGTGCGCGTACCCGGCCGCCAACTCAGTGTGGCTGCCTGCGTGGCCGAGGTGACCCGTGTGCGCGTCGTCACAGAGGTGCCACTGGTCGTGACGGTGTAGTCATAGGGCCGCACATAAGAGCTTGCGCTGGCCGTCAGGCTGAAGGCCCCGCCCGGCTCGTACGACGAGTTGAGCGACCAGCCGCGCTCGTTCTGATAGAAGCCCGTGCTGTCCACCCGCGCGAAGTTGTCGCTGATGGCCTTGTACTCGCCGCTGGCCTGGAAGTGGCCCCAACGCGTGCCCGCCATCATCCGAAAGGCCGTGCCGCCACTGCCGCTCGAGGCCTGCGTGTCGGTGGTCGTCTGGCGCGCACTCAGCCTCGAGCGCCAACTGCTGTTGTAGTTGGTGCCGCCAAAGTTCGTGCCGTACGAGCCGTAGTTGCCGGTGCTGCCATAGCCGCTGTTGCCGTAGTTGCCGNNCGGGTTGGAGGTGGTGCTTGGCGTGCCCGAGCTGGTGGCGAACTCCATCTGCAGGGACAGACGGTCGCCCAGGTTGACCGTCGTGTCCAGGCCCAGCAGACTGCGGTTACCCGAACCCAGGTCGATGACCTCCTTGACCGAGAACCGCACCACGATGTTGGTGCCCTCAGGCAGCAACTGGAAGAATTGCAGCTCACCCGTGGTGTAGTTGATCTGGTAGTCCACATCCCGCGTCTGCAGCAGGCCGTTCACCGTGACCGACTCGCTGGCCGGCAGAATCGGCCTGGGCCGCAGCGTGAACGGGCCAGTGGACGGCGTGGGCACGGTGATCTGGTCGGTGACCCGACGCTCCACCGGCCCGGTGGACGCCGACGAGGAGGCCATCTGGCTCATGTAGCTCGCGCCCAGGTGCATCCAGCTCAGCGGCGAGGCCGAGATGCGGCTGCCCACCAGCAGATCCTTGGGACCCGAGGTCGAGAGCGTCTCGTAGCGCACCTCGATGCGGTTGGCCGGCGTGACGATCGCGGCGCCATTGAAGTTCAGTTCGCCGGTCGAGGGGTTGAGCGTGTAGTCGCCGGTGTCGCCGTAGCCGGCCTGCTGCACCACGCCATCCAGCAGCACCACCGCCGAGCTGTCGACGATGGGCGTGTAGGTCAGGAAGTAGGGGCCCGCGGTGCCGTTGCCGGCGAAGGTCTCGGTGCGGATGCTGCCCTGGACGAAGCTGCCGAACAGCAGGTACTCCACGTTGCCCGGCAGCTTGCCCTCGGCCATCAGGCCCTTGAGCCGCCGGTTGAACTGCACAAACGTGTTGCCCTGGCCCAGCGACGGGCTGATGTCGCCCAGCGTGACGCGGTGGTTCGTGTCCTCCCAGAACACCCGCCACACCGGCTTGGTGTCGTTGAAGCCGAAACTGCGCTGGTCGAACTGCGCATGCACGTTGAGGTTGGCCCACTTCCAGATGGGGCCGCTCAGCAGCAGGCTGGCCTGCTCGCTGATGGTCTGGTTGCGGTTGTACTGGTCGTTGCTGAACGTGGCGTCGGCGCCCGACACGCTGCCCACGTTCAGCGACAGCTCACCGTTGCCGGAGACCTCGAAGCGGCGGTCGCGACGGCCTGGCTGGAACATGCTGCGCGGCCCGCGCAGGCCCGCGCCGGCGCCGCCGATGGTCAGCGGCGTCCAGGGCGCGCCGCCAAACAGCCCGCCCAGCGCATTGCCGAAGTAGTCGCCCGTGTCGGGCTCCTCCGTCGGCTTGGGCTTGTCGCCCGTCTTGGCCGGCGGGCCCCCGCCGGGCTTGCCCGGCGCGCCGCCGGTGGGTCCGCCGCCCGGCTGGGCCAGCAGCAACGAGCCGCAGGCCAGGAGGGCCAGCAGCGTCCAGCGGCAGGATGCGCGATCAGTGCTCATAGAGGCCAGGTACATAGCGTGTCAACAGCGCCAAGTTCAGCAAACCGAGCCACAACGGGGCGATCAGCACACCGTAGCGGCGCAGAACAGAGTCTACGCGAAAAGGCCGGCTCAGGCCACCGGCCAACAGCAGACCCCACACCGGCATCAACCCGAAGAAGTAGCGCCCTTGCGCCTGGAAGTACTTCTGGTTGAACTGCACGTACAACAGGGTCAGCACCACCGCGCCACACGCGGCCAGTCCGGCATAGGCCAGGCCCGCGTCGCGCCGGTCATGCCGCGCCCGACAGACCAGCGACCAGCCGGCACCTGCGCCGGCCAGCAGCAGCAGCGCCGCATGTAGAGGATAAACGCCAGTGGGCAGGATGTTCTTCGCGCCCATATCGAGATAGATGACGCCGCTGCGCAGTGTCCAGCCCAGCACATACGGCCAGTAGCGCCATTGGGGATGGCGGGCGAACTGCGCCTCCAGCGCCGCGGGTGTCATGCGGCGGGTCAGGAAGCGCTCGTCGAAGGCCGCCTGGGCGAAGAGATCACCATACACTACGTGGTTGCGCGCGAACCACCAGCCCGCCACCAGCGCCGCCACGAGCAGCGTCACGGCCACCTGTCGCCCCGACTCGCGCCACTGGCCACTGCGCCAACCGATCACCGTCGCCGCGGCCAACGCCGTGGGCACCAGGACCAGGCTGGTCTGCTTGGTCAGCAACGCCGCTCCAAGCAACAGACCGCAGCATACGCCCTCGCGCGCCGTCGGCCCCAGCCGCAGCCCGCGCGCCCAGCGCCACAGCAGCGCCGCCCACAGTGCATTGGCCAGCAGATCGTTGTTCACCCGCCCGGCCAGAAAGGTCTGCATCGGCCACAGCGCCACCACCGCCGCCGCCGCCAAGGCCAGGTCCGGCCGCGTCAACTCACGCGCGCCCCGCCAGACCAGCCAGACCGTGGCTAGCGACGCCAGCAGCGACAACCAACCGATGCCCGCCGCGCCGCCGACTCGGTAGAAGGGCTGTGCCAGGATGTAATAAAGCGGGGGCTGATGCACTTCGAAGTTCGGATCTTCGTAGCCTGTTTGTAACACGGGCAGGCCGAGTCGCCACAGCGTCCCGGCGGGCGCTTCGCCGGCCAGGCACTGCGCAAACAGCACATGACTGCCCTCGTCGGGTCCCTGACCGAGGGGGACCAGGTGTCGGTAGGCCAGGGCGGCCAGCAGGTGAAGAACCAACAGCAGTGCCAGTGCTTGTCCCTCGGTGACCCGAATCTCCTGATTCAGAGCGGATCGACGAGCGGTCTCGCGGCGTTGTGGCTGGTTCGGGCGCTGGCGCATGGGCACCATTGTACTCGCGCGCGCAAGAGCCCGGCGCCGCCGCTCCGACCAGTCGGCGGATAGGGGCCTGACAGCGGCGCGGACCACCGCGCGCGTCGATTCTCTTGAAACATTCCCGAATTGGATGCCAGGAAATGAAATGGTTACATATGCGATGGAATTGGATGCCAGGAAATGAAATGGTTACATATGCGATGTTGAGGCGACATGGACGGGGCGCATAGTACGCGTGGTCAAGGCCGCCGGACACGGGTTGTCGGGGAGAGAGCCCGTGTCCGCCGGCAGAATGGAGGCGATGATGAGGACGTTGTGGACGAGGTTCGCGCGACCCGGGGCGATCCGCACGGGTCGTCACTCGTGGGTCGCCCCCGGCCTGCTGATGTTGCTCTTGTGTGTCGGGCTGGCGATGCCGGTCTTGGCTGACCCCGATCCCGGCGGCACCAAGACGGGTACCGCGGCAGACGCTGTGGACGCATCCGGCACGGCCTTTGTGGTGTCGGAACCCAAGCCTGACGACAAGGACTTCGCGGCCAAGAAGAAGAGCTTCGAAGCCTACAAGGCGGACAGCGCCAAGGAGCCGTTGGCGGTCAAGTTGGCCGACACCGTGGGCTCCAACCGCGTGGCCATCAACCTGGTCTGGATGCTGGTCTGCGGCTTCCTGGTCATGTTCATGCAAGCCGGCTTCGCTCTGGTGGAGACCGGATTCTGTCGTGCCAAGAACGCCACGCATACCATGATGATGAACTTCATGGTCTACGCGTTGGGCATGACCGGCTACTGGATCTGCGGCTACGCGTTGCAGATGGGTAGCGCTGGCGCCATCGCCAACCTGGGCGGCACCGCGCCGTTGGCGGCATCGCCGGCGCTGTCTATCGGTGGCTGGAACATCGCGGGCACCAGCGGGTTCTTCCTGAGTGGCCACTACGACGTGGCGGTACTGGGCCTGTTCCTGTTCCAGATGGTCTTCATGGACACAGCCGTGACCATCCCGACGGGCGCCATGGCTGAGCGCTGGAAGTTCTCGGCGTTCTGCGTCTACGCGTTCTTCATGGCGTGCGTGCTCTATCCGTTGTTCGGCAACTGGGCCTGGGGCGGCGGCTGGCTGTCGCAGCTCGGCGGCAAGCTGCACCTCGGTCACGGCTATGTGGACTTCGCCGGTTCGGGCGTGGTGCACGCGGTCGGTGGTCTGTGCGGTCTGGCTGGCGCCATGGTGCTCGGGCCGCGGTTGGGCAAGTACGGCAAGGATGGCTCGATCAACGCCATCCCGGGCCACCACATCCCGATGGCCTTCCTGGGCTGCTTTATCCTGGCCCTGGGCTGGTTCGGCTTCAACCCCGGCAGCACGCTGGGCGCGGCCGGCGCGGGCAACACGCGCATCGCCATCGTCGCGGTGGTCACCATGCTGGCCTCGGCCAGTGGCTCCATCACGGCGACGCTGTACACGTGGATCAAGAACGGCAAGCCGGATCCCTCCATGGCCATCAACGGCATGTTGGCCGGTCTGGTTGCCATCACCGCGCCGAGCGGGTTCGTCAACCCCCGCGACGGTTTCATCATCGGCGCCATCGCTGGCGTGCTGGTGGTCTGGGCCGTGTACTTCATCGACCAGAAGCTCAAGATCGACGACCCGGTGGGCGCCATCGCCGTGCACGGCGTGAACGGTCTGTTCGGCATGCTGTGTGTCGGCCTCTTCGCCGACGGCACGTATGGTGACGGCCTGAATGGCGTGGCCGGCGGCGTCAAGGGCCTGTTCTACGGTGATGCCAGCCAGCTGATGGCGCAGCTCATCGGCATGGTCACGGTGGTCCTCTGGGCCTGGGGCCTGTCCTTCATCTTCTTCAAGATCCAGGACAAGGTCATGGGCATCCGGGTCACCCCCGAGCAGGAGCTGGAAGGTCTGGACATCCACGAGGTCGGCATGGTCGCTTACAACGACCTGTCACTGACCGCACCGCGTGACCTGTTCTGATTGCCACGCAACGGTCCTCCAACCGTAACACACAAGCCTGCCGCCGACCCGCCCGGGTCGGCGGCAGCGTTTTTGGGTGGCTCGTGCCGGCACTTGACGGCCGGCCGGCCAGCGGCCATGCTGGCGCCTGGAGGGCATGCGGCATGGCTCCTGGTGGCGGTCTGGTCCTGGTGCTGGTGCTCGGTGTGACAGCCTGCGCCGCGCCGCCGGTGCCGCGCTTCGAGGGCGCAAATCGCCGACAGCCCGTTCGGCACACACACCACAGTGCTGAACGAGGGGGCCGGACCGGAGCAGATCGAGCGCATGGTGGCGCTGATCAGCGCGGCCGGCTACAAGTGGGTGGTCGACTACGTGGCCTGCGGCCCGTTCGGCACCGCGACCACCGCCGAGCTCTGCGCACGCTGGGACAGCCCGCCCGCGCGCTGGCTGGACTATGCACGGCGGCTCCAGGCGGCTGGCATCAACCTGCTGGTGCGCATCGACCCGCTGCCCGGCGGCAAGTACACCGCGCCCGACGCCCCCGACCTGGCGCATCTGGAGCGCGCCGAGGCCTACACGCGGCGGGTGATACGGCAGTTGGGCCCCTACTGCCGGCACTGGCAGATTGGCAACGAGCCGAACCTGGGCAACGAATCACCGCAGATGACCCCCGAGGCCTACGTGCGGCTGATGGCGCGACTCGCTCCGGCCATGCGCGCCGAGCAGCCCACGGCGGTGATCCACGGGCCGGCCACGGCCATGCTGCAGTGTCTGGCGGCGACGCCCTACCCGTGGATCGATCGCGCGCTCGCGGCCGGACTGACGCGCCACATCGATGTCTTCTCGTTCCACCCGTACCGCCAGGGCTACCAGCGCGAGAACATCCCCGAGCACGCCTCGGAGTTCCATCCGTGGCGCCTCTGGGGCAGCTACGACAAGCAGATCGACGACCTGCGCGGTCGGCTGCGCCGCGCCGCCGGGCATGATGTGCCGCTGGCCAGCACCGAGGACGGCGCGCCCAACCTGATCAACGCCCTGGGCGAGCAGCCGATCTCCTGGGTGGTGGGCGCCAAGTACGAACTGCGCCGCGCGCTGCTCGACTTCCACCTGGGCGTCTATCCGCGCACGCAGTTCTGTTTCTACCGCGGCATCCCCGACCCGTTCTACGAGAGCGAGGCCAGCTTCAACCTGGTCACTCGCGACTGGGAGTGCAAGCCGGCCTACCACGCCGCGCGCAACCTGCACGCGGTGCTCGACTCGTCGTACCGGCGCGATGACACGGTGGCGGTCCGGCTGGTGCCGGCCGAGCCCGACCGACTGGGTGAGCAGGGCGCGCGCGTCCAGGTCTACGCCCGGGCGCAGGCGCGGTTCGACGAACTGCTGGTGTTCTACTGGTCGACCGAGCCCGCGAGCGACATGCACGCGCGCCACCGCGCCGTGCTGCGCGTGCCCGCGGCCGGCTGGCAGGCGCCCGTCGGCATCGATCTGATGGCCATGCCCGCGCCGCGCGCGCAGGGCGCGTTGATCGAGCTGATAAACCCCGAGTACAAGGGTCGGGTGGAGGCGACAGCGCTCGACGCGACCGTCGAGGGCGAGCAGTTGGTGATCGATCCGGTCGAGGTGCGCGACTATCCGCAGCTGATCAAGTGGGTGCGGCCGAGATAGGTCAAGCGCCGGCTGGGACCCGCGGGCCCCAGCCGGCGGCCCGCTCAGCGTTGCTCGCGCTCGTGGAGCGTCAGACCATACTCGATCGCGTCGGACAGCGCCTCCCAAGACGCATTGATGATGTCCTCGGAGACGCCGACGGTGCCGTACTCGACACCGTTGCAGCTGGTGGTGATGAGCACACGTACCTGGGCGGCGGTGGCGGCCTTGGAGTTGAGCACGCGCACCTTGTAGTCGGTCAGCTTGAGGTTGTGTACGCACGGGAAGGCCCGGCCCAACGCCTTGCGCAGTGCGTTGGAGAGCGCGTCCACCGGGCCGTTGCCCTCGGCGACGCAATGCCGCTCCTTCTGGCCGATCATGACCTTGACCGTGGCCTCGTGCACGGTGTCCTCGTCAGCGATGCGGTCCAGCCGCACGCGGTAGTTGACCAACTCGAAATGCGGCTGGTAGTCGGCCAGCGCGCGGTGCGCGAGCATCTCGAAGCTGGCCTCGGCCGCCTCGAACTGGTAGCCGTTGGCCTCCAGGTCCTTGAGCCGCTTGAGCAGCTTCTTCACGCTGGGATGGCGCTTGTCCAGGTGCGGGTAGAGCCGCTCAAGCTTCCAGGCCAGCGCGGTCGTGCCGGCCTGGTCGCTGACCAGGATGCGGCGGCGATTGCCGACCTTTTCGGCGGCCACATGCTCATAGGCTTGCGGCGTCTTGTGCATGGCGTCGATGTGCGTGCCGCCCTTGTGGGCGAAGGCGCTCGCGCCCACATAGCCCTGCCGCTCGTTGTGCGGCTGGTTGGCCAGCTCGCTGACCAGACGTGACACGCTGGTCAGCTTGGCCAGCCCGTCCTCGGCGATGGCCGTGTGTCCCATCTTGAGCATGAGGTTGGGGATGATCTGGCACAGGTTGGCGTTGCCGCAGCGCTCGCCGTAGCCGTTGATCGTGCCTTGCACATGCGATGCGCCGGCCAGCACGGCCTGGATGGCGTTGGCCACGCCGCAGCCCGCGTCGTCATGGCTATGGATGCCCACCGGCACCGGCAACGTGGCCAGCGCCGCGCTCACGGCGTCCTGCACGAAGGTCGGCAGGCTGCCGCCGTTGGTGTCGCACAGCACCACGCGCGAGGCACCGCCCTCGGCCGCGGCGGCCAGCGTGGCCAGCGCATAGCCGGAGTCGGCGCGGTAGCCGTCGAAGAAGTGCTCGGCGTCGTAGATGACCTCGCGCCCTTGGGCGGCCAGCCAGGCCACCGACGAACGGATCATCTCCAGATTGTCATCCAGCGAGACGCGCAGCACCTTGGCCACGTGCAGGTTCCAGGTCTTGCCGAAGATGGTCACCACCGGCGCGCCGGTGGCCACCAGCGTCTGCAACTGCACGTCGTCCTCGGCGGCCACGTCGCCGCGGCGCGTGGAACCAAACGCGCACAGCTTGGCGTGACGGAGGGCCAGGCCTTGCGCCCTCTGGTAGAACTCCATGTCGAGTTCGTGGGTGGGGTTGGGCCAGCCGCCCTCAATGTAGGCCACGCCGAGAATGTCCAGCTCCTGCGCAATATAGAGCTTGTCCTGGATCGAGTAGCTGATGCCCTCGGCCTGGGCGCCATCGCGCAGAGTGGTGTCGTAGATCTCGACGTGAGCCATGTTCAGTTACCTCCTACGGGCACGCGAAACAGCGCGCGCCCCAGATTGAGCCAGGCGCGGCGCCGCAGTGGGCGCTGCGCCAGCGACTTGCCAAAGGCCTGGCGAGCCTGGGCGAATTCTCGAAGCTGAAGCATAGCATAGCCCTTGTCAAACCAGGCTCTGGCCAGTCCGTCGCGCGCCGCCGGGCGTGTCCTGTACTCAGGGTGGGCCGCGTAGAACTTCTCGTACACCTGCAACTCGGCCGTCTGCCACTCCCCAGCCTTGCGACCCTGACCGGTCAAGCTGGCCTCGTCCACTCTGTAGAGGGCCAGGACCTCGTCGATAAAGGCCAGTTGGCCGTAGGTGGCCAGCTCCAACCACATGCGGTAATCATCGGTGTAGCGCTGGGCGACATCGAAGCCGCCCACGGCCAGGGCAGCGTCGCGCCGCAGCATGACACCACAGGTGCCCAGCACGTTCTCGCGCAGCAGATCGTCCAGCGTCACCAAGCGCGTCGCGCCGTGGTAGCGGTGCAGGAAGGTGGGCGCCTCGGGCCGGCCCAGCGTGGCGATATCGACGCAACTCAGCACCGTCTCGGGATGCGCGTCGTGCCAGGCCACCTGCTGCCGCAGCTTGTCGGGCAGCCACAGGTCGTCGTGGTCCAGCAGCGCCACCAGCTGGCCGCGGGCTTCCTGGATGCCGCGGTTGCGCGCGGCGCCCGGCCCGGCGTTGGCCTGGCGCACGAGCACGAGATCGTCGCACACGCCGGGCCGCACCGGCTCGGGTGAGCCGTCGTCCACCAGCACGATCTCGAAGTCGCGCCACGTCTGCGCGCGCACCGACTCCAGGGCGGCCTCGAGGTAGGCGGGCCGGTAGGTGGGGATGACCACGCTGACGCGCGGCTCGGGCGGCACAAGGGCGCCGCGCTCGACGCCGGGGGGCTGGTTCATGGCGTGTACCTCAAGAGGAAGCCTGGCTCAATCGGCGGCGCGCCTGCTCGACCGCGGCCAGCGGCACGCCGTAGCTCGCGGCACGCTGCAGCCAGGGCGTGCCGTCCGCGCCGGAGCGGGCCAGGCAGTCGGCCATGCGCACCTGGATGGCCGGCGCCAGCAGCGGCTGACAGGGGCGCAGCAAGGCCGCCTGAAAGAAGCCGGCCGCGGCCAGGTAGTCGCCCCGGTGCCAGGCGATCTCGCCTTCCGCGTCGTCCAGGTCGGCGAGCAGATGCCGGTCGTGCGGGAAGGTGCGGCGCGCCGTGGCGATGTCGTCGAGGAACGGCGTCGGGTCCTCGCCCGCGGCGGCGGCCACCATGGCGGCCAGCGCCGAACGCCGCGCGCCGAAGCGGGGCTCGGGCGGCGGCGCGTCGAGGGCCGGCAACAGCAGGGCGCGCGCCGCGCGCGGGTCGCTGTCGTAGGCCATGGCGGCCCGCGCCAGCGCCACCACCGCGCCGGTCACCGGGTCTTGCGGCGCCAGCTCCGCGGCGCGACGACCGGCCCGCTCGGCTTCGCCGCGACGGCCCCACAGGTGCAGCAGTTGGGCCTCGCTGAGGTAGGCCAGCCAGCGGCCCGTCTCGCCACACTCGCGCACGCGCTGGTACTGGCGCATGGCCTCGACGTAGTCGCCGCGATGCACCGCCACTTCGCCCAGCAGCAGGCAGTCGTCGATGAGCTTCTCGGGCTCATGGGCCAGGTTGGCGATGCGAAAGGCGTCCTGCGCATCGCGTTGCGCCTGGTCGATGCTATCCAGCGCCAGGTAGGCGCGCGCGGCGGCCAGGTGGGCGTCGTGCCGGATGGACTCCGGTAGCCCACCACGGCCCAGCACGAGCTCGAGTGTGGCCACCGCCGACTGGTCGTGGCCCAGCGTCGAGTAGAGCTTGGCCAGGCGCACGCGCAACGCCGCGAGGAACTGGGCGTACGCCGCCGGATCGCTGGGCACCTCCGGCGAGGTGACCAGGCTGTCCAGCAGGCCTTCGAGTTCGCGCAGCGCGCCGAACCAGTCACCGGCCGCCTGGAGGCGGTCGACGGCCAACTCGCGGGCGAACAGCGAGCCCGGATCGCGGGTCAGGAAGGCCGCACCAGCCGCCTCGCGCGCGGCCGCCGCCTCGTCGGGCCGGCCCAAGCGGTCCAGGCAATCGGCGCGCAGCGCCTGCAGGGGGCCGGTCAGCGCGGTATCAACCTGCGTCAGCAGCGTGTCACACAGTTGCAGCCCCGAGGCGTAGTGGCCGGCCTGATAGTAGGCCTGCGCCAGGCGGTGCGCCAGCGGCAGATCGCGGGGTCGGCGCGCGCGCAGGCGCTCCAGCCAGAACAGCGCCGACTCCGGCCGGCCACGACGCAACGTGCGCTCAGCCAGGGCCAGCGCGCCCTTGGTCAGCCACCAGGCGCGCATCAACCACCACAACGCCGCGCTCAGCGCCGCCGCCAACAGCCAGACCCAAGGGCTCAAGGCGCCTCCAGTACTTCTACCGACACATCGTCAATCCAAATGTCCGCCGTGACCGGGTGCGTGCCGCCCTTTTCCAGGGCAATGTCGCCATTGGCGCTCTCGAACGGGGCGACAAAGGTAATGGCCAGGCGCTGCCAGGTGCCTTTGCCGGCCAGGTCGTAGCCGGTCGTGGTGAAGTTGTTCAGCCACCGGCCTTCGCGGTTGTTGGCGCCCATCTTGACCGACGGCCGGCCCGTGCCCGGCTGCCAGTCGTCGACCTTCATCCAGGCGGTCAGCCGGCACTTGCTGCCGGGCGCCAGCGGCACGCGCGTCGAGGCCAGACTCCAGGCATCGGGTTGGGTGCCCGTCAGATGCAGGGCGTGGCCGCCCTCGCGGCCCGGAGCCGCCACCGCCGCGGTCATGCCAGGCGCCGCGCGCCAGGCGTGAGCTTCGCCCTCGAAACCATCCTGGTAGGCGGTCTGATCGTCGCTGGCGCCGAGCACCACCGGGATCGAGCCGAGTTCGTGCCAGCCGTCCGCCAAGGGCGCCAGGTCCAGCGCGATCGGCTTGCCCTGGTGGTCGGCGTCACGCAGCCGCGCCACCAACCGGTAGCGGCCCGGCGCCGTGTTGGCGGGGATCGTCAGCGCCGCGCCCACCACGGCCGTCTTGCCGGGCTCCCAGCGCGTAGTCGGCTGGGCCGGGTAGACCAGTTCGCTGGCCACGGGCGTGGTGCCGTCCGCGGGCAGCAGGCCCACCTCCACCGCGTAGCTGACATGGCACCAGGCCACGCCGCGGTTGGCGAAGGTGATGACCACCGGCAGGCGCGCGGCGCGCCTGGCGCCCGACCGCACCGGCCCGAGCGTCTCCACCTGGTCGACGCCGAACCGGTAGCCGATGCGTCGCGCCGTGTCCAGCAGCATGGTCTGCACTTCGGGCGGCGCCCGGTGCAGGCTGTTCACGCCGTACAGGTTGGTGTTGAGGTAGCTGATGGGCGCCGACAGCCCGGCATCGAGTGTGCGGCGCAGGTCCCACTTGCGCTGGACCATCTCGTCATACGACGCGAAGAACTCGTACATGCCGATGACGCCACGCGGCGCATACGGCTTGTAGTAGAGTTCGCCAACGTTGGCCGACGGGCCGCCAGGATTGAGCCCGTCCTGACGAAAGTGCATGCCGCGCAGCGCGGCATAGTCGTTGATCTGGCCGCGGTCGCCCACATTCAGGAAGACCCGCGTGCGGGGGAACGCCGCCGCGTAGGCATCGATCACGCGCCGGTAGGCGGCCACGTAACGCGTCTCGGTGTAGCCGGTGGCCTCGAGTTGCTCGGGTGTCCAGCGGCCCGGCGCGTGCTGGCCCAGGTGCATCTCGCCCCACTCGCCGATCTGACCGATGTCCACAAACTCCAGGTCCGGCCGGCCGTCGAGCGCCTGGCCCAGCCGGGCGATGAAGCGGCAGGCGGCGTCGAGGTAGCGGTCGTCCCAGAACACGGGGTCGACCTGGTGCTTGGCGTAGAGGCCGACATGGTCGACCCCCGGCACGCCGGAGTCGAACACCCACTTGGGCGTGGCGTACTCGTAGCGCGAGTGCATGCTCTCGGACATGACCCGGATGGCCACGCGCTTGCCCAGTTTGTTCACCCACACGTCGAAGGCCTTGTCGAAGTAGGCCAGCGGGTCGTCGTCCGGCCCGTTGGGCTGCACATCGGCCCAGTCCATACGGAAGTAGCCGATGTCCACCGCCGGCAGCCACCAGGCGTCCGCCGGCCACGTGACGGCCGGGTTGCCGCCGCACTGGGCGTACAGACCCATCCCTGGGTTGAGCAGGATGCGGTCCGTGGCCGGCGGCCGCAGCAGCAGCGGCATTGGCGCGGGCGCGGCCTGACCGAGAAGCGAGGCCAACAGGGCGGTGAACAGCATGGTGTGTGGTCCTTGCCCCCAGATGATACCCAATGCAGAGGAATCCTGCTCAAGCCGAGCAACCTGCCCGGCGGGAGACTGGGCATGGTACCGGCAATGATGGGTCTGCTTGGCTGTCTGGCCGGGGTCATGGTGGATGGCGCCAACTGGCCGGTGACCGAGCACGCGGCTGCCTCAAACCTGGCGCTGGATGCCCGCGTCGAGCCCGAGCTGGACCGCGACAGCCTGTTGCGCAATCCCGGCAGCGGCTGGGTGCTGTACGACGACGCCTGCGGCCCCGTGGCCCGCGCCGCCGACTACTGGCGCGACCAGGACCAGGCGGCGCGCCGCTATGCCTCCATCTTCTATGTGCGCTGGCGCTGGGCCGAACTCGAGCCGACCGAGGGGCAGTACGCCTGGGACCACGACGCCAATTTCCAGGCACTGGTGCAGGGCGCGCTGGACCGTGGACTGCGGCTGGCCTTCCGGGTGTACGTGGCCTCGCAGGACAACGCCGCTCAGGCCACCCCTGAGTATGTCCGGGCCGCCGGCGCCCAGGGCGTGTCCGAAGGCGGCGCCGGGGGCCGGTCGCTGTGGACTCCGTACTTGGACGACCCGGTCTTCCAGGCCAAGTTTGCCGCGTTCGCGGCGGCCTTTGCCAGGAAGTACAACGATCCGACGCGGGTCGACTTCGTCGACGCGATGGGCCTGGGCTGGTGGGGCGAGGGCCATCACCTGACGCTGCGCGACCCGGCCAGCGCGCCGGCGGTGCTGCGCTGGATCCTGGACGCCTACCGGCCGTTCGACCGGGTGCTGCTCGGCTGGCAGTACAACACCGGCTTCGGCTGGCAGCAGGACGAGTCGGAGGCATTGGTCGGCGGCGACTACGTCATCCGCCGCGATGGGCTGGGCAGCATGTGGTTCGGCGACCACGAGAAGGAGCGCTTCCGAGCCTTATGGCCGCGGCATCCGCTGTTTGGCGAAAAATGCTACTGGGGTGGTGGCGACCCGGCCTATCCGGCCGGCCTGGACAAGCGCTACGGCCGCGACTGGAAGACCTGGCGCGACATCGACGGTGCCGCGCTGGCCGACGCGCTGGCTTACCACGCCAACACGCTGGACCTGCGCACCGTGGCCGACGCGAAGCTGTGGCTGAGCTACCCGGACCTGGTGCAGCGCTTCGTGCGCGAGGGCGGCTATCGGCTGGCGCCGGTCGAGGTCGCCTGGCCGCGCGCGGTGGCACGCGGCGGGCGGCTGACCGTGCGTCATGTCTGGGCCAACCTGGCCCAGGGCGTGCTGCCTAATCTCAACCAGCGCTGGGGTCAGTGCTATCGGCCGGCGCTGGCGCTTTTGCCCCGCGACGGCGGCCAGCCCGTGGTCCACTGGGTCGACGCGGCCGCCGAGCCCGGCGAGTGGCTGGCCGGCGCAGCCCATGCGTACCGGCTGGACGCGGCGCTGCCCGCGACGCAGGTACCGGCGGGCGAGTACCGGCTGGCGGTGGGCATCGTCAACACCACCGGCACCGGCCTGCCCGACCTGAAGCTGGCGCTGCGCGTGCCCGCCGAGGGCCCGTGGTATCCGCTGGGCGCGCTCACCGTGCGTTAGGCGGCAGGTTCGTCGAGCGCGAAGAGCGCGCGCTGGCAGGGCGCCCAGGCTTCGTCCAGCGCATACCGTACCGCCGCCACCGCGCGCGCCAGGGCCGCCTCGCCGGCCGGCTGGTCACCCAGCGGCACGGCCAGCCGGAAGCGCACCTCGCCATCTGCCGGGTCGAGCTCGAAACAGCCCAGGGCCAGGTCGTAGTTGAGGGCCAGCAGCCGCTCACAGAGCCGGGCGCGCGCCGCGCTATCCTGCTCGCGGCGCGGCGCGCGCAGGTAATGCGGCACGAGCAGGAGCAGATCGCCGTCTTGAGTGTCCAACCACACCAGCAGCTCCCAGTGACCGCTCTCCACATCCAGGTCCGCGCGCAGGCAGCCGCGCCGCTCATCGCGCCCGAGGGCCAGGCCTACGCGGCGGAACTGATTGGTCAGCGCCTCATCGGGGAACATAGGTCGTGGCTCCTGTGCTGCCGCTGTTCGGCGCGGTGCGACGCGACGCGCCGCCTTGACAGTGGCCGCCTCGCTGCGGCACTATAGCGCTTGCGGTAGACTAGCCGCGGTGGTGTCGATCATAGTGGGCCGGCGCCGCTGTCGTCAACGGTGGGCCGCCGTTGGTGTCAGGTTGCGGCTCGCTCGGAAAACGCACTCATGGGCATGAACGACATCTCCGAACTCGACCTGCTGCGCGCGCAGTTGGCCGAGCGCACCTCGCAACTGCACGCTGTACGGTTGATCACCGCTGCCCTTTCCTCCAAGACCGACCTGGACGAGATCCTGCGCTCGGCCCTGACCAGCTGCCTGGAAGCCGTACGCGCCAACGCCGGATCGATTCTGATTTTCGTCGAAGCCGAGCAACAGCTGCAGTTCCGCTACGTGGTGGGCGAGGCGGCGCCCGTGCTCACCGGCAAGCTGCTGGACCCGCAGAAGGGCATTGCCGGCGAGGTCTATCGCACCGGCGAGCCCAAGATCACCGAGGATGTCACCCAGGACAAGAGCCATTTCCGGGGCATCGACCAGATGACCCACTTCCACACCCGCAACATGGTCACCGTGCCGATCAAGGCCATCCACGGCGACCCCGTGGGCGTCATGCAGATCCTCAACAAGGAGGGCACGGGGTTCTTCGATGAGAACGACATCGACACCCTGATGATCCTCTCCGCCCAGGCCGCCAGCGCCATCGAGAACTCGCGGCTGTTCCGCGAGGCGCAGTTGGCGGTGGTGGTCAACCTGATGGGCGACATCAGCCACGATGTGAAGAACATGGTGACCCCGGTCAGCGTCTGCGCGCAGACCCTGGAGTTCATGTTCGAGGACCTCTACGACCGGCTCGACGACGTGAGCGGCAAACTGCCCGCGCCGCTGGCGGCCGAGCTGGAGTCGGCGACGTCCAGCCTGCGCGACTTCTATCCCGAAGCGGTGCGCATGTTCCTCGACGGCTCGGACCAGGTGCAGGCCCGAGTGCGCGAGATCGCCGACTGCGTCAAGGGCATCGTGGCCGAGCCGACCTTCGAGCCGTCGGCCATCAATGACGTGGTGCAGAGCGTGGCCACACCACTGCGCCTGGTGGCCGAGCGGGCCGGGCTGGTCATCGATCTGAGCGGCCTGACCGACGACCTGCCGCTGGTGCCCATGGACCAGAAGCAGGTCTACAACTGCGTGTACAACCTGGTCAACAACGCCATCCCCGAGACGCCCGAGGGCGGCAGTATCTTCGTGCGCACGCGCCTGGACCGCGCCGCCGACTTCCATGATGGCGACGAACACCTGGTGCTCGAAGTGGGCGATACGGGCCGCGGCATGCCGGAGCATGTGCGCGCCAAGCTGTTCACCAAGGACGCGGTCAGCACCAAGCCCGGTGGCACCGGCCTGGGCACCAAGATCGTGGGCAACGTGGTGGCCGCCCACGACGGCCAGATCAGCGTGGCCAGCGAGCAGGGCGTCGGCACCGTCTTCACCTTGCGCTTCCCGCTGATGCGGCCAGACTAGGAGAGAGCGCGGGCCAGGATCACCTGTTAAGCGTGGTGTAACACGAGATGAGACCCGCCGGGGCAAGACCAAGCCGGCGGGTTGTTTAGTGCTGTGGGCGGTTGGGAAAACGATGTAGTGAGCGGCGGCGATCAGGCCGCCTTCATCCCGGCCGACGCGGGCTAGGGAGGCATGTCATGATGAAAATCCGGTTCGGCGGACGGCGCGGCTTCACCCTCGTGGAGATGCTGGTCGTCATTGCCATCATCGCGGTGCTGGCGGCGATCCTGCTGCCGGTCATCCACACGGCGCAGCGCAAGGCGCGACTGGCGGCCTGCAAGGCCAACATGCACCAGCTGGGCCTGGGGCTCAAGCAGTACAAGCAGGACTTCAAGGCCTATCCGCTGGGCTGCTCGGCAGCTGTTCAGAACGGTCTGAAGGACATCGCCGGCCTGTCGCCCGGCACGGTCGCCTACAAGACATTCGACACTCTCTCGGGCCGCAAGAGCCGTCTGGGCGCGCTGTACCCCAACTACGTCCAGGAGCAGGTGACCTTCATCTGCCCCGAGGAGGACGGGGCCAGCCGATATCTCGCGCCGCGGGCCAGTGCCGAGACGCCGGTGCAGTACAACGGCACGGTGGATGAGGAAGCGCTGACCGTGACCGGCGACGCCAATTTCACCTCCAGCACTTACGACGATTACTACAACTACTACGGCTATGGCGTGAACAACGGGGAACCGACGTTGTTGACCGCACCGCCCGCCGCGCGAACCCGCAACGACAAGATGCTGGCCAATCTCTACGCGCCCGACAGCACGGTCGTGACAGTCTGCCGCGACCACGAAGAGCCCGGCAAGGAACTGTGCCTGATCTTGCGCCTGGGCGGCTCGGGGAACATCACCCCGACCAAGAGCTACAAGTGGGCCACCCAACCCGAGTTGGCCAACCAGTAGACCGGCCCACTGGCCACGGCCAGTGGCAGTGCGGCATCGACCGCGTCAGCCTCGCGGCTGGCCTGGGCGGGTCGTTGGGAAGACGACGATGGCGAACAAGCGGCGGAACAGCGGTCTATCGCTGATCGAAGTCCTGATCGCGATGGCGATCTTCGTGATTGGCATCTTGGCGGTGCTACGCATCTTCCCCAAGAGCCTGGGCATCATCACCACCAACCGCGATCGAGCGGACGCGGTGCGTATGGCCCAGGCTCGCCTGGAGGAACTGCGCGCCGACGAGAGCCGGTTGCCCGACGCCATCCTGCCCGCCGGCCTGCCCACGCAGACCGACCCGGCGCAGCCCGATTTCGGGTTCCTGCGCCTGGGCGCCGGGATCGACGCCAATCGGCCCTATGACTTCACCGCCTTCGCTGGCCCCAACGGCTGGACGGACGTCAACGACCCGCAAGCGCTCTACCGCTTCCTGGCCGCCAACCGCCTGGTGGTCGGCGAGCGCGCCCTGGTGCCGCGTGGCACGAGCAGTGGCGCCGAGCCGACCTACACGCTGTTCGGACCGATCGACACCACGGCCGGCGCGGTGGTGGAGGCGTTCCGCGAGTTCACCCAGGTGGACCCGGCCGACCTGCGCGTCACCCAGGCCGCGGGCGGCTACCAGGACCGCCCGGTGTTCGCCTTCCTTGATGGCGGCATCGACTCGTTCACCCGGCAGCCGGCCAATGACCGCCTGCTGTTCGAACTCGACGCGCGCGCTCGCCAGCTCATCGTGCGCTACGCCTACAACAACCAGGGCCGCGCCGCCTGGGTCCAGGCGCCGGCCGGCACCACGGCGCTGGCCGCCACCGCCGGCACCCCGGCCAGTCTGTACCAGGAGGTGGTGCTGACCAACGCCAACGTCATCCCCGGCTCGGTCAGCGTGCGACAGGCGCTGACGCATGGTGGCGGCGGCCGCTTCTCGTTCGACGACTCCGGCGCCAATCTGGGCTATGTGCGCATGAGCACCAGCCTGGCCGGCGAGGACATCTCGCTCGAGTACGTGGCCCGCGACTGGCGCCTGCTGCACGAGACGGTCACCCTGGCCATGGACGCCGGCGGCAACGTGCTGCAGCCCGCGGGCGGCGTGGTCACCGGCGGCATGCTGCAGTTGCGCACCACCGACCTGGACGACACCTTCCAGCCGCTGCTGGTCATCCGGCAGACGGGTCAGCAAATCCCACTCAACACGGCGCTGTGGGCCCCCGATGTGGCCAAGTCCGGCCGCGTGCCACTGCAGTTGGCCACCGGCCTGACCGGCCTGGCCGACGGCACCTACGAGGTCGTGGTCTGGTTCCGTCGGCAGGGCAACTGGGCCGTGGCGCCGAGCATCGCGCCGGCCAGTTACATCCTGGCCGCCGATGCGCAGAGCCTGGCCGGCGGTTCGCTGGCCAACTATCCCGTGCAGTCGATGGTCGTCGAGCCGGTCGTGGTCAACGCCGTCGACAGCTACTGCGAACTGCGCTTCCGGCCCAGCGAGGCCGGCCGCACGGTGCTGGTGAGCTACGAGTACAACACGCCCACCGGGCACAAGACAGTCAGTGGTGAACCGCACGTGGTGCCGCCGCAGGCCAATGCCGGCGTGGCCGGCGCCCTGCGTCATGCCATCCGGCTGCAACGCCCGCTGGAACCCGGCGGCACGCTGGGCGTGGGCGCCGACGTGCGACCCTATCTGCATACGGTCGAGGGCGTGTCGATGGCCGTGCGGGTGGTCTACAACGACCAGAACCTGGTGCGGCCGTCGGTGCCGGTGGTGACCGGACAGCCCGCTGGCGATACCCGGCAGCGGCTCTACGAGCTCAATTGGCTGGTGAGGCGACACCGATGAAACCAACACGACGTTGTGGCGCTCGGTCGGGCTTCTCTCTGATCGAGTTGCTGGTAGTCATCATCATCATGGTCATGCTGCTGGGCATCGTGGTCGGCGCGGTGCGACGCCTGGAAGTGTCGCAGCACCGCGGCGAGACCATGGGCCGGCTGCACGCCGTGGCCCGCGCGCTGAGCGTCTATCGCGCCGACTGGGGCGATGTGCCGCCGTACAACCCGACCGGCGAGGTGGGTGTGCCCGACGGCGCGGGCCTGTGGACGCTGGTCATGCTCGACTACCTGCAGAGCAGCCGCTACCTGCATGATGCCGGCTATCCCGACCCCGAGGCGCCCTGGATTATCGCTGGCGGCGGCCGGGTGCCGGGCATGGACGTGGACAGCGAGGCCGGCCTGCTGGAGGTCTACAACAACGCCACCGGCGGCTCGCAGACCGCGCCGCTGACGCCGGCCCAGAAGTACCGCGCGTTCGCCGCCCTGGCCGACCCGGCGGCGCACAGCACGACCGCCGTGACTACCGCCTTCGCCGACTATCAGGACGACCTGAACGAGAACTGGTGCTCCTGGATGATGCAGGATCCGTTCACTCGGGAGTGGCGCTACCAGCCGGTGCGCAAGACGAGTTCCGCCTGGCCCGTGGACAACCCTGGCAACGGCACCTACTACCGCCGCCAGCTGTCGCGCGTGGGCACCGACGATCCGTCGAGCCGCTACCTGCCGGCCAGTGACACCGTGGTCACCTGGTCCACGGCGTTCCGCACCAAGCAGACGGTGCCCGCGCCGCAGTACAACAAGGCTGCCTGGGGCGTCGACATCGTCCTGTTCGCCGACGGCCATGCGGCCGTCGTGCCGGCGCCGGACAACAGCGGCTGGGCGCCGCCGCGCGCCGAGCTGCGCGCCCCGCGGGGATGAGGGAGACGACCATGCCGAGACAGCGCGCGAGAGCCTTCACCCTGGTCGAGATTCTGGTCGCCGTGGCCATCCTGGCGATCCTGCTGGGCATGATCTTCAAGCCGTTGCTCATGGGCATCGAAGTGCTCAGTATCGGCCGCGCGGAGCGTGAGGCCCAGGCCACCGCGCAGCAGGTCGTCGACCGCATGGCCGGCGAGCTGCGCACCGCGGTCAAGGTCTACTCCAACCTCGGCACCTTCGACCTGCCCACGGGCGCCACGGCGGGCAACAACTCCAAGTGGCACACCGCGCAGCCCGAGCGCGTCAGCTTCGTGCCGGCGGCGGTGGACAACCGCGGCAAGGTGCTGTCGCCGGTGCAGCCGGCCACCGACAGCACCGGTCGGCCCATGGTGGTCACCTACTGGGTCATGCGCGGCGACGTCACGCAGCCCTATGACCCCATGAAGAACCCGCGCCGGGTGTTTCGCGCGGTCTCCTACTACCAGCCGTTCAGCGAGAACCAGGGCGGTCAGACGCTGTCGGTCACCTCGCCCGACGACCTCTACGGCTATGCCGTGCGGCGCCTGCGCCTGACCGGCGGCGGCTCGCTGCAGAGCTTCGGGCCCACCGTGTGGCCGCTGCTGTTCGACCAAGGCCGCGCCTTCGACTGGCTGGTGGCCAACACCGACCGCAGCTACGCCGCCGCGCCGGCCACGGCCGCAGAGCGCATCATGCGCTCGCCCGAGGCGCAGCCGACCGGCACGCCGGACACCTACACCCACGCCTCGGCAATGCTGGGCATCAGTCCCATCACGGAGGCTGGCACCGATGTGCGCGAGGCGCAGTTCCTGCCCTATCGCCTGGACCAGGAGCAGCTGACGCCGAACCGCTCGTTCGGCGCCTACCACGGTACGCTGCGCCGCTGGCAGGAGCCCTATCAGCGCACCAGCGACGCGCTGTGGACCGCGCCGGCCACCGGCGTGGTGGCCACCTCCACGGGGGCCAAGCCGCTGATCGGCATGTTCCGGGTGCAGGACGTGCGCGATGGCGCCGGCCCGCTGGAACTCAACTACTTCCTGTCGCTGGACCAGGATCCGGCCTCGCTGACCGTCGGGCACGTCATCCTCTACCGCATGCCGACCGCCGTCGGCGGCGTGGCCATCCCCGTCTACGACGTGACCGACTACCCCAAGCGCGTCTTCGGCACGGCGCCCGGCACGGCGCCGGCCGGCTCGCCCGCGGTGGGTAGCGGCGAGATGGCCTGTGGCATCGACTGGTCGACCGGCGAGGTGTTGACCACCTTCCCGCAGGAGGACTTCATCTGCCCCTCGGGTGATGGCAGCAACGCCGCGGTCGTCGCGCTGAACAATCACGACCACCAGGGCACGGTGCCGGCCCCGCCGCTGTTTGCCGCCGGCAGCCCCGCGCCGGCCGCGGTCTGGCAGTCGCTGCCGCTGTGCCAGGGCGGCAACGCCGGCAGCAACGGGTTCGTCATCGACGACCATTACGTGGTCAACGACAACGGTACCAACCGCAGCGTGTGGACCGGCTACACGCTCTCGGCCTTCCGACCCGAGCGGCTGCAGACCGGCGCGCTGGGCCTGCCCAACCTGTCGCTGGCGCAGATCAACATGTCGCTGGTGCTCGGCAGCCTGCATGTGGTCGTGGAGAAGCGGCCGGCCGCCAACCTGACGGGGCAGCCGTTGGCCAGCCGCAGCTACCAGGTGGTGGAATCGGTGGCGCCGGGCGCGCCGCCGGCGCTGCGTCCCTTCCAGTGCTACTGCGATCCCGGGTCGGGCAAGCTGGTCTTCTATGATCCGCAGCTCTCGGGCGACGCGGTCGCCGCGCGCGACGGTTACAACCCGCCCCAAGACACGGACAACGAGACCATCGGCGGCGTGCCCGTGCGGACCGTCATCCATGTGACCTATGAGTATCGCAACAATCTGCCCACCGTGCTGCAGATGCTGGCCGGCAACGACTCCAACCGCGATGTGGTCGAAATGACCTACCGCTCGCAGGAGTCGCTCGTGCTCAACCTGACCCTGGACGTACCGGCGGACTCGACGCACGGCCTGACCGAGGCCGTGGGCGATCCGGCGGACGCCTCGGTGCCGACCAGCGAGCGGCCCACCGGTGCTCGGCGCCGGGTGACGGTGCAGCAGCGGCTGACCGTCGGAGCGAAATAGGCGGCCTGGTTACATTCTGGCCAAATGACGCGCTGCTTAGCGGCGCGCTGGAGCGGGAACAACCTGGGAGCCGGGCGGCCACACAGCCGCGACCGGCGGGGAGCCCGTGATGAGACGAGGGCGAGCCATGAGGCAAATGACGATGGGTCGGCGACGGCGCAGCGCCGGTCAGGCGCTGCTGCTGGCGGTGATCGTGCTGCTGATGCTGGCCATGCTTGCGGCCTCCGTGGTCGCCGTGGTGGCTGGCAGCGCGCGTGACACCGAGCGCGACGAAGCGTCCGCGCACGCCCACTCGTTGGCCTTGGCGGGCATCCGGTATGCCGACGAGATGCTGACCTCGGCCACCGAAGGCGCCGACTGGCGCCCGGCGCTGGCGGACTACCTCACGCCGGCCAATCCCGCCTTCACGCAGCAGGCCTACGACAACACCTACGACTCGTTCGAGAAGCTGCGCGGCTGGGATCCCGTGGCGTCGGGCGCGCCGTACTACGTCAAGTTCCGCTTCGCCATGGACCCCGACGCGCCGAGCCAGAACCCGACCGTCGATCCGAGCCAGGACTTCACCGACCCCGACAAGAACATGCCGGTGGAGAACAGCGAAATCACCGCGCCGCACGATCACTTCCTGCTGCGCATCGAGTACGCGCCCAACCCGGCCAACCCCGAGTCCAAGGCCATCAAGATCACCGCCATCGGCCGGCCGGGCGCCAACACCAACGTGTTTGACCAGCTCGTGGCTTACAAGCCCATCGGCATCCAGAACTATCTGCTGTTCGTCCACGACCGCACCCGCCGCGCCGCGGCCGCGCCGCTGGGCGTGCCCGGAGTGGACATCAACGGCGACGGCACCGTCTCGGCCAGCAACCGCTCCGCGGCCGCCGGCGGCGTTTGGACCGCGACCGGCGCCAACGACTTCCTGCCGCTCTATCTTGACGGGCCGGTGCGCTCGAACCTGGACCTGGATGTCCATCCGCCGGTGCGCATCGTGACGACGGGCAACGCCTGGAACGACAGCCTCGAGGTGTCGGGCGCCGTGCGCCGCCAGCTCACCGCCGCCCAGACCGCGGGCAACACCGAGCTGCTGGTCAGCAACACCGCCGGCCTGCCCACCGCCTGGGACCCCACCACCAATGCCACCGGCACCGGCCTGCGCGTGGCGCTGGGCGCGCCGCGCCTGGAGGCGCCGGATCTGGATGCCGCCGAGCCGGCCACGGGCGTTTCGCGCTTTGAACGGCTGACCCGCTACTCGGGTGACAACGTGACGGTGACGCCCGGCGGCGTGAGCACCACGGTCAATTCCGGCGAGCTCGGCTATGGCCGCGGCATCTATCTCGACAACACGGCCCAGCGCGACAACCTCGACGGCGCGCGGCAGGCCTGGCTGGCGCCTGAGAACTGGGGCGGCCGACGCTATGTGCCCAACGGCGCGATCATCGACCTGTACGACAGCTACACCTTCCCCAGCGGACCAGCCGGGCCGGCCATCGTCATCACGCGCACCGACGGCAGCACCTGGACCAACCTGACCACCGGTCAGCTCAGCGGTTCGACCACGCTGGCCTTCCGTTGGCCGGCCAAGACCGGTACCTACACGCGACCGGCCTGGACCGGCACGAGCGATGTGCCGACCACCAGCCCGCTGGCTGACAACGGCCTGGTCATGGCCGATGGCAACGTGCGCATCCGTGGCCGGCTGCCGGTCAGCTCCGCCGCGCTCGACTACCATCTGACCGTGGTCAGCCGCGGCAGCATCTACATCGAGGGCTCGCTGCTGCGGCCCAGCGACTACGGTGCGGTGGCCAACCCCAACGGGCCGGACAACACGCGCATCGCCCTGCTGGCGCGTGACCATGTGGTGCTCAACCCGACCGTCTACGCGCCGGGCCCCCTGTCGGGCCTGACGCCCGGGTCCTTCGACTCGCCGCGCAACAGCCCCATGGACGCGCACTATCGGCTCGACGCCGCCGGCACCCAGACGGTCGGTATCGAACTGCCCACCGACGCCAACACCGCCAACCTGCAGGTGCTGGCCGAGGCGGTGGACGGTGACCAGAACGACGGCCTGGCGGCGCGCGCCTCGGTGCTGTTCCACAACAACCGAGCCCAGCTGGGCCAGCCCTACGCTGCGGCGGGGCCGTGGCTGTTGAGCCCCGACGGCACGGGCAGCCCGCAAGTGCCCGGCCAGCAGGCATGCCAGACGCCGACCTTCTTCGCTGACCTGGCCAACTTGGCGCGGGCGCTGTACCTGCCCAACGCCGGCGGCCAGGGCACGCAGGAGTACATGCCCGACACCTGGGCCATGGGCGCCGTGGCTTGGGCCGCTAACGGCCGACCCAACTGGCTGACCGTGCAGGCCGGCCTGCAGGCCAACGGTCAGGGCGGCAGCCAGAGCGATGTGCTGCTCAAGAACCTGAAGGTCGAGCGCAACAACGGCGGCACGCTCAACCCCGGTGTGACGATGACGGTCAGCGCGCTGATGTATGCCGAGCGCGGCAGCTTCTTCGTCATTCCCGGCGACTGGTTCGACGCGCGCGCGCAGTTGCTGACCGACGTCAAGGACGGCACCGCGGGCAACGCCTCGACGACCAACGCGGCCGACCGGCTGGCGCGGCTCAAGCGCTACAACTACCAGGTGCAGGTCAACGGCGCGGTGGCCGTCAACAACCTGGCCGAGCTGTCCGATGTGGCCCAGTGGTCCGACAAGTGGGCCTATCCGGTCAATGGCGCGGGCGCCACGCTGTACAACGATTACAACACGCTGCGCTACTCCTACGACTGGGGTCTGCGCGGTGTCTGGCCGACCGGTACGCCGCGGGCCAACCTGCCCCTGCTGCCGGCGTTGCCGCTGAGCACGGGCCTGGCGTACGTGGGCGAAGAGAAATAGCGCTGAGGTGACGGTGATGGGCAAGCTGAGGCTGTGGCACAAGACGTTCCTGCGGGCGGGGCTGCTCCTGGGCCTGCTGGTCGGGCGCGCACAGGCCCTGGATCCGGCGTTCACCAACGACGGCGGCGGCTCAACACGCGAGATCAAGGTCTGCGTGCTGATGCTCAAAGCCAACCAGTGGGAGAACTCCGAGCCCTTCGTGCTGCCCGCGCTCTCGGGGCTGTCGGGCATTTCCGCGGTCGACGGCCTGCGTCCCAGCAACTGGCAGCTCAGCAACCCCTTGGCCATGCCGTATGTCACCCAGGATCTGGCCAACCTGTGGGACCCGGCGTACAACGGCGCGGTCAGCTTCGATGGCTTGACCGCGCAGGTGACCAACGACGGCATCACCGCCTATGGCTGGAGCGGCTTCACGAATTCCGAGTACTACAAGGGCTGGCCACCGAACAGCGGCGGCCCGAACTACTACAAGGCGCACGCAGACCCGCAGATTCTCGGTGAGTATGGTCCTGGCGGCACCAAACAGGCGCTGCCTCCGGTGGGCCAGCCGTTGCCGCGCACGCATCCCGCCTACTGGGAGGTGCCGCTCACGCCGCGTACGGTCACGCAGTTGGCCAACTTCGACGTGGTGCTGCTCAATACGCAGCGCAACCTGACCTTCACCAGCCAGGAGCTCGACCTGCTGCGCCAGTTCCTGGACCTTGGCGGCACGCTGTACATGGAGAACTCGCACGGCCTGCGCATCGAGGTCGGCGCGGCTGACAAGACCACGCTGCCCACCGACCAGGAGTTCCTGCTGCCGGTGCAGTTCTGCGATGGCTTTCCCTACTCGAACGCCACCAACAACACCCGTCCGGACGGCTATCCCCTGAACAACGCACCGCCGAACGGCGTGGCGCCTGTGACGCCGCCGGCCTGGACGGCGCCCAACCTCAACCATCCGTTGCTGACGGCCGTGCAGACGATCGGCGCCAGCGAAGTGGGCAGTCTGGGCGACGTGTTGTCGGCGGAGCAGTTGATCCTCAATCGCGGCTCGGGCGCCTACCTGGCCGAGCAGGTCCTGCGCGTCAACTACGCCGAGAACTGGACCGACTTCAGCGGCCAGAAGGACGCGGCCGTGGCCGTGGTGCGCATGGGCTCGGGCAAGCTCATCCTGTCCGGCATCGACATCATGGAGGACGTGCACAAGGTTGGCTACACCGGCTCCAACACGGGCGCCTACCTGCCGGACGTCAAATTCATGCTCAACGTGCTCGGCTGGCACAGCAGCTTTGGCGGCAACCGCCGCGGCGGCCCGACCAACAAGGGCATTCTGTCCAGCACCACGGTCAGCAACCTGACCCCCAAGTTCGTGTGGAACGCTCCCTCCTCCGGGCTCACCGCGGCTGGCACCAATCTGGGCGACGGGTCCATCCAGACCAGCGGCTACGGCGCGCTGGACACCGACATGAACGCCGGGCTCAAGGAGCCGCTGTGCGCCGCCAACGGCCTGGTCTACCTGCAGTGCCAGAGCGGCGGCAACTACTTCCTGGTGGCCATCGACAGCGCCCCGAGCGCGGACCGCGACGGTGACGGCGCGGCCGACGACGGTATTCCGGACTATGCCACCGGCGCGCCGTTCGACACCATCTGGGTGCAGCCGCTCAGCGCGCCCATCTGTGGTGCCACCGTGGCCAGCGTGGCACGCGACCCCGACAAGTCGGCGGTCGACCTGCTGCTGGCCACCCAGGTGATCGGCGGCGCGGTCCGCCTGACGGCCTTCGCCGCCGGTGCCGACCGCACCCGCGCCACGGCCACGGCCACCGCGTTCGGTGGTGGTGGCTTCGTCAACCTGCCGGCCGTCGGGCTCGACCCGGCGCTGGTCGGCGCGCCGGTGGTCTACGGCGACACGGTCTATGTGACCACCTCCTACTGCCCGCCGAGCGCCAGTGAGACGGGCGGCTGGACCCGCGTCTACGCGGTCCGCGCGGTGCCTGATCCGGCCACATCGGCCATCGCGGGCGCGCTGAAGTGGTCGTTCCCCGACTTCACCTACGGCGGCGAGAACGTGGACACCGCCTACGGTCTGTGGACCAGCACGCCCTCCAAACGCGCCTACCTGATGGCCGAGGCGCTCAAGCAGGTCGAACTGCAATTGCACCCGAGCTTTGGTGGGCCGGCGGATACGCTGGCCACGCATGGCGGCCCCGGCATGCAACTGGCGCTGGGTGACACCACGCGGCTGACCTCGGTGGTCGGCCTGGTCACCGACCAGCGCACCGGGCTGACCGCGCCCACCGTGTTCATCGGTCGCGCCAACGGCGACTGCTGGGCCGTGACCGCCGACGCACAGTCCATGGGCTGGCGGATCAACGCCGATGTCGATCTGGCCCCGGCGGCGACGCCCACGGTGACGATCGGCGGGAACGTGCTGAACCGCATCACCACGGCCAATCCCACCGACGGCTGTGAATGGCGACAGGTCAAGGACATCTCCGGCAATGTGGTGGCCGTCGACGTGCTGATGCGCGGCACGGCCGTCGGCTTCTACCGCGACGCGCAGGTCTACGCCGACGCCGTGCTGAGCTACACGGTGGCCGGCCAGGCCATCACCGACCGGCGCAAGGTGTTCCCGCGTCAGCGGCTGCTGCGCGCCAACCGCGACAGCGGTTACGAGCCCGCGGTCAACGGGTCGATGGAGTTGCTGGCCAACGGCAACGCGGCGCCCATGCTGCTGGACAACGAGACCCTGGTCGGCGTGAGTTCGGCGCTGTGGAGCGCCAACACGCTGTCCGGTACTCCTGTCGGCAACGCGCTGAGCTCGGGCCCGGTGGTCTTCTATCAGGCGGGTGGCGACAGCCTGCAGTTGGGCGACCCGAACCCCAACAACTACGAGACCGTGCGCTGGCAGTTCGATGCCGACAGCGTGCTCGGCGGCGGCCACTTTGGCGCTTACGGCTCGCCGGTCAAGTACGGCAACAGCATCGTGGTCGCCGGCCGTGTGGTGAACGGCAGCTTCGCGCCGCAGAGCGGCGGCATCATCGCCCTGGACGCCAACCCGGGCTTCAGCATGGCGCTGCGCGGGACCGCGCCGAACCGCGATCGTCGGCACTACCTGGTGGACGCCGATCCGACCACCTTCGCCGCGGGCTCGAACAACCTGGCCGCCTATCCGGCCAGCGGGCCGTCGGCCACGAACCTGCGCGCCCATGTCATCGACCCCAGCCAGTACACGCTCGACTTCGCCAGCGCGACGCTGTCGCTGCGGCCCGATCTGGCGCATCTCACGCGCTTCGCGCAGCCGGCGCAGGCCGATATGCCGACCTCGCGCCGTCCGCTCTACGGCCGACCGCTGTGGCTGGTCGAGGACAACGGCGACGGTCTGTTCAACGAGCCGGCCGGCTTCGTCTACGGGGTCTACATCCCCGTGCCCGTGCGCTGGACATACCTGCCCGGTGAGGTGGTCATCGACAGCCCTGGCGTGCCCAGCGCGATCACGGTGACCGACGCCAACGGCGGCGGCCCGCTGACCCCGACGATCAATGCCAGCCAGCCGCAGGTGATGACCTTCGCCGCGGGCGACTGGGGCAAGACGGCCTGGGTGCGGTTCACCTGCAATGGCAGCACATACACCCACAAGTACACCATCGGCGGCCGCTTGCCGGCGCTGTCGTTCTCGCCGGTGGTGGCCGGCGACCGCCTGTACGTCTCCGGCACCGTCGCTGGCACCGGCGCCGCGACGGCACTGGCCGTCAACGGCGTGGGCACGGGTGGCCTGCTGTCCTTCCGCTTCGGTCAGGAAGACCGCGTGGTGGAGATGACTAGTCTGCGCCCGGACTCGGTGACCGGCTGGTCGAACGTGGCGCAGAGCACGGTCGATGCCAGCTACGTGCGCGGCACGCCGTTGCCCACCGATGACGGTGTCTACGTCAGTTTCAACATGGTGCAGGGCGCCAACGTGCTCAACGCGCTGTACGGCATCGGCGGCTCGCAGTTGCTGGTGACCGAGAGCATGCGGCTGTCGCGGCTCGACTTCTCGGGCGGCGTGCGCTGGCAGTTGACCGGCGTGAGGGTGCAGAACGGTGCCGCGCGGCCGTCGCAGGCAGTGGTCTACAATCCTCCGCCGAGCGAACTGCTGACCTCGGCGCTCAACCGGCCCAGCCGTGCCTACAACCTGACCGGCGACCAGGTGCTGGTGGTGGACACCGGCAACGACCGCGTGGTCCAGGCGACGAGCACCGGGGCGGCTGTCTGGCCCTTCGACACACGGCTCAATGGCGCCCAACTGGTCTACTGGGGCTTGCGCGACTTCGGGCTCAACCGGCCCTCGGACGCCGGTCGCTTCCAGGCGGTCCTGCCCTGGCCGGCGGCTACGCCGGATCCCGCGGCGACGCGGGACTTGACCGTGGTGGCCGACCGCGGCAACCGCCGACTGCTGCTGGTCAGCAGCCACGACCGGGCCCAGGGCAGTGGCACGCAGACCTACTACGATGCGCTGGCCGGACAGACGGTGGACAGCGCGGGCGGCCATGGCATCCCGCTCACCGCGCCGCAGGTCTACAACCCGGTCACCAAGCAGTGGGTCGAGTTGCCGTTCGCCGAGGTGCAGGTGTGGAACCCGGGTACCTCGCCGGCCGAGCCGACCAACGCCGGCGAAGCGGCCAACACGGGCGATGCGCTGGACTCCTATGTGGTGGCGCGCGTTGACGGCTACGACCAGCTGTTCAACGTCGACCTGTTCGCCGCGCATGACGGCAAGATCGACGCCAACAACGACGGTCAGGCCGACGGCGTCAAGCTCAGCCTGGCCTCGATGACCGACCGCTGGGCCAAGGACATGAGCTTCCGCGGGCTGCGCAGCTTCAGCCGCTTCAAGGTCGGCAACCGCATGTTCCTGGCGGTGGTCTGCGCCGATCCGGCCGGCGGGTCGCGGGTCTGCGTCTACGAACTGAGCACCACGCTCATCGCCAGCGCGGCCAACGGTCTGGTGGGCACCTATCTGAAATGGCCTACGGGCCTGACCGGGCCGTGGACGTTCACCAAGAGCGACTACCACGACCTGGTCTACGACAATGCCGCCAACGACAGCTACTACGAGCGCGCCGGCGTCGGCCAGACCCAGCGCGACAACTGGTGGAACTCCGGGGACAAGGGCTTCAACCCGACGTCAATCAGCCGCCTGGCCTCGGACAACTTGCTGGCGCTGGTCAATGGCGCGGCCAACAGCGTGAACCAGACAGCCTCGAACTCCGAGGTGCTGCTGGTCCGCTTTGACCCCGCCAATCTGGCCAACAAGCGGGTTGAGACCATGCTGCCCGACCTGAGCACAACCAGGACCTATCCGGCCAGCGCGGGCGCTACCCAGCGCCGGCCGAGCACCGGAAGCTACCCTGTCAGCTCGCCGGTCTACGCAGCGCAATGACACGGCGCATGGAGGTGAACGGCACCATGACACGCTGGACCTACCGAGCCGCACTGATCTTCGCCGCCGCCGCGACCTGCGGGCCGCTGTGGGCGCAGACCGAAGTGCCGGCCATCATCAACACCTACCGTGCCAATCCGCTGGAGGCGGCGGGCATCTCGCGCACCCACGGCGCGGCGACGTTCAGCCTGAGCGCCGACCAGGTGCGCGAGCTGACCTACCGCTGCTATATTGCCGGCACCATGCAGGGCGTGCCCGACGCCACCGGCACCTTCGGCCTCAACAGCGCCACGCAGCCCTATCCGGTCACCGCGCCGCAGCTGACCTCCTCCGAGCGCATGCCGGCCATGCCGCTCGTGCGCCGGGCTGGGCCCGACGGGATCTATGGCACCAACGACGACGAGCTGATTTTGTACGTCGAGTTGCGCAAGCTGCCGCTCCAGGCTACCTGCGACAAGGTCGTGGAGAACCTGCGCAACCTCGGTCTGGCCTCCAAGCTCGATGGCGCCAAGCCCATGAGCTTCGACGCGGCGGCCACCGGCAACTGGCGTATCCTGGTCCACCCGCCGGCGGGCAAGGGCGCGCCGCCGGCGCCCGGCGTCTACTACCCCGAGGCCATCGGCGCGGTGACGCCCAGCATGACCAAGGCGCAGGCCGACGCGGCCTTTACCACCGCGCCTCATGTCAATGCCATCCGCGAGTTTTGGGGGCGCCGCGCGGCTGGCGCCAGCCCCAGTAACAGCCTGGAATTCCGCTACACCGGCTGGAGCGACTGGGTGCGCAACGCCTGGGTCAACGGCAACCAGGCCTGCCACGTCGCCGCGAGTGTGGTCAACGGTGTCATTCCGCTGCCCTTCTATGTCAAGGACCCGAACTTCGCGCGCATCGCGGAGAACAACGGCGGCGTCAACCGGCTGCTGACCACGGGCACCGGCGACCGCGACATCTGCCTGGGCACCATGTTCTTCGACCCCAATGCCATGTGGGAGAACCGGCGACTGGACGCCGACGGCACCATCGTCGACCCCGCCGCCGATCTGACCAACGCGGTCGATTGGATCAAGCGCCGGCCGACGGAACTGCCCGAGGTCGATGCCCCGGCCGCCCGACCCATCGAAGTGCTGTTCAGGTTCGCCGCCGCGGCGGATCCGGGCGCGGCGAACTGGTACCTGCGCGGCATCCACAGCACGGCCGAAGCGACCCAGGCCTCGGTGGACGCCACGATGGTACTGCCCACCGCCGGCACCCTCAGCACCACCAACGGCTTTTCCTACTATCCCGCGCCGGTCAACGCGCCGGTGATCGAGGTCAACCTGCTCAACGGGCTGTACCGCCTGAGCGGTACCGCCGCTTGGCTGGGCACGGCCGTACGCCGGCCGGCCTATGCCGGCGTGGGCATGGTCGAACTGCAGTTCGAGTATGAGACCGGCGTGCCCGTGGAAAGCATCAATGACCTGGCCCACACGCAGTGGTCGGGCACCGTCACGGACGCGCCGATTGTCGCCAACAATGGCGGCCCCTGGCCGTTCGGCTGGGACGACCGGCTCGGCGGCAACGACGACGCCCTGGCCGTCGCTTCCTGGAATCTGCCCGGCCCGGATGGTAACAAGGGCAGCGCGGACGACCAGGTCATCTTGGCCTCCGACCTGGCGGCCCATGCACCCACCAAGATGCACGTGGTCAGCGGACAGACCGTCGGCGCAACATACGCACGAGACCCGCTGAACGTTCGCCGTAACGGCAACAACTGGGAGGCCGCGGCGGACACCAACGTCTGGAAGGTGCGCCGGTTCTGTTCGTGGCCCTACAACGGGAACCTGCTCGGCACCACCGGCTCGTACCAAGGCGGCCCACTGGTCTGCCGCTACATGGTCTCCTCGGTGCAGGTGCTGCCCCAAGATGCCGACACGGCGTCGTCCGCCAGCGCCACGCTGAGCAAGCTGGCGCAGTATGACCCCGCCAATGGCGGCCTGTACCCCCAGCTCAAGACGCTGCTGCCGGTGATGAGCACCGTCGGCACCCCGCGTGATGTCAGCGGCGACCACGAGCGGCCGAACTTCCTGCTCGGCTACCTGCCCGATGGCGGCGTGCTGAACCCGGTGGAGGACTACTTCCTGCCGGTTAGCCCCGGCGCCAAGTCACCCATGCTGCGCTTCTACGTGCAGACCATGCTCGACGGCGGCGCGGGCGGCGGCAACCAGGTGTGGACCGCGGCCGACCGGCTGATGGAAGGGCCGCGCGATGTCCGCAAGGGCACGCCCGACGACTATCTGGGCTACAACTTCAGCGCCCTCTCGGCGACCAACAACCCGGACGCCAGCCTGATCTACTGGTACGACATCCACCGCTCGCACAACAACGCTGGCACGCAGAGCCAGACCTCCGATACCCAGGTGCGCGACGACGACGACCTGACCGCGGCGGCCACGGTGCTCGACCAACGGCGCGCCTTCGATGGCGACACCGCCACGGCCACGACCTTGCGCGA
>JACRKZ010000102.1 GCA_016235455.1 Armatimonadota bacterium | reverse complement strand
CTTCATCACGCTCAACCGCGACAGCGACCTCTATCCCGGCGTGCAGCAGGGCGACAACGGACAGTCGGTGATGCTCGGCGGCACCACGCCCGACGGACGCGATGGCGTCAACCCGCTGACCCACGCCGTGCTGCGCGTGGCCCGGGCCACCGCGCTCATTGACCCCAAGATCAACCTGCGCGTGACCAGCGACACCGACCAGGAACTGCTGCGCGAGGCCGCCGAACTGACGCGCCTGGGCCTGGGCTTCCCGCAGTACTCCAACGATGAGGTAGTCATCCCCGGTCTGCTGGCGCACGGCTATGCGCTGGAAGACGCACGCGACTACAGCGTCGCCGCCTGCTGGGAGTTCATCATTCCCGGCCGCGGCATGGAGATCGTCAACGCCGGCGCCGTCTCGCTGCCGGCCGCCGCCGATCACGCCATCCGCGCTGGGCTGGCCGCGGGCGATGATTTCGACGGCATCCTGGCGCGCTGCGCGGCCGACATCACCCAGCAGCTCGGCGCCGTGGTCGACGCCTATCGCCGGCTGCTGCTCCCGCCGGCGCCCTGGTACTCGGTGCTCATGGACGGCCCGCTGGCCGACGGGCGCGACCTGGCCGACGGCCTGCGCTACAACAACTTCGGCGTGCACGGCGCCTGCGCGGCCAGCGCCGCCGACGCGCTGGCGGCGGTGCGGCAGGTGGTGTTCACCGAACGCAGCATCGACCCGCGCCGGCTGCTGGCCGCCTTGGAAGCCGATTTCGCCGGCTATGAGGAGATGCGCGAGCGGTTGCGCCGGGTGCCCAAGGTGGGCAACCACGAGGACGCCACCGACGACCTGCTGGTGCGGGTGCTGGCCATGTTCGCCGACGCCTGCGAGGCGGTAGGCGAGAACGGTCGCGGCGGCATTGTGCGGCCCGGCACGGGTTCGGCCATGTACTACGTGTGGCTGGCGCGCGGCCATGAGGGCATGCGCGAGCCGGTGGTCGGCGCCACCGCCGACGGTCGCCACGCGGGCGAGTTCTTCGGCGCCAACCTCGCCCCCACGCCCGGCGCGACCGTGCGCGGGCCGCTGAGCGTGTTGCAGAGTTTTGCCAAGATCCCCTACCAGCGTGTCTGCAACGGCGGGCCGATCACGCTTGAACTGAGCGACACCGCCTTCCGCAACGACGAGGCGCTGGACAAAGTGGCCATGTTGGTGCGCGCCTTCGCCCAGACCGGCGGGCAGCAACTCCAGCTCAACACGCTGGACCTGGACACGCTGGAGGACGCGCAGCGCCATCCCGAGCAGCACCGCAACCTGATCGTGCGGGTGTGGGGCTGGAGCGGCTACTTCTGTGAGCTCGACGAGGTCTACCAACAGCACATCATGGCGCGGCATCGCCACGGGTTCTGACCTCGTCGCCGACCCGTCGGCGCGCTATACTGCGCCGACGCGGAGACAAGGGCATGAGGGTGGTCTGGCTGCTGGCGCTGCTGTTGACGCCTGCGTTGGCGCAGGAGGGTGACGACGTGCCCGCGGGTGCCGCGGGCGGCGCGACGATCAACGGCGCGAGCGCCGAGGCGCGCTGCGCCGCGTACCTGCGCTGGTGTGCGACGAACAAACCATCCAAGCCGAACTACCCCAAGGAAGCCATGGGCTACTACGCCGCGCGGCTGATCCTCGACCAGGACACGGCGTATGCGCTGAAAGGCATCGATGCGGCCGTGAGCGCGGTCCTGCCGGCGGCGCGAGCCAAATCCAAGGCCAATCCCACCGACAACAACCCTGGTGACCCGTTCGACAAACATGCGCTGGTCAACGGCTACCTCCTCTGCCCCGAGAAGATACCCGCCGCCACGGCTCTCAAAATCCGCGACCTCGTGGCCACCTGGCGGCACCGCGAATACACCGGCTACGGCGCCATGAACTACCGGCTCATGAAGGACGGCGCAGGTTACCTCGCCGCCGAGCGCTGGCCCGACCTGGTCGACGCGGACGGGCTGGATGCCCCGGCGATTCGCACGGCCTGCGGACGGCGGCTCAGCGAGTACTTCCGGAGCATCTGCACGCGCGGCTTGGACGAGTACAACGCGCCCATCTACTTCGCCTGCGACCTGATGCCGGTGCGTATGATCGCCGAGTTCGCCCAGGATGAGACCATCCGCCGGCAGGCGGAGCTGACACTTGACGCGATGATGATCAACCTGGCGTGCGCCTGGAACCAGGGCTACTACGTCAGCGCCTGCTCACGCGCCAAGTACTGGTTCTCAGTGGCCACCAGCCCCGACGCCAACGGCTCCACGGGCGGCGTGGGCTGGCTGTACTTCGGTGGCCGGCGCGGCATAGCCGTGTCGCCCACGGGCCCGTATCACGTCTTCTGGATGGCCTGGCCCGGCCGCTGGCACCTGCCGCCGTTGGTGGCCGAGGTGGCCAACGACCGTGCCGCGCCGCACCTGCTGCGCCAGACGGTGGCTTCGCTGGGCGGTCGTGATATCCGACTGCAGACCTGGCACACCTCCAGCTACAGCCTGGCCAGCCAGTGGGAGAGCATCCCCAGCCGCGATGACGGGCTCTACAAGGAGCAGAAGCGGCAGATGCTCAAGTGGGTGTCCGACAAGCCGATGAGCACCTTCGCGGTGCAGCAGGAGAACCTGCTGCGTCCCTACCGGCCGAAGGACGTGACCAAGAACGCCTTCGGCTACGGCGACAACCCGTATGAGCAGATCCTGCAACACGAAGCCACGCAGATCGCGCTCTACGACGTGCCGGCGGCCTTCCCGTTCTACCGGCTGTACGTGCCCTTCCCGCTGTCCGGCGCCATCGTCCGGCGCGTCGAGCGCGAAGGCTGGGTGGTCTGCCACGGCGGCTCGACGCTCTTTGCCTATCGGCTGGTGAAGCCCGGCGCCTGGGGCAAGCCCGAGAACGGCTGCGATGTGCTCTGGTCGAACGAACGGCGCAACGCCTGGGTGCTGGAGGCCAGCGAGCTGGCGCCGTATGCCGGTGGCGGCATCGACGCGGAACTGGCGCGCTTCGCCGATGCGCTGGGCGCCAGGACCCGGCTCGACGCCACGGGGCTGGCCGCGAAGACGCCACGACTGGTCTACACCAACCTGGCCGGCCACCGGCTGGACCTCACCTACACGCCACACGGCACCGCCTATCGCGACCAGCACCGGGTGGACGGCAAGACCGTGGACTACCGCGCCTTCCCGCTGACCGACAGCCCGTGGGTCAAGCAGGCCGTTGGCGGCGACACGCTGATCGTCGAGCACGGCGGGCGGCGGATGGTGTGGGACTTTGGCCGGTGGACGCGAACCTGACCAAGGAGACGGATCGATGGCCTCGCCCCTGACCTGTGCGCAACTGCTGGCCAACCTGCCGGCGCCGCCGCTCGCCACCGGCACGTTGCGCTTCGGCGGCGTGGGCGACTGCGACGTCTACAACATCGCCGCGCCGTTCTGGTTCGACGGACGCCTGTTGCTGGCCGGCCGCGTGGAGTCACGGGCCACCGAGTATTCGACGCTGATGCTGTTCGAGCGCGCGGCCGACGGCGTCTGGCATCCGTGTCCCGAGGCGCCGACCTTCGAGGCCTTGCAGGACCCGTGCGTGGCCTTCGTCGACGGCGAACTGGTGCTGGGTGGCGTGCGCTACCCGGTCACGCTGCCGAGCGGCCAGATCGGCTGGCGCATGGACTTCTATCGCGGCCGGCGGCTGGACGGGCTGGAACACTTCCTCAGCGGGCCCGACCACATGAAGGACATCCGCCTGGCCCAACGGCGTGACGGCCGGGTGACGGTCTTCAGCCGCCCGCACGGCGCCGCCGAGTGGCGCGCGCGCATCGGCCTGACCACGGTCGACCGGCTCGCCGACCTGACCGCCGAGCGGATCGCCGAAGCGCCGCTGCTGACGACCAACTTCGTGCCCTACGAGTGGGGTGGGGCCAACGAGGCGCACCTGCTGCCCGACGGCCGGTTCGGCGTGCTGGGCCATATCGCCTGGATGGAGGCCGGCGATATCCGCCACTACTACCCGATGGTCTTCGCCGTCGACCCCGATACGTTGGCCACGACGCCGGTGCGCATCATCGCCACGCGCGCGCAGTTCCCGCCCGGCCCGGCCAAGCGGCCCGACCTGGTCGACGTGGTCTTCAGCGGCGGGCTTCAGCGGCATTGGGATGGCACGGCGACGCTGTTCGCCGGTGTCAGCGATGCCGGGGCGGCGTGGTTGACCATGCCGGATCCGCTGCTGGGGTTGTGACCCGGGCGGCGCAGTTCGAGACGGGCCAGCGGCCCTGGGAGCAACGTCCATGCACAGCCATCCCCTCCGCCTGCTGACGCTGCTGACCTGCCTGGCCAGCGCTCACGCCGCCGACCTCGGCCCGCGGCTGCAAGCCTCGCTGGTCTGGTCGCCCGCGGTGCCGGCGGGTCAACAGGCGTACGTCGCCTTCCGCCGCGCGGTCGACCTGCCGCAGGCGCCGACGGCCGCGACGCTGCATCTGTTTGCCGACTCGCGTTACATCCTGTGGATCAACGGGCGCTATGTGCTGCGCGGGCCGTGCCGGTTCGACCCGCAGCGCCCCGAGTACGACAGCGTCGAGGTCGCGCCGTACCTGCGCGCCGGCCGCAACGTGCTCGTGGCGCTGGTGCATGGCTATGCCGGCGGGCACAACTCGAAGGTCATCGAGCATGCGCCCGGATTCGGTGCCGTGCTGACCGTCGGCGGTGCGGAGACCGTGCGCACCGACACCGCGTGGCGCTGCAGCAGCCGCACGCGGTACCGCCCGTCGCCCGCGGCCTGGGGCTCCATCCCCGATGTCATCGACGCGCGCCTGGAGACCGGCGACTGGACCCAGCCCGACTTCGACGATTCCGCCTGGGAGGCGGCCCGGGCGGTCGATGGGGCGCTGTGGGGCGCTCTGCAGCCGCGGGCTATCCCGCTGGCCCGCGAGCGCGAGCTGACCGGCCTGCGCGGCATTCCCGCCGAACTGAGCGCTGGGCAGCAGGTGACCGTCGACCTGGGCCGCATGGCCATGGCCTGGGCCGCGGTCGATCTGGAGGCGGACGCCGACAGCGTGCTCAAGCTGAGCTACTCGCTGCGCAGCATTAACGGCCAACCCACCGAGACCTACGGCGAGGGCACCACTTACACCGCACGCGCCGGCCGGCAGAGCTTCGTCACCGGCGACGAATGGGGCTGTCACTACGTCACGCTGCGCTGCGCGGTCGGCCGCGTGAAGGTGCTCGGCCTGACCATGACCGACCGGCGCTACCCGTTCGAGCGGGTCGGGCGGTTCGCGTGCAGCGATCCGTTCCTCAACCGCTTGTGGGAGATGGCGGTCAACACCATCGAGTCCACCTGCGACGACGCCTACGGCGCCGACGCGCGCGAGCGCAACGAGTGGCTGCAGGATCCGGCCCAGCCCAACTTCATCACCAGCCGCGTGGCGCTGGCCGGGCCGGGCGAAGGTGGTCGGCCGGTCTACTCCGACCCGCGGCTGTTGAAGAACCTGCTGCGCCATATCGCCCTGTCGCAGACGCCCGACGGCCGGCTCAAGGCGCACTCCATCTCCGACCGCTGGGACATCCACGGCTACATCGAAGACTACGCCTGCCAGTGGGTGGAGTCGCTGCGGCTCTACTGGCTGGCCACCGGCGACGACGCCTTCGTGCGCGAGATGTGGCCGGCGCTGGTCCGCCAGATGCGCTGGTTCCTCGACCATCGCACGCCGCGCGGGCTGGTCTCAGCCCGGCAGTACACCTCGTTCGACGACCCGCTGGCCTATGTGACCTGCGAGGGCACCGCGCTCAACGCCTTCGTGGCCCAGGCGCTGCGCGATGCCACGGCGCTCGGCGCGGTCATCGGGCAGCCGGGCTACGCGCGCGAGGCGGCCGACCTGACCACGGCCATACACCAGCACCTGTGGAACGCGGCCGAGGGGACGTATGACTCGGGGTATGTCAAGGACAAACGGCTCGGCCCGACGGCGCACGCGGCGCTGCTGGCGCTGGCCCGCGGCGTGGTGCCGGCCGAGCGCGTGGCTTCGACTCGAGCCTGGTTCCAGGCCAACTACCAGCGGCCGGCGGTGTGGCATTGCGGTGACAACAACGACTACGAGCAGTCGGTGGCCCGGCGCGCGGGCATCGGCATGCCGGTCACCTACTACTGGGTGTTCGGCGAGCTGTACCGCATGGACAGCGCTTCGGCCGACGCGCTGGCGCTGGGCGAGATGCGCCGGCGCTGGGCGCGGATGGTCAAGCCGGACGACTGTGGCACGCTGTGGGAAATGTTCAGCGGACCGGAGTCGTGCCACAACTACGGCTCGGTGCCGGCCTGGTTCCTCAGCTCCTATGTGCTGGGCGTGCGGCTCGACGGGCCGGTGAGCGGGCGGCGGCTGATCATCGAGCCGCGCCTGGCCGACCTGACGGAGGCCGGCGGCGTCGTCTGCACGGAGTTCGGGCCGGTGCCGGTCGCGTGGCGCCGGGAGGGCCGGCAACTCCGCTTCAACCTGGACGTGCCCCCCGGCACGCGGGCCAGATTGCGCCTGCCCGACGCCGAGGCGAAGACGCTGATCGTCGACGGCAAGCCGGCCAAGGCCACGGTCGATGGCCGCTACGTCTGCGCCGAGTTGGGCGCCGGCGCACACGCGGGTACGGTCACCACCGCCCCAGCGCCGCCGCCGGCGCCCGCCACCACCGTTGTCGAGCAGCGCCTGTCGGCCGAGGGAGCCACGCCGGTGGTTACCGGCCGCACCACGGACGCCTCGCTGGCCGGCTTCGAGAGCGACATCACCACGGCCGAGCGCCTGGCCATCGCCGGCACCGAGGAGAGCGGTGCCGCGCACGACGGCGGCGCGCCCACGCCGGCCGCGCTGCTCAACGGCACGACGCTCAACGCGGCGGGTGGCGACGCGACCGCCACCGACGGCAAGACCTTCCGCGGCTATGCCGCCGGCCAGACGCTGACGCTGCGGCTGGCGCGAGCGTGCGACCTGAGCGAGATCCGCACCTTCGCCGGCCACGACGACCAGCGCGCGAGCCAGAGCTACGCGGTGTCGGCAGCGACCGCGGATGCGCCCGACCGCTTCGAGCCGCTGGGCGAGGCCCGGCTGGTCTGCGCGGGCGGCAGCTCGCAGGTGCGCCTGGCCGCAGGGAACGGCGCGCTGCTGGCGAAGCGCGTGGTGGCCGTGCGCCTGAGCTTTGGCGATGGGCCGTTGGGGTTCTGTGTGTACCGCGAGGTGGTCCTTCTGGGCCAGGCGAGCAAGGAAGGGTAGTGGACATGCTGGCAGCCGTCGTCGAGGGTCCCGGTCAACTGGTCGTGCGTGAGATGCCCGAGCCCCGGCCCGGGCCGTATGAGGCGCTGTGCGAGCTGGTCTACGGCGCGAGTTGCACCGGCACCGACACACACATCATCGACGGCGGGTTCCCCTACCTCTCGCCGCTGCCCACGGTGTTCGGGCATGAGTCGGTGGGCCGCGTGGTGGAGCTTGGCGCCAAGGTGCGGCACCTGCGCGTGGGCGATCTGGTGACCCGTGTGGGCACGCCCGCGGCGCCCGAGGTGGGGCTGTCGGTGACCTGGGGCGGGTTCGCCGAGTATGGTCTGGCACGTGACTGGTGGGCCATGGCCGCCGACGGCCTGCCCGCCGAGCAGTGGATGGGCCATCGCGTCAACCAGGTCGTGCCGCATGGCATCGATGAGCGCGTCGCGCCGATGTTCACCACCTGGCGCGAGACGCTGTCCTACCTGACGCGACTGGGGTTTGCCGCCGGGCAGTCGATCCTGGTGGTGGGCTCGGGCGGCAATGGGCTGAGCTATGCGGCGCACGCGCGCAACGTGGGCGCGGCGACGGTGGCCATGGTCGGCTCGGCCGCGCTGGCTGAGCCGGCGCAGGCGCTGGCCGGGGTGGATACGTACCTGGATTACCGCCGCGAGGATCTCGGCGCGGCGCTGGCCGCCGCGTTGCCGGGTGGCGTGGACATCATCATCGACGCCGTGGGCCGCCGGAGCGTGGCCGACGCGGTGTTGCCTGTGCTCAAGCCCGGCGGCAAGTACGCCACGTATGGCATCGATGACCTGGGGCAGATCCGGCTCGATCCGACCCGCGCCCGCGGCGCGTTCACGGTCTATGGCGGCGGCAACTACGACGAGGCCGAGACGCACCAGCGGGTGTCCGAGTTCGTGCTGTGCGGCAAGCTCGACGCGCGGCTGTGGTACGACGTCGAGGCGGCCTGGCCGCTGGCGCGCATCGGCGAGGCGTTCGACGCGGTGCGCGCGCGGCGGACGGTGAAGGCGCTGGTGAGGTTGAAGCGCTAGGGCACCTGCCGGTGGCGACGACGCGTGCGCAGCCGGCTCAGCCGGTCGGTCGCGTGCGCGCCGAGCGCTGCCCGGTCGTCATCGTCGAGCACCAACCGGCGCTCGGTGCGCAGCACGGATCGGCGGTCGGCTTCCAGACGGCAGTAGAGGCAGCCACGGCGACAGCAGCGCAGCTTGTGCGCCAGGCGGTGCGGCTCGTCGATGCCCAGGCCATAGCGCGCCAGCAGCCGCGCTCGACGCTCGATCTGCCGAGCCTCCACCTCGCGTCGGCGCTGTCGGCCGTCGTCCATGGGTGCCCTCCCGTGAGTCGGTTCGGCTGCGTGCCATGAGTTCCTGCCGCCGCAGTGCAGGATCGGCCCTGCGCCGCGCCGAACTTGCACCAGACAAGGAAGTTGAACCATGGACCTGAGGCGACTCGGCACCGTTCTGCTGACTCTGGCCGTCGTCGCGGGCTCGGCCCTGGCCGCCGACCCGCCCTTGCGCGTCTTCTACCTGGGCAACAGCGTCACCGATACCGTCAACTACCGCGCCTTCGCCCAGTGCGCCGAGAGCCTGGGCACCAAGGTGCTCTGGGGCCGCCAGATGATACCCGGCTGCCCGCTGTTCGGCCTGTGGCGCGCGGCCGAGAGCCGGCCCGACAACTGCGGGTTCGTCGAGAAGCCTTTTGGCAGCGGTCTGAACGCGCTGGCCAACTACGAGTGGGACGCCGTCACCCTCCAGCCCTTCGACCGGCTGCTGGCCAACGCCGACCCCAAGAACGCCGACGAGCAGGGCGATATCCTCTATGCCCAGAAGTACTTCGACCTGGCCACGCGCCGCAGCCCCGACGTGCAGGTCTACATCTACGCTCGCTGGCCGCGCATGTTGATCGGCCGCCAGGGCGTGCCCTACGACAAGGACGCCTACGACAAGCCGGTCGAGGGCAAGACCGCCGACTGGAGCAAGGTCGACCCGTTCGAGGGCCGCTTCACCGCGAAGTACACCGGCGGTTGGGACACCACCAACGAGACGGCCGACTACTTCGAGACGCTGACGCGCACGTTGCGCAACATCAACCCCAAGGCCAAGAAGCCGCCGCTGATGATCCCCGTCGGCCATGTGCTGCTGGAACTCGACCGCCGCTTCCGCGCCGGCGACATGCCCGGCTTCAAGGGCGCCTACGACCTCTACAAGGACGCCATCCACCTGACCAACGCGGGCTCTTACGTGGTCGGCGCGACCTTCTACGCCACGCTGCTGCGGCGCGACCCCAAGGGCTTCCCGACCGAGCCCTACAAGGTCACCGACGCCCGCTTCGCCGAGCTTGTGCAGCAGGTGGTGTGGAAGGTAGTCAGCGAGCATCCCCTGGCCGGCATCGCCACGCCGCCGGCCATCGAGCCGCACTGGTAGGGCGGACAGCGATTACCCCGGGAAGTCAGAGGGGCGACTACTGTTCTCTGAGGATAATCGCCCCGTGGCGCGTACCATCGTCTTGAACACCCATGGCCGTCGCCGCGTTGCAGTGGCATCCTATCTGGCGGGAGTCGATCATGGACAGGCGTTCTCTCCTGCGGATGCTGGCGCTGGCATCCGGCTATGCCGCTTTGGGCGGCTGCGGCTCGAGCGGCAAGTCGGGCGACTCGTCGCGCATCGCCTCGGATCTGCCGCGCAACACGTCACCCGTTGTGCCCGCTGGCGATCTGGCCGCGCTGGTGGCGGGCAACACGCGCTTTGCACTCAACCTGTATGGCACCCAGAGCCGCTCGGGCAACCTCTTCTTCTCACCCTACAGCGTGTCGCTGGCCTTGGCCATGGCCTATGCCGGCGCCGCTGGCAACACCGCGACGCAGATGGCCGCCGCGCTCGGCTACGACCTGCCCGCGGCGCGGCTGCACCCGGCGTTCGACGCGCTCGACCTGGCGCTGGCCGCGCGCGAGGCGGGGCAAAACGGCAACCAGGGCTTCCGGCTGCGCGTGGCCAACGCCATCTGGGGCCAGCGCGGCGAGACGTTCCAGTCGGCCTTCCTGGACACGCTGGCGGTCAACTACGGCGCGGGCATGAGGGTGGTGGACTACCAGGCCAACGCCGAGGCGGCGCGCGGCACCATCAACCAGTGGGTCAGCGACCAGACCGCCGACCGCATCAACAATCTCCTGCCGCCGGGCGCGGTGACGACGCTGACGCGGCTGGTGCTGACCAACGCCATCTACTTCCTGGCGCCCTGGGCCACGCCGTTCGAGGTGGCGCAGACCGCCGACCGCTCCTTCACCACGCTGGCTGGCGTCAGCGTCACCGTGACGTTCATGAACCAGCGCCAAGCCCTGCCGTATGCGGCCGGCGACGGCTGGCGCGCGGTGGAACTGCCCTACGCCGGCGAGCAGTTGTCCTTGCTGCTGCTCGTGCCCGACGCCGGCCGCTTCGCCGCGGTGGAGAACGCGCTCGACGCGGCGCGGCTGACGGCGATCCTCGGTGGGTTGAGAAACACCGACGTCTCGTTGGCGCTACCCAAGTTCAAGGTGGAGAGCAGCCTGCCGCTCAGTGCCGCGCTCCAGTCGCTGGGCATGACCGACGCCTTCGACGGATCCCTGGCCGACCTGAGCGGCATCGACGGCCGGCGCGACCTGGCCATCAGCGATGTGCTGCACAAGGCGTACGTGCGTATCGACGAGACCGGCACCGAAGCCGCCGCGGCCACGGCGGTGGTCATCGGCGCCACCTCGGCACCCGGTGACCACGTCACGCTGACCATCGACCGGCCGTTCCTGCTGGTGCTGCGCGACCGGCCCACCGGCGCGGTGCTGTTCCTGGGCCGCGTGGCCGACCCGTCGGCTTAGTGCGCGCCGCCGCATCGTCACCAAGCACACAGAGAGCACAGGGCGCGAACCCGGAACGGGCCGATCCCTGTGCTCCCCGTGCGCTCGGTGATGAGCTATTGCGTCAGTCGTCGAGCCGATGCTCGAACGCCTCGTCCGGCCGCTTGGTGTGGCAGACCGTGCAGGTGTCGATCGGGCCGGCATGACCTTGCAGGGCGATGGCCTGGGCGTTGTCGGCCGCGTTCACAGCGGGCCCGACGGCGTGCGGGCTGCCGTGGCAAGCCGCGCACTGGACCCCATGATGGCCCTTGCTGTCGCGGAACAGCTTGCCAGGCTGCTCGAACTCGAACCCGGCGCGCTTGTGGCAGCTGCCGCAGCTCGGCTCATCGACCCACGGGCGCCTACTCGGCGCGGCCACCGTGGCCATGGAGCCGTGGCAGGCGGTGCAGGTGATGCCCTTGGCTTTGTGCACGTCACGCTGGCAGTTGGTCTTGACGCCAGGGTGACAGGCGTAGCATTCGTTGGTCAGCTTGGCGGAGGCCATGCGCTTGGCGTGTGAGCCGTGCATGGCGGCCGACAGGCTCTTGACGCCAGGCGCGCCGGTCGAGCCCAGGTTCGGCTCGGCATGGCACTTGGCGCAGTTCACCGGCCGCTGCTTGACCAGTTGGGTGCCGTGCAGGCTGTCGTGCTTGCGCAGGATGTCCACATCGGGCGAGATGCCCGGCGTGTTGTGACACAGATTGCAGCTTATCTCCCACGAGACTGGTATCACCGCCTGTGTGTTGGCCACCGTGGTACCCCGGCTAGCCACACTGATGCTGGCCATCTGGTAGGCGTTCAGCGCGCCCACATCGGTCACCGGAGTGATGGGCACGCCGGTCACGCTCCAGTCTCGATTGCTCGTCGCGGTCATGGTCCCGGCCAGCCGGTGGCCCGTCAAGCCGACATCGTTGGCCAAGGTCAGGCCGGTCAGGGCCTTGGCGTACTGCCAGAAGTTCGTCTTGGTACTCGAGCGCGTGTTGCCCGGCACGCTGTAGTTCACCGTCACGCCGCTGCTGACGATCTGCGGCTCCTCACCGCGCCGGATGACCTGCGCGTGCAGTGTGTTGTACGGCGGCAGGATCATCAGATTCGAGAAGTCCTGGTTCATGCAGTGCATGCCCAGATCGTTCCAGCCGATGACCACATACGGGTTCGAGGCGACCGCCCGGCCGCCTTCACTCGTCGGGCCGGCCGCGGCCAGTGGGTTGCCACCGGCATCGCTGGCGCTACCGCAGCTGGTCAGCCAGGGCAGCACACCCACCATCAGCCCCAGCACCACCGTCGTTGGTCGAGCAGTGAGGGTACGCCCTCGTCCTGACACGGATCCGCGAAGTTCCATATCGTCCTCCGGGGCGCGCCGCATAATCGGACACGCCTGGTCTATTTTCGCTTCATACCCTGAATACCCCCGGGAGTAAACCGAAGGAGATCACAATGTCGCAATACGAGGACTCGACCGGGCGCGGCGATCGTCAGCGGGCGCTCGTTCGCGAGCGGAATCGCCTTGACAGGAACATGGAGCCCGTGGCGGCGCCCTCAAGGCATAGCCGGCCCGTGGCAATCCAGCGTGATCGAGCTGGTTCCCCCGCCTACTGGCCCAGGTTGTCCTTCACCAGATGCCCCGAACCGGCATCGAACACGAGCGCCGGCCCGGTGTGGTGCCGCAGGATGTTGTCCCGGACGATCCACGTGCCACAGCCGCGACCCAGCGCCAACGCCGCGCGGTGGCGGAAGTGGTCGGAGTCCCACGAGAACACCTGGTTCGAGGTGAACGTCGTGTCCACCGCGTCGTAGGCGGCGATGGCGTCGTAGCGGCCCTTCTCTTGCTTGGAGTTGGTGTGGAAGGTGTTGCCCGTGATGATGTTCAGGCTGCAATGACCCGACCAGGCGGGGCTGGGCTCGGGTGAGCCGATGATCAGCGCCTCGCGCTGGCTCTCCTCCAGGCGGTTGGCCTGGATGCGGTTGAAGTTGCTGCCGGGCCCCAGCAGTAGCGCGTTCTGGTTGCCCCAATGGAAGTTACCGGTGTAGTTGCCGGCCGACGAGTGCAACAACTGCGCGCCGGCGGCGGGGGTCGAGTGGTGCGCGCCAAACTGGCAGCCGCTGATCGCGTAGTCGTTGTTGTACTCGCTGTAGAGCTGCGCGGCAGCGTTGTCGACGAAGTGGCAGTCGCGCACCACGTTGGACGACATGGGGCGGGCGGCCTCGCCCTGGAAGCGGATGCCGCTCAGCAGGAAGTCGGCCAGTCGGCACTTGTCGACGGTGTTGGAGCTGCTCTGGCCGCCAAAGACGATGCCGGCCTGAGCCTTGCCGTCACCGACGATCAGCAGGTCGCGCACCAGGCAGAAGCCGCAGTCGGCGAAGGCCATGGCCGGGCCGGGCCCGGTCTTGCGAATGACCGTATTCCAGCCGCTGCCCAGCACGCTTACCTGGTTCACGCGCTCGAAGCTCAGAGTCCCACTTATCTCATAGGTACCCGCGTCGAGCACGATGCTGCGTTCGCCGCCACCGCGCGCCACGGCGGCCATCAGTTCGGCGCCATCGCTGACATGCTCGGTGCGAGCCGGAGCGGCTCCGGCGGCGAGGGGCAGGACCAACAACAGACAGCGCAGCCAGCGAGCGGCCATGGCACAGGCTCCCAGTCGGGGGATTGTACCTAACCGCGCCCCAAACGCGCTATGCTACGCGGCTGGGAGGTCGGCCATGCCCGATCGCATTGCGCGCAATCGTCAGTACCAGATCGATCTGTTCAGCGGCCCATTCCCCGGCCATGCCATCACCTTCGATCCGCCCGGCCTCGTCGACAGCCCGGGCGATGTGACGGTGTCCGACCGGCCGGTGAGCGATTGGGTGCCGGGCATCGTTGCTCAGTACCGCGCCTGGCTGGCGCAGACCGAGGCGCTGGGCTGCGACACCGTGCCGGTGGCGCCGATGACCACGCACACCGGCGTTTTCGCCGAGGCCTTTGGCTGCCGCGTGGTGCCGTTCCGGGATTCGAACGCCGCCGCGCTGCCGTTCGTGCATGCCGCCGCCGAGGCCGATGCCTTGCCGACGCCCGACTGGTCGGCCGGTCGCGGGTTGGCGCGCTGGTGGGAGCTGGCGGAGCTGGTGCAGGCCGAACTGGGGCCTGACGCGCCGATCACCGGCCCGGACATCCAGAGTCCGTTCGACATTGCCGCGCTGATCTGGAACAAGGAGGAGATGTTCATCGCCATGGTGGACACGCCCGAGGCGGTGCTGGCACTGGTGGACAAGACCTACGCGCTGCTCACCGGCTTCCTCGACGACTTCCGCCGCGCGTTCCCTGGCCACAACGCCATCCATTGCCCCGGCGCCGCCTACGGGCCGCCGGCGCTGGGCTGCTCACTGTCCGAGGACGAAACGGGCAGCCTGTCGCCGGCCATGTTCGAGCAGTTCTGCCTGCCCAGCCTGGTGGCCATGAGCGAGCGCTACGGCGGCATGTGGATGCACTGCTGCGCTCGGGCCGACGCGCACTACCCGCTGTTCGCGCGGGTGCCGCGGCTGCGCGGGCTCAACCGCGTGTTCCAGTATCCGCCCGGCCCCAAGCCCGCGCTCGATCTGTTCGCCGGCGAGACGGTGCACATGGTCGCCTGGCGCGACGAGGCCGGCGTGCGCGAAATGCTCGACCTGGCGCGGCCCGACACGCGGTTCCTGTTCAACATGGGCGGCCGCCCACTGGACGACGCACGGCGCATCCTGGCCACACTGCGCACCTGGTGCGCCAATCGCTAGCCATCTCCCTGAGGATCCACAGATCACACAGATGACACAGATCGCTCGGACTGGCCTCTGAGCAGTCTGTGCAACCTGCGTAATCTGTGGATCTGATTCAGGCATGACTACCCGCGGTCCGCGACGCCGACGAACAGGCGGCTGGCGGCGTCAGCCAGGGGGTCGCACTCGCCGGTGAGCGCGGCGCGGGCGAAGATGACGCCCGGCTGCGCCGAGTGGCAGGCGCGCGCCAGCACGCCGAAGCCATGCGGGCCGGCGCCCTCGCGGATGCTGGTGCAGGTGGCCGTCCAGCTCTGGAGCCACATGGCCAGCGCGCTACGGCCAGAGTGCAGGCGCAGGCGGTACTCCTCGGGGCTCAGGCCCTCGATCTGCGAATGCCTCTGCGGGGTCAGCCCGGCCGCGCCATCGGGTAGGAGCTGGCCGCCGAGCATCCGCTCGAAGAAGCGCCACGTACCGCGCGCGCCGGACTTGACGGCGAGGATCTGCGGCCCGAGGTCGGGGTTGGCATAGTCCTCCACGGCCCGCAGGCACTCGACGAGTTGCTCGGCGTAGGCCGCCCAGGCCACGCGATCATCGTCTTGCGGCTGCGGCGGCAGGGCGCGCGTGGTGCCGGCGAACGGCGCCAGCGACGCGCCGCTACGCCGGGCCGCGGCGAAGCCCAGCCGGGTCAACGCGTCGAGAGTGCCCATCAGGCCGTCCACGCCGTCGCGCAGCCGTATCTGCGCCGCGGCTTCCAGCAGGCCGGCGCGGGTCAAGTGGCCATCGTCGGGCAGCTCGAAGCCCAGCAGGTGGGCGATCTGCTGCCGGCCGGCGGTGGTCAGGCTGAGCCAGGCCAGGCCCCAGCGTGCCGACATGGGCGGCAGCAGCGAGCCCAGCAAGCCTGAATCGCGCTCCAGGTGGGCGCCGATGCTCAGCCGCTGCGCCGCCTCGGCCTGCGTGGCGGCGGTGAGCGGCAGCATCACCGCCACCTGATCACCGTCAAAGTCGGCGTTGAGCATCATCAGCGTCAGCGCATGCAGCCGGATGACGCGGTCGGGCACCAGCACCGGCCGCAGCGCCACATGAGCGGAGGCCGCCACGGCCGGCGCGCGGGTCACCAACAGCCAGTGCCGCGCCATCACCGCCGCCAAGTCCGTCTCGCCGCTCCGGGCCAGCAGCGGCGCGAACAACGGCTCCGCCAGGTCGCGCGGCAGGCCGACCTGGTCCCAGCACAGGTCGCCGCCGGGCGCGATGACCGCACGACCGCTGTAGGCCACGCGGTCGCCGGCGCACAGGTGCTCGCGGCGCACCAGCCGCCGCGCCAGCGCCTCGATGGCGCTGGCCAGCGCGCCGCGCGCGGGCTGCAGCAAGGCGTCGGGCGCGGCCTCGGCCCGCAGCCGGGCCAACCTGGCGTTAGCGGCCAGGGTGGCCTCCCAGGCGTCGCCGCTCCATGGCCCCAGGCGGGTCAGCAGCAGGTCGCGGTGCCACGGATGCGGCACCGGCTCGGCCAGTTCCAGCGCGTCGTCCGGCTCACGCAGCCCGAAATGCAGGCCGGCACTGTCGATCTCGACGCCGATGCCGAGCACCGCCAGGCGCCGCGTCAGCGCCGCCAGCCAGGGCGTCGGCGGACCCAGTGGTGGCGGCTCGCCGGCGGCCAGCAGCTCGGCGAGTTCGCCCGGTGCCAGCCGTGCCACCGAGCCCAGACCGCCCCATTCGGCCGGGATGGCGCGGCAGCCGCTCTCGCGCACGCAAGCGTGGTCCAGCCACCCCATGCGCTCGCCGGCATGGCCCGCGGGCTGGCTGTGCAGGGCCGGCGCCGCGCGCAAGTAGAGCTTGCCCCAGTACACGTAGCCGACCGTCGACGGCAGTTCCAGCGCCGCGCCGTCGAGGCTCAGCCGCTCCATGCCGTCCTCGGGCAGGCCTGCGGCGCGCAGCCGCTGGCGCAGGTCGTCGACGCTCGGCCCGCTGTAGGGTGGCGCTGCCACGGCCTGGCCTTCCGCGCGGGCCAGCCGGCCGGCGACGGCCTCCAGCAGTTGGCCGAGGTTGAGCCTGGTCTGCACGCCGAGATGGCTGACGACGAGGTCGAGTGGCGTGCCGTCGGCCAGCCGCGGCATGGCCGCGTCGGGCCAGATCGCGCTGACCACGCCTTTCTGGCCGTGGCGGTTGCTGAGCTTGTCACCGGGCTCCAGCGGCGCCTGCTGGCCCAGGCGGGAGGCGGCCGAGGCACTGACCACCAGCGCATCCTCGTGGGTGTCGGCGCCCACATCCAGGTAGCCGGTGAGCAGGTTGCGCCCGCACCACAGCGCCGGCTCACCGGGCTCCAGGCCGGTGACCACCAGCGCCGGCTCCGGCGCCTCGGGTGGCAGCCACTGGCGCATCATGTTGGCGCCCATCAGCGCGCGTACGCCGTCGTCGTGATGCAGGAACGGGATGCAGGCCGCGCCAGGTCCGAGCTGCTCCGCGGGCTCGGCGCCGGCGGGCAGGATACGGCCGTGGGCGATGCCGGCGCCGCGCGCCAGCACCAGCACCCGGCCCAGGTTCTCGCCCTCGGGCGACTCCACGGGACAGACCCGGCCCCAGTGACCGGGCAGCAGGATCGGTCCGTCGGGCCCGATGGCGGTCACGCGGATGCGCCGCAGATGCGTCAGGCGGGCCAGCAGATTGCGCTCGTCCAGCGGCGCGGCGGTGGCCAGCAACTCGGCCAGCCAACCGTCCAGCGGCAGCCAGGCGCGCAGCAGCGCCTCGTCCCAGGGGATGTCGGCCGGCGCGACGCCCAGGCGCGTTTCGACGATGGTGGCCAACTGCTCGCCCACGCAGGCCACCGCCGCCGTGGCCAGATCGTCATGGGCCACCAACGGCGTGACCACGCGCGGTCCGCGCGGCGTGTGGAAAACGCCGTCCGGCGTGGGCGCCGGCAGGTGGTAGACGGCGGCGGCCGCGTCGACGGTCACCGTCACGCGCACCTGGCCGTCCTCGCCGGGCGCGACGTGGTAACCGCTCAACGGCAGTCGCTCGGCAAGAAGCCGCGGGAGGCTGCCGCGCAGGCAGTGGTCAAACGAGGCGGCGTGCCAGGGGGTTGGCGGAATGGGGTTCATGACTCATCCTCCCAGTCGGGGGCCAGTTCGCGCCAGCGGCGCGACAGTTTGGCGCGGGCGGCGTGCAGCCGCGACTTGACGGTGCCCTCGGGCACCCCGAGCGCCTCCGCCACATCGCGCAGGCGCATCTCGGATTCGTAGACCAGCGACACGATCTGCCGCTGAGCAGGCGGCAGGTCGGCCAGGGCGCGACGGTACAGGCCGTCGGTCTCGGCGCGTACCAATGCCTGATGCGGCGTGGCCGGCGGCTGACTGCCGGCCGCCAGGCCCGCGCCCGCGGCCAGGGCCAGACCCAGCCTCGCGGGATCGACCGGGTCGGCCGGCCGGCGGCGCGCGCTGCGCAGCGCGTTGAGCGCCAGGTTGGTGGTGACCCTGAGCAGCCAGGACCGCGTGCCCTGGGTCGATGGTGGCGGGTCGGCGGTCCACAGCCGCAGCAACGCCTCCTGCACCACGTCGTCGGCCGTGTCGGGTTGGCGCAGAATGCCCAGCGCCAGCCGCTGCAGCTCGCCACGCCACTGCGCACAAGCCGCCTCGAACGCAGCCGCGTCTCGGGTTGTGGGATTCTGCTCGGCGTGCATCGACCGTTTCCGAAGTGAAGACACCGGATGTCATGATCCGGTTCGACCTGTCCGGCGCCGCGGAAGGATGTGCTGAGCCCGACGGCGAAGGCGGCCCGCGGAGCCACCCCGATGATCACGATACCACTGCCCGCGCGAGCGCTGTTGTGCGCCGGCTTGTGTGCCGTCGCCGCGCTGGGCCAGACCACCTTCTACGTGGCGCCCGCCGGCCGCGACGCCTGGTCGGGCCGGCTGCCGGCCGCCAACGCCGCGGGTACCGATGGTCCGTTCGCCACGCTCGGGCGCGCTCAGCAGGCAGTGCGCGCCGCCGCCCGACCGGTGGCGGTGGAGCTGCGCGGCGGGACCTACGCGCTGGACGCGCCGTGGACCTTGGGGCCGGAGGACTCCGGCACGGCCGCGGCGCCGACCGTGTGGCGCGCCTATCGCGACGAGCGCCCGGTGATCAGCGGCGGCCGCGCGCTGAGCGGGTTGCGCGAGAGCACGGTCGGCGGCCGGCGCCAGTGGACCGTCACGCTGCCCGAGGTGGCGGCGGGCCAGTGGACCTTCCGGCAGCTGTTCGTCTCGACGGGCAACGGGCCCTATCAGCGGCGCTACCGGCCGCATCTCGGCATGTTGGCCGTGGACCAGCTGACCTACTCGCCCCGGCGCGTAGCCGCGGCGCACCGCGCGGCACAGAAGGACTTCGTCTACTTCGCCGGCGACATTCGGCCCTGGCGCAACCTGGACGATGTGGAGGTAGTGGCGCTGCACATGTGGAGTTCGTCGCGCCTGCGCATCGCGCGCGTCGACGAAGCCAGCCGCATCGTCGAGTTCACCGGCCTGCCGACCTTCGCCATCGGCCAGGTCGGGCCACACAACCCTTACTACGTGGAGAACGTGGCCGAGGCGCTGCGCGAGCCGGGCGAGTGGTATCTGGATCGGCCGACCGGGACGCTGACCTACCTGCCCCTGCCAGGCGAGGCGCTGGCCGACACGCGACTGGTGGCGCCCCGGCTCGACCGTGTGCTGCGGCTCGCGGGCGACTGGGCCAAGGGCCGGTTCGTCGACCACGTGCGGTTCGAGCGGCTGACGTTCTCGCACACCGAGACCCCGTTGCCGCGTGAGGGCTACGGCGGCTCCCAGGCCCAGCCCGACCTGCCCGCCGCGGTCGAGGCGGTCGGCGCGCGCGGCTGCGTGTGGGAGCGCTGCACCATCGCGCAGACCGGCAACTACGGTCTCGGCCTGGGCCTGGGCTGCGCCGACGATCGTGTCTCGGGCTGCCGGCTGTATGACCTGGGCGGCGGCGGCATCAAGATCGGCGATATTGCCATGAAGGGCGATGCCACCGCGCCGGAAGTGCCGACGGGCAACCGCATCGAGAACTGCGCGGTCTCCGACGGCGGGCTGATGTACTACTCGGCCAACGCGATCTGGGCCGGCATCGTACGCAACACGGTCATCGCGCACAACGAAATCTGGAACTTCCCGTATTCGGGCATTGCCGTGGGCTGGAACTGGAGCGACCAGCCCACCGCCTGCGGAGGCAACCGCATCGAGTACAACCGCATTCACAACGTCGTGTCGCTGCTGGCCGATGGCGCTAGCATCTATACGCTCGGCCGACAGCCGGGGACGGTCATCGCCGGCAACGTGCTCTACGACAACCGGCAGGGCCCGCACGCTCGGGAACACTGGCAACTGGGCCTGTATCTCGATGAAGGGTCGTCGGAGATGCTGGTCGAGAACAACCTCGACTACAACGTGGGCACGCACGGGTTCAACATCAACGGCGGCGCACAGAACACCATTCGCAACAACATCTTCGGGCCGGTGCACGGCGAATCCGCGCCGTTCGTGCGCAGCTACGCCAATCCGTACGCCAAGGCCAACGTCTTCGAGCGCAACCTGTGCTACACGACCAGCCCCAACCTGGTTGATGCCGTGTGGCCGCTGGGGCTGATGGCCTGTCGCGGGAACCTGTACTGGAACGCCGCCGGCCTGCCGTTGGGCTTCGCGGGCAAGACCTGGGCCGAATGGCAGGCGCTCGGGCAGGACCAGGGCTCGGTCAGAGCCGATCCGCTGTTTGTCGATCCGGCGCACGGCGACTTCCGGCTCAAGCCCGGGTCGCCGGCCCTGGCCTTGGGCTTCGTACCGTTCGATCCCAGCCAGGCGGGGCGCGGCGCGGACTACCGCGACGTGGCCGCGCCGGTACGCGTGACCCCGCCGCCGGTCTACGCGATGAAGCCGGCGGCCATTCCCGAGCCTGTGCCGGGGTTCCGGCTGAGCCTGGAGGATGTGCCCGTGGGCATGGTGCCGCGCGAGTTCGTCGTCGCGGTGGCCGATGGGCGGCAGGCCGATGTCGGGGTCACCGACGCGGTGGCGGCGGAGGGCCGGCGCTGCCTGCGACTGACGGACACGGTGCTGGCGACGCGCTCATTCCTGCCGTATCTGTCGCACACGCTGGCCAGGCCGGTGCCGTCGGGCACGGTGACACTGTCGGGCCGCGTGCGAACCGAGCCCGGCGCGCCGTGCGGCGTGTCCTTCGAGTTCCGCGACTACCAGCCCAAGACCGGCCGCGAGTTCGCCGGTGGGCCTAGCGCGCAGGTCAACGGCGATGGCCGGGTCACGGCCGGCGGCCAGACGCTCGGCCAGCTCTCGCCGGGCGAGTGGCTGCGGCTGAGCGTGCGGTTCACGCTGGGCCGGGCCGACGCGCGGCGAGCCGTCGTCACGGCGACCTGGCCCGACGGCCGCGAGCAGCGGGCCGAGGTGCCGCTGGCCGACGATTTCCAGACGCTCAGCCGCGTCATGTTCATCTGCGCCGGCAACGTGGCCGGCTCCTGTGAGCTGGATGATCTGGCGCTGACCGTCGAGTAGGACCGGATCTCACCCAGAAACAGTGCACCGGCCGTGCCTAGGCCGACCCGGTTCGGAGGCCGTCCTGACCGCGGCTGAACCCCGACAAGATGGCCACGAACAGCGCCACCTTCATGGCCGTGAGCCAGGAGATGGAGCCGGCCACCAGGCCCTGCCGCACAGCGCCGGGGAAGAGGTCGGGGATGGTCCAAGCCCACAGGGTCTTGACCAGCAGCAGAACGGTGAAGAAGGCGGCCAGCGCGAGCGTGGCCGCGCCGGCCACGATGGCCCATAGGCGCGAGGCGCACATGACGATCCTCCGAGGCGTGTGTCGATCGTATCCTAGCCAAGTGCAACAGCACCGCAAGGCCAAACGCGGCAGCGCGCCGGTCCGCGTGGCAATCCGCGCGGCCAACATCCCGGGGTGGGGCGGTCGTGACCAGCATCAGCCGCGATCGCATCGACAGACCCTTGGCCACGCCTCGCCTTGTGGCCGCCGCTACCTTGGTCGTTGGCGATCGCGCGCTCGACCGCCCGCGCCTGTCGACCGCAGTTAACAGGATCGCAAGCCCGAGTTCGGCATCACGGCGTCTATGGGGCTGCTGGAGGTCAGAGACACCATGCGAAGCTGTGTCGGGCTGGTCCTGCTGATGGTGACGGTGGCTGCGGCTCGAGAGCCGCGGCTGGGCTATGTCTACCCGGCCGGCGGCCAACGCGGCACGAGCTTCTCGGCCGTTGTCGGCGGCGCCGATCTCAACGATCCCGTCGCCGTCCTGTTCGTCGGCGGCGGCGTGCAGGCAGCGGTGCTGGCGCAGGCGCGGCAGGTGACGCCCGAAGAGCAACGTGATCTGCGCGACCGGCTGGGCCGGCTGCAGGCCAAGCTGCGCGACGGCATGCGGCTGACGGCCGAAGAGCGAGCGCAGGTCGATGCCATCAAGAGCACGCTGACCGCTTTTGGTCGGCGGCTGTCCAACCCGTCTCTGGGCGAGTTCATCACGCTACGTGTGACCATCGCCGCCGATGCCACCGTGGGCCGGCACGAGGTGCGGCTGCTGACGCGCGCCGGGCTGACCAACCCACGCGCCTTCTGGGTAGGCGACCTGCCGGAATATCGCAAGCCCGACTGGAAGGACGTGCCGATGGGTCGCGACAGCATGGCGGCCGCCAATGACGCCGATCCCGCGCCGGTCGACGTGACGCCGCCGCTGGTGCTCAACGGCCAGCTCTCACCCGGCTGCGTCGATCACTACCGCTTCGCCGCGCGCGCCGGCCAGCGGCTCACCGTGGCCGTCAAGGCGCGTGATCTGATCCCCTACATCGCCGACGCCGTGCCCGGCTGGCTCCAGGCCACGGCCACGCTCTACGACCCCGCCGGCCGCGAAGTGGCCCATGCCGACAACTACCTGTTCCGGCCCGATCCGGTCCTTGGCTACCAGATCCCCGCCGATGGCACCTATCGTCTGGACCTGCGCGACTCGCTGTACCGCGGGCGCGAGGACTTCGTCTACCGCGTCACGCTGGGCGAGTTGCCGTTCGTCACCGGCGCCTTCCCCGCCGGTGGCCGGCTGGGTCAGCCCACCACCGTGCGACTCGACGGCTGGAACCTGCCCGCCAATCCCGTCGACTGGCAGCCGCTGGCGCAGGCGCCCGGCCTCCAGTCCTGGCAGGCCTGGCCGCAGGCCAACGAGCTGCCCATGCAGGCCGACGCCCTGCCCGAACTCGATGAGCGCGAGCCCAACGACACGCCCGACCAGGCCCGGTCGGTGAGCCTGCCGGCCATGGTCAACGGCCGCCTCGATGCGCCGGGCGACTGGGACTGCTTCGCCGTCGAGGGGCGCGCCGGCCAGGCACTGGTGGCCGAAGTCTACGGGCGCCGGCTCGACTCGCCGATCGATTCGGTTCTGCGGCTGCGCGACCCGACCGGCCAGCTCATCGCGGCCAACGACGACCGCGACGACCAGGCCGCCGGTCTGCAGACGCACCATGCGGATTCCTACCTGATGCTGACCTTGCCGGTCACGGGCCGCTACACGCTGGAACTGGGCGACGCGCAGCAGGCCGGCGGCCCGGCGTGGCGCTATCGCCTGCGGCTCAGCGCGCCTCGGCCGGACTTCGAGCTGCGCGTGACGCCCTCCAGCCTGACCATGCGCGGCGGCGCCAACGTGCCGGTGACTGCTTTCGCCCAGCGGCGCGACGGCTTCGATGGCGACATCGCCCTCACCCTGGTCGACGCGCCACGTGGCTGCGCAGTCACCGGCGCGGTCATCCCCAGCGGGCAGGATCGCGTGACGTTCACGGTGTCGGCGCCGACGCAGGTGTGGCCGGAGCCGTTTGGCCTGCGCATCGCCGGTCGCGCCGTGATCGCCGGTCACCAGACGAGCCGTGCCGCCGTGCCCGCGGACAACCAGACGCAGGCCTTCTCCTACCGCCATCTGGTGCCGGCCCAAGACCTGCTGGCGGCGGTGGTCGGGCGGTCGCGGCCCGACGCCCGGATGCAGCTCGCCAGCGACGAGCCGGTCCTGTTGCGCGCCGGCGGCAGCGCTCGCGTTGGCGTGGTCTTGCCGCTGCCCCCGGCGCTCGGCAACGTCGCGTTCGAGCTGCTTGAGCCGCCGGCCGGCGTGTCGGTGGCCACGCTCTCGCCGTCGATGCTGACGCTGAGCGCCGAGGCCGGCCGCTGCCCGGTCGGCTGGCTCGGCAACCTGATCGTGCTGGTGTCCGCCGAGCAACGACAGCCCGCGGGCGGTCCGCCGATCCCCGACGACAAGTTGCGCGTGCCGTTGGGCGCGTTGCCGGCCATCGCGGTGGAGATAGTGCGCTGATGCGGTGAGCCGCGACGACCGCCGTCAGGAGCCCCGCACCTCGGGGCCGCCTGTGCACGCCTGTCCGTGGCGCCATCCGCCGACGTCTGGCCAGCGGCGTGGCCAGGTGCTACCATGCGGCCCAACCACACGCTCGGAGCCGCGACCATGGCTGTCCCTACCAACCGGTCAGACGCCGGCCGCACCGGCCTCCTGGCCCGGCCTGTCGACCCGGCAGGCCAGCGCCGGGCAGGCTTGGCCGTGCTGAACGGCAAATTCGCGGCCATCGGAGGTTGAGCCCATGCGCGCCACACTGGCTCTCGTTCTGCTGGTGGCCACGGCCGGTGCGCAGACCGCGCGGCCCGACGACATCGCCGCGGTCATGCGCCGGGCCAACGCCTGGCAACTGGCGCATCCCGTCATGCCCGCGGGCAACCGCAACTGGGAGCGCGCCACGTGGTACACCGGCGTGTTGGCGGCGTGGCGCGCCACGGGCGAGGCCGCCTACCTCAAGCAGGCGCGCGACTGGGCCGAACTGCACCAGTGGCAGGTGGGCACCGAGTCAGGCGGTGCCAACCGCCTGTTCTGCGTGCAGACCTGGGCCGAACTCGCCGCCGCCACCCACAACCCGTTCGCCCTGGCGCCGGCTATCCGGTGGCTCGACACCGTGGCGCCGAACTCGCCGTCCGGCGCGCGCCTGTGGTACCTCGAAGGCGGCCGGCACTATGCCGATTCGCTCTACGGCGCCGCCGGCCTGGCCATGCTGGCCGAACAGACGGGCGACCCGCGCTATCGCGAGTGGATGCACGCCTTCTTCTGGGACGTCACCGACGCGATCTTCGACAAGGAGGTCGGTCTGTATTACCGCGACGAGCGCTTCGCCGGTCAGCGCACGCCCCGGGGCCGCCGGGTGCTGTGGTCGCGCGGTAACGGCTGGGCGTTTGCTGGGCTGGCGCGGCTCCTGGAGCACCTGCCCGCCAACGACCCGCAGCGACCGCGCTATGTCGCGCTGTTCAGAACCATGGCCGCGGCGTTGGTCAAGTGCCAGGGCGATGACGGACTGTGGCGGCCGAACCTGGACGATCCCGCGCAGTTCACCATGGGCGAATCCAGCGGCACGGGCTTCTTCTGCCATGGGCTGGCCTGGGGGCTCAATCGCGGCCTGCTCAACCGAGCCACCTACCTGTCGAGCGCGCGTCGGGCCTGGGATGGGCTCCTGCGCTCCGTCGCCGACGACGGCAAAGTGCAATGGGGCCAGTTGGTCGGTGACCGGCCGGCGCCGGTGAAGGCCGGCGACAGCCACGAGTATGTCACGGGCACCTTGTTGCTGGCCGGGAGCGAGATGGTGAAGTTGGAGCAACCGGAGTCGCTGATCGGCAGCGCGCCTCATCCGCTGCAAGCCCAGATCGACCGCTACCTCGCCGGCCGCGACCGTGTCGACGGCTTCACTCCCACCGGCCTGGGCCGCAACGACTACCTGCGCATCGTGGACGGCCAGGTACGCGCGCTGCGCCGCTACCAGGCGCCCAACGGCGAGTTGCCCGACCCGGTGTCGGGCAAGACCTACTACGCCGCGCCGTGCTACGCCCACTGCGTGGCCACGCTGGCGGCCAGCGGCTACGACACCGACGCCGATCTGCTGGCCTCGGGCATGTTGGCCATGGACTACAGTGTCAACGCCCTGGCCAAAGGGCTCACCGCCTTCCGCGACCGGCATCCCGACTTCTACATCTACCCGGTCATGTTGGCGCTGGAGCAGTTTGAACTGGTGGCACCCACCCAGCGGCTCGCGGCATGGCGCCGGGCCCTGGCCGCCATCGACCCGGCCAAGACCTATGCCACCTACGACAACCCCGGCAACAACTGGCAGTTGGTTCACGCCGCGGGCGAGTTCCTGCGCGCCCGGCAGGGCCTGGTGGACCCCGCCTACGTGACCAGTGCGCTGGCCCGTCAGCGGCCACACATCACCGCCGAGGGACTGTACCTGGAAGGTGGCGCGCCGTTCGCCTACGACGCCTTCAGCCGCTACTTCCTCACCGGCATGCTGCACCACGGTCTGCGCGACGAGTTCTACCGCGACGCCTGCCAGCGCGGGGCCTGGACCTCGCTGCTCATCCAGTCGCCGTCGGGCGAGCTGCCCACAGGCTACCGCAGCGCGCAACATATCTGGAACGAGGCTGAGCTGACCACGGTCTACGAGACTTACGCCCGGCACTACGCCGCCGCCGGTCAACCAGCCCTGGCCACGGCCTTCAAGCGCGGCGCGCGGCTGGCGTTGGGCGCTGTGGCACGCTGGATTCGCGCCGACGGCTCGGGCTATGTGGTCAAGAACCGTTACCCCATCGAGGCCCGGTTCGGCTACGAAGGCTACTCCGAGCACGTCAACTACAACCTGCTGGCCTGCACCAAGCTCTGCGCCGCGTGGCAGATGGCCGATGACAGCATCGCCGAGGGGCCTGCGCCGGCCGATGTCGGCGGGTTCGCCGTGGTCCTGCCACGGTTCGACATGGTCATCGCCAACGCCGGCGGGACGTATGCGCAGTACATGACCCACGGCAATGGCAAGTACAACCCCAGTGGCCTGATCCGCGTCCACCTGGCCGGCGGCAACCCGCTGCTGGGCCCGTCCGACGGGTTGCTGGACAAGGAACCTTGCCCCGCGGGCCGACCGCGCGTCCTGGCCGAGACCCCTGAGCAAGTGCGCTTCGAGGTCGCCTTCGACGGCTGGGGCGACACGGTCACCCTCGGCCGCGACGGACTGCTGCTCCAGCGCGCCGGGGCGCGGACCGTGCGCTGGCCCTTCCTGGAGTTCGACGGCCAAACGCACACGGCGGTGGCCAACGATGGCGACCGGCTGTGGCTCGAGCGCGATGGCCAGGCCGTGGAGCTCAGCGGCCCGCATTGGCGGCTGGAGCCGGACCTGCTCGCGCACCGCAACGGCTTGGTGCGCGTGGCGGTCGCCGAGGGCGAAGCGCCGTTGGCGGTCACGATGAGGGCGGCGCGATGAGGTCCAGCACGGGCGCGATGTTGCTGACACTGTCCGGGCTCTGTTCGGCGGTCCTGGCCGACGGCTACGCCGACCGTGTCGCCACTGTCACTCGGATCCCCGGGTTCGTCGCCCTGTGGGACTTCGTGCAGCGTGAACCCGATGGCTCTCGCCGGTTTGTCGCTCACCGGCCGCCGGGGGAGACCAACAGCTTCGCGCTCGATGCGGCCAACTACGTGCGCGAGTTCTGGAACGCCGGGCGCGAGGCCACATACGACGACTTCCCGCTGCTCGGCCGTGGCCCGTTCGGCCAGGCCATCCGCCTGCGCGCCGAGACCGACCGCGACTTCCGGCCGATGCTCGTCCTACCGCGGGCGCGCTTTCACGACAGCGACCTGGACATCAAGGGCCCTGGCCGTAGTGTGACGCTTGTCGCCTGGGTCATCCGCGAGAGCGGCAACCATGCCGTCGCCGGCATCTGGCACGAGGGCACCGACCTCCGGCACGAAGGCGCCGCGGCCAAGGTGCAGCGCGGCATGAGGCAGTACGCGTTGTTCGCCGGGCTGGAGTATCCCGGCGCGGCCTGCGGCCACGTTTCGGAGAACGGCGCCGCGTCGTTTGGCGACATCTACGCCCACCACAAGCCGACCACCGGTGCGTTAATGGCCACCGTGCCGGGCGACTCGCCGCCCGAAGTGCTCGGCCGCTCGTGGTCGACGATCGGTCTGACCTTCGACAACGAGCGCGACGAGGCCGCCGCCTGGCTCAACGGCGTGGTCAGCCCGCGCTGGGACGAAGCGCCCATCCGCGACCGCTTCGTGACCGGCGCCTGGTCGGGCGCGCCGGCCTGCCCGCCGGACCAGCGCTACCGACCGCCGGAGACCAAGACGGTCAGCGTCAACGTCGTCAGCGAGACTGACGCCGAGCGTGTCGAGCTGCGCGAGTACCCGTACTCCAAGATCAAGGTCACGCTGCGCCGCGCCGGCGACGCCTGGACCGAGGCGGGCCGCGAGCTGGTGGCGGTGCGCAAGAACCCGTGGTGGTTCCCCTACGACATCCACACGCCGTCGAGCCCGGAGCTGGGCGGGCCGTTCACCATCGGCCGTGTGGTTCACATGGGCCGGTCGGTGGGCTTCACGGGCTACATCGGCGGCGTGGCGGTGTTCGGGCGCGCGCTGACCGCTGCCGAGATGGCGGCGCTGGCCGACCTCGGCCGCACGCCGATCGGCGGCTGACCCAGAAGCACCTGCGCACCGGCGGAAGGAACCGCGCGCCCCGTGTCGAAGTCCCCGCCATCACGGGAGCCGCGCATGTCCGCACGTCGTATGCTGTTGGGTTGTCTGGCGCTGATGGTCAGCCAGGCGGTGCTCTGGGCCCAGGATGGCCTGCTGCTGCACTACACGTTCGATGAGCCCGCGGGCCGGGTCATCGCCGACCGCTCGCCCAACAAGCTCGACGGCACCACGAGTGGCACGCTGGTCGCGTCGCCCTCGGGCCAGGCGCTGTCGTGCGACGGCACCGGCGCCAGCGTGGTCAGCGTCAAGCTGCCTGACAACCAGCGCTTCGGCAAGGGCTCGTGGAGCGTGAGCTTGTGGCTCAAGCCCACCAGGTTCGACATCGCCGACGCCCAGAACCAGCGGCGCATCTTCGGCTGCGGTACGTATCCCGATGCGTACCTCGTGCTCGACTTGATGGCCAACGGCACGCCCAACTACTACTTCTGCTACAAGGGCGCCGATGGCAAGGTGGCCTCGACCGGCGGCGGCGGTGCCATGGGCCTCAAGGTCGGCGAGTGGGCGCACCTGGTGCTCAGCGTGGATCGTGCCAAGGGTCGCGTCGACGTGTTCCTCAACGGCTTCAACCAGGGCGGCTCGACGCTGCCCGCGGGCTGGAGCGGTGACTTCTCGGTGGGCGGCGAGCTGACCCTGGGCAACGGCTGGCACAACTACATGGGCCTGATGGACGAGGCTAAGGTCTACCGCCGAGCGCTGACCCGGGCCGATGCCAAGGCCGAGTTCGACCGGCTGCAAAAGACCTTCGGCGTGATCATCTCGCCCGAGGCGGCCGCCGCCGAACGGCGGGAGGCGCTCATGCAGGACTTCGCCAAATCGCACGATGACTGGGCTCGCGGCGACTACACCGCCGTGCGCCGCGCTTGCGTGGCGCTCATCGCCACCAAGGAGCTGCCGGCGCCGCTGCGCAGCTACGCCCACCTGCGCTCGGCGCAGACCTGGGTGGCCCAGGGCAAGGCCAAAGAGGCTCAGAACGTCTACAACGACATCGCGAACAACGTCGAGTACCCGCAGGTCCATCGCGACGAGGCGCTGGCGTGCGCGCGCGAGATCGAGCGCGAGGGCAAGGGCCTGCCGGGCCACAACCCGCTGTCGTCCCGCCACACGCCCGACGCAGTGACCAAGTTCGAGGCCGAGATCATCGTCTCGCCCACGGGCGACGATGCCGCCAACGGCGTGGCCAAGCCCGTGGCCAGCCTGACCCGCGCGCGCGACCTGGTGCGGGCACAGCGCGCTCGGGGCGTCAAGGGCGCCGTGACCGTGACGCTGCTGCCGGGCGAATACCGGGTCACCGGCCCGCTGGCGCTGACCGCGCCGGATTCGGGCACCGACAGCGGCCCCACGGTCTACCGCGCCTCGCAGCCCGGCAAGACGCGGCTGTATGGCGGCCAGCGCCTGACCGGCTTCGGCCCCGTGACCGACGCGGCCATCACCGCGCGCCTGCCCGAGGCCAGCCGCGGCAAGGTCATGCGCTGCGATCTGAAGGAACAAGGCATCACCGAGTATGGCCAACTCGCCGTCCGCGGCTTCGGCCAGCCCGACTCGCCGCCGACGCTGGAGGTGTTCGTCAATGGCCGGGCGCTGACGCCGGCACGCTGGCCCAATGAGGGTTTCGTGGGCATCGGCAAGCTGACCGAACGCGGCGACCGCGGACAGAAGAAGCCGTCGGTCTTCGAGTACCTGGACGACCGTCATGCGCGCTGGACGCAGGCCGACGACGCCTGGCTGTTCGGCTACTTCCGCTACCTGTGGGCCGACGCGACCATCAAGGTCTCCAAGATCGATCCCGCGACCAAGACCATGACCTGCAACGAGGCCTACCAGTATGGCGGGCCGGGCATGGACCCAGGGCAGGGCATCCAGTACTACGCCTTCAACCTGCTCGAAGAGATCGACCAACCGGGCGAGTACTACCTGGACCGCAAGTCGGGTGTGCTCTACCTCTACCCGCCGACCGACCTGGCCGGTGCCACGGTGGAGGTGGGCCTGCTGGCCACGCCGATGGTCACCGCCGACAGCGTCAACGACCTGCGGTTCGAGGGCCTGACCTTCGACCTGGGCCGGTCCAACGGGCTCGTGCTGACCAACTGCAACCGCGCGCTGGTGGCCGGCTGCACCGTCAGCCGACTGGCCGGCAACGGCATCACCATCAACGGCGGCACGGCCGACGGCATCTATGGGTGTGACATCCACACCATCGGCCGCCGCGCCACGGAAGTCATCGGCGGCGACCGCGCGACGCTGACGCCGGGCCAGCATTTCGTCGAGAACTGCCAGATACACAACTTCGGCCGCATCGACCGTACCTACACGCCGGCCATCCAGCTTGAGGGCGTGGGCAACCGCGTGGCGCACAACCTCATGTACGACTGCCCGAGCAGCGTCATGCGCATCGAGGGCAACGACCACCTAATCGAGTACAACGACGTCCACTCGGCGGTACGCGAGAGCGACGACCAGGGCGCGATGGAGCTGTTCGGCAACCCGACCTACCGCGGGGTGATCTTCCGGTACAACCGTTTTGAGAACTGCGGCAAGGACAAGCCCGGCGCGGCGGTGCACGGCCAGGCGGCGATCCGCTTCGACGACGCCATCAGCGGCATGGTGGTCTACGGCAACGTGTTCATCCGCAGCGCCAACGGCAACTTCGGCGCCGTGCAGATCAACAGCGGCCGTGACAACATCATGGACAACAACCTGTTTGTCGACTGCAAGCAGGGCGTCAGTGGCGGCTGGCACGCCGGCAACTCCTGCTGGGTGCAGATGGCGCAGGCCACGCCGCCGGCCGCCTACATCAACAACCCGCTCTACCAGGAGCGCTACCCAGAGATGAAGACCATGCTCAAGCCGCCAGGCATCAACTACCTGTGGCGCAATGTCTTCTACCGCAGCGGCGACATGGTCCGCGGCAACCGCGCCGGCTACGATCTCATCGAGAACGGCGAATGGCCCGAGGCGAATCCAGGGTTCGTGAACCCTGAGGCCGGCGACTACGACCTCAAGGCCAAGAGCGAGCTGCTGGCCAAGGTCGGCTTCAAGCCCATTCCCATCGACGAGATCGGGCTCTATGACGACGACTTCCGCGCCAGCTGGCCGGTGGTGACCAAGCCGGTGAGCATTCCGGACTGGCGGAAGGCGGCTGGCCACTGAGCCGCGACCGCTGGGCAGGGGAACATCATGGTGGCAAGGCACACGGTGGCGGTCACGCTTGTCGTGCTGCTGGGCGCGGGAGCCTCGGCCCAACCCACCGCGCCGCCTGGGCGGCGGCTGCTGGAGGGCGTGCGGCGCGTGTCGTGGCACACCGACCGCTGGCGGTTTGCCGCGTTCTGCAACGCGCTCGACGCGTGCCTGCAGTTCGTCGGTCAGCGCGAGCAGTACGACCGGCTGATGGCCATGTCGGGTGCGGGCGTACGGCTGGCCTGGTCGGCACGAGCCTGGGACGGCGGCAACAGCGACATTCTGCACATGGCCCGCCAGACGCTAGAGCCCATGCGCCGGGCGTTCCGTTCGGCTGGATGGACCATGCAGGCGGTGGCCAAGGCCGCGCCGGGCGCCTGGCCCGAAGACATCCTGGTGGCCGACACGCGCCGGCTTGGTGGCGAGTCGACCGATGAGTCGGGCTTCCGCCGCCGCATCGTGGACAGCATCGACCGGGGCCGCCCGGTCATCGCCTTCGGCGTCATCGGCCCGCCGGAGGCCTGCGTCATCTGTGGCTACGACGAGGGCGGCGCGGTGCTGCTCGGCTGGAACACCTTCCAGGACGAGGAGAAGGCCGAGACCGAGCCGTCGGGGCACTTCCGGCTGCGCAACTGGTACCCCTCCACCCACGCCCTGCTACTGCTGGGCGAGCAGACCGCGCCGCCGGCCGCCGCGGAGCTGCGGCGCGATACGCTGCTCTGGTTGGTCCAGGTACTGCGCGAGCGGCGCGTGGGCAGGCATGCCGCCGGCCCGGCCGCGTTCGAGGCCTGGGCGGCGGACATGCGCGCCAACGACTTCTTCCCCGACGACCCCAAGGTGCTGCTGGAACGGCTCCACAGCCACTGGGACGGCATGACCATGCAGGTCGAGCGCGGCGGAGTCACGGCCTTCCTGGCCGACGCCGCGCTGGCCGAGCCGGTTATGGCCAAACAACTGCGCGCCGCGGTCGCCGCGCTGCAACACAGCGCCGTGCTACACGGCGTGGCGCCCGGTGAGGAGAAAGACATCGCCCGTCTGGCCCAGACCGAGGTGCGCGAGGCAGTGGCCCGCTCCATCCTGGCCGTCGGCGAGGACTACCAACTGGCCGCCGACCACATCGAGCAGGCGCTGCTGGCGGCAGGTGTGCCAGGCGCCGCCATACCGCGACCCGACACCGAGGCTGACGCCGGCCCGGAGTGAACCCACCATATCGGTGAGGCACCCCGATGATCGACGCACCCAGCCCCATCGACGGCTATCTGGACACGCTGCCCAGCGACAAACGCCGCACGCTGCAACACCTGCGAGCGACGGTGAGTGAGCTGGTGCCCGAGGTGACCGAGGGCATCAGCTATCAACTGCCCGCCTTCCGCTGGCAGGGCCGGCTGCTGGTCTGCTTCGGCGCCGCCAAGCACCACTGCGCGCTCTATCCCATGAGCCGCGCGGTGATCAAGTCGCTGGCCGACGACCTGGCCGGCTACTCGACCAGCGAGGGCACCATCCGCTTCCCGCCCGACGAGCCCTTGCCCGAGGAACTCGTGGAGAAGGTCATCACGCTACGGCTGGCCGAACTGGCCGACAAGAAGCCGAAGTCATAATCCACAGATTACGCAGATCACACAGATTGCGGACCTGCCAATCTGTGTAATCTTCATAATCTGTGGATCATAGCCCGGCCGGAGCGTCACGCACTCGCCGCCGGATACTCGTGGCACAGGTAGTGCACGCGCGGCGCATCCTCGATCAGGCTGGGGAAGCGCTCGGCCGGCTCCAGGAAGGCGTTGTCATTCCAGTCGTCGCAGACGCTCGACACCTCGGAGCTGACGGTCAGGCCGGTGCCCTCCTCGCCCCAGAACTGATGGATGGTACGCGGCGGGATGTTCACGCTCATGCCCGGCCGCAGCCGCACAATGCCGCCCGGCCGCACGCTCAGCGCCACGCCGTCGACCTTGATCGTCAGCGGCTGGTCGCTCGGTTGGCCGTCGGGTGTGGCGGCAGTGAGCTGCACCAGCATGTTGCCGCCCGCGCGGCAGCAGATGTCCTCCATCTTAGAGCGGTGGAAGTGCGCCGGCGCACGCTGGATCTCGGGGTCGAACAGCAGCTTCTCGGCATACGTCTTGGCATAGCCCAGGTGCCGCGTCGTGCCATTGCGCAGTGTGAACAGCGTGCGGCCGATCTGCTCGAACCGCTGGCTGCCGAAGTCGGTCACATCCCAGCCCAACATGCAGTGCCGGATCTCATCGCACTCCGGGCCCTTGGTGGCCCAGTCTTCGGGCGTCCAGAAGGCGAACGGCGGCAAGGCGATGCCAAACTGGGCAAACGTCGCCTTGGCCTGCTCGATGGCGGCATTGATGACTGAACGGCTGAGCTGGGGCATGCGGTTTCTCTCCAGACTGTTGGGTGGATGATCATCCACAGATTACACAGATTACACAGATTGTCGGGTCCGTGATCTGTGGCATCTGTGTCATCTGTGGATCGAATGAGCGCTTGGCATCAGTGGAAGCTCACGGACCACGCTACCGTGCCGGTGGCGGTCGGTGTGAAGGCCACGCGCAGCACCTCGCCGTCGGTCTTGGCCTCGGCGGCCTTGTCGGCGATCGTTGCCGCGGCGAGCGTGAAGCCGGCCGGCGCGTGGAGCACCAGTTCGTAGCGGTCACCAGCCACGACCTTGCTGCTACCAGAGAGGGTCTTGCCGCGCCAGTTCACCGCCAGCAGGTCGACGCCGCCCTGGGTCAGGTGGCGACTCGTGCTGAGCAACTGCGGCCGGTCGAGCCGTTCGCGCAGCGCGTAGCTGGCCAGGCCTTGAGCGGCCAGCTCCGGCACGGCCAGGCTGCCGCGCACGCTGCCCACGAAGCGCTGCGACCAGAACTCGTAGACCAGGTAGTCGCGGTCGGCGTCGAGGCCCAGGTCGGCCAGCGCGACGGTGGTCGCCGTCATGGGGCGGTCGGTCCAGTTGAGGTGGTGCAGCACGCTCCAATGCTCAAACGGCCGGTCGATTTCGTTGAGCCACCAGGGGCAGACCGGGCCGAACTGGTCGGCGTCGACCGGCGCCGGCGGGCCGCCGGAGGTGATCGACAGCCGGGCGCCGCGCCGCAGGTTGTCGGACTTGGCCGGCTCGAAGTCATAGAGCTGACCGGGCACCGAGAACAGCACCGGTGAGGCCCGCCGCGCACCGATCAGGTTGGCGTCGTCGCGATACACCTCGGGCTTGTCGCTGAGCATCAGCATGCACCCGGCGATGGAGGCCAGCGCCGGCCGCAGGAGGGTCTCGCTGTTGGTCGCGGTCACCACGTTGGTGTGCGTCACGTTGCCGCTCTCGGCCGGCTTGAAGCGCGGGTAGACGTCGCAGTGATCGGGGTCGTTGCGCCAGACGATGCCGTTGAACGAGTTGTACGACTGCATGGTCACGGGGCCGTAGCCGTCGCCGCCGATGCGGCAGGCGTCGGCCAGGCCGATGACCTCGGGCAACACGCCCCAGCAGGCCAGCAGGAACGTGTCCGGCCCCAGTTCCTCGCGCGCGGCCTGCACGTAAGAGCGGAAGATCTCAGCGGCCGACTTGCCGCGTTCGGCGCAATAGCCGGGGTTGTGGTGCAGGTTGTCGTACAGCCGATGGCGCAGCGTGTCGATCTTGACATACGAGTAGCCGGCCTGCCGGATCCCGCGGTAGATGGGTCGCACCAGGGCGTCGGCCGCCGCGGGGATGGTGCTGTCCACGGCGAAGCCCACCCAGTCGCCGGCAAATGGCTTGCCATCCGGCCCGTGGACGAACCAGTCGGGATGAGCCTCGACGGTCCCCAAGTCGCCCATGCCGCTGCCGATCCACACGCCCGGCTCGAAGCCGGCCTGCCGGCAGGCCTCGGCATAGCCGGTCAGGCCGCCGGGGAACGCGTCCGTCCGCCATTTCAGCCAGGTCTCGGGCCGACCACCGGGGTAGCCGTTGGTCTTGGGCGTGCCGGGCCGGCCGCCATCCTCGCCGCCCTGGAAGCAGTCGTCGATCTGGATGAAGCGGTAGCCGTAGTCGGCCAGACGCTTGTCCTTCCAGACCGCCAGCAGCCCGTCCAGGTCGGTCTGCCGGAAGCCGCGCATGTAAGCCCACCACGAGCACCAACCGGTGATGCTATCCTGCCGCACGCGGTAGGTCCAGGGCCGGTAGTAGGGCAGGTTGCGGTGCCGGCTATACAGCCGCGGCTGGAAAGTCAGGCGGATGGTGTCGCCCGTGCACGCCAGCCGGTAGGCATGGTTCGCGGTGGGCGTGATGCGGGTTGAGCCATCGGCCGGGCCCAGCAGGCACCAGTCGCCCGCGCGGTCGTAGACGGCGTTGTTGCGCAGGTTCCGGCTGGCGCCATGGCTGGTGCGCACCAGCGGGAAGCGCTTCTGCGCCTCGCCGCGCGTCTCCGCGGCCAGCGACTGCTCGCCCGCCTGCACGCTGCCGGCCAGCTTCAGCCCGGTGCCGGTCAGTGTCAGCACCTGAGTGACCGCGCCCTTGGCCTCGCTGACCTGCTGCTCCAGTCTGGCCCGGCCGGTGACCTTCGCATCCAGCAGGACGCCCCCGTTGTAGGTCAGCCGCAGCGTGCCACGGCCGGCGTCGAACTCGACCTTGGCGGCCTGGCTGGGCGGCGCGCCGGGCGGGTCGGGCACCACCGGGTCGGTCGGCGGCAGGGGCAGCGGCGCGCCGTTGTGGACGATGACCGGCTCCAGCCAGTCGGCATGGTCCGAGCTGTTGCCGTCGCCGCCGTCGGTGACCTGCAGCACCAGCTCCTTGAGGCCGGTCAGGTCGACCTTGACGTCCTTGGCCGGCTGCCCGCCGCGCATGACTCCCGAGCGGAACAGCTCGCGTCCGTCGCCGAGCACGACAAACTCGACGCTGCCGACGCCGACGTTGTCGGCGTACTCCTGCACGCCGACCGCCGCTCTGAACTCGGTCGCCTTGCCATCGAGCCGCAGCGTCCACTTGGCCGGCGCATGGCCCATGGCCGAGACGTCCACCTGCGGCGAGCCGTAGCCCTGGGTCAGGCCCGACAGGTCGAGCTCGGAGAGGCGGGTTTCTGTCGCTGCGCCGGGCTGCGTCAGGGCCAGGCCGAGCAGGGCGGTTTGGAGGAAGGTGATGGCGGTCATCAGCAAGTCCCTGAGCCTTGGGCGTCAGTATACCAAGGTCGGGCGCCTGCGAGGCATGCCGTGCCGATCCTACTTGCCCGGCGGAGTGACGGCCTTCGCCGCGCCGCCCAAACTCGTGACCACCATGCCGACCACCACCGACTGGCCGATGGTTGAGAGCAGCGCCACGGCGCTGTCGAAGTGGGGCCGCTGCCCGACTCCGAGATCATCGAGCGTGTAGGAGCACGCGGCCAGCACACACCAGGCGGTCGAGTAGATGACGCAGATACCCAGGGCCAGCGACAAGGCCCCATCAGGTAGCGGCTCATCGTCGTCCTTCTGCGGGGTCAGCACCAGTGGCACCAAGGCCGAGAGCGCGGGCAGGAAGGCTGGCAGGATGGCCTGCGCGAGCCGCACAATGTCGTGGTCGCGGTTATAGAGACTCGCCGCCAGGCCGCAGACCGCCGCAACGACGCAGCCCAGGCCGAGAGCGCTGGTGAGGCGCTTGCGGCCCGCACGGCGGCTGATCACTGTCGGTGCAGTACCACTCATGTGTCCGTCTCCTTCCAGTTCAGGTGGCCGAGATTGTTTGTGACCATACGCGCGAAAGCGTTCCGCGCAACAGCGCCGCTTGCCGTCGTCACCAGTTCGTACCTGCCGTTGTGCCAGCTGTACGACAATGCAAGTACGTCAATGGCGCCGACCGTGTCGGGCTTGACGTAGTTGAGCTCGACGCAGCGCGCGAACGTCCTTGCCTCGGCACAAGCGGTGTGGGCCAGGCGAACGAGCACGAACTCCTGATCCCAGGCTTTGTCGCACGATGAGTCGCGGAGCAACACACCGCAGGCGGCATGCTGGGTGCCTGCGTTCAACTCGACGTACCGGGCGACGATGTGCTCACCTCGCTCCTTGGCCAGCTTGCCGATGGCCCGGCATTGCGCGGCGCAGGTGGTGTTCTCTGCCGTCGGTTTGCATGAGAGGATCCCTGTGTGGTTCGGTAGTGGCCACCCCGCGCGGAGCGCGCAGGGCACACTGAAGTGGTACACAAGCCACCAAATCGACTCGGTTGGCAGCGTGCCGCTGGCCACTATCTCAGCCGGGGTCTGGCTGGCGTGCTCGCCTAGCGTGGCGCCGCCGGGGCGCGGCCGGCAGTCGGCAAGGAGGCCCTGCCGCGCTATCAGGTCAGCCACGTGCACGCGCAGCCAAACAGGTCGGTCCGCGGCCAGTAGGTCGTCCAGCAGGGCGGCGCTTGCGAGCTCGGTGGCCGGGTCGGCGCGGGCGGCCAGGCTGGCCTGGAGCAGGAGCCCCGCCGCTGCCAACGCGTCAGGCTCATCGGCGCGTGTCTTGCTCTGCCATGTGCCGGGCAGCCAGTGAAGGTCGTTGGGGCGCACGTCACCGGCGATGTCGGCGAGTGCCTGATAGGCGAGGTCCCTGTCTCTGCCCTTCGCGCCCGACCCGAGCAGAGCATCGACCTGCTCGCTTCGGCCGTTGCGGTACAGCGCCAGCGCCGCACAACCCAGGGTCGTGGTGTCTGCCCGCAGCAACAGGTCTGGGACGAGGCTGGCGACACGATCTACCATAACGCCAGTCTCGTCCTTCACCCCTGCCGCCACGCTGATCGCTGCGGCTTGCTTGGCGCCGACCTGTAGCCAGTCCGCCACCCGGTCAGGCTTCACCAAGCCCCGTTCCGCAAGTCGGCGCAAGGCCTTGCCTGCGGCCGGGGCGATGCCCACATCGCTGGAGTCAAGCAGCACTGCCAGTGCGTCCACGGCCTGTGGGAGCCCCGTGGCTCCGAGTCGCTCGATGCTGGCCACGCGCTCCGGCGCACGCAAGGTCTGCGCCCAGCTACCGAGCTGAGTGACCGTCAGATCCTGATTCCAGCCCTTGAGCGTGCGCCAGGTGCGTCCGCTGCCCCAGCTCGACAGGTCAAGCCCGGGCTCGCCGCCGCCGGCGGCCATGACGTCGGCCCAACCCTTGCACGGTGCCCACGGCATCCCAGCCTCTCGGAGTATCAACAGGGCTTCGCGCGGCGGGACGCCGCAGATGCCGCCGGTACTGCTGCTGTTCTGCGCTGACAGCGGCGAGAGTGTCGCGACCAGAACCACCGTCGCGAGCCCAGTCCGACACGATATCATCTCGATCTCCATTCGACTATGTCGAATGTAGCCATGCGTGCCGTCGCTGTAAATGTAGATTCATCGTTCTCTGGATTCTTTGTTCTGAGACAACCAAAGAGAGTCGGCCGTGCTCGGTGCACCTAATCTCCCAGCATCTCCCACATCCGCTGCACATAGTACCGATAGTTGCCCAGCGGCGTGCCGTTGGGAATGCGGTGGTCCAGCGCGAACACGCACCCGCCCGAGGCCAGCAGCGGCGGGACCCGGTACGCCAACTCGGCGTCGATCTCCTCGTGCGAGCGGCGCAGCACATGCTTGTCGATGCCGCCATAGAACGCCAGTCGGCGGCCATAGCGCTGGCGCACCTGCACGATGTCCATGCCGGCGGCGGGCTCCATGGGGTGCATGACGTTGACGCCCGCGTCGAGGAAGGCGTCGATGACCGGGTTCATGTTGCCATCGGAATCCTGGTCGAACAGACGCGCGCCCCGCTCGGCGAGCATGTCCCAGACGCGGCGGTAGTAGGGTGCGATGAACTCACGCACCTGCCGCGGCCCGACCATCGGCCCGCTCCGGCCAGCCATGTCCTCGTGCACACTGAGGATGTCTACCTGCACCGCCGCCGACACGCGGTCGAGCACCCGCTGGACCATCGCGCCGACGGTCTGCAGGATGTCGGCGATCAGCTCCGGCTGGTCGGCAAACGCCAGGCAGGCCGCCTCGTCGCCCATGAGCTGCCGCGACGTGTCGTAGCCGCCGGGCAGGGACACGGTCACGGCGCGGCCGGCGGCCAGGTGGTCACGGGCCATCTGCTCCCAGCCGGCGCCGAAACGAGCCTCATCGAAGGCGTAGTGGTGCCGGATGGCCAGCCAGTCGTCCATGCCGCGCACGGGCCAGTCCATGGGCAGCGCCAGCGTCGAGACGCCCTTGGCCAGCTTCATGGTGCGGCCCATGGCATCGCGGTAGGTCAGGAAGTCGTCGGTCTCGGACAGCGTCTCGGGCGCCGGCCCGCCGAGCCAACCGGTGTTGATCGGCAGGCCCGCGGTCAGCGGGCAGCGGTAGCGAAAGGCGGAGAAGTCGAGTTCCTCGGGGCTGGCGCCCTGCTCCTCCCATTCCTCCTTGAGGCCAATGAGCGGGCCGAAGATCTCGGTGAACAGCGGCCGAGCATTGGCGGCGAAGGTCATGTGGTCGAGGTATTCCTCGCGCCGCACGGAGCAGCCGCGCGAGATGGCCAGGTCGGCGTGGCGGGTCCATTTGAGCCTGGGCATGGGTGTCTCCGACGAATCAGTCGCCGGCCCGGCGCAGGCCTTGGCGCTCCACTTCGGCGGCGACGAAGGGGCTGACGCGACAGAGATGCCGCCAGGAGGCGTCGCCGCGCTCATACATCTCGTACTCCTGCTGGCGCGTGCTCGGGCAGGGCGCGTCGTTGAGTCCGAGCCGGTCGATTGTGGCCTGGATGGCGGCGTGGTCAATGGCCAGCTCAACGTCCGGATGGACCTCAAAATTCACGAAGTCGAGCACGAACCACCCGTTCTCGATCTCAAACGGGTCGAGGACATCGTCGAAGGCCTGTTTGCGGCTGTTCATCAGGCTGCACACCAGGCGGTAGTTCGACCATTCGTAGGCCAGCTCGGGCGACGCCGACTTCGGCCCGAAGTGCTCGACGGTACGCGCGCCGGCGACCGGATGGATGTAGAAGCACGAGTAGGCGCAGATGTGCTGGTACGCGGCGAGCAGGTCGGGTAGACAGCGGCGCCAGTGCGGCTTCAGCTCAGGCAACTGCGCCAAGCCGGGTTGGCGAACTCGCTCGTCGAACGACGGCGGTTCTGGTGCTGGTTTGACACGGATCACGACACGAACCCTCGGCGCTCGCCCAGCGCCAGCCAGCGGCTGCGCACAGGGTCGGTGTCACGCATGGACGACGACGCCAGCTTCTCCGACAGCTCGCGGTAACGCGGTTCGGTGAGCGCGGGATCGTTCCAGGCTGCCGCCAGTTCCTCGAGCAGCGCCTCCTGCACCAAGGAGCCGCGCGCCGAGCGCAAGCCGATGGCGTCGGAGGTCAGCCAGTCGTCGGCGGTGCCCAGCGGCTCGTAGGGCAGCCGGCGCACCTCGACCTGGCCGTCGGTCAGCTCCAGGTCGAAGACCTGGTCGGTGCTCGTGTCGAAGGTGTCTTCCATCGAGGCGAGGACCAGCGGCGAGTGGGTGGCCACGATGGCCTGAAGTCGACAACCGGCGGTGATGGTGTCCATTACCGTCAGAAGGGCGGGTACGATACAGCGTTGCCAACGTGGATGCAGGTGCGTCTCGACCTCATCGACGAGAAGGACCAGTTCGTCAGTTGGCCGCTGCCCGAGCAACTGGCATATCTCCTGGTGTTCACGCCAAGTCCAGACTAGCAGATAGGCCAGACTGATAATGCGCTTCATGCCTGCGGAGACATGCACCACCGGAACGTCTTCGCCGTACGGCATCCGCAGAGTCGGGTAGTCTCTGGGGTCGCCCACGGCTATGCGTCGCGGCTCACCGGGCACCAGCGGCTCCTCTGCGGCGGGCGCCAGCTCTTCGAGCACTCTCGAGAGGAGCTGAAACGCGTTGTTTCCTTCGCGCTGCCAAGACGTCCAGTCGCGTACCAGGCCTTCGCAGGCTGAGTTGCCCGACCACAGCTCATCGGCTGTGAACACAAACGCTGGTGGCCGCCCCGGCCCGTCGGCGCTGACCGCGTTGCGCTGCGGATCCCAAACTGCGAACCCACCGTCCACCCGCATGTAGACGACAAGGCCAGCGTGGCCGGGTAACGCCTTGCCGATCCTCCATTGCTGCGTGGCGCGATCGTACAGGCCAAGGCGGTCTTGCGGGCCAGCTGATGCACGGGGCCCTCTGGACGCAGACCCGCCTGCAAGATCCGCTCGGCCGCCGTGCACGGTCTCTGCGCGTCCGCCCACGTGGGTTAGTTGGCCGAGTAGTTTCGCCAGCTCGCCCATTGGCAGGCCGGTGTCGCCCGGCTGCGTCGCTAGCAGCGTCTGCCAGACCTGGCTCCAGCCCGCCTGCTCCTCGCGCCCCATGAGCCACGCGCGGCCGGTCGCCAACAGGTCGGTGTCGCCCGGCTGCGCCGCCAACAGCCTCCGCCAGACGTGGCTCCACTCCGCCCGGTCCTCGCGGCCCGCGAGCCACGCGCGGCCGGTCGCCAACAGTTCGGCGTCGCCCGCCTGCGCCGCCAGCAGCGTCTGCCAGACGTAGCTCCACTCCGCCCGGTCGTCGCGGCCCGCGAGCCACGCGCGGCCGGTCGCAAACAGCTCGGCGTCGCCCGGCTGCGCCGCCAGCAGCGTCTGGTAGACGTGCGCCCACTCCGCCCGGTTCTCGCGGCCGGTGAGCCACGTGCGGCCGGTCGCCAACAGGTCGGCGTCGCCCGGCTGCATGGCTAGCAGCGTCTGCCAGACCTGGCTCCAGCCCGCCTGGTCTTCGCGGCCCATGAGCCACGCGCGGCCGGTCGCCAACAGGTCGGTGTCGCCTGCCTGTTGCTCTAGCAGTGCCGGGAGAAGGGACCCCCACTCGTTCTGGTCATGGCCGTGTGCGAGCAGTCGTGCTCTGGCTAGCTGCGGCCAGTCCAGCCCAACCGAGTCAGCGCGCTTGACAGCGAGCGTGGGCCGCGTTGCGCCCGCGTCGGCAGACGTGTGCCGAAAGGCGATCGCTGGGGCTGCAGCCTCCGCCGGAGGGATCGCGATGCCATTGGCCCACGTCCCCGTCAGCGCCCACCAAGCGACATCCAGCACGAAGCTCTTGCCCAGCCCGTTGTCGCCGGTCAACAGATTGAGCCGCGGCGCGAAGTCGAACGCCATCTCGGGCGCCGGCCCGACGTTCTCTAGTCGCAGGTACTGAAGCACTGCTCGTCGCCTCCAAGCCGCCACCCATTATGCCACGTCGCGGGCACGGCCGTCAGAAGGTCCTGCCAGCCCACCGCCGAAGGCCTCCACCCGACACAGGAGGGCCGACCATGGCCAACCGGAGCGCCGTTCTGTTGCTGCTGCTGGCGTGCGGGCTGCTCCGCGCCCAGACCCCAGGGCTGCTGGGCGACTGGCGCTTCGACGATGGCGCCGGTGACGTCGTGGTTGACGGCTCGGGTCAGGGCAATGACGGTGAGGTCCACGGCGCGGCGTGGGTGCGCGGCGCGTTTGGCACGGCACTGCGCTTCGGTGGCAACGGCGCTTGGGTGTCCATCCCCTGTCCGGCCGGGCTCGATGGTGCCGCCGCGCTGACCGTCGAGGCGTGGGTCTGTTGGGAACGTGGCGGGCGTTACCCCAACATCCTCACCACGGGCAACTGGTGCCCCGGCGGCTTCATGCTGTTCGTCTCCGACCAGGACTGCTCGTTCCGCATGGGCAAGCCTGGCCGCGCGCCGATGGCCATGACCGACTGGACCGAGGTCGGCGTCGGCCTCGGGCATTTCGAGCCGGGTCGCTGGTACCATCTGGCCGCCACCTTCGCGCGGCCCACGGTGACCACCTACCTCGATGGCAAGCAGGTCGGCACCGCCCAATGGGACTATCCGGTGGGAGCCACGGGCGACTTGCAGGTCGGGCGCTGGGCCGGTGAGCAGCCCGGCCATACCGGCCTGATCGACGAGGTGAAGCTCTACAACCGCGCGCTGACGCCCGAGCAGGTGCTCGCGGACTATCGGGCCGGCGCGCCACAGCGGACCAGCGTCGCCTACGCACCGATGCCGACGGTTCCGGCCAAGCCCGCGGTGACCCTGGAGACTCGCTCAGCGCGCCTGCTGCTCGACCAGCGCGGTCGTGTGGTGGGGCTGGTGGACCGCGCCACCGGCCGCGACCATGGTGGCCAGCCGGCCGTCGACTTCGTCAGCATCCGGCGTGGCGGGACGACCTTCCGGCCGAGCGCCTGCGGGTACCGTGACGGCGTGCTCAGCTTCACCTTTGGTCGGTCGGGCGTCAGCGCGCGGGTCAAGGTCACCGACCGCGGTCGCTACCTGGTCTGCGAGCTACTGTCGGTCAGCGACCCGCAGGTCGAGCAGGTGGTCTTCGGGCGCGTGGCCTTCGCCGGCGCCAAGCGCTCCAGCGCCTCCGTAGCCTGGGCGGTGAACGCCGACTTTGCCGCGGCCACTGTGCCGCTCAACCTGCAGGTCGAGGCCGCGGTGCAGGGCGGCGAGCCGGCCGTGCTCACGCCGCGCTGCGAGCGCCGCTACGGCCTCGTCGGCGCCAAGGTGGCGCTGGTCGCGTGCCCGCAGGCGGCCATCAGGAGCGTGCTGCAGGACGTCGTACGCGCCGAAGGGCTGCCGTACTCGCCGCTGGGCGGGCCGTTCGCGCTCGACGCGCCCGAGAATCGCGGCTCATACGTGTTCGCCACGATCTCCGAGGCCAATGTCGACGAGTGGATCGCCCTGGCCCGCCGCGGCGGCTTCGCCGAGATCCACTTCCACCCGTGGTGGCGCACCATGGGGCACTACGAGCCCAATCCGGCGCTGTTCCCCCACGGCCTGGCCGGGCTCGCGCAGGTGGTGGCCAAGGTCCATGCGGCCGGGCTCAAGGCCGGCATGCATACGCTCACCGGGTGCATCCAGGTCGACGACCCCTGGGTGGCGCCGGTGCCCGACAAGCGGCTGGCCAAGGACGCCCATTTCACGCTGGCCGGCGATATCGGCCCGAACGACAAGGTGATCCCGACCGTCGAGCGGCCCGAAGGGCTGGAGACCTTCTGGAGCGATATGAGCACGGGCAACACCATCCAGATCGGCGACGAGATCATCGCCTACAGCGGCATCGCCAGCCAGCCGCCCTACGGCTTCAACGGCTGCACGCGCGGGCGGTGGGGGACCCGGCCGGCGGCGCATGCTCAGGGCGACGCGACGGACCATCTGCTGGCCAGCTACTGCTGCTACATCCCCGACGAGGGCAGCACGCTGGTCGATGAACTGGCCGCGCGCATCGCCGAGGTCTACAACACCTGCGGGTTCGACATGATCTACATGGACGGCTCCGAGGGCATGAAGACCGCGCACGCGGTGGCCGTCATGAAGCAGGCCATCTTCCGCCGGCTGAAGGGACGCGTGCTGGTCGAGTCCAGCTCGGGCTCGTGGGGCGCCTGGCCGTTCCATTCGCGGGTGGGCGCCTGGGACCATCCGCTGTGGGGCTACAACCGCTTCACCGACCTGCACTGCGCCGAGCTGGCCACCTACGCGACGGGCGAGATGCTGCCCGGCCACATGGGCTGGTGGGTGCTCAACGGCCCGTCGGCCGACCACGCGGGCATGTTCCCCGAGGACATGGAGTACTTCGCCGGCAAGTGCCTGGGCTGGGACCACTCGTCAAGCCTGCAGGGCATCGAGGCCGGGCCCACTCCGCCCAATGCGCGCCAGGACGAGTACCTGGCCCTGCTCGGGCGCTATGAGCGGCTGCGGCTGGACCGCGCGTTCGCGCCGCAGGTGCTGGCCAGACTGCGCGCGCCGGGCGAGCAGTTCCGGCTCGCGCCGGCCGCGGGCGGCGCCTGGCAGCTGCGACCCACGGACTACGCGCACCATCGCGTGACCGCGCTCGACGACGGCTCCGGCCGCTGGCAGGTGATCAATCGCCACGCCGCCCAGCCGCTGCGGCTGCGGATCGAGGCGTTGTATGCCGTGCAGCCCTACGATTCGCCTGACGGGGTGCTGGTCACCGACTTCACCCGCCCCGAGCGGTTCACCCCGCAGGCGGCGGGCGCGACGCAGAGCCTGACCACGGCCACCGAGCCCGCGCGCGCGGGCAGCGTGAGCGGCCGGCTGACCGCCACGAACACCACGGCCGAGCGCCGCGGCGCGTGGACCAAACTGGCCCAGGCCTTCACGCCGCCGCTGAACATGAGCGCGTGTGGCGCGCTGGGCGTGTGGATCCATGGCGATGGGAAGGGCGAGTTGCTGAACCTCCAGCTCAACAACACCCGCGAGGACTACACGGCCTGGGACGACCACTACGTGGACATCGACTTCGTCGGCTGGCGCTACGTGGAACTGCTGCTGCGCGAGCGTGATGCCCAGCGCCATCAGGACTACTTCTGGCCGTATGGCGGGGCCTGCGAGGTCGGTCGCAGCCCGTTGGTGCGGGGTCGGGTGGGGGCGTTCAACCTGTGGGCCAACAACCTGCCGCCTGGTGAGCCGATCACCTGCTACCTCAGCGCGGTCAGGGCGCTGCCCGTGCTCAAGGTCAAACTGACCAACCCGACGGTAACGGTGGCGGGCCAGGCGCTGAGCTTCCCGGTCACCTTGGAGAGCGGCCAGTACCTGGAGTACGAGGGGACCGGCGAGGCTACCATGCGCGATGAGCGCGGCGCGGTCATCGCGCATGTGACGCCGCGCGGCGTGGTGCCGAGCCTCGCGCCGGGCACCAACGCCCTGACGTTCGCCGCCGAGGCACCGGCGGGCGTGAGAGCGCGCGCCCAGGTCACGGTGATCAGCGAGGGAACGCCGCTGGGCAAGTGACCCCGACGCCGGGCGCCGGGGCGACGAGCCCGAGCGTCTACTTCGCCGCTTGACCCTTCGCGCGTCGGCCGGCCTTGCCCGGTCGATTGGCCTTGCCCTTGCCGGCTGCACCTGCCGCGCCGCCGCCGCCGCCGCCGCCGCCCGCCGGCTTGGCCCGATGTGTATCGAGCACGGCCTGCAGCTTGGCGCGCGAGGCCAGCGCCAGCGTGTCCTTGGTGTCGTCCGGCACCGCGATCTCTTCGAACGGCGCCTTGGACAGGTCGAAGAGCGCGCCGCCGTTGGTCAGCTTGTAGCGGTTGTCGCGCACGTAGCTCTTGCCGCCGAGTTCGACATAGACCCACTCGCGCGGCTTGCCGGCTTCGCCCCGCAACTGCTCGGCGAAGCTCTGGCTGTCGAGGGTGACGCCCGCGGGCAGATCGGCGCGGCCGAGGCTGGCGCAGGTGGCGAAGAAGTCCGAGAAGTCGATCAGGTCGCGATTGACCCGGCCCGTGGGCGTGGTGCCGGGCCAGTTGGCCAGCAGCGGCACGCGCGCGCCGCCTTCGAGCATGGAGCCCTTCTTGCCGCTGAGCGACTTGCCGCCAATAGTCGCCTCGCCAAAGCGCGCCGTGCCGTTGTCACCGACGAACAGGATCAGCGTGTTCTCGCGCAGCCCGAGCCGGTCCAGATGGTCGACCAGCTTGCCCACCAGCTTATCCATGTAGCTGATGTTGTCCGCGTACAGCTGCTTGGCGTCGGCGCCCGGCTTGCTGTCGGGCGTGGGCATGATCGGCCCGTGGATGTGCGACATGGGGTAGTACAGCATGAACGGCTTGTCGCGGTGCCGGGTGGTGAAGTCGACGGCGAAGTCGTGCATGAGGTCGGGCAGATACTCCTTCTGTCCCAGCGTCTTGCTCTGACCGCTGACGTTGTAGCTGATGTTCTGGCTGGCCCAGTAGCGGCCGCTGCCCTGGAACACGAACCACTCGTCGAAACCCCACTCCTTGGGTCCCAGGCAGATCTGGCCCCATTTGCCCACGCTGCCGGTCACGTAGCCGGCCTTGCGCATCACGGTGGGGATCATCACCTCGCGTTGGGGCGAGACGGCCGTGGCGCTCTGGTTGGTGTTGAGCCCCGTGCGGAACGGATAGCGCCCGGTGAGCAACTGGCAGCGCGACGGCCCGCAGAGCGGCGTGGAGTAGCACTGCTCGAAGCGGATACCGGCACCGGCCAGGGCGTCGAGCCGCGGCGTGGGGTGCTCGCCGCCGTAGCAACTCAGCTCGGCGATGCCCACGTCATCGCTCAGGATGAGGATGATGTTGGGCCGGCGGCCGGCCGGCGCATCGGCGGCGCGCAAAGGTGAACGACAGGCAGCCGCCGCCAGGCCGAGGCCGGCGGCGCCGAGGAAGTGTCGGCGGTCCATGTGCGGTTCCCTCTCGGTGGAGCATAGACGCTCGGCCCGCGGTCCTGGTTCAGCGTTGGCGCTCAGCAGTCGGGCCAGTCGAACAGCCTCGTGTCGGTCTGGCCCGACGACGTGCCGCGAACGCAGCAGGCGGTGCCGGCATCACCCCACCTCCCGTCGGGTATGGCGTCGAGGGGAATCGCTCGTCGAACTGCGCCTTGCTCAACGACAGCAGTCTGGTCCTGGGCTGGGACCTGCCTTGGCCCCGCGGAGTGTGCCATCAGCCACCCACGGTCCTTCCCGTCAGCTGTGGAGCGAGTCGGACCGCCATAGCAAGTATGGCGAAGCTGTGACGAACGCCGGATCCGCTGCCTTGCTCAGATTTCAGGGCCACCCACAGTGAGGATCAAAGGAAGCTGATGATGTTGACGATACTCTTCGCTGCGGCCCTGTTGGCCGAGCCTGTCACACCGGCCGACGCGCCCAATGTCACGGTCTACGCCAGACTGCCGCTGGACGGCGCGTGGCTCTGGCCGTCGTATGTGGGCAACGAACCGACCTTCTATGCCACCTACGCGCAGCCGGCCGCGCCGCGCGCCGCGACGGTCGGTCGCCGCACCGGCTACGCCGCACCGGCGCGTACCGCCCGCGCCGCTCGGGCCTACTGACCCTTAGCACCAGCGCATCGCACCGATTGGCCGTGCGTAGCCCCGAGACCAGGCTGGGCTACGCATAGCTGCGCCAAGCACCCGGTGCATCTTGCATTGCCATAAGCCATCCGCTATTCTGATATGCGGAGGCGTGCGACGTGGCGAACACGGGCAATCTGGTGCAGTCGGTGGAGCGGGCGCTGGACCTGCTGGAGGCGGTGGCCGCAGCGGGCGAGATCGGCGTGTCGGAGCTGGCGCGTGAGCTGGGGCTGCATGTCGCCACGGTACACAACCTGCTGCGCACGCTGGCGACGCGTCACTTCCTCCTGAACCACAACGGACGCTACCGGTTGGGGCCCGCGGCCGGCGTGCTGGCTTCGCGCTGGGATCCGGTGCAAGCGCTGCCCGACATCCTCCAGCCCAAACTCGTGCGGGTGGCGCGCGAATCGGGCGAGGCCGCCTCGGCGACGATCCTGCTGGGCTTCGAGGCCCGGCTCATCGCCTTCCAGCCGGGCACCGAGGCGATCACCATCCACTTCCCGCAATGGTCCTGGCCCCAGGCGCTCAAGCTGGCCACGGGCCGACTGCTGGTGGCCTGCGGCGACGAGGCGGCCTGGCCGGCCTTTGTCGAGCGCAGCCCCGACACGCGGCCAGGCTGCTCGCTGGCGGCCTGGCAGGCGGATCTGCGGCGGGTGCGCGCGCTGGGCTACTGCGCGCTGCGCACCGATCGCGACGGCGGGCAGGTGCTGCTGGCGCTGCCGGTCGTGGCCAAAGGGGCGCCCGTGGCGTCGATTGGCGTGGCCTGCCCAGCGTTCCGCGCCGACGGTGAGCGTTGCGCGCGCATGACCGCCGCGCTGTGGTCGGCGGCGGTTGAGCTGTCGGCCGAACTCGGCGGTGAGCTGCCCGGGCCCATGCCGGTCATCGACTGGGCCACGCTGCCTCTGGACCCCATGCGCGACGAGATGAGCCAGTCACCGTTTGGAGACGCCGAATGAAGATCACGGCCCTGGAGACCTACCTCTGCCACTGCTACCGCGCCAACTGGGTGTTTGTGCGGGTGATGACCGACGAGGGTCTGCACGGCATCGGCGAGGCGACGCTGGAGATGCGCGAGCCGACGGCCGCGGCCGCGGTGCAGGAGTTGGAGCGCCACCTCATCGGCCGCGACCCGCACGACATCGAGTCCATCTGGCACGAGTGCTACCGCGACAGCTACTGGCGCGGCGGCCCGGTGCTGATGACCGCTCTGTCGGGTGTCGAGATGGCGCTCTGGGACATCAAGGGCAAGGCTCTCGGCGTGCCGGTCTGGCAGTTGCTCGGCGGCCGCTGCCGTGACCGCGTGCCGTGCTACGCCAACGGCTGGTTCTCGCCGGCCAAGACGCCCGAGGAGTTTGCTGCAAAAGCCCGCATCGCGGTCGACCAGGGCTTCCGCGGGCTCAAGTGGGACCCCTTCGGCTCCGCCTACCGCACCATCGAGAAGGCCGAGCTGCGGCAGGCCATCGCCTGTGTGGCGGCGGTCGCCGAGGCGGTCGGGCCGGAGGTCAACATCCTCATCGAGGGCCACGGCCGGTTCGACGTGCCGACGGCCATTCGCATCGCCCACGCGCTGGAGGACTTCGACATCTCATGGTTCGAGGAGCCGATCATGCCCGACCACCCCGAGGGCATGGCGGAGGTGGTGCGCCGCAGCCGGGTGCCCATCGCCGGCGGCGAGCGGCTCTACTCGCGGTGGGATGCGCGCACCTACCTGGAGCAGGGCTGCGCCGACATCCTCCAGCCCGATGTCAGCCATGTGGGCGGCATCGGCGAGTTGCGCAAGATCGCCGCCATGACCGAAACCTACAGCCGCGTGGTCTGCCCGCACAACCCCATCGGCCCGGTGGCCAACGCGGCCACGCTGCATCTGGCCGCCTGCGTGCCCAACTTCTGGCTGCTGGAGACGATGAACACCGATGTCCCCTGGCGTGGCGATGTCACTACCGAGGACGTGCGCTTCGCCGCCGGCGAGATGCTCATCCCCACGGCGCCCGGCCTGGGCCTGGATCTGAACCTGGAAGCCATCGCCCAGCATCCCTACGAGCGGCGCAACCTGCGGCACTACGTGGGCACGCTGACCGAGATCCGCCCGCCCGACGCGGTGCCGTGGATGAAGGAGACCTGATATGCGCTTTGACGGCGCGCGCGTGGTGGTCACTGGCTCCTCGCGCAACACCGGTCTGGGCATTGCCCGGCGTTTCGCCGCCGAGGGCGCGCGGGTGGCCATCAACGGCACCGACCCGGCCCATGTCGACGCCGCCGTGGCCAGCGTGCCCGGCGCGGTGCCGGCCGTCGCCGACCTCGGCACGGCGTGCGGAGTCCGAACACTGTTCGACATCGTCGACCGCGAGCTGGGTGGGGTGGACGTGCTGGTCAACAACGCGGCCCATCTGGGCCTGGGTCCGACGTTCGTAGACGTCGATGACGAGCTGCTCGAGGCGGTCATGGCGGTCAACGTGCTGGGCTACTACCGCTGCGCACAGGCTGCGGCGCGGCGCATGATCGACCAGAGCACGCGAGGCGCGATCGTCAATGTCAGCTCCAACACGGCCGAGCGGCCGGTGCGCGGGCGCACGGCCTACTGCGCCTCCAAGGGCGCTATCGACGCGCTGACGCGGGCCATGGCGCTGGACCTGGCGCCGCACGGCATCCGCGTGAACACCGTGGCGCCGGGCTACATCCTCACCGAGCGCTGGGCGACACTGGACCCCGAGGTCGCCGCGCGGCGGCGGGCCAATGCCCCGCTTGGCGAGCCCGCGAGTGCCGACGACGTGGCGGCGGCGGTGCTGTACTTCGCCTCCCTTGACGCGGCCAACGTGACTGGCGCGCGGCTGGTGGTGGATGGCGGCGTGTCGGTGCAGTTGGTGCCGCTTGGCGCGGAAGGGTAGGTTACGATGGCGTCGCGAACAGCCCCCACCCCGGCCCTCCGCGCGAGCGGGGAGGGAGTCACTGCACCGTCCCCCCGCTCGCGGGGGGACTACAGGGAGGGCTGCCGATGATCACCCGCCTCGACACCACGCTCGGCCACCCGCGCCTGCTGGTCGACGACCGGCCCATTGCGCCGGTGACCTTCCGCTCGTTCCGCCCGCAACAGCGCTATGTGGCCGAGTTCGCCGCGCTGGGCGTGGACATCGTCAATGCCCAGGTCTCGGGCAACCTGTGCAGCCTCGGCGTGCCCTACAGCCTGTACGGCTCGGCCTGGACCGCGCCGGGCACCTACGACTTCACTGTGGTCGACCGGCAGATGGCCGATCTGGAGGCCTGGTCGGGCGGCCAACTGGTGCTGATGATGCTCGACCTCAACCCGCCCGAGTGGTGGCTGGCGGCGCATCCCGGGCATGCCAACCCGTTCACCGACCTGGGCGAGGCGGCCAGCTCGCCGGCCTGGCGCGCGGACGCCGGCGCCTATCTGGCCGCCGTGCTGGCCCATTGCGAGGCGCGCTGGGGCCAGCGCATCGCCGGCTATGCGCTGCTCGGCGGTCGCACTCACGAGTGGTTCTGTCACCGCGACGCCACCGACCAGCCGATCAAGGTGGAGGCTGCCGAACGCGCGCTGGGTCGGCCGTGGCCGTCGCGGGCCGAGCGCGAGAGCGTGTTCGCTCAAGGCCAGTTCCGTGACCCCGCATCGCCTGCCGTCGACGCCTGGCGCTTCCACAACGAGCAGGTGGCCGACCTGCTGCTGCATTTCGCACGCCTGGCCCAAGGCGTGCTCGACCATCGCAAAGTGCTCGGCGCGTTCTTTGGCTATGTGCTCCAGTTCGGCAGCCAGCAACTGCTGTTCGGCGGGCATCTGGACTGCGAGCGGGTCTTTGCCTCGGCGGATCTCGACTTCTTCCTTTGCCCGGCCAACTACCATCACCGCCGCGCCGACCAGGTCAGCAGCTTCATGATGCCGGTGGACAGCCTGCGCCGGCATGGCAAGCTGGCGTTGCTGGAGTTCGACCACATCACGCCCAGCGCGGTGACGCATGTCGAGGGCCAACCGATCCCCGGCCAGGACTCGCGGCTGGCCGACTTCGACCAGGCCAGCGGCGTCATGGGCCGCGACGCCTGCCTGGCGCTGGCCAAGGGCCAGGGCTTGTGGTGGTTCGACATGTTCGGCGGCTGGTTCGACGACGATCGACTGCGGAGCGTTGTCCGCCAGGCCCAGACCGCCGCGGAATCGCTGCTCGACCAACCGTACCGTTCGGTGGCTCAGGTGGCCGTGGTCGTCGACACGACCTCGCTGCTGTACGTGGACCAGCGCGGCAGCCTGGCCCAGAGCCTGCTGCTTAGGCAGCTCGACGGCCTGGGCCGCATGGGCACGCCTTACGACATCGTGTTCAGCGGCGACCTGCTCGATCCTGACTGGTCGGCCGACGCCTACCGGCTGATCTACTTCCCCAACCTGTTCGCGCCGAGCGCGAAGCTGCGCGCGGCGGTCAAGCGCCTGCGCGGCGCCGACCGCACGCTGCTGTGGGCCTACGCGCCGGGGTTCGTGGCCGAGGACGGCCTGAGCGTCGAGGCCATGGCCGAGCTGACCGGACTGCATTTCGCCCAGGTGCCCGCCGTGCGGTCGGTGCGTGTGGGCGAGCATGACTACGGTTTCGCGGCCGATCAGCAGCCGGGTTTCGTGGCGGTGACCACCGCCGACCTGGACGTGCTGGGCCGCACGCCCGACGGCCACGCCGGGCTGGTCGAGGGCCGCCTGGGTGACAGTCGCGTGGCTTGGTCGGCGGTCGGGCCCGTGCCTGGCTGGCTGCTGCGCGAGATCGCCCAGCGCGCCGGCGCGCACATCTACTGCGATGACGACCACCCGCTGTACGCCAGCAATCAGGTGCTCGGCCTGCACTCGCCGACAGCGCTGACGCGACGCGTCTGGCTGCCCGAGCGGCGCAGTCTGCGACCGCTGCTGAGCACACGCGCCGCGGGTCGCGCCGGCCTGCTGACAGCGCAACGCGACGGCGGCACGGGCCGCTGGTATGTCGATGTGCCCCTCGAGGCGCACGAGGCGCGCCTGTTGGCCTGGGAGGCAGAGCGATGAGCGAACCCCGCCTGAACACCGCCGCGGTCTACGGCGCGCGGCCCGGCAGCCCGCTCCTGTTCCACATCGCCGCGGTCGGCGAGCGGCCGATGACGTTCGGCGCCGATGGCCTGCCGCCGGGGCTCGCGCTCGATGCTGCCAGCGGCGTCATCAGCGGCACGACCGGCGCGGTGGGCACGTACCACGTGGTCCTGCATGCCGAGAACGCCCACGGCCGCGCCGAGAAGCCACTGCGCATCGTCATCGGCATCGACTTCGCGCTGACGCCGCCCATGGGCTTCAACACCTGGGGCGGCTGGGGGCCGGCGGTCACCGAGGCCAACGTGCGCGAGGGTGCCCAGGCCCTGTTCGACACAGGCCTGGCCGAGCACGGCTACTGCTATGTCAACATCGACGACGGCTGGCAGGGCCACCGCGACGGCGCGCTCCAGCCGAACGACAAGTTCGGCGACCCGGCGCGGCTGTGCGCCGACCTGCATCGTCTGGGCCTCAAGGTGGGCACCTACTCGACGCCCTGGGTCAGCAGCTACGCGGGCTTCTGCGGCGGTTCCAGCGACGAGCCCAGCGGCGCCTGGCAGCCGAGCACGCCCGTCCACGCCGGCTGGCGCTGCGGCCGGCATCTGTTCGACCAGACCGACGCCCAGCAGGTGGCCGCCTGGGGTTTTGACTACTTCAAGTACGACTGGCTCATCGACAGTGTCGATCTGGCGCGATCCATGGGCAACGCGTTGCGCGACTCCGGGCGCGATATCGTCCTGGAACTCTCCAACAGCGCGCCACTGGCCGAGGCAACGGCCTACACCGAGATCGCGTCGATGTGCCGCACCACGGGCGACATCGTCGACGTCTGGGATCGCTCGCAACTCGACGACGACAAACGGCGCTGGGCGCTCGGCGTGCGCGACATCTGGCTCGGCCATCGCGCCTGGCAGGCCTACAACCGGCCCGGCCACTGGAACATGCCGTGCCCGCTGCGCGTGGGCCTGCTCGGCGGCTGGGACCTGCAGCCGTTGCGGCCGACCCGGCTGACGGCCGATGAGCAATACAGCCACGTGAGCCTGTGGTGCCTGTGGTCGGCGCCGTTGATCATCGGTTGTCCGCCCGAGCGGCTCGACGCGTTCACCCTGGGTCTGCTGACCAACGACGAGGTGCTGGCGCTGGACCAGGATGAGCTGGGTCACCAGGCCTATGACCTGGAGCCGCGCGGCAGCGGCGAGGTGCTGGTCAAGGAACTGGCCGACGGCACGCGCGCCGTGGGCCTGTTCAACGTGGGAGACAGCACCGTGCGCGTGGGCGTGGCCTGGAGCGAGCTGGGCCTGACCGGGCCGCAGCAGGTGCGCGACCTGTGGCGGCAGGCCGATCTGGGCGAGCGCCACGACGATTTCGCCGCCGACGTGCCGCCGCACGGCGTGGTGCTGGTGAAGCTGACGCCGGCTTAGGAGCAGACCATGCTCAACGCAGCCCAGGCCCTGGCCTCGACCATCCCCGCGCTGCGCGCGGCGCGCGCCGTGGCGGTGCAGCCGCTGCACGATGTGGTCATGCTCAACAACCACAACTTCCGCGTCGACGCCGATGGCCGGACATACCTGCTGCGGCTGGCCTCGGATCACGGGCGCCACCTGGGCATTCGTCGCGCCGAGGAGGAGGCCGCCGCGCACGCCGCCGCCGCGGCTGGCGTGTCGCCCGAGGTGATCTGGAGCGATGCCCGCGGCAATCACCTGCTGGCTTGGATCGACGGCCGGCACTGGCGTGCCGAGGACTTCGCCGACGAGGCCAATCGCGCACGCCTGGCCGATGTGCTGCGGCGCCTGCGCGGCATCGGCGCCGTGGCCGCCAACGGCCGGGTGACGGACCGTATCGACGCACTGCTGGCCAGCGCCCGCGCGCTTGGCCTGGCCGTCACGCCGGACCTGCTGGCCCATCGCGACCGCGCGGTAGCCTTCGAGGACGAGCGCCGCGCGTCCGCTGGATTCGCTCCTTGCCTCTGCCACAACGACCTGTGGACCAACAACTTCATGGACGACGGCGAACGCCTGTGGCTGGTCGACTGGGAGTTCGGCGGCTTGGGTGACGGGCTGTACGACGTGGCCACGCTGAGTTGGTCGGCCGGCTGGGACGACGCGGTCAAGCGGGCCTTCCTGGTCGAATGCGGCTACCGCGAGGACGAACTGGCCAGCGCCGCGCGCATCACCTCGGTGGTCACGCTGTTTGAGGGCTGCTGGGCGCTGGTCATGCACGGACTGCGCGGCTCGGCGGGATTCGATTACCTGGCCGCGGCGCAGAGCTGCTTCGGCCGGCTGGACAAGGAGTGAGCGATGAACCTGGACCACCTGGCCTCCGAGCTGAACCTGACGCCACTGGGCCTGCTGGCCACGCGGCGCGCTGACGACATCGCGAGCAGCCGCTTCTCGATCGGCGTGGAGACCCTCGACCGCGGCATGTGGCAGCTCGACCCAGCCTTGCCTCATCTGGCCGAACTCGGCGCCAAGTGGGCTCGCGTGCAGACCGGCTGGGGCCGCTGCGAGACGCAGCCGGGCGTCTACGACTTCGGCTGGCTGGACGACATCGTCGACAAGCTCATCGCGGTGGGCATCGAGCCGTGGTTCAACGTCGGCTATGGCAACCAGCTCTACACGCCGGACGCGCCGCATCCCACCGCCGTCGGCTGGACGCCCGTGCGCGAGCCCGCGGCGCGCGCGGGGTGGGCCGCCTTCTGCACCGCGCTGGCGGCCCATTATGCTGGCCGCGTGCGCTACTACGAGGTTTGGAACGAGCCGGACATCAAGCCCTTCTGGACGCCCTACGACCCGTCGCCCGCCGACTACGCCGAACTGGTCAAGCTGACCGCACCGGCGCTGCGCCAGGGCCATCCCGGCGTGCAGGTGGTCGGTGGCGCCACGGCCATGGCGCTGGGCCACAACGGGTTCGAGTGGGTGCAGGGCTGCTTCGAGGCCGGCATGGGCGAGCACATCGACGCCTTCTCCTACCACATCTACACACCCACGCCCGAGCCGCGCTACGAGCCGCTCCAGCCCACGCTGCGCGCGCTGGTCGAGCGCTACCGGCCGGGCCTGCCGCTGTGGCAGGGCGAATCCGGCGCGCCGTCCAAGGCGGTGGCCGGCCAGGCGCTGGCCGACTGCGAGTTCGACGAGGACCGCCAGGCGGTGTGGGACGCACGCCGCGCGCTGCTCGACCTGCAAAACGGCGCCGCCCTGTCCGCGTTCTTCCACATCGCTGATTTTCAGTTCTACATCATCAAGAACGAGTACGTGGAGCGCGAATACTACTTCGGCCTGCTGGGCGGCAAGGAGATGCGCCGCAAGCCCGCCTTCCTCGCCGCGCAGTCGCTCTGCACGCTGCTGGCCGGCGAGATCAGCGTCGACGCGTCCATCAACGCCGTGCTCCAGCCCGGCACCGACGCCCGCACCGTGGCCTTTGGCACCGAGCGCGGCCCGCTGCTGGCCTTCTGGCGCGCCCAGGACGTGATGAACCCGCTGCCGCCGGTCGCCGGGCAGCTCACGGCCTGGCTGCCGACAGCGCTGCGCCCGCGCCAGCCGGTGCTCATCGATCCCATCCGCCAGACAGTCTGGTCGGCGCCGGCCGAGGCGGGCCCGCACGGCACGCTGAAGTGGCGCGTGCCGGTGTGCGACTGGCCGCTGCTCATCGGCGAGCGGGCGCAGGTGGGCGTGAGACCGTAGCACCGCCGCGTAACGTCGTCGCCACCGCGAGTCACAGCCGAGCATGGGCACGGCACGATACCGATGGTTGGCCGTGGCCGGCGCAGCGCTTCTGGCCGGCTGCACGCGGCCGCCTGCCCGCGCCGTCGCCACCACGCCGCCGGTGCGCATTGCCGCCTTCGTGGTGGTCGACCAGCACTTCGAGCCGCGTTTCGGCGCGCTGGCGGGCAACGGCCGGGCGCGGCTCAACGAGTGGTTGTACCTGGCGGCGCGCCAGTTCCAGTTGGCCTATCCCGGCCGGCGCGTGGAGGTGTCGGTGGCCGGCACCGGCCGCTGGACGCTGCCCGACGGGCCAACGCGGCTGGCCACCGTGTACCGTGACAACGTGCCCCGCGGCGTGCCGCATGGGTCGCGCGCCAACTGCCTCATCGCCGTCGCCGCGCGGCCTGACATCAACTGGGGCGGCATGGCCTCCTGGCCGCGGCTGCTGTTCAAGGCGCAGGTGCATGAGCCGACCGACGTCTACACCACCGGCCTGCTCTGCCACGAGATGAGCCACTGGTTCGGCGCGGTGGACCTCGACGACACCCGGCTGCCCGAGCGCTCGGTGATGAACTACCGCGATGCGACGGGCGGCTGGGTCGACGGGCGCATCGCCTGGGACAACGCCAACCGCTGCCGCGTGCGCGACGGCCTGCTGCGCTGGCCGGTCTGAGCAAGCGTTGCCGACGGACCCTCCGCTCGTGTACCATGGGGCTGGGAGCCGAGCCCATGGACCGCCGCAACTTCCTTGGCGCAGCCGGTCTGAGCGCCGCCACGCTGCTGGCTTCGCGCCTGCACAGCGCCGAGACGAGGCCGAACATCGTCATCCTGTACGCCGACGACCTGGGCTATGGCGATGTGGGCTGTAACGGCGCGGTCGCGGTCAAGACGCCGAACATCGACCGTCTGGCGCGCCAAGGTCTGCGTTTCACTGCCGGCCACTGTCCCGCGGCCACCTGCACGCCGTCGCGCTACTCGCTGCTGTCGGGCGAGTATGCCTTCCGGCGCCGCGGTACCGGCGTGCTGCCGGGCGACGCCGCACTCATTGTGCCCACCGACCGCTCCAACCTGCCGGCGCTGCTCAAACAGGCCGGCTACGCCACCGGGGCCGTGGGCAAGTGGCATCTGGGCCTGGGCGACGGCCAGACACTGGACTGGAACGCCGAGATCAAGCCCGGCCCGCGTGAGGTCGGCTTCGACTACTCGTTCGTCATGGCCGCCACCGGCGACCGCGTGCCCTGCGTGTTCGTCGAGAACCAGCGGGTCGTGGGTCTGGTCGCCGACGACCCGCTGCAGGTCAGCTACAAGCAGCCGTTCCCCGGCGAGCCGACCGGCGTCAGCGAGCGCGACCACCTCAAGATGGACTGGAGCGCCGGCCACAACATGGGCGTGGTTAACGGCATCGGCCGCATCGGCTGGTACAGAGGCGGTCGCGCGGCGCAGTGGAAGGACGAGGACATGGCCGACACCTTCACCGCGAAGGGCGTCGAGTTCATGGAGCGCAACCGGACCAAGCCGTTCTTCCTGTACTTCGCCACACACGACATCCATGTGCCGCGCGTGCCGCATCCCCGCTTCCAGGGCGCGACGACCATGGGCCCGCGCGGCGACGCCATCGTCGAGTTCGACGCCTGCGTGGGCACGCTGCTGGACGCGCTCGAGCGGCTCGGTCTGAGCGACAACACGCTGGTCATCCTGTCTTCGGACAACGGCCCCGTGCTGGACGATGGCTACCGCGACGGCGCCGTGGAGAAGCTGGGCGACCACAAGCCCGCCGGCCCGTTCCGCGGCGGCAAGTACACGGTGCTTGAGGGCGGCACACGCGAGCCGTTCATCGTGCGCTGGCCGGCGCGGGTCAAGCCGGGCGTGAGCGATGCCGTGGTCAGCCAGGTGGACTTCTGTGCCAGCCTGTCGGCGCTGGTCGGCGCCAAGCTGGCCGACAACGACGCGCCCGACAGCCTCAACGTGCTGCCCGCGCTGCTGGGCGAGAGCCGGACCGGCCGCGAGTGGCTGCTCAGCCAGAACAACGGCGGCAACCCGCTGGCGCTCAAGCGCGGCGACTGGAAGCTGATCGTCGGACCGGGCCATCCCAAGCCGGGCACGCTGTACAACCTGAAGGACGACATCGGCGAGACCCGCAACGTCGCCGCCGACCACCCCGAGATCGTCGCCGAGCTGGCGGCGAAGATCGAGTGGTGCCGCAACACGCCGAAGACGCGGCCGTAGGAGGTCCCGGCGCCGCGCCGGCGAACCCGCCTTGGCATCGTATGGAGGGCTCGGCGTGACCGCTTCATCCATGGTGTCGGTCCTGCTTGCCGCCAACGTGCTGGCCACCGCGGCCGCGCCGGCCGCGCGGCGACTGACCGACGCGCCGATCATCCGCCCCGACATGCTGCCGGGCAAGGATGGCGCCAACATCAACGGCCCATCGCTCGTGCGCGTGCCCGACTGGCTGCCAGGCCGGCTGGGCCGGTACTACCTGTACTTCGCGCATCACAACGGAAAGTACATTCGACTGGCCTACGCCGATGCGCTGGCCGGCCCCTGGCGCATCCATGAGCCGGGCGTGCTCGCGCTACGAGATGCGCCCGGCTGCTCGGGCCACATCGCCTCGCCCGATGCCCACGTGGATGGGTTGCGCCAGGAGATCCGGCTCTATTTCCATGGCCCGGCCAAGGGCGGCGGCGGCCAGATGTCGTTTGCGGCGCGTTCGTCCGACGGCCTGACCTTCAAGGCCGGGCCGGAGCCGTTGGGGCTGTTCTACTTCCGCGCCTTCCCGTGGCAGGACGCCTGGTACGCCATGGCCAAGGGCGGCCGGATGTACCGCTCGGACGACGGCCTGACCGGGTTCGTCCAAGGCGGCAACCCGCTGCCCGACAGCGACGGTCGCGACGAGCAGGCCAACAGCGCTGGCCCGCGGCATGTGGCGTTGCATCGCGTGGACGAGACGCTGTGGGTCTACTACACCAACATAGGCGATGCGCCGGAGCGCGTTCTGCGGCGCAAGCTGGCGCTGAGCAGCGACTGGCGGCAGTGGCGCGCGGGCGACTCGGAAGAGGTCCTGCGCCCCGAGCGACCGTGGGAGGGCGCCGACCTGCCGCTCCGCAAGTCCGCCTCTGGGGCGGTCAATGGGCCCGAGAACGCCCTGCGCGACCCGGCTATCTTCGTGGACACGGACGGCCAAGTCTACCTGCTGTACTCGGTGGCAGGTGAATGCGGTATCGGCATCGCCGAACTGGTGGAGCAACCATGAACCGACGCGATTTCATGCAGACCAGCGCCGCCGGCACGATGGCGTTGGGCATCCCGCGCGCCGCGGGCCAGCGGCCGCGACGCACCAACGTCCTCCTGGTCCTGGCCGACGACCTCGGCTTCTCGGACATCGGCTGCTACGGCAGCGAGATCGCCACGCCACGGCTGGACGCTCTGGCGCGTGGCGGCGTGCGCTTCACGCAGTTCTACAGCACGGCCCGCTGCTGGCCCACGCGTAGCGCGCTGCTCACCGGCTACTACCCGCAGCAACTGCACATGGACCCGCCCCAAGGCCGGCTGCCCGCCTGGGCCCGGCTGCTGCCGCACCATCTGCGGCCCGCGGGCTATCGCTGCTATCACAGCGGCAAATGGCACGTCAACGGCGCGCCCAAGCCCTGCGCCGACGGCGGGTTCGACCATTCCTACGTGCTCGACGACCACGACCGCAAGTTCTACCCCAAACTGCACCGCCGCGACGACAAGCCCTTGCCGCCGGTGGACCGGGGCGGCGCCTACTACACCGCCACGGCCTTCGCCGACCACGCCATCGACTGCCTGCGCGACCACGCGGAGCACTTTGCGGAGCAGCCGTTCTTCTCCTACCTGGCCTTCACCGAGCCGCACTTCCCGCTCATGGCGCCGCCTGAGGACATCGCGCGGTACCGTGACCGCTACCTGGAAGGCTGGGATGCCGTGCGTGACCGACGCTGGCGAATGCAGCGCGAGATGGGCATCGTCGACTGCGATCTGGCGCCGTTGGACGAGTCGTTTGAGCCGCGCTACCTCAAGCCCGAGTTCCTGCGCAACCTGGGCCCCGGCGAGACGGAGAAGACCCTGCCCTGGGCCCGGCTCAACGACGAGCAGAAGCACTTCCAGGCGACCAAGATGGCCATCCACGCGGCCATGGTGGACCGCATGGACCGCGAGATCGGCCGCGTGCTCGACCAGGTGCGGGCCATGGGCGCCTGGGACGACACGCTGATCCTGTTCGCCTCGGACAACGGCACCGATTCGACCATTCTGGTGCGTGGCGACGGACACGATCCCGCGGCCGAGCCCGGCTCGGGCGGCTCCTATCTGTGCCTCGGGCCAAGCTGGTCGTCGGCCGGCAACACGCCGTTCCGGAAGCACAAGATCTGGGTGCATGAGGGCGGCATTGCCTCGCCCCTCATCGCCCACTGGCCGGCCGCCGCGCTGGAGCGCGGCTCGCTCAGGCACGACGTAGGCCACGTCATCGACCTCGCGCCGACGCTGCTGGAGCTGACCGGCGCCAAGTCCCAGCTCCCGGCCGCAGCGCCGCCGTTCCCCGGCCACAGCCTCGCGCCGAGCCTGCGCCGCGACCAGGGCGCGCGCGCGGGCGAGCTGTATTTCAACCACGAGGGCAACCACGCGCTGCGTGCCGGCGACTACAAGCTGGTCTCGGCGCGCGAGGGTGGGGACCGCTGGGAGCTGTTCGACCTGAAGACCGACCGCTGCGAGCAGAAGGACCTGGCCGCCGCCCAGCCCGACCGCGTCACGGCCATGGCCGCGCGGTGGGAGGCGCTGGGCGAGCAGTGGAAGGCGGATGCGGGGCCGGTGCTGCCCTTCGGCAAGCCGCCGGCGGATGCGAAGGACTAGTCGCCATGAACCGCCGCCAACTCCTCCAGAGCGCTGGCGCAGCCGCGCTGGCCGCACCCGCGCTGCGAGCCCAACCCGCGCGCCGGCCCAACGTGCTGTTCGTCCTCGTCGACCAATGGCGCGCCTCGGCCCTGGGCTATGCCGGCGACCCGAACGTGCAGACCCCGCGCCTCGACCGCCTCGCCGGCCAGAGCGTGCATTTTGCCAACGCCGTCTCCGTCTGCCCCGTCTGCACGCCGTATCGCGCGGCGCTGATGACCGGGCGGTATCCGACCTCGACCGGCATGTTCCTCAACGACGCGTATCTGCCCGACGGCGAGGTCTGCCTGGCCGAGACGCTGGCCGCGGGCGGCTATGACACCGCCTACATCGGCAAGTGGCATCTTGATGGGCATGGGCGCGACAGCTACATCCCGCCCGCGCGGCGGCAGGGCTGGGCCACGTGGTTCGGCGCGGAATGCGATCACAACTACCCGCACTCGCACTACTACACCGACGACTCGCCCGAGAAGCGCTTCTGGGACGGCTACGACGCCTTTGACCAGACGCGCGCGGCGACCGACTTCGTCTGTTCGCGACAGCCCGACTCCAAGCCGTTCTGCCTGTTCCTCAGCTACGGCGCGCCGCACTTCCCCCATGCCACCGCGCCGGCCGAGTACCGCAAGCTGTATTCGCCCAACGACCTCAAGCTGGCGCCCAACGTCGCGCCCGAGCACGCCGAGGCCGCGCGGCGCGAGCTGGTGGGCTACTACGGGCACTGCTCCGCGCTGGACAAGTGCGTCGGCGACCTGCTGGAGATGCTCGACCAGAGCGGGCTGGCCAGCAACACCATCGTCGTCTTCACCTCCGACCACGGCGAGATGATGGGCGCGCATGGCGTCTCGCCCACGCAGAAGCAGTGGCCCTATGACGAGGCGGCGCATGTGCCGTTCCTGCTGCGCGTGCCCGGCGTCGCGCCACGCGTGGTCGACACGCCGATCAATGCGCCGGATGTCCTGCCCACGCTGCTGGGGCTGGTCGGGCTCGATGTGCCCAGGACGGTCGAGGGCGAGAACCTGGCGCCGGTCGTGCGCGGCACAGGGCCCGGGCCGGACCGCGATGCGCTGGTCATGAGTGTGTCGCCGTTCACCGCGCGGCTGCCTGAGTACCGCATGATCCGCTCGCGCCAGTACACCTATGCGCGGCGGCTCGATGGGCCGTGGTTGCTGTTCGACAACCTGGCCGACCCCTATCAGCAGCGCAACTTGGTGGACCAGAAGGCGCTGTGCGACGAACTTGACGGCCGCCTGCAGGCCGCGCTGCGGCGCATCGGCGACCGGTTCGAACCGCGCGAGGCGTACCTCAAGCGCTTCGGCTACACGTTGGCGCCGCATGGCAGCGTGTCCTATGCGCAGGGCGCGCCGGTGCAGTCGCCGCGTCGGGCGCCGTAGGCCCTGGGAGCGTACTTGATGGACCGACGAGGCTTCATGCGCACGGCCGGGCTGGCCATGGCTGCCGCCGCGATGGCCCAGCCCAAGCGGCCCGATGTGTTGTTCATCGCCATCGACGACCTGAACGACTGGGTCGGCTGTCTCGGCGGGCATCCGCAGGCGCGGACCCCGCACCTGGACGCGCTGGCCGCGCGCGGCACGCTGTTCGGCAACGCGCACTGCCAGGCGCCGCTGTGCAACCCCTCGCGCAGCAGCCTGCTGACCGGCCGGCGGCCGTCGAGCACGGGCATCTACGGGCTGGTGCCGGGCCTGCGCGCGGTGCCGGCCACGCGTGACGCGGTGACGCTGCCGCAGCACTTCGCCCAGCATGGCTACCACACCGCCGGGTTCGGTAAGGTGTTTCACGACGGCGCCATCCCGCCCGAGCTACGAGCCAAGGAACTCGACGTCTGGGGGCCCGCGCCGGGCATGCCGCTGCCGCCCACCAAGTTCGTGCAGACGCCCGACCCCATGCGCGCGGTGGACTGGGGCGTATTCCCCACCGACGACCGCCTGCAGGCGGACTGGCAGATCGCCGACCGGGCCATAGAGCACCTGCGCGCGCAGCCCCGGAGCCAGCCGCTGTTCCTGGCCTGCGGGTTCCGCCTGCCGCATGTGCCGTGCTTCGCCAGCCAGCCGTGGTTCGATCTGATCGGCCGGCCCGAGGACATCCGGCTGCCGCCGGTACTGACCGGTGACCGCGACGACACGCCGCAGTTCTCGTGGTATCTGCACTGGAAGCTGCCCGAGCCGCGGTTGTCGTGGCTGAGGGCGCACGACCAATGGCGGCCGCTGGTCCACGCCTACTTGGCCAGCACAGCGTTCATGGACAGCCAGATCGGCCGGCTGCTGGCCGCGCTGGAAGAGACGGGCCGTCGCGACAACACGATCGTCGTGCTCTGGTCGGACAACGCCTGGCACCTGGGCGAGAAGGACATAACCGGCAAGAACTCGCTGTGGGAGCGCTCCACGCGGGTGCCGCTGATCTTCGCCGGGCCGGGCGTGAAGGCCGGTCAACGCTGCACCCAGCCGGCCGAGCTGCTGGACATGTACCCGACGCTGAACGCGCTCTGCGGTCTGCCGGCTCGGCCTGGGCTCGAAGGCCACAGCCTGGTGCCCCAACTGCGGAACGCGCGCGCCGCGCGGCCGTGGCCGGCGATCACCACGCACAACCAGGGCAACCATACCGTGCGCACCGAGCGCTGGCGCTACATCCGCTATGCCGACGGCTCGCAGGAGCTGTACGACATGCAGGCCGACCCCAACGAGTGGCGCAATCTGGCGGGCGACCCCGCCCAGGCCGCGCGCCTCGCGGAGCTGGCGCGCTGGCTGCCGAAGGTCGACCTGCCGCCGGCGCCGGGCAGCGGTCAGCGTGTGCTGGAGAAGCCAATCGATGCAATTCCCGCCCAAGGACCCAGGCTATCGCCGCCGACAGGTGGTGTCGGTCGCGTTGATGTGGCTTCTGGCGGGGTGGGGCGCGTGGGTGCTCTACTGGCAGTGCTGGGCGCTGCCGCGCCAAGGGTCGCAGTTGCTCAACCCCGCCTCTGTACCGAGCGACCCCTGGGGCGAGCTGCTGGTCCTCAGCGTCTTCTGCGGCATCTCGATCGTGGAGTGGCTGGTCTCGCTCGTCAGTTGGCGCCCGCCCGGCCGCGGCGAGCGCCAACTGCTGGCCGCGTGGCTGCCCCCGCTGGTGCTGGGGGTGTCCCTGGTGTTCCTGGTCTCGCCACTGAGCCGGCGGGCAGGCGATCACGCCCGGCGGCTGTTCGAGCAGCAGACGCGCTACAGGGTGCGAGTGATCGCAGGCAGCGACAAGGCGCCCAGCGCCGAAGCGCTCGCCGACCTGGGCCGGCGTGTCCGCCGCGCGTTGCCCAGGGTGGACCGCGATGCCTGGTTCATCTACCAGCGGCCGGCACGGCGCCTGCGCTATCCTCACGGCCTGTCGTTCGAGCTCGACGACCAGGCCGGGCTGCTGCGTGTGCGGCGCGACGGCACCGTCGACAGCGAGGCCACCGCTCGGTACCAGGGCCATGGCGAGGCCCAGATCATCGCGCGGGCCGGCACACCGGAACACCGCGACGTGCTGTTCGCCGGCCCCTGGCGGCTGGTCTACACCACGTTCCACAGCCGGCTGGTCTACGAGCCCAGCCGCGGCCGTTGGCAGGCCAGCGACGGCATGTTCGTCTTCGTTGTCGACGACGAGGACGTCTGGCGCTTCTGGCGCGCACCATAGCCCGGCGCACGCACCGCCTATACCAACCCGCCCCCGCGCGGCTACAATAGGAACAGCAGCGCAACAGGGGAGCTCGCGCCCCATGGCCAGGCAGGTGGTCAGTTTCGGCGACCGCGCGACGCAGGCCGATCTGCGCCGGGGTACGGCCGTGACCGTCCTCTGGGCGATGGGCGGCCTGGTCTGGATGGTGACCGATAGCTGGCTGCCGCTGTGGTACGGCGCGGGGATCGCCCGGCCGGCCCAGAGCCTGTGGTATGCCGGCCTGTCGCCGAATGTCTTCCTGACCTTCGGGTGCCTGGTCTCGGCCTGCCTTTGGTGGTGGAGCCAGAGCGCACTGGACCCGTCGGCGCGGCGCTCGGACTGGCGACTGCGGCTGTGGCTCGCGGCGCTGCTGCTCGGCGTGGCGACGGTGTTGGCCCACTGGCCGGTCTGCCGGCTGTGCCACGCCCACGCCATGCGCATCCTCGTGAGCCGTACGGCCAGCACGGTCGAGGCGCTGGACCGCGGTCAGCTGCCCGACGACCGGGCGTTGGCGCGGCTGGCGGCGCGGCTGAACGCCGACCTGCCCGAGGCGGGCGAGCCGTCGGCCCGGCTGGCGATCGAGCCGGATCCCTGGCGGTTGGCCTACGGTACCGGCGACGGCTGGTTGGCGTATGTGCCGGGGCATCCCGGCGCCGAGCTTGGCGGCTGGCGGCGCGGGCGCGGTCCGTCGCCCTTTGGCCGACCGCGATAGGGGGATAGACCATGCGGACGCAGCAGCAAGTGCGTTTCCCGGCCGAGGGCCAGCCGTATCTGCTGATGGACCTGGCCGCCAGCTTTACCTGGCTGGCTACCCTCGCCGGCGGCTGGGCGGTCTACCGCCAGTGCTGGGCCGAGGCGCGCGAGGGCTCGCAGTTGCTGCTCGGCGCGTACCGCTCGCGGCCGGGCTCGGAAGAGGCCTGGCTGACCTGGACGTGGTGCGGCATCGCGCTGTTCATGTGGCTTTCGGCCAAGGTCAAGTCGGCCCCGCCTGGGCGACACGAGCGGTTCGTGCTGGCCGCTTGGTGGCCTGCGCTGGTGCTGGGCCTGTCGCTGGTCTTCTGGGTCGGGCCGCTGAGCCGCCGCGCCACCGAACACGCCCTGGCCGTGCTCACCACGGAGACGCAGGCCATGACCACGGTGCTGCGCGGCAACGGTGCCGCGCCCAGTGAGGGCGATCTCGGCAACCTGGCCCGCCGCGTGACCCAGGCGCTGCCGGGCGTCTACGCCGCGGCCACATTCCGCTACGAGCGACCCGCCCGCCGCCTGCGCTACGCCAACGCTCTGCACTTCGAGCTTGACCCCGACGGCCGCGTCCTGCGCGTGCGGCGTGACGACCGCCTGGACGATGAGGCCACCGAGCGCCACCGGGGCCGCCGCGAGGCCGATATCATCGCCCAGTTGGGCCCGCCCATGGCCCGCGACGCCTACTTCCCAGGCCCGTGGCGGATGGTCTTCAGCGCCGACGCCTGGTGGAGCGGCGCTCTGGTCTACCGGCCGGGCGTGGGTTGGCGAGCCGGCGACTCGCCCTGCCTGTCCGCCAATCCGGAGAGCATGTGGCGACTCTGGTACCGGGAGTAGGCTGGGGCAGGGCGGGTGATGTTTGCAGCACGCGCTGGACGGTAACAACCCACTGCAAGTGGGGTGGTGCGATGGACAGCACACAACGGGTCGAGTTCCCGCCGCCGCGGCGGCCGCTACCGATCTTGCTCTGGCTCGGTGCGCTGGGCACGGTGGGCATGGTCGCCCGTGTCACCACGTGGGTCCTGCTCGGCCAATGCCTGCCCATGTCGCAAGGCGCCGATCTGCTCTACCCGGGCACCGCCGTGGACGGCCTGCTGATCGGCGCCGGACTGCTCTGTGGCTGCGCGGTGTCGGCGCTGGTGCGGCTGTTGTGCCGCGGTCTGCTCCAGCAACCCAGCCGGGCCGAACAGGTGGTGCTACGGCTGTGGCTCGGGGTGCTCGCGCTGGGCGTCGTGGCCGCGTTCACACTCCCGGGCCAGGCGGCCAGCGCGCACCGCGGCGCCGCCGGCCGCTTCGTCGAGGCGATGGCGCCGCTGATCAGCGCGATTCACCGTGCGGAGAATGCCACGGGCCATCCGCCGGCTACCATGGACACCGTCGCGCTGCACCGCCCGCTGCTCGCGGCGCTACCGCGGGCCGGCGGCCTGCACGTGGTGTATGAGCGGCAACGCTCGCGGTTGTGTTACCTCGACGGCCTGGTGTTCGAGCTGGACGCCGACGGCCTGGTCACCAGCGTGAGCCGCCAGATAGACCCGGACACCGAGGCCACCCGGCGCTGGCGCGGCAAGTCGGCGGCGGCCGTCACGCAGCAACTGGGCAAGCCGGACGAGCAGCCCGTCTGCTTCGAGGCGGCGTGGCGCTTGTACGTGATCGAGGGCGACCAGGCGTTGGTCTACATGCCGGGCCATGAGGTCCGCGACTTCGAGTTCGCGCCCTGGCGGTGGGTGGATGTCTGCAAGGACCGGTTGCTCGAATGGGATCCGGATCCTGAGCGGTACCGGTGAGGACCCCTCACGGCAGCGTTGGGCGATCGCGGCCCGCGGTTATAGCCCTTGGCAGGTGGGGTGGCGCGATGGACAGAACACAACGGGTCGAGTTCCCGCCGCCGCGGCGGCCGTGGCCGGTCGTGCTCGGGCTGCTGGCGCTGGGCGCGGCGGCCATGGTCGCTGGTGCCACGATGTGGGTGGTGGTTGCCGAATGCCTGCCTGCCGCCCTGGGCGCCGATCTGCTTGACCGGCAGGCGCTCGGCATGAGCCTGCTCGTCGGCATCCTGCTGTTCTGCGGCTGCGCGCTATCGGCGCCCGTGTGGCTGGCGTGCTGCGCGGTGCTGACCCAGCCCAGCCGGGCCGAGCGCGTCGCGCTGCGGCTGTGGGGCGGGCTGCTCCTCCTGGGTGTGGCGGTCGCCATGGCCTCGCCGTTCCTGGCCGCCGGCGCGCACGACGGTGCCGAGCAACGCTTCGTCGCGGCCATGGCGCCGCTGCTCACCGAGATCCGCCGCCAGGAACGGGCCGCGGGCTACGCGCCGGCCAGCCTCGACACGATCACGCTGCATCGCCCGCTGCTCGCGGCGCTGCCACGCGCAGGTGGCCTGCAGGTGGTCTACGAGCGGCAGCGGACGCGGCTGCGCTACCCAGGCCTGGTGTTCGAGTTGGATGCCGAGGGCGTGGTCGGCGTCAGCCGTGACACGAAGCGGGACGAGGCGGCCACGCGGCGTTGGCACGGCAAGTCCGACGCGGACATCCGGCGTGTGTTGGGCAGGACGGCCGACCGCTCCGTGTCGTTCGAGGCGCCGTGGCGCGTGTTTGTCATCCAAGGCGACCAGGCGCTGGTCTACCTGCCGGGCCATCCGGTCGGCTCCGGCGACACCATGCCCTGGCGAGCGATGGATGTCTGCAAGAACGGGCTGCTGGACTGGGACCCGAACCCGTACCGCTACCGGTAGGCGGCGCTCAGCCCGGCGGCCAGACGGCGTAGATGATCATCTTGACCTTCTCACCGGCGACGTTGAGGTGGTCGCGCTGGCCGATGTGGCGCCAGCCGAGGCGCTCGGGCACGGCGCGACTGCGGGCATTATGTTCCTCGGCGTGGATCTCGATGCGTGAGGCGTGCAGCGCCTCGAAGCCGATGGCCGCGATGGCCCGCACGGCTTCGGTGACCAGACCCTGACCGACGAAGCCGGGGCGCAGCCAGTAGCCAATCTCGTAGGCGTCGGGCACTTCGAGGCGCGGATGCAGGCCGCTGCTGCCGACCATCTCGCCGGTGTCGCGCAGTGCGAGCTTGAGCGTGAAGTTGGTCGCGGCCAGATAGTCGTCGCGCGACCGGCGGCAGAACGCAGCGGACTCGTCGAGCGACGGCGGAATCTGTGCCCAGGGCATCCAGGGCCGCAGCGTGGCCAGCGCGTCGAGCACGGCGGCGTTGACGGCCGGACCGTCATCGGCGGCGTAACAGCCGATGGTCAGGCGTTCGCTGTCGAACGACGGCGGCAGCATCGGTCGGGCGGGCATGTGGACGTCTCCGGGTCACGGTGTCGCTCCAGCTATTCGCGGCGCGCGGCCGCGCACCTGCCGCCGGCCGGCAAGCCGTGTCGGCCTAACTGCCATAATTGGCCTTATGTACTACCCATTGGCCGATGTCACGAGGGTCATGTCGAGCGTAAGACGTTGACACAGATTCTCTGTAGATAGATGACGACAAGATTCCCAGTCATATCTCCTCGGGCGACTGGCCACGGTCGCGGCGCCGCGCCGCTTGCGGTATCGCAGTCAGCGCGGCGTTTGCTGTTGACTGATAGTAGCAGAAACACGTTTGCTGGTTCGCGCGGATCGATTGTGACATCGCCTCAATGTTACACGGGGTTCAGACAAGCGTGTCACGGCGCGTTGCACTTGGGGCAACCGGCGGCCGATGTTAGCCCAGGCGCAGCCGGCAGGTCGCGTGGCCGCCGGCCACAGGGAGGATCAGGCGTACGCAGGTGCTTCTCGAGCCAGCCAGCGTTCGGCCGTTCGTCCTCGTTCGCAGAGTCGCACGCAGTCCGGAGGTCCTGAGATGTTGAGAGGGATGAAACTGGGCGCGCAGCTGGGTTGGGGTTTTGGCAGCATCCTCTTCCTGGCCGTACTCCTAGGGGTAATCGTGGGCGCAAGCATGCGCTCCGTCTGTGCTCACTCGACGCAGTTGGCCAATGAAATGGTGCCGCAGGTCACCGTTGCCAATGGTGCTGAACGCAGCCTGTCGGCAGCCATGTACACCATGCGGGGGTACGCCCTGACCGGTGACCCCAAACTCTATGACGACACGACCAAGAGCTTCGAGGGCGTCGCGCAGTCGCTGACCCAAGCTGAGAAGCTGGCCGCGGGCAGGGCCAGTCTGGTGCAACTGGGCAAGGCGGCCAAAGAAGCGCAGGCCAGCCTGGCTGACTACCGCGCGGCGGCGGAGAAGACCAAAGCCAGCGTGGAGTCGATGGATGCCGCCCTGGAGGGTCTGGCCGCCACGGCCAAGGTGTTCATGGACCAGAGCAACGGCTACCTGGCCAGCCAGCACGAACAGATGACGTCGACCGCCACGCAGGGCGCCGACGCCGTGCTGGACCGCACCGGCAAGATCCGGCGCATCACCGACGCGCTGAACCTGGGCATGGGCATTCGCGTGGCCGTCTGGCGCTCGGTGGCACGGCGCGACGCCAGCTTCATCGAAGGCGTGATGGGCAACTTCGAGAAGATCGGCGCCCTGGTCGACGAGGTGCGCGGTGCCACGCGTCAGGAGGCCAACGCCAAGCAACTGGACGCGATCAAGAAGGCGGCCAGCGACTACCGGACCGGACTGAGCACGGTCCTGGAAGCGCTGGGTGCGCAGAAGGCCAATGACGCCCTGCGCCTGGCCGCGGCGAACCGCGTCAAGGAGCAGACCACGACCACGGCCGACAACGGGCTCAAGAGCATGAGCGAGACCGCCAAGGCGGCCACCACAGCGCTCCAGCGGGCCCGCCTGGGCCTGATTCTGGGTTTGGGCATCGTGCTGGTACTGGGTGCTGCCCTGGCGGTGGGCATGACGCGCAGCATCACCGCGCCGATCCAGCAGGCCATCGACGGCCTGGGCCGGGCCAGCCGCCAGGTGGCGCAGGCCTCGGGTCAGCTGAGCGAGGCCAGCCAGTCCATGGCGGCGGGCGCCAGCGAGCAGGCCTCCAGCCTGGAAGAGACCTCGGCCTCGCTCGAAGAGATGGCCGCGATGACCGGCAAGAGCGCGGAGAACGCGCAGATCGCCAGCGCCAAGGCCGGTGCGGCCATGGGTGCGGCCCGGTCGGCCGATGCCGCGATGGGCCGCATGGCCGACGCGATGTCGGCCATTCGCCAATCGTCCAACCAGACCGCGGTGATCCTCAAGACCATCGACGAGATCGCCTTCCAGACCAATCTGCTGGCGCTAAACGCCGCGGTCGAGGCGGCCCGCGCCGGCCACGCCGGCAAGGGCTTTGCCGTGGTGGCCGAGGAGGTGCGCAACCTGGCGCACCGCAGCGCCGAGGCGGCCAAGAGCACGGCCACGCTGATCGCCGAGTCGCAGAGCAACGCCGGCCTGGGCGTGGCGGCCAGCGAAGAGGTGGCGGGCGTGTTGAGCGAAATCGGGCAGACCGTCACGCAGGTGACCGCGCTGGCCAACGAGGTCGCGTCGGCCAGTCGCGAGCAGGCTACCGGCATCGGCCAGATCAATGAGGCCATGGGCCACATGGACCAAGTCACTCAGAGCAACGCGGCCAACGCCGAGGAGTCCGCGAGTTCGAGCGAGGAGCTCAACGCTCAGGCGCGCGAACTCCAGGAGATGGTGGCCATGCTGGACTCCGTGGTCCACGGCGCGCACGGCAGCCAGCCGGCCCTGCCGGCACCGGCGCTCGGTCGGGCCGCCGGCCGGCCCGCGCTCGCGGGCGCTGGCCAGGCCAAGCGCCTGACGGCCGTCGCGCCGCCGCGCAACGGGGTGGTCGCGTCACTCGACGCATCCGACCTCGACTTCTGAGGAAGGCGCCTCCTTGGCGACGGCGAACGCACTCGCTGTCGCCAAGGAGGATCCGCCATGCGTCGCGTCCTGTGCCGTGCCGTCGTCGCCCTGCTGCTCGCCGTCACCGCCGTGCCCGCCGAGACGTTCCGACTTGGCGTCATGCACACCAATGACCACCACGGTCATCTCCTGCCCTTCCGCAACGACGGCCGTGATGGCTGGGGCGGCGTGGCTCGGCGTCGTGTGGCCATCCAGCGCGAGCGGGCCGATACCGCCTACCAGTGGCTGCTGCTCGACGCCGGCGACGTCTTCCAAGGCACACCCATCTCCAACCTGCTGACCGGGTTCCTCGACCTGGAATGCATGAACCAGATGGGCTACGACGCCATGTGCCTGGGCAACCACGAGTTCGACTT
>JACRKZ010000058.1 GCA_016235455.1 Armatimonadota bacterium | reverse complement strand
GCCTGGCCAAGCCCGTCGCGGCCGAGAGCGTCGTCTTCCAAAGCCCCTGGCGCGCGGAGAAGGTGGACAGCGTCAAGCGCCTCGGCGAGGCGCGAGTGGCTGTGCTCAAGGCGGGCGATGGGTACCGGCTGGAGGGGGCGATCCCCTGGTCGGCGCTGGGCGCGGTGCCCGTGGGCCGCAGCCTGCGGGCCGACTTCGGCGTCATCTATGGTGATACGGAGGGCACCATCAACCGGCTGCGCAACTACTGGTCCAACCAGGCCACGATGCTAGTCAACGATGTGCCCGGCGAGATCATGCTCACCCCGCGGCTGTGGGGGACGTTGCGGTTTGAGGAGGCGGGACGATGAAGGCGAAAGGCTTGGCTGGCTCGCTGGGGTCCGGGTTTGTAGTTCCGCCTTCAGGCGCAGGATCAGCTTCGCCAGTGCCGGACCGCCACGCTCCGGCGTGGCATCGGCCGCAGGCCGACTTGCGGGCGTTGCCGTTGGGAATGTCGGGTCTTCGACCCGATGCCACGCTGGAGCGTGGCGGTCCGGCACTGGTTCGGGCGGGCGCCCATCGGTGGCAGCGCCATTCGCCTCGATGCGTCTGTGCAGTACCGCTCAGCCGGCTCGCCTTGCTCGTCGTCCTGGGCGCGGCAGCGCTCCAGGCCGCCACCCTCCACAACGACGGCATCCTCGGCAACTCCGGCGAGACCGGTGCCTCGCTGGTACGCTACGGCCTGGGCGTCGCCGCGCCGGCCGCGCCGGGTGTCGGCGTCGTGGTTGACGCGCAGGGCGCGCTCTGGAGCCGCGGCGGCTCCGGTGTGCTCAACCGCTACGCGCTCGACGGCCGGCTGCTCGGACAGTACCGCATTCCCGGCCAGGCCGGCAGTTGGAACGACAACGACCTGCTGACGTCAGTCGGCGGTCTGCTGGTGCTCAAGCAGGGCGACCGCGTGCTCACACTCGACCCCAAGGCCGAGCCCGGCGCCGAAATGAAGCTGCTGGAGCCGCGCGCGACGCGCATCTCGTTCGGCAGTCGCGACGGCTGGCTGGCCGCTGCCAACCGGCGCGAGCTGTTCCTGCTGCAGCCGGCGAGCGGCGCGACCAGGCCGCTGGGCACGCTCGCTGGTGATCCGCCCTGGCTGGAGATGGGCCCCGACGGCACGGTCTACCCGGTGGTCGACTGGAAGCTGCAGAAGTGGGTCGATGGCAAGCTGGTCGACGGTCAGAGCCGGGCCTGCCCCGGCGAGCGCCCGCAGTTGCTCGACGGCGACTGGTTCGGCCATGCCTGGCACGGCACCATCCGCCGCTTCGACGCCGAGCTGAACCCCGTGCCCGGGGTGGTGCTGGGCGGTGCGTCGGGCTCGTTCATCGGCCATCTCGACCAGAACACCGAGATTGAGAACGGCCGCGGCCTGGTGCGTATCCGGCCGGACCTGTATGCCGTCAGCGGCATGGGCGGTCTCATCCATCTGCTGGCCTGGCAGCCCGCGGAGCGCCAGTTCACCATCGTGCGGCGCATCGGCGGCATTCCTGTCTGTCGCGGCCTCGGCCTCGACCGGCAGGGCAATGTCTGGTGGCGGTCGGGCTCCTGGAAGCCGTCCGCCGCGCCCGACGCGCCGTTGCTGCTCCAGGTCAACGCGCCCGAAGCCGAGGGCGTGGGCCAGGTGGTCATGCGCGACGACGACACCATGCTGGCCGTCGGCCGCTTGTGGGGCCAGCCCTGCTTCTACTACGGCGCCCTGTCCGGCGAGGTCCGCGCTGATCGCATCGACAAGGACTGCCCGCTGGCCAAGGACCCGGTCGGCTCAGCGCTCTCTCGCCAGGGCGACCGCGACGTGCTGCTGGTCGTGGACCCCACCGGCGCGGCCCGCGGCTACCACATCAACGGCGGCTACCGTGGCGACCTCGGCCCGGTGACACTGAAGCTGACCACGCCCGGTCGCGACTGGACCTCGCTGGCCATGGCCGGACCCGACACGCTGCTGGCCGCCGTGGACGGTCAGATCGTCCAGTTCGCTCGCGACGGCGCGGGCTGGGCCGAGCAGAGCCGTACGACCGCCTACGGCGGTCGTATTTGGATCGCCGTCGACGCCGGCCGCCTGTGGGTCGCCGACCGCGAGCATCATGTGGTGCGCTGCCTCAACCTGGCCGACCGCACGCCCCTCGCGCAGTTCGGCACGCCGGGTCAGGCGGGCACGGGGCTCGATGCGCTCACGGCGCCGGAGGCCATCGCGGCGCGGGGTGAGCGGGCGGTGGTGTTCGATGCGGGGAATCAGCGGTTGGTGAGGTTGGGATTGCGGTGATCGCTCGCCAAAGGGCGACCGGCCCAACGTGGCACCGGCGTCTTGCCTTGTCGTTACCCACAAGTCCCAGTCGGGTCTGCATGTGCCAGCGGTCGGCCCGACCCCCTGGGAGCGCCGCGCTCCCGCGCGGCACCAATCGCGGCTCTGTTGGGCCACGGGAGCCATTGGTTGCGCTCGCGACCCTTGGGGCCAGTGCCGGAGCCGTCGGCCTCAAACTTCCCGCGAAGGCGTAGCGGAGCCGCATTGGGTGCCGCGCAGGAGCGCGGCGCTCCCAGGGCGGGGCCGACCATTGGCGCACGCAGAGCCGGCCAGCACTTGTGGGTAGTGATGAGCCATCTTGCCGGTGGACGGACCAGCTTGGCCCACAGTCTACCCGCCTTCCGGGCCATTCACCGGCTGGAAGCCGGTGCCACCATGCGCTGATGCTCAGCGCGGCCCCCACGCCTCCAGTTGCAGCAGCCGCGCTTGCCCATCGTCAGCCGCCACGCTGCGCACGAGCAGGCGGAAGGCCGACGTCGTGAGCGGCTCGGCCAGCGTGTGCACGTGGACGCCCTGGGCCTGGTCCTTGGCCTGCACCACCACGCTGCGCCAGCCGTCGCCGTCGGGCACTTGCAGGTCGTAGGTGAGGATGCCCCACTTGCCGCAGGACTCGCTGGTGCCGGGCCTGTCGTAGGTGATCACCACGAAACGGCGCAACGTGCGCGGCTGCTCGAAGCGCACGGCCAGCCACTGGGGCAGGGCTTGCCCGGCTCCGCTGGCCCAGCCATGGTTGCGGCACCAGCCGGTGTCGTCGCGCACGCCGTCGAGCGCCCAGTCGGCCGACCAGGCCAGACCGCCGTAGGTGTCGCACGACGACGCCGTGCCCTGGGCGCCGCGGGACGTGGCCGCCCAGTTCACCTCGTCGGCCGCCGGCGTGGGGATGGCGTCGTTGGGGCTCACCGGCAGCGTGCCGATACCGGCCGGGTCGCGGGCCAGGTAGCGCACCGGCGCGCGGGCCAGCCGCTCGGCGAGCAGGCCGAGGATGGCCCGGCGGTCGGCTTCGGACCAACGCGACGGCCCGCGATCATCCTCCCAACCCGCCGAGATGGCCACCGGCGTGCCGTAGTTGCGCACGCCGTAGCGCGTGTCGCGCAGCCGGCCAAACGGCCACCAGTTGCAGCTCCACAGCGTGTTGCGCCAGTTGGGCAGCAGCCCGTAGCTCCAGGCGGCGGGCGAGCAGGCCGTGTCCTGATAGGTGCCGTGCGCCACCATGGCATAGCCTGGGATGTCCTGCCCGATGCCCTGGCAGTCGGATGACAGGAAGGCGAGCCGCGTGTTCGCCGAGGAGACGATACGGGTCAGGCTGGCCACCAGGTCCAGCATGGCGCGGTCGGCGTAGGCCGGTCGCGGCCGAGCGGCCACGGCGCCGGCGCGCACATAGAAGGTCTCGTCCCAGACGAAGCCGTCGGTCACGTCACCATACGCTTTGAGCAGCGCCCGCAGGTAGCCTTGGTACCAGGCCGCCACGGCCGGGTTGGCGGGATTCCGCGCGTAGGTCGTGCTCCAGGTGTCCGGCCCCTGCCAGCCGGTGATGCGGCCGCCGGCGGGGTCGACCAGGTCCCAGTCGGCGTGGTAGCCGGCGGCGCCGCTGTCCTGCAGCAGGCCGTCGGCGAAGTAGATCAGCACCCGGAAGCCCAGATCGCGCGCCAGCTTGAGGCGGTGGCGCATCTCCTCGCGCGACAGCGCCACTTTGCGCGTGCGGGCCATGGCGGTCCACTTGGCGTCGAGGCGGTCGGCCGCCTGATCGTAGGTGTAGCGGCCCAGGCAGTCATACCAGCCATGGAAACACAGCGCGACGCGCTTGCGCTGCGCGACCGGCAGCATCGCGGCCAGGGCCCTGACATCGCGCTCCCAGCCGTTGGCGTTGTCCACGCCGCTGAGGTAGTCGTAGGACACCATGGCGATGTCGTGCAGCCAGGCCGGGCCGCGCGGCACGTCGGGCAGGGCGTCGGCGAACCAGCGGTCGAGCGCCGGCACCACGCCATCGCCCGCGGCCGTCGGGCCGGATCGCCAGACCAGCGTGCGCGTCTCGGGCGCGGCCAGCGGCACGCGGTCGCCCAGATACGACCAGCTCACGACCACCTGCTGGCCGTCGCACTCGAAGCGCGTACCCAGCCGCGGATCGCTGCCGACGGTGCAGTCGCCGTCGCCCCGCAGCAGCACGGTAGGCAGCGCCAACGGCTGGGCCTCGCTCGGCGGCAGGCCGGCGAAGCGGTACTCGGCCCGCACGGTGCCCGCCAGCGGCTCGGGCCGTGCCCAGCCGTCGCGTCGAAAGAGCGTCACGCTCCGCGCTGGCGAACTGAGAAGCGCGGTGCGGCGCACTTCCAGGCGTCCGGTCACCGGCCGCTCGGGCTCGATGCGCCAGGTCTCGACGCCGTCGCGCAGCTGCCGCCGCACCGTCAGCTGTCCGCCTCCCGGCAGGTCCACGGTCTGCACGATGGCTCCCGCCGCCCTCGATGTCACGCGCAGCGGCAGCGCTGTGCCGTCGAGCTCCAGCGCCACGTTCTCGGGGCGGTCGAGCACCCAGCGCGGCTCGGCGGCACCAATGGCGGCGGTGGTCAGCAGCGTGAGCAGCACGCAACGGATGGCCTGGGGCATGGGCGTCTCTCTGCTGATAGCCTGCTCGGTATGGCCGTGGTCGTCAAGCGCGTCGCCACCCCGCCGCCGTTGACCCCACCTCCCGCCGCCCACTACACTAGCGCCGTACGGAGCCGCCACCATGCGCCAAGCCGTCCTGACCATGCTCTTCCTCTGCGCCACGCTGGCCTGGAGCCAGGAGAAGACCTGGAACGCCGCCTCGCCACGCTACGGCGCCACGGCCACCGTCATCAAGGGGCCGGACATCCATGTCAACGGCTCCACGCCCATCGAAGACTGCTTCGACGGCAATGCCCACAGCCGCATGGTCGTCACCGGCACACCTTACACCTTCCGCATCGAGCTCATGGACCGCTTCCCGATCGCCCGGGTGGCCTTCGCCCATTCGGACTACGCCGGGGAGCAGGCGGCCAAGGACATCGAGGTCCGGCTCGACGACGGCACGGTCATTCCGATCGCTCTCGAGCCTCGGGCCAACCCGGTGCCGCGCGGGCTGAAATGGCAGGAGTTCCCTGTCGGCCGGCCGGCCAAGGTGGTCGAGATCACCGTCAAGGCCAACCATCCCGGCACGGTGGGCTGGGGCGCCGTGGGCGATATCGCCCTGCTCACCACCACCGACCTCGACGCGCGCCTGGCCGTGCCCGACTACGACCCGAAGTCGCCCACGTTCGTCACGCCGCCATCGTTCGCCGCGGGCACCGCCGCGCCGGTGACGCTGCCGCCTCGGGCGGCCAAGGATGTCTGGCCGCGCGGCTTCCTCACGCCCGCCGAACTGACCGGGCTCAAGGCCGAACTGGCCAAGCCGCGGGGCCAGGAGGCGCTGGCCCTGCTCATCGCCCGCGCTGACGGCGCCGCGGCCATCACGCCCGAGTTTCCCGACCCCAAGGGGCCCGGCGCGCAGCTCAAGGACCGCGGCGACGACCTGGCCAAGCAGCACAGCAAGCTGGCCTATGACTGCGGCACGCTGGGCATGGCCTATGCGCTGACCGGCGAGAAGCGCTACCTCGACGGCGCGCGCGCTCGCCTGCTGGGCTATGCGCAGCGCTATGTGGACTATCCCAAGCACACCGGCGCCAACCGCAACGATCTGTCCAAGGTCATGGCGCAGCGGCTGTCCGAGGCCATGTGGCTCATCCCGCAGATAGCCGCCTACGACTACTGCCACGACGCGCTGACCGCGGCCGAGCGCGAGAGCATCGAGCAGGGGCTCATTCGCCCCGCGGTGGAGATGGTGCGCAACCGCCAGCCAGCCACCGAAGTGGCCGACCGCACACGCTCCGCCGCCGATTGGCGCACGCGCGACCCGTTCACCGGTGAGTCGAAGATCCTGGGCAACTGGACCAACTTCTACGCGCTGGCGACGGTGCTGGCCGGCGCCACGCTGCAGGACCAGGACTATATCGACCTGGCGGCGGCCGAGCTGCGCGAGAACATCGCCCTCGGCATCGGCTCGGACGGCATGTGGGGCGAGGGCGCCATCGGCTACCAGTTCTTCGCGCTTCAGGCCATGATCCCGGCCATGGACATCGCCGCGCGCCATGGGGTCGACCTGTGGAGCTATCGCGACAACCGCGCCAAGATGCTGTTCGACTCGCCGTTGCGCTATGTGTATCCCGACGGCACGGGCGCCGGCATCAACGACTCCGGCCGCGCCAAGCTGGGCAACTGGTCGACCATGGTCTACGACTACGCCTGGCTGCGCTGGCACGATCCGCGCCACGCGGTCATGCGCGCTGGTCTACGACACGCTGCCCGAGCCCCAGGCCGTCAGCTACCCCAGCACGGTGTTCGGCAACCTGGGCTATGCCATCCTGCGCGATCCGACCAAGTTCGCGTTGATGGACTATGGCCCCCACGGCGGCGTGCACGGCCATCTGGACAAGCTCAATCTGCTGCTCTTCTCGGGTGACGAGCTGGGCGGCGAGCCGCGCTTCCACCGCTATGAGGACGCGCTGCACGGCGAGTGGACGCGGATGACCGTGGCGCACAACACGCTGGCCGTGGATGGTCGCAGCCAGCAGCCGGGCACCGGTCGGCTGCTGGTGTTCGACGCGACCGACGGCCGCCAGATCATGCGCGCCGAAGCCGCCGAACTGTACCCCGGCGTGCTGCTCGACCGCACCGTGGTGGCGCTACCCGACGCCCTGGTCGACCTCTACCACGCCCGCGCCGCGCGGCCCGTGACCTGCGACCGCACGCTGCGCTTCGAGGGCAAGCTCCAGGGGCTGACCGGCGTCGGCGGAGCGGCCCTGGGCACGAGGGACGGCTACCAGCACCTGAAGGTGGTCAGCCGCGTGCCGCTGAGCACCGGCGGCGAACGCACCTGGGACACGCCCGCCGGTCCCCTGCACGTTGCCGTGGCCGGGGCGCCGGGCCAGGAACTGATCACGGCGCTCGGCCCGGATGAGGATCACATCGTCCTGTTGCGTCAGACCGCCGCCGCATGCACCTTCGCGGTCGTCTACCGCCGCGACGACTGGGGTCAGCCCGTGAGTGGCGTCAAGCTCACCACCTCGGCCGACCCGCGCGGCGCCGTGGTTGAGTGGAGCCAGGGCGGCCGGGCCCGGCGCGTGCGCGTGTCGTATCACAGCGCCGACTGGTCCGCTGGCAAGCCGCCGGTTGTAGTGGAGTAGAGCCCTCCTCCTGACTAGCTTGGTCCGAATGGCGCTCGCAGGGCGCTCGCTGGGCCCTGGGTCAGCCGCCGAACGCCGCCTCGAACCGATAGGCGCCCGAGCCCACCCGGTACACCGCGGCGCCGCGCACCGCGCGCACGCTGCTCGCACCGTCCGGCGCGGTCACGCTTGCGGGGTCGCTGGTGGGCACATAGACGGTCGCGCTCGTGTTGGCCGGCACCACGACATCCAGCGTCAGCCGCCCGTCGGCCACGGCCCAGCGGCACTCGATGCGGCCGGCGATGGAGTCGTAGCGGGTCTTGGCCCAGGTCAACCCCGGCCCCGGCGTGGGCCGCAGGCGGAAGCGCTGGTAGCCCGGCGTTTCGGGCTCGATGCCGCCGACCGTCCGGAACAGATACTCACCCACCGAGCCAAAGGCGTAGTGGTTGAACGAGTTCATGCCCGAATCCTGGAAGCCCTTCTCGGGTCGCCAGCCGTCCCAGCGTTCCCAGACCGTCGTGGCGCCCTGGGTCACCGGGTAGAGCCACGACGGGTAGTCGCGCCGTAGCAGCAGCCCATAGGCCAGATCGTCGCGGCCCGCGGCGTGCAGCGCCGGCAGCAAGCGCGGCGTGCCGGTGAAGCCGGTGGCCAGATGACCGTCGAACCGGGCGATCTCGGCGGCGAACTGCTGGGCCATGGCCACCCGCTTGGCGGCTGGCGCCAGACCCATGCCGAAGGCCAGCGCGAAGCCCGTCTGGCTGCTGTCCTTGATGCGGCCGTCGGCGCCGATGAAGGTCTCGTCGAAGGCTTCGGCGATCTTGTTGGCGCGGTCGTGATAGGCGGCGGCATCCTCGTCGCGGCCGATAGCCCGCGCCATCTCGCTCATCAGCGCGCACTCATGGGCGTAGTAGGCGGTGCCAACGACCTCTGCGCTGGCGCCACCGCCGAGGTTGAGCCAATCGATGTGGCCCACGCCGTCCGGCCCGCGTAGCCAGCCGTGGGCGGTGCGCTCGAGCCAGTCCATCTGCCGCTTCATCGCTTCGTAGTGCTCGCGGATGACGCGCGTGTCGCCATAGGTGCGCCAGATCTGGTACGGGCAACTGATGCCGGCATCCGACCAGGCCACGTTGGGCCCGGCGCCCGGCCCGTAGAACGGCGCGTGGTCGGCGAACCAGCCGCCGGGCAACTGCGAGTCCTGGCAGACGTCGACCAGCCACTTGCTGAAGAAGGCGGCCACGTCGAACTGATAGACCGCCGTCGGCATGAAGAACTGCGCATCGCCGGTATAGCCGCAGCGCTCGTCGCGCTGGCAGCAGTCGGTGGGCACGCCCATCATGTTGCCGCGCTGCGACCACTGGATGTTGCTCACCAGCCGGTCGACCAGCGGGTCGGAGCAGGTGAAGCTGCCGGCCGGCCGGAAGTCGGTGTGGAAGACGCGCGCGGTGATCTCCTCGGGCGCCGGGCGTCGCGACAGCCCTTCGATCTGCACATAGCGGAAGCCGTGGTAGGTGAAGTGCGGCTCGAACTGCTCGCCGCGGTCGCCGCGGCAGACATAGCGGTCGATCTGGCGGTCGCCGGTGCTCAGGTGGCCGGCGTGCAGGTTGTCCATGTAGACCGTACCGTCGGGCGAGAGCACCTCGTTGTGGCGCAGGGTGATCTCCGCGCCGGCTCGTTCGTCCAGCCGCAGGCGGCACCAGCCGGCGATGTTCTGACCGAAGTCGATGACCCACACACCCGGCTTGGGCTGCGTCATGGCCACTGGCGGCAGGTCCTGGGTTACGCGGATAGGCTCGCCGCGCTGCCAGACGAGCGCGCCGACCTTGGGCTGCGCGAGGGTCACCGGTCGCCAGGCATGGTCGTCGTAGCCGGGCGTGTCCCAGCCGGGCAGCTCACGGCGCGCATCGCAGGTCTCACCCTCATAGATGCCCGTGAACCGCAGCGGCCCGTCGGTGGTGCCGCGCCAGTCGGCGTCGGTGGCGACGATCTGCTTGGTGCCGTCGGCCAGTTCCAGCTCCAAGTGCGCGCGCAGGTAGGGCTGCTGGCCATAGATGGGCCGTAGCGCGCGTTCCCAGAACTGCCAGTTGCCGCAGTACCAGCCGTTGCCCAGGATTGCGCCCAGCACATTGCCGCCGGTGCGCAGGCGGTCGGTGACGTCGAAGGTCTGGTACTGCACGCGCTTGGTGTAGTTGGTCCATTCGGGCGCCAGCAGATGGTCGCCGACGCGCTGGCCGTTGAGCCGCAGCTCATAGAGGCCGAGCGCGGTGACGAACACGGTGGCGCGGCGCACGGGCCGGCGCACGGCGAACTGCCGGCGCAGATAGCGCGGCGTGGGCAGGCGGTCGCCGGCCGGCTCGGCGCCCGGCGGCAGCGTGAGCGATTCCGTCTCGGCCACGGTGGCCGTGCCGGGCGTGCCGTCCAGCTCGTACTCGACCAACAACTGCTTGCGCCGGCCATAGGCGGGATCGCCACCCAGCGTGTCGTTATTGGCCGCCACGCGCAACACCCCGTCTTTGACCAGCGCGGCGATGCGGTCGGTCACATCGACCTTGACATCGCCCTCGGTTGTCTGATAGGCCGCGCGGCGGACTGTCAGCCTGCCTGCCTTGGCCGGTGGCGGCGCCGGCGGCTCGTCCAGCCCGATCCAGCCGCCAGCCCAGGTGCTGGGCCCGGTGCTGAACCAGGCCGGCGCGCTCCAGTCTGAGGCGACGCCATGCTGGTCCCACCAACGTACACGCCAGCGATAGCGCGTGTTGGCGGTCAGTGGCCGGCCGGCGTACTCGACTTGCGCGGTGGCGTCTGACTCGACCCGGCCGCTGTCCCAGGCCGCGGCGTCACCCGCGCGCACGGCGATCTGCCAGGCGGTCTGGCGGCAGCCGCGCTCGGCCGACTCCAGCCGCCAGGAGAAGCGCGGCTGAGCGATGTCCAGGCCGAGTGGCTCGGCCAGGTACTCGCAACGCGGGTCCACCGCCGGCGCCGGCGCGGCGATTAGGTTGAGCAGAAGCAAGGTCAGCACGGGTCGGGTCTCCGCGCGGCTCAGTTCCCGGTCGGCCGGCCGTTCCCTGCCCAGCGTTGCTCTGCCGTGACCGCGTTGGGTCGCACGTCGCCTTGGCAGCCGTGGTCTCGTTGGCATACAATGGCGCGGTCCGGGAGTCGTTCCATGCCCAGCCTGCCCGCCATGGGTCTGCTCGCCTTGACCCTCTGCCTGCCCGCCATCGGCGCCACGTATCACCTGGCCGCCGACGGCTCCGACACCGCCGACGGCACCACGCCGGCCAGCGCCTGGCGCACGTTGACCCGCGCCAGCAGCGCCACGCTCCAGCCCGGCGACCGCCTGCTGCTGCGCCGCGGCGACATCTTCCGTGGCTCGCTGCGCGCGCGGAGCGGCCGCGAAGGCGCACCGGTCACCTACGGCGCGTATGGCCAAGGCGCCAAGCCCATCATCCAGGGCTCGGTGGCCAAGGACAGCCCCGCCGACTGGCGCGACGAGGGTAACGGCGTGTGGTCCACCGGCTGGCGCGCGCGGGCCGAGGACCGGCTGCCCACCGACCTGACCGGCGCTGTCAAACCGGCCTGGGGCGTCCATGCCGAGGGCGGCGCGCAGGTCAGCCAGACCACCCAGGGCGACCGGCTGAGCCTGCTCGCCAAGGCCGCGGGCACCGCCGCGCACCATGTCCAGCTCAACGCCGTCGGCCTGCCCATCGAGGCCGGCCACACCTACCGCCTGGCCATGCGCTTGCGCTGTGACCAGCCCATCACCCTCGACCCGGCCAACCTGATGAAGGCCGGCGCGCCATGGGACAGCTACAGTGCCAGCCCGGCGCGCGTTCGCCGCCGCGTCGGCGCCGAGTGGTCGACGCTCGTGCAGTACTACCAGGCCGACGCCACCGATGCCAACGCACGGCTGACTGTTTACCTTGGCAGTGACCTGCCCGCGGGCGCCACGCTCGAAATGGACTCCTGCACTTTCGCGCCGTGCTCCGCGAGCGAGCTGCCCCGGGCGGACACCGAGGTGCTCCGCGGCGATGTGGGCAATATCATCTTCGACGGCGGCGCGCGCTGCGGCTGGAAGGTCTGGAAGCGCGAGGACCTGAAGGCCGACGGGCAGTACTGGTATGACCGGGCCGAGCAGGTCGTGTACTTGCGCTCATCGGCCAACCCCGCCGTCACGGCCAAGAGCATCGAACTCGCGCTCAAGGTCCACGCCATCGACGAAGGCGGCTGCGGCTGGGTGACCTATGAGAACCTGCACCTGCGCTACGCCGCCTGCCACGGCATCGGCGGCGGAAGCACGCAGCACATCATCGCTCGCGACCTGGACATCTCGTATATCGGCGGCGCCGACCAGTACAGCGACGGCACGCACACCGTGCGGTTCGGCAACGGCATCGAATTCTGGGGCGGCGCCCACGACAATCTCGTTGAACGCTGCCGCATCTGGGAGATCTACGACGCCGCGCTGACCAACCAGAGCGCCGGCGGTGATGTCGTGCACCGCAACATCACGTACCGCCACAACGTCATCTGGAACGCGGAATTCTCGTTCGAATACTGGAACCGCCCCAAGACCTCGGTGACCTCGGGCATCCGCTTTACCAACAACACCTGCTACGCGGCGGGTGGCGGCTGGGCACACACCCAGCGCCCCGATCCGGGCGGACGCCACCTCTGCTTCTACGGTACCGATGCCCCGGCCAGTGACTTCCTGGTGTCCGGCAACATCTTCGCCCAGGCGACCAACAACGCGCTCTACGCGCCGCAGTGGACCGCGGAGCAGTTGGCCCAGATCCGCCTCGAGAACAACCTCTGGTGGCAGCCCGAAGGCAGTCTGGTGTGGGCCGTGGGCAAGTACTACAAGCAGGCCGAGTTCGGCGCCTACCAGGCTGAACGCGGGCAGGACAAGGGCTCGATCGTGGCCGAGCCAAGGTTCGTGGATGTCAAGGCGCGGGACTTCCGGCTGCAGCCGGGGTCGCCGGGTGCGGGGTGGGGTGCGGAGGGCTAGCCTACCCGCAACCCCACCGCCCCCGACCCACGCCGCATGACGCTGGCGACCGCGCTCGCGCCGCCGGCGCTGACCTCCAGCTGGCCGGCGTAGACGCGGAACTGCACCTGCCCGTGGGCGTCGGTGACGGCTTCCTCGTCGGTCCACCAGTCGTGCCGGATCAGCCGCAGCAGCGTCTCGTAGGCGGGCTTGGGGCTGCCGTCCGCGCGGATCAGGCCGGCCGGCGCGCCGAGCCAGGCGTCGCGGTCGGAGAAGTCCCACCAGGTGATGGCTTCCACCGCCGGATGGCTGAACAGCGTGGTGTAGAAGGCTTCCGTCGCCCGCGCCTGTTCGGCTTCGTCGTCGGGGTTGGTGGGCAGGAACTGCGACTCGCGGCTCTCGAAATCCACTGGGCCGGGCTTGGCGCGACGGCCGCTGAGCAGCGTGTTCTCGGTGAAGTGCAGCGGCATGCCGAACCGGGCGAAGGACTCGCACACGGCCCACAGGCGCTCGGGCGGCAGGATGCCGCCGTGCTGGTGGGTTTGCAGGCCGATGGCGTCGTACAGCGGCTCGCCGACATCGTCCACGAGTTGCTCGATGATGCGCTCGAAGTCGGCGTCGAGGCGGTAGTCATTGATGACCAGTTGGGCGGTCGGATTGGCCATGCGCGCCTGCCGATAGGCCTGTCTCAGGCACGGGATCAGCCCGTGATGCTTCAGTTGGGCGGCCAGGGCGTTGCTAAAGCGGAAGGGGTCGGTGGGCTCGTTGACCACATCCCAGCGGTCGATGAGCCCGCGGAAATGCGCGGCCAACGCGGCGATGCGTCCCTCGGACAGCGCGCGCACCACGTCCGGATCCTCCGGCAGCCAGGCTGGCACGCCCGCGGGATGGGTCCAGACCAGCGGATGCCCCTTGACCTCGATGCCGCGCTCGGCGCACCAGTGCCCCATGGCCTCCAGCCGCGCCTGCTGGGTGAGGCCGGCGGCGGGCTCGTAGCCCGACCAGTAGAACGGCGTTGTCGCGAAGTTGAACAGCGCGGCGAACTGCTCGCGGTAGGCGCGGGCCAAGGCATCCTGATCACCCCCGGCGAGCCCGAACCCGTTGCAGCCGAACAAGAAGGCGTGGCTGCGCTGACGCACGCGCACGCGCCGGCCGGCGGCCGGCCGGCCCGCGACATCGGTCACGGTCACCGTCAGGTCGCCCATGCGATGGGCACGGATACGCCGCGCCGCGCCGTCGGACGGCGCGGTGCCGTCGAGCTGTCCGGGGGTGTCGCTCATGGCTGGTGGCTCCTCACGGCTGGTCGAGCAGATGGCGCACGCGCAGGGCCAGCTCGTCGAGCGAGAAGGGCTTGGCCAGCAGCTCGGTCTGCTCGGGCAGGAGGCCCTGTTGCGCGATGATGTCGGCGTCGTAGCCCGAGACGAAGAGGCAACGCAGTTGGGGGCGTTGGACGAGCAGGCGATCGGCCAGCTGGCGGCCGTTCATCCGGGGCATGATGACGTCGGTGACGAGCATCTCGATCGGCCCGGGATGCGCATCGGCGAGGGTCAGGGCGGCGTCGGGGGAGACGGCCGCCAGGACGGTGTAGCCCTGTTGCTCCAGGGTCTGCTGGGTGATACACAGGATCTGCGGCTCGTCTTCGACCAGCAGCAGCGTCTCCGTGCCGCCGGCGGGCTGAGCGGCGGCGGCGGGCACGGGGTGGGCCAGCTCGGCGTCGGCCGCGGGCAGGTAGAGGCTGAAGGTCGAGCCGGCGCCCAGCGTGCTGTCCACGTCGATGGCTCCGCCGTTCTGGGTGACGATGCCATGGACCGTGGCCAGGCCCAGGCCGGTGCCTTGGCCCACGCCCTTGGTGGTGAAGAACGGCTCGAACAGGTGCTCGCGTGTGTACTCGTCCATGCCCGCGCCGGTGTCGCTCACCGTCAGACGCACATACCGGCCGGGCGGGCACGAGGCACCGGCTACCGGGTGCCCGGCGCCGAGCGTGACATTGCTCGTAGTCAGCGTCACTCGGCCGATGCCGCGGATGGCGTCGCGCGCGTTGACGCTCAGGTTGACCAGCAGTTGGTCGACCTGGCTGGGGTCCATGTGCACCGGCCACAGTGCCGCGCCCGGCCGCCAGTCGAGCACGGTGCCTTCGCCGATGAGGCGGCGCAACATGCCGAGCGTGCCCTCCACCGCGTTGTTGAGGTCCAGCACGCGTGGGACGATGGTCTGGCGGCGCGCGTAGCCCAGCAACTGCCGCGTCAGGTCGGCCGAGCGCCGTGCCGACTTGACGATCTCCTCGATGCCACCGCGCAGAGGACTGCCAGCCGGGAGCTGCAGCAGGAGCAGGTCGGCATTGCCCAGGATAGCCTGGAGCATGTTGTTGAAGTCGTGCGCCACGCCGCCGGCCAGCCGGCCGACCGACTCCATCTGGCGCGCGTGGGCGAGTTGCTCGCTGAGCCGTGCGCGTTCCGCTTCGGCCTCAAGGCGCTCGGTGATGTCACGGGTGGAGACGTGGACCTCCGTCGGCTGGCCGGTGGCCGGGTCGCGGATGGCGTGGCTGTTCGATTCGACCCAGACCTCGGTGCCGTCGCGGCGCAGCGCACGGAACTGCGTCAGCGCCACGCCTGGCCCCGCCATGATGGTGGCCAGGGACGCCAGCACCGCAGGGTGGTCGTCGGGGTGGATGAAGTCGGCGCCAGGGCGGCCGACCATCTCCTCGGGGCGATAGCCCATCAGCCGCTCGCAGGCGGGCGAAACATAGAGGTAGGTACCGTCGAGCGCATGGCGGGAGATCGTGTCCGAACAGTTCTCGGCGAGCAAGCGGAACCGTTCTTCGCTGACGGCCAACTCGATGGCGGCGCGCTGGCGCTCGGTGACGTCGCGTGCCGACGCGACGCACAGGGGCGGGTCGGTGCCCAGTACAGCGATATGCACCTCGACCGGAAAGGTACTGCCGTCGGCGCGCCGATGCAGGCCCTCAATGGTGGCGGTGTGGCCGGCGGGCGTGGGCGGCCGGAGCTGGTCCAGGTCCTCCTGCCCGAGCTTGGCCTCGACGTCGGCCACGCCCATGGTCAGCAGTTGGTCCTTGCCGTAGCCCAGGGCGTCGCAGGCCGCCTGGTTCGCGTCCAGGATCTTTCCCTGCAGGTCATGCAGGTAGACCGCGTCGGGCGCGCTGTCGAACAGTCGGCGAAAGCGCTGTTCGCTGCTGGCCAGCTCCGCGGCGCGATCGGCCGCCTCGTCATAGGCGCGCTCGAAGTACAGTGTCAGCATGCCGACCGCCGTGGCCAGGGCGAAGATGGCGCTGAGCAGGAAGCCGAACGGGGCGAACCAGACGACTTGCCGCAGGAACGGGTAGTCGGCCTGGTGCAGGCCCCAGACCATCAGCGTGCCGCCGACCGCAACCGGTAGCAACGAGCCATAGGCCGCGTCGCGGCGCACGCGCAGGAAGCTGTACCCGGTCATGATGAGCGAGCCAGCGAGGAACCAGAACACCGGCGCCTGCTGCCAGAACGGTGGCAACCCCAACGGCACGGCGACCGCGATCCAGACCAGGTTGGACACGGCCAGCGGAGTCAGCCACCGTGGCACGGGCCGCGCCAGGAAATGCGCCGCGCCGACCACGATGCACTGTGCGCTGAGCACCGCGAAGGCGTAGTAGCCGACCTCCAGCGGCAGCATGGGATGCGTGCTCTGCTGGACCATCATACAGGCGTGGCGCAGGCATGACAGCGTCCAGGCCAGGCTCCAGTAAAGCATGTGGCGCTGGCGGTACCGGCTGTAGATGTACCAGTTGGTCGTCGCCAGAACGGCGATCGCCAGGAAGCTCGCCATCGATGCAGGGAGGAGCCAGTTCATGGGAGCTGCTTGACCAGGCTACGGACCACGAATCGCCTTCCTTTCGTACCGACCGATCCAGGTTCGTCATTCAGCGCCGAACCCTACACCAAAAACGTGTCGCCAATGTAACCTGGCGGTCATCCCGCGGGCGGCTCGGGCAGTGTTGGCGGGCCGGTCAGCCAGCCCAGCGAGGCCAGGAATTGGTCGACCTCGACCAAGGTCTGCGTGCGGTGTGGGTCGCGATTGAAGAAGCCGTGGCCCACGCCGGGGTAGACGTGCAGCTCACAGCGCACGCCGGCGGCCTGCATGTCGGCCTCGAACGACTTCATCGTGGCCACGGGGATGAGCTTGTCGTCATCACCCAGGAAGATGATCGTTGGCGGCGCCGCCTTGCTTACGTTGTGCGCGGGCGAGAACTCGCGGTAGCGCGCGCCCACGCGCTGATAGCCCCAGCCGCCGTCGGGGCCGTTGTTGAGTACCGGGTTGAACAGCAGCAACACCGCCGGCCGACACGACACGGTCAGGTCGTCGGCCGGGTCATCGATGCCGTCCACGAGACCGGTGAAGGCCGCCAGGTGTCCGCCCGCGGAGCCGCCGGCGGCGGCGATGCGAGCGGGGTCGATGCCCAGCTCGGCCGCATGGGCCCGCACATAGCGCAGGGCCGATTTGGCGTCGTTGCAGCAGACGGTGGGCGGGCCGGCATCGCCCCGCGGGATGACGCGGTACTCGACCCGCACGCCAACCAGCCCGCGTGTGGCCAGATACTGGCTCTGGGGCTCGAACTGGCCCGGCGTGCCACCCACCCAGCCTCCGCCAAAGAAGAAGACCACCGCCGGCCGCTGGTCCGTGGCCTGCCAGTCGGCGGGCTTGTCGACCAGCAGCTTCATCTGCCGGTCGCCGACGGTCTTGTAGATGACCGTGTCGGCCGCGCGGGCGACGGTTAGTGCGGTCAGGCACAGCAGCAGCGGTGCGACGGACTTCATCGGTCTTGCTCCTCCCGCCGGGGATCGATCACCACGCGGTACCGCGGGTCGGTGCGCCAGGCGGCGTAGTTGGGGTCGGCGACATAGGCGCGCAGGTTGTCTTCCACCGTCGTCGGCAGCGGCTGGGAGGCGTCGTCGACGCTGATCGTGCCGCCCGGCGGGCCCAGGCGGTTCAGCGTCAGCACGTAGCGGTGGCCGCCGCAGCTCAGATCGAGGCGACAGGTGTCGGCGGTGAGCGTCGAAGTCGTCGCGGCCATAGCACTGGCCTGCTGGCCGGCAGAGCCGACCTGCAGCACATGCAGGAACTCGACGCGGTGCGCCGGCGCCTTGGGCCGCAGTTCGACGCGCCAGCCGAGCAGGCCGATGGTGCTGCGCACGGCGTAGGGGTCATCGGCCAGCCGGTAGCCTTCGTCGCTCAGACCATACTGTACGCCAGCCACCTCGAAGTCGTGGTCACGTCCGCCGATGCGGCGGCGCTCGCAATCGGCCGGCGCGGGCAGCAGCGTGCGCACTGCCAGCCAGCCCACGCCCGCCTGGCCCGGCGAACCCGACTGCACGGTGAAGCCGTCGCCACCCATGGCCACCTGGCCGCCCGGCCGCGGATGCGGCATCCTGCCTTGGCCGCCGAGCAGCCATTGCGGGCCGGTCTCCGCCGGCGTCAGCGGCGCCTCCGGCCCGTTCGCCTGGGGTTCGCGCAGGCTGTGCAGCAGCCAGCAGGGCCGCTGCTCGGGGTCGGTCAGGGTCATGCGGTCGTAGATGACGAAGACATCGGGCTTGAGGTAGACGAACGACCGCGACACAGCCTCGACACCGAACTGGGGTGGGTAGCTGAAGCGCGCGTCGCCCACGGCGTAGTCGTAGCGCGGGTGGGTGCGGTAGGCGATGATGCGGCCCGGAGTGAAGTCGGCCGGTCGCTCGGCAAAGCCCCAGCGGGTCCACCAGTCGCGCGCCTGCGGCACCGACTGACCGCCACGCCGGACGATCTCGCCGGTGGGCTGGCCCTGCCAGTCCGCGTGCTCAAACTCACCGTCGCCGAAGGTGATGGCGTTGTGCGCGATGGTCTGGCGGCCGTAGTTGCCGATGGCCGGCACGCCCGAGTCGCTGCCCCCGCCGTTGAACTTCAGGACCTGGGTGTTCTGGCCATGCACCGGCCCGGAATCGATGGCCAGTGGGCCGTCGCGGCGGATGGTGAAGCTCAGGTTGTCCGCGTTGTTGCGGCCCCAGCCGCCGTCGATCTCGCCGAAGCGCCCGCAGCGGAAGGTGGCGAATGTGGCGTGCTCGCCCCAGTCCGAGCGCATGACCACGTGGCCCGAGATGGGGAACAGGCGCGTGGCGGGCAAGGTGGTCGGGTCGAGCGGCCGCTGGTCGGGATCCCACCACAGGAAGCGCCCCAGCGCCTCGCGGTCGCGGTCCCAATTGGGCTCCTGGGTGGCGAAGGTGTTCATCCAGGCCGACCCCAGCCCGTCGCGCTCGCGCGTGAAGGTGAGGAACAGCAGGTGATTCGCGCCGCAATGCGCGGGCGTCACGGCGCTGGGATCGTCGGCGGTGCGGGTCACGCCGATCTTCTCCACGGTCAGCGGGTTGAGGCCCGGTACGAAGTGGTACCAGTAGAAGGCGCTCTCGTAGCGCGCGAAGTCGGCGCGCGACAGGTAGTCGAGTCCCGTGCCGTGCGACCACGCGATCGCGGCTGTCAGCGGCTCCCAATAGGCGTGCTCGCCGTTGTAGCCGTGGCCCATATCCGACCCGCCGCGTCCGGCGGCCCAGCGATTGAGCTTGTCGGTCCAGGCCACGAGCGTCTGGTCGAAGTCCTGCTTCATGCGTGCGGCGAAGACCGCGTCGTGCGGCCCGCCGCCGCCTTCGTAGAAGACGGCCATCAGCGGCAACGTCGGCCGCCAGTAGAGCGGGCCGTCGCGGGTGATGGCCTGGGCCACGAGGTCGGACAGCTCGCGCCGCTCGGCGTCGGCCAAGTCGTCCCAGATCAGGTCCATGGTGGCCGCCCAGCCGGGGATGAAGTTGGGCCGGCGGAACTCGGGCGACGAGCGAATGAGCTCCAGGTACTTGCGGTCGCCGGTCAGCTTCCAGGCCAGCGCCTGTTTGCACACGCCGCCCTCGGCCTGCCACACCCGGTCGGCCTGGCGACAGACCGCGGCGAACTGCGTGGCCAGCCGCGGGTCGGCCAGTCGCGCCTTGAGCACGCTCAGATCGTCGCGGGTCAGCAGGAACCGCGGATGCTCGTTGCGGGCCAGGCGGCTGTCGGCCGGGATGGTGAAGGCGGGCTGGCCCTGGATTGGCTTGAAGGCGTCGGGCCGCGTGGCCAACGGGCCTTCAACGCCGGCCGCGGCGCAGGCCCAGAGCACGGCCAGGCGGCAGAGCCAGGGCAAGGTGGCAGCGGCATGCTGCCGCTGGACAACCTGCCGCGCGACTTTGCCCCACATGGCCTCTCTCCCTTCACCGACCGATGGCGATGATGACCGTCCAGCGGCGAGATGCCGCTGCCACGCTGGGTTGACCGGCCACGCGGCTACCCGCCTGTCCGCCGCCGCATCAGCGCCAGTGTGGACTCCATGGCCAGGCGCGTCGCGGTCAGGCCGTCGAGCGCGGTGGGCAGTGTGGTCTCGCCGCCTTGCGCCAGCACGCGCGAGAACTCGGCGTACATGCCGTCGAAGTTCTTCTCGCCGGCGAAGGTCAACTCGCGGCTGCCCTGCGAGTTGCGCAGCCAGAACTCGCGGCGTTCGCGGTCATAGCGGATCAGTCCGTCGGTGCCGATGATCTCGTAGACGAAGGTGTGGCAGGCCTCGGGGCAGCTCGCGCCGTAGCTGTAGCTGATCTCGACCAAGGTGTGCGTGCCATCGGCGTGGTCCAGGTGCAGGTACATGTGGTCGGGCGCGGCGTAGCCCTCGACCCACACGCCCTCGGCCCGCGCGTCGACCACCTCGCTGCCGGTCCACCAGCGCGCCAGGTCGATCTGGTGCACGCCGCAATCGGCCATCGGCCCGCCTTCGAGCATGCGGCCCTCACGCCGTTGGTTGCGCACGCCGTCCTGGCCGCGCACCTCGCGGCCGTGCAGGTCCCACAGGTAGACCAGCCGCAGGTCGCGCACCCGGCCGATGGCGCCCTCGGCGATGAGGGCGCGGATCTGCTGGCTGACCGGGCTGAAGCGGTAGTCGAAGCCCACCCAGAGCGGCGCGCCGGCAGCCTGCATGGCGGAAATCATGGCTTCCGCCTCGGCCTGGTCGAGCGCCAGGGGCTTCTCGCACAGCACCGGCAGCCGGTGCGCGGCGGCGAGCAGCACATTGTCGTGGTGCGCGGTAGCGGGCGAGGTGATGGCCACGGCGTCGAGCCCGCTGGCCATGAACTCCGCGGCGTCCGTGTACCCGCGCTCGATGCGATGCTTGGACTGGGTGATCGACAGGCGGACAGCGTCGGGGTCGTACAGCGCCACACATTCGAGCCCGTCCGTACGCGCCATGGCGGGCAGATGCCCGTAGTCGGCGACGACGCCACAACCCATCAGTCCGATGTTGGCCACACTGCTCTCCCATCTGGTACCCAGGCCGTTGCCCCGGGCTGATCTGAGGTCGGGCCGTTGGCCCTCGACAAACCCTAAGGCTTGTACCGCACTTGCGCCGGAATCCGAGCGTCCGCCGGCGTGTTCGGCCCGAACGCCGGCCAGGCCAGGTCCGCGGGCCACCAGGCGGGCCTGGCTTTGAGGTAGAGTGACGCTGGCAGCTTGGTACCGGCGGGCAGCGGACCCCAGTCGACCTGCCCCGACAGCACATTGCCCGCGATCAGGCTGCCCTGCGAGGTGCGCTCGAAGGTGTGCTTCATGAGCAGGATCTTCGAGTCGTTGGCCAGTGTGTTGCCCACCAGCACCTGATTGTCGTTCTCGCCCTCAATGACCAGGCCACAACCCTCCTGCCACCAGGCATACAGTTTGGGCTGGCCCAGCGCGCGGTTTCGGAACAGGAAGTGCGGACCGTTGACCGTGTGCGAGTGGTCCACGCAGCCGACGTAGAAGACGTTGCCCTCAAGCAGAATCTGGTGCGGGAAGTTGCCGTGCGCCACCACATCGGCGGTGATGAAGGCGCTCGTCAGGCCGTTGCGCTGGGCGCTGTTGATCCACTTCTCGTCGCGGCATTCCGGCCCGGCTTGAGGCGAGTGCGCCAGGTCGCGCACGCGGTCGACATTCAGGTTGTAGCCAAAGATGCAGTAGTTGGCGCCGGTCTCCGTGGCCATGGCGTGGCGCAGGTCGCGGAACGTGTTGTTCTCCGCCTTGCACAGCGTCGACAGGTCGCGGAACTCCACGCCGTAGCCCGTGCCGCCGGGTCCCTTGTCCTGCGCTTCGATGAAGGTGCAGCCCTCCACGACCACCTGCCGCGAGTAGCATATCTCCACATGGTGCCGGCTCGGGTTGACGCTCTCCACGTTGCGCAGGTAGGCGTTCTGCACCCGCTTGAAGAACAGCGTGCTGGTCTTCTCGCCGCCGTTCGCGGGCATGGTGATGCCGACGCCCTCCAGCCCCACATTGCGCAGCGGGTTGAGCTTGGCGACAATCGCGTTCTTGCCCTCCTTGGCCACCTGGTCCAGGCCGATGGCCAGCGGCAGGTCGAGCGTGATGCGGTCGGCCTCCACGCGCTCGACGACGAACACGCCGCCGCGGCTGCGCTTGGAGTCCGGGTAGCTGAAGTGCTCCAGGTCCTCCTCGACCAGCACCAGGTCGCCCTTGGCCAGGCCGCGCGTGTCGGCCAGCGGCACGACCACCGCGCCGGGCGCCACCTCGGCGGTGACCTGCCGCGGTTGGTACTCCGGGCCGAGCTGAGCGTACTCGTAGCGCCCGCCATGGCCCCACCACCAGAAGAGCGTGCCGTCGGCCACGGGGCGGAACAGCGTTTGTTGGGGCCCGGCGCCGCGGATGATCAGGTTGCTGCACGGCGCGATCTTGCCAAAGTGGTAGGTGCCCGCCGGGAAGACTAGGATGGTTGGCGTGGTCAGGGCGTCGATCAGCGTCTGCAGCGGCTTGGTGACGTCGGGCGCGCCAGGCGCGATGCCGCGGGTGGTCACGTCGACCGTCTGCCAGCCGCCGGGGTAGGGGTCCTGCCAGGCCACATCGCGGAAGCCGCCCGGTGGCAGCCGTTGCTCCAGTGAATCGGCATAGCCGACCACCGCCGTCAACGTCAGGCACAAGCACGCCGCCAGATGCCGCATGATGCCGCTCCACCGCCGCGCGCTGACTTCGCCGGAGAATCCGCGCCTCCTGCCGCGCCGCGGCGCGCTGCACACGTTACACTGAAGCGGACGAGTGCATCAGTTGGGGAGTTGGGCTGTGAACCATCTGGCATCCATGACGTTGCTGCTGACCGCGCTGGCCGCCGTGCCGGCCGCCGAGCCGACCTTTACGGAGCTGGAGGCGCTGTTCCGCGACCAGCCCATGGCCGCGCGGCGCCACACGGGTCCGCTCTACTGGATGCACGGCGATGAGACGCAGGCGCAGCTTGAGCGCGAGTTGGACAACGTGGTCGAGGGCCACAACGGCACCTTCACCGCCGAGCCCAGGCCGCACCGTGACTGGCTGGGGCCAGGCTGGTACCGCGACCTCGACATCGCCCTGGCCTATGCCAAGCGCTCTGACCTGACCATGATCATCTACGATGACTACTGGTGGCCGAGCCAGATGATGGGCGGTCGCGTGCCGGCCAAGTGGGGCAGCAAGCGCCTGCAATCCACCGAGCTGGTCATCGACGGGCCACGCGACATCGCCGAGCCAGGGCTGGGTGAAGAAAACCTGGTCGCGCTGATCGCCGGCCGCGTGGTCGAGGGCGACACCATCGACGCTGACAGCCTGGTCGACCTGACCGGTGCGCTGCGCGACGGCGTGCTGCACTGGCAGGCGCCCGCGGGCAAGTGGCGGCTGATGCGCTTCTTCTGGCGCTTCAATGGCAATCAGGGCGGACAGCAGCGCTTCATCTCGGTGGACGGCGCCAGCCCCGACTGCGTCGACTGGTTCCTCAACACCGTCTACCAGCCGCACTACGACCGCTACAAGGACGACTTCGGCAAGACCATCGTCGGCTACTTCTACGACGAGCCCGAGACCCAGGGCGATTGGGGCAGCGACCTGCCCAAGCTGATCGCCGAGCGCGGCCTGAGCCTGCCCCGGCTGCTGGTAGGCTACCGCTACAAGCTCGCGGGCGAGGCGCAGACCGCGGCCTTCTACACCTACCTGGACTGCTTTGCGGAGTCCTGGGGCCGGACCATGTATGGCGGCATGAGCCGCTGGTGCCGCGCGCACGGCGTGGTCTCGATGGGCCACTTCATGGAGCATGCTGGCGATCTGTTCAGTCGCGGGATGTCCGGCGGCAACATGGTGCAGTTGCAGAAGTACTCCGATATGGGCGGCATGGACCTGGTGGTGGGGCAGGTGCACCCCGGCCAGCGCAACATGGCCTTCTACCAGATGCCCAAGCTGGCCAGCTCCGTCTCGCATGTCTACCACAAGGCCGACGACATCGCCTTCAGCGAGACCTTCGGCGGCTACGGCCAGGACCTGACCTACCCCGAGATGAAGTGGCTGACCGACTGGCAGCAGGTGCGTGGCGTCAACTTCATGATCCCCCATTCGTTCAACCCGCGCGCGCCCTATGACCGCGACTACCCGCCGTATTTCGCCAATGGTGGCCTGGAGCCGCGCTGGCCGCTGTACCGCGTCTGGGCCGACTACACCAACCGCCTCAGCACCATGCTCACCGGCGGTGCGCATGTGGCGCCGGTGGCGCTGCTGTACATCGGTCAGAGCGTGCATGTCGGCCGCGCCACGCGGCCCGAGGAGCTGACCACGGCGCTCCAGGACGCGCAGTACGACTGTGACTGGCTGCCCTATGACGCCTGGGAGCAGGACGCCACGCTCGCCGCCTCACAGATCGCGCTGCACAGCGAGCGTTACCGCGTGCTGGTCGTGCCGCCGGTGGAGGTCATCCCCTATGCCACGCTGGCCAAGGTGCGCGACTTCTTCGCCGGCGGAGGCGTGGTTGTGGGCTACGGGTTCCTGCCCACGCGCAGCGCCACCATCGGCCACGACAGCGCCGAAATCACCGCGCTGCGCGAGGCGATCTGGGGCGATGCCCGGCCATCGACGGCGGTCTGCCGCACCAGCGCCGCCGGCGGGCGATCCTACTTCCTCGGCGCCAAGCCGACACCCGCCGAGCTCAAAGCCGTGCTGGGCGGGGACGCCAAGGTGCGGCCTACGCTGGAAACGGTCGACGGCGCGGTCGCGCCCTGGCTGCACGTGCTGCACCGGCGCCGGGCGGGGCGCGATGTCTTCCTGCTCTGCAACCAGGACCACCAGGCCACCCGCACCACCAGTCTGCGTGTCACCGGCGACGGCGAGCCCGAGCTGTGGGACGCCATGCGCGGCCAGGCCACCCGGCCCAAGTTCCGCCGCCTGGATGTCGGTACGGTCGAGCTGGACCTGACGCTGGAGCCCAGCGAGAGCACGCTGCTGGTCTTCGCGCCGAGCCGTCGCGACCTGCGCGGCACGCCCGGCGCGGGGCAGCCGGTGCCCATCGTGCGCCAGGCCAACCCGCCCGCGCCGGCGGTCGATGAGCAGCCGCACTTCCCACTGGCCGACTGCTCCTGGGTCTGGTTCCCCGAGAGCAACGCCGCCCAGGGCGCGGCCGTCGGCCCGCGCTACTTCCGCGCCCGGCTCGCCCTGCCAGCCGAGCGGCGGGTCAAGGCGGCGCGCTTCGTGCTGTCGGCCGACAACGAGTTCACGCTGTATGTCAACGGCGCCAAGGTGGCCGAGCGCCTGGGCGATGGCGAAGCCTGGCGCGCGCCGCAGACGGTCGACATCACCAAGCAACTGGTCGCCGGGGCCAACCAACTGGCCATCATGGCCGGCAACCTGCCCGGCACGCCGCCCAACCCCGCCGGGCTCATCGGGCGTTGGAAGTTGGAGTTTGAGCAGGGCGAACCGCTGACCGGCGCGATCGATGCCACCTGGCGCGCCGCCGCGACCGAGCAACCGGGCTGGACCACCGCGGCCTATGACGACGCTGGCTGGGCGCCGGCGAAGGTCGTGGCCAAGCACGGCGATGGCCCCTGGGGCGCGCTGGACAGTTCCCGCCGGCCGTTCACGCTGGGCTCGGCCAAGGCCGACCCGTTCGAGGGCCGTTGCGAGCTGCCGGCCGACTTCGACCCGGCCCAGTCACGGGTGTTCCTGGAGGTGGAGGATCTGGCGCCCGAGGAGGCGGCCAGCGTCAGCCTCAACGGCACGTATGCCGGCGGCTTCATCGGCCGCCCGCTGCGGCTGGAGGTCACCGCCTGCGCCAAGCCTGGCGCCAACACTGTCAGCATCCTGCCCTTCGCGCCCAAGTCGGCGCGGCTGGTGCTCTCCAAGCGGTGAGCGCCGGCGCGCCCGCTAGCGTGCGGCGCGCCGGCGTGAGCGGGGCTTGGTGAGCGCGGGTGCGGCGATGGCCTTGGCCTCGGGCAAGCCCAGCGCCGTGGCCAACTGCTCCGTGGACTCGGCCAACCGCCGCAGGAGCCGCCGCGCCGCCGTGTGATTGCCGGCCACGATGGCCTGGTCAAGCCGCCGGGCGGCCGCCTCCAGCGCATCGGCGCCGAGTTTGGCGGCGGCGAGTTGCACCGACACCGCGTGCAGGTGCGCGCTGGCCGTGTCCTTGGCCGCGATGGCCTTGTCCAGCACGGCCACCCGCATCGCCATGTCGGACCGGAAGGCCGACAGGATCTGTGCCAGGAACCGGGCGTCGCCCCCGAGTCGTTCCAGCGCTGAGGCCCTGTCCCACCGCGGCGTGCTGCTGTCGCCAGGCTCCGTGGTGCTGTCCGGCACGGCCTCGAGAATGTCTGGACGCTGCTCGGTGTCGGGCAGCATCCACTCCACCAACGCCCTCGCCAGTGCCGCCGAAGCGGCCGGTCTGTCCGCCAAGTCACCCATGACAACCTCATGTATCCGCGCGGCGTCAAAGGTCGTCGGGAAGCTACACCCGTTATGACCGGGGGGCCTCCCGATGACGTGCGGGCATTACAGGTCGATGAGCCCGGCGGGCGGCGGCGCCAGCATCTGCGCCAGCAGGCCGACGGCGTCGAGCAGGAGGAGCACGCGTTGGCCGAGCAGCCCGACCCCTCGGATGTGGGCGCCATCGTTGTCGCCCATGGTCGGAGGCGGCTTGATCTGGTCCGGCGCCAGCGTCGTCACCTCCGCCACGCAGTCCACCAGTGCACCCACCTGCTGCGTCCGGCCACCGTCGGCGACGTCCAGCACGATGATGCAGGACTGGGGCGTGTGTTCGGCCGTGGGCATGCCGAACAGCGTCCGCAGGTCGACGACCGTGATGACCTTGCCGCGCAGATTGATCACACCCAGCACCGCCGCCGGCGCCTGAGGCATCTCGGTGATCGGCTGCAGCCCCATGATCTCGCGCACCGTCAGGATGGGGACCCCGTACTCCTCGTCAGCCAGTCGGAAGGACAGGTACTGGCCAGCTTCAGCCAGCTGGCCATGCTCGGCGGTCAGGACAGCTTCAGTTGCCATGATGACTGCTCCTCAGACCAAGGCCCGCGCCATCGGCGCGGGCCTTGGTCCGACTGACTCAGAAGTCGAGGTCACTGTCGTCGAGCGGCAGCACCGACGACGCGCTGGGCGAGGAGGCCCGGGCCGCCGCGATGCTCTTCATCTTGCTCTGACCGCCCAGCGACGGACCCGCCGCCGAGCTGCGCCGCGGCGCGGCCAGGGCCGGTGCCGCGCTGTGCTGGCCATCGGCGCCATGCACGATGCCGATGAGCATGTTGACCATGTCCTGCAACTCGCGCGCCTGGGCGTTCAGTTCCTCGCTGCTGCTGGCCGACTCCTCGGCGTTGGCGGCGTTGCTCTGGGTGACCTGGTCCATCTGGTTGACGGCCTGGTTGATC
>JACRKZ010000057.1 GCA_016235455.1 Armatimonadota bacterium | reverse complement strand
CGTGCAAAGTAGAGGCCCAGCCCGGCCAGGGCAGACCCTCTGAGGAACTCGCGTCTCGATGTCGACATGGCGGCACTCCCAGCCAACGCGCTCGCGCTCGCGCTCGGCCGTGGTGACCATTCGCGGCGGGCCGCCGGGCTCCTGCCCTACTCGCCGCTGAGCGGATGCACTAGGATCTGGTGCTCGGCCACCGGCTGACCGCCGAGCAGATGCTCGGTGATGATACGCTCGAGCACCGGCGGATCGCACTCGCCGTACCACACACCATCGGGGTAGACCACCGCCACCGGGCCGCCGAGGCAGACCCGCAGGCAGTAGGCCTTGGTGCGCAGGATGCCGCCGTGCTCGCTCAAGCCCAGTTCCTTGAGCCGCGTCTTGAGGTAGGTCCAGGCCACCAGGCTGCGCTCTTTGTCGCAGCACTTGGGTTCGGTCTGGTCGCAGCACAGCAGAATGTGGCGCCGCGCCTCGGTGATGCCCACGGCGGCGGCGACACGTTGCTGGCGCTCGACCAGCGGCAGGCGCTCCTCGGCCTCACTCATTGCGGCTCCTCCCGCGGCGCCGAATCCGCCAGGCGCACGCGCACCAGCAGCGCCGGCACGCCCACTGCCAGCCACAGTCCCAGCACCACATGGGCCAAGAAGGCCAGGCCGATGGGCTGACCGCGGTGCACCAGCGCGGCCTGCAGCCCGAGCAGCGTGGCCAGGCCCAGGACGGCACCCAGCACACGGGCCGGGACGCCGGCCGGCGGCTGGAAGCGCAGCTGGGCGCGCTCCCAGATGATGCCGAACAGCAAGCCGAGCATCATGCCCAGCGGCGCGGCGGCCTCCTGCAGCCCCGCGCCGCGGCGCGCGGCGAGCAGCCGGGTCAGCAGCGCCGCGAGCAGCACCGCGCCGGCGGCGATCTCCACCTGGCGCCGCGGACCTGCCGCCCGCAGCGCCGGTAGCCAGCGTGCCTCGGCGCGCTCGGAGGCGACGATCAGGCCCAGGCCGAGCAGCCAGCCGGTAAGCACGTCTTGCGGATAGTGGACACCGGCCACCATGCGGGACAGGCCCATGCTCAGGCAGAACACCACGACCCCGACGGTCAGCCAGCGCCGGCGCAGCCAGCGCGCCAGACTGCCCCACACGGTCACGGCGTGCTGGGCGTGGCCGCTGGGGATGCCGGGCGAGTGCTCGGTGACAATGGGTCGGATGTATGCGCTCTGCTCGAACGGGCGAGGCCGCATGAACAGGCTCTTGACCCAGGAGTTGAGGCAGGCGCTGAGCATGAAGCGCACGGCTAACCGACGGCCCAGGCGCGGGTCGACCACCCAGTAGAGTGGCGCCAGGATGAGCAGGTAGAAGACGCCCTGACCCGCGAGGTGGAAGCCGCGGACGATGCCTTCGCAGGAAGGACCGAGGTGCTGGTTGAGCCAAACGACCAACGCCAGCGGCCCGCCCTGTTCGAACCAGTTCATGCCAGAGTCTCGGAGTCCAGATTCGCCACGTGGGCGGCCCCACGGCGGCGCGGGTTGAAGCCCAGCGGCCAGACCGTGTCGTCGTCGTAGGCGGCGTCGGTCAAGTCTACCTCTTCCAGCTCCGCCCCGCTGAAATCTGTGCCGTACAGCAGCGCCTCGGTGAAGTCGACACCCAGCAGGCGCGCGCCCCGCAGCGAGGCACCACGCAGATTGGCGCCGAAGAAGCAGGCGGCGGTGATGCGGCAACTGCCCAGATCCGCTCGTCCCAGGTCGGCGCCGGAGAAGTCGGAATCGTCCACACGCAAGCCACGCAGGTTGGCTTCGAAGAGATCGCAGTGCGCCAGCGAGGTGCCCACCACGGTACTTTGGCCGAGGTCGGCGTTGCCCAGATCGGAGCCGGTCAGATCGCTGCCCTGAAAGGTGCAGCGGCGCAGCTTCTCGCCGTTCAGGTCGATACCCGGCAGGCTCAACTCGACCAGTTCCAGGCCCTCCAGGTCGTCGGCTCGGACTTGGAGTACCACCCGCTTGTCTCGCTTGTTGCGAATCGCGATCATGGCCGTCTCCAGCACCTGCTCAACCGTCGTTGGGCAGCGGGCTTATCCGCCGTTATGCGGCAGAAACGCTAGCCCGTCAGCCACTACATACCCGTCTGTGTCACGGTTCGAAACCGTCACGGAGATCACCGCGCCGGCCTCGAACTTCTTCGGGCAGCCTGGTGACCCAGGTGATGCTCACTTCGCCCTTGTGCTCATTGCCGTCGTGCAGGTAGCCCGTACCCACCAGGCGGTTGCCGGCCACGGTGGACGCCACCCATGGCCCGCTGCGCTTGCCCTCGGCGTCGTCGAGCGTGATGCCCGGCAGCGACTTGGGGTCGATGGCCGGCGCTTTGGACGCCGACTCGTCGTCGTTGGGCCCGCGGACCCATTCGAGCACCTGCTCGCCCGCGAGCAACCGCTCGCGCAGCGCGGCGCGGTCGACCGCCTGCACCGCGCCGCCGGCCTTGATGGCCAGCGCTGCAGCCACGGCGGCCGACTGCCCGGTGATCATGAACACCGGCTCCATCCGAATGCTGCCATAGGCAATGTGGCTGGCCGAGAGGCAGATGGGCACCAGCAGATTGGCGCACTGCTCCTCGCGAGGCGTGATGGCACCGTAGCCGATGGGGTACGGCCCTGCCACGCCGACTTCGACGTTGCCCTCGTTGCGCACGCGGCCGTCAATGACCACGCGCCGGCAGTTGTGACTGTCCATACCATAGCTGGCCAGCCCGATGCTATCGGTCGCGACGATTCTGCCGCGGCAATTAGCCTCGGTCATCACGTAGGCGCCGATCATGCGCCGGGCTTCGCGCACGTACAACTGGCGCGCCCAGCCGCCGTTGTCGAGGAACTCGTCGCGCGGCAAGCCCCATGCGGCCGCCTCGCGGCGGACGCTCTCGGGCACCCGCTCGTCGTTGGCCAGGAAGTACATCAGGCCCTGCTGATAGCAGCGGTGGTCAGCGATGATGCGCTCGCGCGTGGGCTGGTCGGCCTCGGGATAGGCGTGGTTGCCACCGATGTAGTCGGTGGAGAAGCCGCCGAAGTTGTTGGTGTCGGTCTTGCCGTTGGGCATGGGCGTCGTGAGCCGCAGCGCATCCCACACGCCGGCCTGCAGATAGCGTAGCAACAGCTCATACCGAGCCGGATCGTAGCCGTCGGGCTTGGCGATGGGCAGCTTGTCGGCCGCCTTGGTCAGGCACATGCGGAAGTTGTAGGCCTGCACGGCCCGGTCACCTTCGCCCGCCGTGCCCGGCGGCTCGGCCGAGATGCCCCACAGCAGGCCGCTCTCGGGCTTGCCGGGCTCGACGTACGGGTCGATGGGCACGCGGAAGTTGTGGTTGTTCTGGAACTGCCGGCCGTTGAGGGTCTCGCCGTAGACCGTGTTGGCCTCGCGCCCGACGTGGTAGGACACGCCCGCGGCGGCCATCAGATCGCCTTCGTAGGTGGTGTCTACAAAGACTTTGGCGTTGACCCGGCTACCGTCACCAAAGTCGGCGCGGGTGATGCGGTTGCCCGCCTTGGTGACCCCCGCCAGCCGTGCGCCGCGCAACACCGTGACCCCGGTGCCCTCCAGCCAGCCGTCGATCAGCTTCTCGGCCACGCTCGGCTCGAAGCGGTACCCGCCGTGGGAATCGGCGGCCTGCTTCGAGGTCGCGCCGTAGGTGGTCACGTAGTGGTCGCGGACCCTGGTGTAGAACTCGCGGGCCATGCCGCCAATGCTGCGGCCGGCACCCACATCGGTGGCGCCCAGACCGCCAGTGGTCAATCCGCCAAGATGCTGGCTCGGCTCGACAAGCACCACCCTGAGGCCCTGGCGCGTGCCCTGCACGGCGCAGGCCACCCCGCCGGCCGTGCCGCCATAGACGCAGAGGTCGGTGGTCAGATCCGCCGCCGTCGCCGCCAGCTCGGCCGCCAGGCCAAGCGCCACCCACCACCATCGAGCCGTTCGTGTCGTCATAGCACCGGCAGGATAGCCGCCGCCGAGCCTTACGATCAAGTACTCAGATCGACGTGCAAATCGCAGCCAGTCGGCTTCTCGGCCAGAATCTCAGCGATGATGGAGTTGGCGAAAGCACTCTCGATGTGCGCGATGGCATCGTCCACGCGCTTGTGCAGCGGGCACAGCTCAAGCTCATGTTCGGGCTTGTCGATGGGGCAGCGGTGGATACGCTGGATCGGGTCGACGGCGTTGATCACTTCCAGCACGGTCAGCACCTCGGCGCGCTTGCGCAGCGTGAATCCGCCACCCAGGCCGCGCTGCGATTCCACGATGCCGGCGCGCCCCAACGACTGGAGCACCTTGGACAGATAGCCCGCGGGCACCTTGGTGGCCTCGGCGATCTGCGGCGTGGTCAGCCGCGACTCTGGAGAGCTCGCCAGGCATACCACCGCCCTCAATGCGTACTCAACGGTCTGGGACAACATCTCGCACCACCGTCCTGGCCCTATGCTGGTCGTGGCCACGTCTATTGTACCATTATGGATGAAAAACTCCAGAAGAATCGGCGACGGATCGTCGCAGCGTGCCATGATGCAATCATGACTACCCAGAACCAGTCGGAGTGGCGCATGGCGGTGCCGCGCGAGCACGGCGCCTGGGTCATGCTGCTGTGCAGCCTCGGCCTGGGCCTGTGGGCTGGCCGGCCACTGGCCGCGTGGGCGGCGCTCTCAGTCGGCGCGCTCGTGGTTGGCCCAGAGCGGCCGCGGCCGGGGCACGTTGGCCGTGCAGTTGCTCGGGGTGCTCGGGTTCGCGCTGCCGGCCGCGCTGGGCGTCGCCGCGAGTTCAGCGGCGGACCCCGGGCGTGGCGCGGCGCTGTGGCTGGCCGACGCGCTGTTCTACGCCGGCGCGGTGACCAACGTGCGCATGGTGCTGACCGCGCCACGCCGACGCCGGGACGGTGAGTCGTGGCTGCGACAGCCCACCGTGCGACACAACGTCGCACTCGGCGGCGCGATGTGTGTGCTCGGCCTGGCCCTGGCCTCGGCGTCGCCGGCGCTGGCCCCGCCATGGCTGGCGGCGGCGTGGCGCGTGGCCGTGGGCCTGCGCTGGCTCAGCCACCCACCGGCGCTCCGGCGCGTCGGCCTGTGGGAGACCGCGTGGACGTTGTGGTTCACGCTGTGGCTGGCGGCCGCCGTCTGACCGGCGCCGCTACCACTGCGCCGGCAGGTACTGGTCGACGTTGGCCTTGGTGATGACCGCCTTCTGCAGGTAGTAGACCGGCCGGGTGATGGCTTCGCCTCGGAACCAGCGCACGGCGATCTCGATCGGCAACGCGCCGTCGGCTTCCGCCGACTGGTAGGTGATAGCGTGCAGTTGGCCTGCCTTGATGAGTTCCAGTCCGGTCCGGCTGGAGCCCGCGGCCACGCAGATCACGTCGGTGCGGCCGGCGGCCTTGAGCGCCTCGTTGATGCCCACCTGCGCCTTGGAGTCGTCGGCGCTGACGATGCCCTTGAGCTCACTGCCGAACTTCTTGAGCCAGGCGGCGACTTGCGTCTTGGTCTCCTCGGTCTTCAGTTCGGTGGTCTGCATGTCCAGGCACTTCATGGCTGGAGCGACCTTGGCCAGCTCGGACAGCGCGCCATAGGTGCGCGAGTAGAAGCAGCTCGTGCCGGCGATGTGGCGGACCACGGCGTAGCCGCCCTGGTTACCCATCTTCTGGGCGAACTCGCGCGCCAACATGCGGAACTGGCCCCAGTCGTCCGGACCGGTCCAGGTGATGACGTACTTCATGCCCTCGTCCACCGGCAGCAGGTTGCTGGCGATGGTCGGCACCTTGGCGTCGTACAGCCGTTTGAGCATGGGCACGGCGCCCTTGGAGTCGACCGGCGTCAGCACGACCAGGTCGGGCTTCTTCTGGATAGCCTGCTCCACCTGGTCCATCTGCACCTTCACATCGTTACCGGCCTCCATGATGGTCAGGTCGACGCCGTAGGCTTCGGCCAGTCGCTTCATGCCGTTGGAGTAGGACTGCCAGTAGGGGTGGTTCATGTACTGCAGCGAGACCACGCGCTTGCCCTTGGGTCCGCTCCGGGGGCTCGGCGGCATGGCCAGCTTGGGCGCGTTCCACCCCGAGTACTCCGAGTCGAACCAGTGCAGCGGGTCGGCCTCCGGCAGCGCAGTGGGGTCGCTGGGCCGCGGCGGTGACCGGAGCGCCGAGGTGTCGAGCCAGACCAGCGGCTGCCCGTCGGTGGCCTTGAGCGAAGACGGGTCCACGGCCGGTTTCTCGGCGGCCGGCGCGGCGGCCGGCTTGCCGGGCGCTTGGGCCACCACGGTTGCGGTCGGCGCGGGCGCCTGGCGGCCCGACCACATGGCGTAGATGGCTACGATGGCCACGCAGGCGGTCACGCTGACACAGACCATGGCCACGGTGCGTTCACGGCGCAGGCTCTCCATATCGTCTTCTCCCTCGGCATCATCCCCGGGCCGCGCTCGGCCCGCCAGTTCCAAGAGCAGTTCGCGGCGCTGGCCGCGCACGCGGTCGCGGTGGACGGTGCGCAGCGCATCGGCCAGTACCACGCCGGCCAGCACCAGGCCATGGGCCACGAGCTTGGCCGACTTGCTCGCGCCCATGAAGCTCAGCCCGATCGTCAGCGCGTTGAGCGTCACCAAGGCCACGGCGCTGAGCACCACGCTGCCGCGTCCGCCGGCCATGGCCGTGCCGCCGACGATGACCGCGGCTACCACCAGCATCAGCGACTTGTCGCCCAGGTTGGGCATGACCGTGTTCTGCGCGGCGGTAGTCAGCGCGCCGCCACACGCGGCCAGCAGGCCCGACGCCACGAACGCACCGATCACGTAGCGGTCGACGGGCAGACCGGCGTACCAGGCACTGTCACGCTGGCCGCCAACCAGGTACAGCCCCCGGCCGGCACGCGTGCGCCGCAGCCACCACTCGACCAGCGTCAGCGGCACGAGCACCAGCAGCACGCGCGGCGAGAACAGGCCCGCCGGCTGCAACCAGTCAGTCATGGCCGAGCCGCGTTGGGCGTTGGCCAGGGCCAGGCTGCCGCCATGCAGCACGGCGCGGCACAGCCCCTGCAGGATGGTCATGGTGCCCAGCGTGACGATGAACGAGTTGATGCGCGCCTTGGTGACGAGCAAGCCGTTGAACAGGCCGACCAGGGCGCCGACCAGCATGGTGGCCAGCACCGCGGGCAGCCATCCGCCCGCCGGCCAGGCATTGCCCACGGTCAGCAGCGTCGTGCCGCCGAGGGTCATGGTCACGCCGATGGACAGGTCAAGTTGGCCGACGAGCATGACCAGCGTGAAGCCGATCGCGGCCAGCAGATCGCAACTGGTCGAACGCGCCAGGTTGCCCGCGTTCTCCAGCGTAGCGAACTCGGGCGTCATCAGCGACATGGCCGCGCAGACCGCAACCAGCAGCACGACCACGCGCCCGCGCGACCACAGGGAGGCGGCCTTCATTGGTCGTCCCTCCCGCGTCGCCGCAGCGCCCACTGACTCAGCCCGACCACCACCACGAAAATGACGCCGCGGATCATCGACTGCTGATCCTGCCCGATACCTGGGATGAGCGGCAGGATGCTGCCCAGCAGGCCCATCACCAGCGCACCGCCCACCACGCCGGCCATGGTGCCACGCCCACCGGCCAACGGCGTGCCACCCAGCACCACCGCGGTCAGCGCCAGGAAGTCATAGCCCAGCCCGATCTCCACGTCGCCATACTTGTTCAGGCTGGTCTTGATGAGCCCGGCCAAGGCCGAGGTCAGCCCAGACAGCACGAACGCGATGCACACCGTGCGCCGCACCGGCACCCCGCTCATGCGCGCCGGCTCATAGGCCGCGCCGACCAGCTTGAGGTTGCGGCCCCAGCCGCTGTGGCGCATGAGCAGCCCGCCCACGATGGCCACGGCGGCGAAGACCAGCACAATGGCCGGCACGCCGAGCACGCTGGCGCGGTAGATGCCCACAAAGCGCGTGCCGGCGAGCGTGGTCTCGTCGGCGTAGATCCACTGCCCGCCGTAGGCCCAGCGCGTGATGCCGTCGATCAGCGACAGCGCCGCCAGCGTCCAGAGGATGGGATTCAGCCGCAGGTAGCCCACCACCAGGCCGTTGACCAGGCCCAGCAGCAGACCGCTGAGCAGGCCGGCCGCGAGTGCCAGACTGTAGCCGTAGGGCAGCAGCGCCACGGCCACAATGCCCGATACCGCCATGATGGCGGGGATGGACAGGTCGACGAAATGGCCGCTGTAGGTGATGAAGGCCAAGCCAACGGCGACCACGCCCAGGATCGACACATCCTGCACCACCTGCAGCAGGCTGCCGGCTGTCCAGAACGTCGGCGAGACCAGACGGCCGAGCAGCAGCAGGGCCAGCACGAACAGGTAGACACCCGACACGGGCCGGTGCCGCTGGGTCTTGGCCTCGCTCATGGCCGCCTCCCCGGCAGTTCGCCGTTGGCCGCCAGCAGCGCGGTCTCCTCGCTGCGTTCCTCGCCCCGGAGCTCGCCAATGAGGTGGCCTTCGCGCAGCACCAGAATGCGGTCGGACAGGCCCACCAGTTCGGGCAGGTCGCTGGAAATGAGCAGCACGGCATGGCCTTGGTCGGCCACATGCGCCACGGCGCGATGGATGACCGCCTTGGCGCCGACATCGACGCCACGCGTGGGCTCATCGAGGATCAGCACTCGCGGTTCGGTGGCCAGCCACTTGCCCAGCAGCACCTTCTGCTGGTTGCCGCCCGACAGCGTGGACACCTCGCGCTCTGGCTCGGCGGGATGCACCTGCAGCGCCGTCAGCAGCCCGGCGGTGGTCGGCCGGCCGAGCGCCTCCCGATAGCGCCCCCAGCGGGTCAGGCGGGGCGTGCTGGCGGCCAGCAGGTTCTCGCCGATGGTCAGGCGCAGGGCCAGGCCCTGGGCCTTGCGATCCTCGGTCAGATAGGCCAGGCCCGCGCCGATGGCGGCGCCGTAGTCGCCGGCCATCAGCGGCTCCTCGGCCAGGAAGACGCGTCCCTCGTCGAGCGGGTCCAAGCCGCACAACGACCGCGCCACCTCGCTCCTGCCCGACCCCGCCAGGCCGCACAGCCCGACGATTTCGCCCGGCCGCAGCGCGAAGCTCACGTCGTGGAAGAAGCCATAGCGGGTCAGCCCCTCGACGCGCAGCAGCGGCTGGCTGCCCACCGCGCTGGCCGGACGCTCGCGAACGGGGTACAGCGTGTTGACCGAACCGCCAACCATCAGCTCGACCAGCGACCGGCTGGTCACCTCACCGATGGCGTGGGTGATCACGCGGCGGCCATCGCGCATCACCGTGACACGGTCGACGATGCGAAAGACCTCGGGCAGGTGGTGAGAGATGTAGATGATCGACAGGCCCTCGCCGCGCAGCCGGTCGATCAGCTCAAACAGGCGGTCGACCTCCTCGCGCGACAGCGCCGAAGTGGGCTCGTCCATGACCAGGATACGCGGCTCCGTGGCCAGCGCCTTGGCCACCTCGACCAACTGCGCCTCGTGCAGACTGAGGTCTTCGACCGGCACCGCGGGATCGATCTCGAGCCCGACGCGCGCCAGGCAGGCCCGTGCCTGCTCGGTCAGCGCCCGCCGGTCCAGCCACGGCCCACGGCCTGGCAGGCGGCCGGCGAGCAGGTTCTCGGCCACGCTGATGGGCGGCGCCAGGCTCAACTCCTGGTAGATCATGGCCACGCCGTTGGCTTGGGCGGCTTGCGGCGAGCGCAGGTCGACCGGCTGCCCGTCGATCAGGATCTGGCCCGTGTAGTCGGCGAACGAGCCGGCCAGGATCTTCATCAGCGTGGACTTGCCGGCGCCGTTCTCGCCCATCAGGGCGTGCACCTCGCCAGGCAGCAACTCGAAGTCGACGCCGTCAACCGCCACGGTTCCGGCGAACCGCTTGGTCACACCCACCATCTGGAGAACCGGTTGGCCCGGCGCCGCCATTGGCCCGACTCCCTGCCCTGCCGACGCCTTTCCCCGCGGCGATCGCTTTCCCTGCCCGGCCCAAATGACAATGCCGCTGAACCAGGCAGGCCCGGTTCAGCGGCATGTCGGCAAGTATCGACAGATCAGTCGCGCTGGCCGAGCGGCACGACGTCGCGCGGCTCCGCGCCCACCCACTGGTCGAGCGGGCGGATGATGCGGTTGTCCGAATACTGCTCCATGATGTGCGCCAGCCAGCCGGCGACGCGAGAGCAGGCGAAGATCGGCGTGTACAGGTCGTGGTCGATCTGCAGCGTGTGGTAGACCGAGGCGCTGTAGAAGTCGACGTTGGGCTTGAGGCCCTTCTCGCCCGTGACGATGGCCTCGACCTTCTCGGACATGCGATACCACAAGGTGTCGCCGGCGCGCTCGCCCATGCGCTTGGACCACTCGCGCAAGATGGCCGCGCGCGGGTCGCCGTTGCGATAGACGGCGTGCCCGAAGCCCATGATCAGCTCCTTGCGCGCCATCTTCTCGTGGATATAGCTCTCGACGCGGTCCATGAGCCGGATGTCATGGAGCATCTTGAGCACTTCCTGGTTGGCGCCGCCGTGCAGCGGGCCCTTCAGCGCGCCGATGGCCGAGGTGATGCCCGAGTAGACATCGGACAAGGTGGCCACCGTGACTCGCGCGGCGAACGTCGAAGCGTTCAAGCCGTGGTCGGCGTGCAGGATCAGGCCGACATCCATGGCCCGCTCGGCGTCGGGGTCGGGCATCTGGCCGGTCATCAGGTACATGAAGTTGCCCGCCATGGACAACCCCGGATGCGGGTCGACCGGCTCGTGGCCCTTGCGCAGCCGCTCGAACGTGGCCACCACGCACGGCAACTTGGCCATCAGCCGCATGGCGCGCCGCCAGTTGGCCTCCAAGGAGCGATCCTCGGGCTTCTCCGGATCGTAGACCGACAGCAGCGACACGCAGGTTCGCAGCGCATCCATCGGCGGCGTGGTGTGCGGCAGCGTGCGCATGGTGTAGATGAGGCCCGCCGGCAGCGTGCGCTCAGCCACCAGCTTCTCGCTGAACGCGGCAAACTGCGCCTTGGTCGGCAACTCCAGGTTCCAGAGCAGGTAGATGACCTCCTCGAACGTGCAGTGCTCCACCAGGTCCTTGATATCGTAGCCGCAGTAGGACAGCCGGCCGATGTCGCCTTCGACGCGGCTGATGCGCGTCTGCGCGGCCACTACGCCTCGCAGGCCGCGGGCGAAGTCCTCAGCCGAGGCGCCCTTGGTCTCCGCCGCCTTCTGCTCTACTTTCGCTTCTGCTTTCTTCTCTGCCATCACCACCGCCCATCTGCCGCACCGGTCCGCCTGACGCGCCGGTCGGCTCATCAAAGAGATTGCTGGTAGTATGCAACGCGAATTCAACATGGCACCCCCGACTCCTCCGCAACGAATTCGCCACACAATCGCCCCTTGCGCCGCTGCCTCAACCGCACCATCGTGCTGATCAGATGACTAACCGACCTCGGGGTCGGTTGAATACTGGAGCAGGTGATGCGACTTCGGAACTGGTTGCTCGGGGCAGGCGCGGCGGCGGTGGCCGGTCTGCTGCTCGTGCCGCGGTTGACCGCGGCGGAGACGTCGGGGCTGGCCAAGGGTGGCAATGCGCCCCTGCTGCATGTTGACGCGTTCAACGACACCGATGGTGAGTACTGCGTGACCTGTCGCGCCGGCAAGATGCCGGCCGTGGTGGCCTTCGTCACCGCCGATACCGAGACGTCGCGGGCGGGCATCAAGGCCGTTGACGAGGCGTGGCGCGGCGGGCAGGACAAGCACCTCAACGGTGCGGTGGTCCTGGTTGGCACGGCCGACAGCACCAAGAGCCTGCGCGACTGGGTAGCGGCGCAGAAGCTGGCCGTACCCACGGCCGTGGCGGCGCCCGACTACAAAGACATTCCCAACTGGAAGGTCAACAACAAGGTTGCGACGACGGTGGTCTTGATCAAGGAGCACCGGATCGTCGAGAGCTTGGCGGATCCCGACCATAAGTCCGTCAAGGATGGTGTGGCAGCCCTGACCAACTGACCACACAAGATCCCGGCACGGCCGCCGTCGCCGGGTTGCTGATAGGACGGGCCGCGGACCCCTTCCGCGCGGCCCAACGCTCACTCCCTCCTGGCCGCCGACGCAAGTCGGCGGCCAGCCCCTTTGGGTCGGCAGGAGTGGCGGCGCTGATGGCCAACCACGGATCAGGGGACTGCTATGAAGCGCTGGCTACCAACACTCCTGTGTCTGCTGCTCAGCCCGATGGCGGCGCGCGCGTGGAACGCGGATGGCCATGTGGCCACGGGCGACATCGCCTGGTATCTGCTGAACGATGACGCCCTGATGTACAAGGCGGAAGCGCTCCTGGCTCGGCTCTCGACGCCGGAGAAGCGCTACCACTTCAGTGATGCGACCACCTGGATGGACGACACCAGGCAGCGCGGCGTCGACGACCACTGGCACTACATCGACCTGGACTTCGGCGGCACTACCCCGGAGTTCGAGACCGCATGGGCGGCCTGGCAGGGCAAGGAGCAGGCGGTCTGGGCACTCGATCAGGCGCGCGCCACCGTGCGCGGCACGGGCACTCGCGAAGAGCGCACCAAGGCCTTGGCCCGCATCATGCATCTGATCGGTGACCTGCATCAACCCTTGCACTGCGCCGATCGCCACGGGGACAGCGGTGGCAATGGCGTGCAGGTGGGCAACTACGTGGTGACCATCGAAAACGTGGCGCGCACGCAGAACCTGCACACCTTCTGGGACTGGGCGCACGGCCTGCAGTGGAGGGCGGGCGCCATCGTCTATGACCGGCGCGACCTGCCTCACGATGAAGACGAAGCGGCTGAGGCACTGGTTGAAGGCTACCCGGCCAGCGCCGCGCAGGCAGGCAACCTGGAGAGCCGGGCCTGGGCCAAGGAGAGCTACCTGGCTGCCTGTACGGCGGTCTATGGCCGCGCGCCCGTGAACCAGGCCACGACGTCGGTCGCGCTGCCTGCCGAGTACGTGGACAACGCGCGCGTCGTGGCTCGAACGCGGCTGGTGCTCGCTGGGCAGCGACTGGCGGCGGAACTGCGCGCTCTGCGGCCCGTGCTGATGGCGATGGAATGACGGTGCCGCCGTGCGCTGCTTGACGCCGCGCCTGCCGCCCGGCTAAGCTCCCTCCCATGATGAACCCCGTCGTCTGGCTCTGCGCGATGCTGCTTCTGGCGCCCGAGTCCGCGCCCAACCGGTTGCCGGGCGATGGCTCGTTCGGCGTCGGGCCAGGCGCGTGGCAGGTGACCTGGTCGCGTCGGCACGATCAGCCCGTGCGCTGGCAGGCGGGAGCGCTGCAAGTACCGCCCGGCGCGCAACTGGGGCTGGAACGGCCTATCAAGCTGCGCCCCGCGACGGTCTACACCTTGGCCTGCCTGGCCAGCGGGCGCGATGGGCGCGAGCGGCTGCGGCTGAGTTGCGCCGGCCAGTCGGCCGAGTTCGCGCTGAGTGCTGGCCCGACAACCTACCAACTGACCTTCAAGACGCCCGGCGAGCAGGCCGACGAGCCGCTCGAGGTCCAGCCCGGCCTGGCCGTGATCGCGCCGGTCGGCGCGCCGGGCCTGGCGGTGCTGGACGATGTGCGCCTGGTAGACGGCCCGCGCGCCCTGGCCGCGGCGCCCGAGCCGGCGGTCGACATCACCTGGTCGGACCAGCTTGGCGCACCGCTCTGGCAGAGCGCTGACGCCGCGCTCACCGTGCGGCAGAGCGCGACCGAGCCCGCCGTCGGCGGCACGCTGACGCTCATCGACGTGGGCGCCGAGCGCTGCGGCGAGCAGGCGCCGCGCCGTTCGTGGCCGCTGGACGCGCCCGGCCCCACCTACACTGTGCCGCTGGGCGACCTTCCGGCGGGCATGTACCTGGCCGAGGCCCGCTTCGCCAGCGGGGCCGCGCCCTTGGTGGCGCGGCGCTACCTGCCGGTACTGCGCGACCTGCGCGGCACGGCCGTGGCCGAGGCCTGGTCGTTCGATCCCACGGCGCTGGACGAGGCCGGCACGGCCGCCGCGGTCGGCCTGCGCGAGGTGCGCCGCGTGGTCGCCTGGACCGAGTTGGTCGACGCGCAGGGCGAGTACCGCTGGCGTGAGATCGACGCCAGCCTCCAGCCGGCCTTCGACGCCGGCATCGCGGTGACCTTGGTGCTGGACGTGTCGCCGGCCGCGTTGCTGCCCCCCAGGGTGGCCACCACGCGCGACGGACAGCCCGACACCGAGCGCTTCATGGCGTTCTGCCAGGCGGTCGCCCGGCACTTCGCCGGCCGCGGCGTCACCTATGAGATGGACAACGAGCCCTGGCTCACCTGGGGTCTCGGCGACTATGCGGAGTACTTGCTGCGGTTCGGCCTGGCCTTGCGCCTGGCCGACGCGTCGGCCAGGGCGGCGGGGCTCGGTACGGGTTGTGAACCCAAGGCGGGCGGCCGCGTGGCGCCCTACCTGTTCGATGCGCTGCGGCGCGACAACCTGCCGCGCCTCCACCGCGTCGTCTGGCATCTGCCCGCGGCACTGGGCACCGAGCCGGAGCGCATCTGGTCGACCAGCCTGGATCGCCTGGCCGATAGCCTGGGCAGCGCGCTGCGCGCGCACAAGGGCACGGAGCCCGGCCTCAGCGTGGTGGCCACGAGCACGGCCGCCGGCCCGCTGGAGCCGCTGCCCAGCGACATCGGGCCGAGTCCCTGGCAGGTGGCCGCACGCACCGTGCGGGCGCGGCTGCTCACCGCGCGCGCCAGCGCGCAGATGTGCTTTGCCGGCGGCTGGCGCGGCCAGGCCGACCCGCTGGCCGTGGCGGTGAATCAGTGGCTGACCCGCTTCGATGGCGCGCGTTTCGTCGACGACATCACTTTGCCCGACGGGCTGCGCGGCGTAAGGCTGGCCCTGCCCAACGGCCGTGGCCTGGCCGCCCTGTGGAACGTGACCGACAGCCGCGCCACGCCGCGCGAAGCACCGGCACTGGGCTCGCTACCCCGGCTGACGCTGGCGGTCGACGACCTCATGGTCGACACGCTGTTCGGCGGACACGTCCCGGCCGACCGCGTCGCGCTCGGCTTCGACCCGATCTTCATCACCGCGCCCGACGTGGACAGGCTGGGCCAGTGGCTGGCCTCGGCGGTCATTGAAGACTGGCAGCCGACCACTGCATCGTGCCGCCTGGCGGTGCGCGACCGCGCGCCGGGCCTGCTGCTGTCGCTGCGCAACGGCGGCAACCGGCCCGGCCCGATGCCGCTGGCACTGCGCGCCGACTCCGGGCCCACTCCGGTGGTAGGCCATCTCAACGCACTGCTGCCGCCGGGGGACCAGACAATCTGGGTGCCCTTTGCCGCCTGGCCCGAGCGGTCGGCCGGCACGGTGCGACTGTTGGCCGAGACCGGCAGCCATATGACCGACCTCAGCCGCGCGCTGTGGTCTTGGCCCGAGCATGTCGGCTTCCGCGCGCTGCGCGCCGATGGCAACGACGACGACTGGGACAACGAGCCGGGGCGCACGGCCAGTACCGAGGACCGTCTGGCGGCCGTGGACGGCTCCCAGTGGGACGGGCCTGACGACGCCTCGCTCACCGTGCGCGGCGACTGGCGCGATGGGCGGCTCTGGCTGCTGGTCGACGTCACCGATGATGTGGTCACCGGCGGCGACATGCTGGATATCGGCCTGGACCTGGACCCGGCCGCACCGCCCGTGGACGCCGTCGGCACCGAGGCCGACCATCGTCTGCGCCTCCGGCCGCTGGTCGACAGCCGCGCCATCGGCGCCTTGGAGTTCACCCGTCTGGAGCCGGACCAGCCGCAGGCCATCGACGACCCGAACCTGCGCCTGGGCTTCCGCGCCGGCGCGACCGGCTGGTCGGCCGAGCTGGCCGTGCCGCTCACGCCCGAGGCCGCCCGCCGCCTCGACACTGGCCGAGTGCTTGGCCTGCAGGTGACCGTGACCGACGACGACGGCGGCGGACGCGCGCCGAGCCGATTGGTATTCCTCGGTCCCACCGAGGCGACGGGCCTGCTGCCGCAGGTCTGGCTGGCCAACGACCGCATCGACCACGCCGGGGCACCGGATGTCGCCACCGCGCCAATGACGCGGCGACTGACCTTGGACGGTGGCGCTGATGCCCTGCCGCTCACGCCGCCGGGGTTCGGCGAAGCCGACGTGCGCTATGTCGACGCGGACGACTGGCTGCGCGGCCAACGCGTGCTGCGGGTCACCCGCCGCGCGGAGTCGGCGCCGAGCGCGGTGGCCACCATCCCGCACACCGGCCGCGTGGCCATCTGGGCCAGGGCGCGCGCGCTGAGCGATGACCAGCCGGCGCCGCGCGTGGGTCTGCGCGAAGGCCCGACCGCCCGCTGGCTGCGGCCCGATGGCGCCTGGAGCCGGCTCGACGCCACGCTCGCCGCGCCGGCCGACATCGTCATCGACGGCATCGGCACGGTCGACCTGGCCGAGGTGGCCTGGCCGTGATCGAGCGCGAGGCGCGCCTGGCCGAGGATCTGGCAGACGGCGCGCGGTGGGCGGCGGTGGCCGCCGTGTACGACTTGCGCGGCGAGACCGACACCGCCGATGAGACCTGGGCCGAGGCCTGGCGCCTGACGCGCGGCGACCTGCGACTCCCCCATCAGCCGCCGTGGCTCGATGCCGCGGCGCCGTTGACCGAACGCTACCTGGCGGTGCGGAGCCTGGAGGAGCGGTGGGCGCCGGGTCCGCTGCTGGGCCTGTGGCGGCATCTGTGGCTGGTGTCGGGCGATCGTGAGGAGTGGTTGGCGGCGACCGAACGTCTGCGTCCGCGCGTGCAACTCGGCGCGGGCTGGGCCGACGACCTGCCGCGCGCGGCGCGCGCCGCGCTGGCCACGCTGGCCATCCGCCGGCTGAAGGCCGAGCGGCTCGACGACAGGGCGCTGGCCGCGGCCTTCGGGTCGGCGCGCCATGCCCGGCGGGCTGAGCACGCGGCCGGCCGGCGTGGGCTGCCCGGGCCGCCGCCCGCCGACGAGTCGGTGCTGGCCCTCTGGGCGCCGCGAGCCGCGGCCCTGTGCGCCGATTGGGCCGCGGCCTACCGTCGCGGCGTGTTGGCCTTGTGCGACAGAGGAGCCGGTTGAGCCATGGCGAAGGTTGGCGCCATGCGTTCTGGATCGTCTGGTTCACTGGGTCTGGATATGGATCTGGCCGGCAACGCCCTGTTCGCGGGCGATGTGCTGCATGGCATGGTCACCATGCAGCTTGACCAGCCGCGCCTGGTCAAGCGCCTGGTGGTCGAGGCCATCGGCCGGGAACTGACCAAGGCCTCGGCGCGCTTCCAGCCGGGCGCCTACCGCTACCCCGTACCCCGGCCCGCGGGTCGCACACGGTCGGGCTCGGCACGCGAGATCAGCCGCGTGGGCGAGACGCTTATCGGCTCGCCGACCACGCTCGAGGCCGGCCAGCACGCTTTCCGCTTCCGCCTGCCGCTGCCCGTCGACACGGTGCCCAGCTACCACGGCATCAACGTCGTCACCGAGCACGAACTGATTGCCTGGGCCGAGCCCGAGCGCGGGCCGCGCCAGCAGGTCTGGCGCCCGTTGCATGTCTGGTCGCCCGATGTGGAGCCGGAGCCCGACGAGCCTGTGGAGCTGTGGGCACCCACGCCGACCACACGCCGGCTGGCGCGCGCCGGGCGCGCGCCGGTGCGGCTGTGCCTGCGGCTGCCGTCGCATGTCGTCGATCTCGGTCGGCCGGTGCGCGGCACATGGCACATCGAGAACCCGCAGGGGCTGCCGCTGAAGCATCTCGTGCTCGAACTCGTGGGCACCGAGACGAGCCGGCATCTGGCGGCGACGGACGTTCATCATTTCCTGGCCGCGCGCCATTTGGTACGGCTGGAATCGCACAAGGATTGCTCCGGTGAGGTCGAGTGGGCCTTGCCGCCCGCGGTTGCGCCGACGCTGCGCGGCCCTCGTTGCGAGTTGGAGTGGCGGCTTGATGTGGCTGTCACCGTGCCGTGGCTGCTCGGGGTGACCGCCTCGGCCCCGTTGCTGCTGATCGACCGGCTGCACCGTCCGCCGGATGCCAGCGAGGTGGAAAAGGTTGGCGAGTGATGGATTCCTTGCGTTTCGCACTGGTGGGATGTGGTGGCATGGGTCGCGCAGTGGCCGGCAGCGCCGCCTCGCTTGACGGCGTCAGCGTCGATGTGGTGTGCGACCTGATTGAGCAGCGCCGCGGTGAGGCGGCGGAGCAGTTTGGCGCGGTGCCGGTGGCCGACTACCGCGAAGCGGTCGCGCGCGACGATATCGACGCGGTGATCGTGGCCCCGCACGGCTCGGCGCATCGGCCGGTGGTGGAAGCCGCGGCCGCCGCGGGTAAGCACATCTTCTGCGAGAAGCCGCTGGCCCCCAGCCTGGCCGACTGCGACGCGATGATCGCCGCGGTCAAGGCGGCCGGCGTCAAGGTGCAGGTGGGCCAGGTGTGCCGCTGGCATCCCACCCACCGGCGGCTCAAGCAGATGGTTGCCGACGGCCCGCTGGGCGATGTGGTGTCGATGTATGTCGAGCGCTCGCAGGGCGGTTGGGGCGGCCACCCGACCTGGCGCCTGAGCCGTGAGATGAGCGGCGGCACGCTGCTCGAGGTCAATGCGCACGAACTCGACCTGATGATCTGGATCGCCGGGCCGGTCAAGCGCGTGGCCGCGGTGGGCAACCACAAGGTCGAGATGGACCAGGACTACCCAGATGTGACGCATGTCTCCATGGTCTTCGAGAGTGGCGCCGTGGGCGTGCTGCAGTCCACCAACATCGCCACGGTCGGCACCTATCAGGCACGGATGGACTGCGTCAACGGCTCGGCCGTGGTCTCGCAGTTGTTCGGCGGCGAGGTCACCTATCGCCTGCGCGGCTCCGAGGAGACGCTGAAGGTGACGCCCGAGGAGATGGCCGTGGAGAACCCGGTCACGGGCGAGGTGCGCGCCTTTGTCAACTACATTCGCTGTGGCGGAGAGGCGCCGGTGCCGTTCGAGCAGGCCCGCCTCAACGTGGCCGTGGCCAATGCCGCCTACGAGTCCATCGAGACCGGCCAGTTCGTCGACCTGTAGGTCACGACGCTTGTGGCGGCGCGGCGCTGGTGTCCGGTTCATCGGGCCAGCGCCGCGCCGCCAGGGCCAGTGCCAGCGCGGTGACCACCAGTTCCGGCCGGCCGGAGCCGATGAGCGTCGCCGCATACAACGCGCAGCCCACGATGACCGCGGCCAGGAGGCCCTGGCCCACGCCTGCGCCGGCCAGCCCGGCCACGGCCAGGCCCTGCGCGCTCCAGGTCAAGGCATCGAGGGGGCTGGTGCGCCCCAGGCCGGCGGCCAACACGCCCAAGGCCCACCACAGGCCCGCTGCCACGCCGGCGGCCGCCAGGCGCGGCAGCGGCGCGCGACCCAGCGCGACCAGCCCCAGCGCGGCCGCGTAGACCAGCAGCACCCACGCCATGCCGCCGACAGCCGGCTCCTGGGCCACGCGCCGCAGGGCCTCGGCTGCCAACCGGCCCGTGGCGTCGGGGGTCGCGGCCAGCCACAGCAGCAGCGCGCCGAGGCCCAGCCAGGCCGGCTGCTGGCAGTAGCGTGCCAGCGCAATCTGGGAGATGGTGGCCGAAGCCACCACGAGCAGCGCTCCGGCCAGAGCGGTTCCCAGGCCCATGGTCGGTGGCAGCACGAGGATCAGGCCGGCCACGAGCACGACGGCGGCGCCCGCGGCCAGATCGGCCGTGCCCGAGCGACGCAGTACCTGCTGGCCCAAGCCGAGCAGGCCGACCCAGGCGATCTGGCCGAACAGAGCCGCGCCATCGAACCGAGGCCAGGCTGCGCCGCTGAGTCCGAGCAACAGCATGGCCGCCATGGCCAGCGCGGCACACCCCAGCAGCCAGGCCGAGCGAGCGGTCATCTGCGAGCTCCACGAAATGACAGCGGCCCCGACGGGATCCGCCGGGGCCGCTGGAGGGGGTGCGTCTACAAGGGTCTAGTTGGCCAGTGCGCCCGCCGACGCGGCGATGGGCCCCTGCGGCTCCACCGAGGTGGTGGTGATCTGGCACTCGTCCATGATCACGCCGTCTTCACGGTTGGCCACGATGATGGTGTTCACGCCCTTGGTCAGCGTCAGCTTGTTGGGCACCTTGCGCCACTTATAGACATCGTAGGTGCCGTCTTCGCCAAGCAACTGGTTGGGGCGCTCGGCCAGGCGAATCCAGAAGCTGTTGCCGCAGCCGTTGGGCCACATGGTGCGAGCCCAGAACGTGTATTGACCCGCCGCCGGCACGTTGACCTTGTAGATGGCCTTGCCGGGGTGGTCGCCTTCCTTCTTCTCGCCGTTGGCCTTGTCGGGGATCTCGATCCAGCCGGTGCCGCTGTTCTTGCTCGGCTTGCCAGGCTTCTTGTCGGCGCGCGAGCCCGTCTTCTTGATCACGGGCGACTCGCAGGTGCCGGACTCGGCTTCCCAGGTCACCGTGCTGCCAGCCTGAGCCGACACGGTCCGCGTGCCCCAAGTCAGCGAGGCCGCCACCGCCGCCGTCAGCACCAGCGCCTCCGCCATCGTCAACAACCGTCGCATCTTTGCCTCCATGGGACCTATCCTGCCAATCTGACGACGCCGTCGCCTCTACGGTTCACGCTTCGTCCGAATCCACGTGTTCATCTTCCCAGCCCGCATTGTCAGGTTCCGGGGCCGGTTCCGGCTCTATCTCCTGGACGTCGGAGAAGGCTGGCGCGTCAACCACCGGCACCTGCGCCGTCAACTCCGAGCTACGCTCCAGTCGCCAGGCCAGCGCCAGCAGCGTGAAGATCATCATGCCCGTGCCCCGCACGAGCAGCGTGCCCCAGACCGAGAAGACGAGCAGGGAGAACAGGGCGCCCTGCACCCCCAGCGCCAGGGCACGCAGTTCATCGTCGCGCAGCCGCGCCGCGGCGTGGCTGGCCGTCGTGGCGCCGTCGAACAGGATCCAGGCCCAGGCCACTGCGCCGAAGATGCCCAACTGGCAGGCCAACAGCAGGTACAGCGTGTAGGTGTCCGGCTCCTGCTTTTTGGGGTTGTCCAGCGTGTTGTAGTAGCGGCCGATGACCGACTGGTAGTTGAGGCCCGGGCCGACTCCAAATGTCGCGGCGCTCCGCGATCCGACGGGAATGGCCTGCGCCTCCTCGCCCGGTTTGGCGTTGGGATCGGGCTTGGTCAGCGTGTCGTCCTGGGCGCCGTTGAACATGTTGAGCGCGGCGGCCATCTCCAGGTAGCGCTTCTCGACGCCGGTGGCGCGACCACCCTCCATGCGGTAGAACGACGCGCTCTCGCGCAAGATGCCCAGGTGCCCACGGCTGACGCAGCCAAACAGGCCCACCGCCAGTGGCAGGCACAGGGCCGTGTAGCCCAAGGCGCGCAGCGAATGGCGCCCAGCCACCACCAGGCAGCCGACGTACAGCGCGATCAGGCCCGACAGCGTCATCATCGTCGAGGCACCCACCAGGACCGCGGCCACCGCACCGATAGTCCAGCGGCGGTCGGACGACCATAGGCCGCGGGCGAAGAGCATGGTCAGCAGCATGGCCATCAGACCGCAGTAGGCCGAGCGGCTCTGCAGCGAGGCGCGCACCAGCAGCGGCTGCGCCGGCCGGGCCATGAGCACGTAGACCACGTACTCACGCACCGCCATGAGCAGCAGGCCGACGGTCAGCACCACCAGCCAGCGGCCGAAGCGGCGAGCCTGTTCACCATCGGCGATGGCCACTGCCGCCAGCCACCAGGTGGCGATCATGATCAGGCCCCACTGGATCAGCTCCTTGACACCCTCCTTGAACTCGCCCGCGCCCAGCAGCGCCATGCAGCCGATGAGCATGTAGAACCACTGCGGCCACCGCGGCCACGGCACCCGCCGCCCGAAGAACAGCACCGTGGGCAGCGCCAGCACGAACAGCAGAGCGCCGAGCATCTCCGCGGGCGGAATGCTCTTGGTCGAGTGCAGCCGGTAGGCGCACTGGTCGAACTCGGCCCAGTTGAGAATGAACAGGCCAGGCTTCTGGATGTCCTCGGGCGGCACGCCGTCCTTGGGCTTGGCGTAGTAGGCGATATTCGACTGCGTATGCCGGCCGATGGGCGAGATGATCACCTTGGCTGGGCCGTACTTGTAGAAGGTGTACTGACTGACCATCAGCGATGCACAGAGCAGGAACAGCAGCGACAGAGCCGCCTGGTAGCGGCCGCCCGGCGCGACATCGCGAACCGGCTCGTTGGCCACACTGAAGCTGACTTGCGGTACGCTCATCGCCCACCTCGTGACAGCAGAGCCGCCGAGAACAATAGCAGCACCATGGCAAAGCCCATGATGCGCGCGCGCAACTCGTCGCGGCAGGCGGCGAGGGTGGCAGCCATGCCCACCAGCAGCTGGCCGAGCACCCACAGGCTGGCCATGGCCCCCGGCCAGTAGGTGTAGTCCAGATGATTGGCCTGCCCGCGCGCGACCAGGTGCATGTGGATCAGCCACAGGTCACCCAGCACGAACAGCACCAGGCAGAAGGCCGCGGCGCGGAAACTCGTGGGCCAGGCGCGGCGCGGCACGATGATGCACCAAGCCCCGGTCAGCAGCAGTGCCAGGCACAAGGGCGCCGTGACCGGCAGGCGCGGCTGGAAACTGTTGAAGTCGGCCGCGGTGGTCACCACCGCCGTCGGCTGATTGGTGAGCACGACGGCGTCGGCCGGCAGCAGTTTGAGGCGCTCGGTCTGCGGTCCGTAGTTGAGCACCGGCGTGAGCAGCAGGAACAGCGCGTAGGCCACGGTGATGCCGCGCGTCTCGGCGCGCAGCCGCGGCCAGATGACCTGGATGAACAAGAGCACGGCCACCGCGGCCAGGATGAGCCAGAACGGCACCTGGCGATTGCCGACGGTGCCCAGAATGACCCGCCGGTAGAACGGCTGCGCCGTGACCGGCGGCTGCGCCGTAGCCGGCGGCTGCGCCGTAACCGGCGGGTCGAAGGTCATGCCTTGCCTCGCTTTCGCACCCGCACGGCCACGTTGAAGGCCAGGGGGCCAAAGGGCAGCTTGAAGTCCCAGGCGCGCACGACCCGCAGGAAGCGGTAGTCGATCTTGCACAGGTCACGACCCAGGAACGACTCGAAGCACTTCTCGATGAGGTAGCAGAAGGGATAGAGGAACAGCCCGCCCCGGCGGACCTCCTCCACCTCGACCCGGTCGCCCAGCAGGCGCAGCACCTTGCCCAGCGGGTAGTGCCGGTGCGGCCGGAAATGGAAGTTGTCCAAGCGATGGCCGCCGCCCGGCTTGGGGATGCGCAGCGCCTTGACCAGCACGAATGGGTAGTTGACCAGGTTTTCGGCGTCCAGCCAGCCGAACAGCCCGCCTTGCGGCATGGTCAGCACCAGCGTGCCGCCCGGCTTGAGCACGCGCAGCAGCTCGTCGATGGTGGCCTGGTCGTCGTCGGTGTGCTCCAGCGTGTCGCTGCAGGTGACCACGTCGAAGTGGTCGGAGACGAATGGCAGATGCTCACCGGCGCTGGCCGCCAGGTGCAGACCGGGGTACTCGCGCTTGCCCTGGCGGCAGTTGCGCGGGTTGTGGTCGACGGCGAACACCTCGTCGGCGCGGCCGCGCAGCCATTTGGTGAAGTGCGCATTGCCGCAGCCCACGTCGAGCACGCGCCGCGTTCCCGGCGGCACCCAGTCATGAACCAGCCGGTAGCGATCAATCAGCAGATCGCGATACGTCACCGGGGTGGACATGCAACCCTCTCTCTCGCCGACCGGCCCACGGCTGGGCAGTCTAGCAGTTCGTCACGCGGGCGGTCAACCAATTCGGCCCCCACCCCTACCCGCTAGCGCGGGCCGCAATCCAAAGACGCCACCTGCCGGGCATTGGGTCCACTCACCGCACGGGAGTTTGCCGTCGGCGCGCCTCCGGCAGCGTGATGCCGCACACACAGCGGCCCTCGACCCGATGGTCGACTACCCGACCGGACTCGAAGCGCTCGATGATCACCCGCTCGCAGGCCGGGCACCAGGTGTGCAGGCCGTCGGGCACGGCGTTGGTGTAGACGTACTGATGGCCCTGCGCCAACGCCCGCGCGCGCGCCGCAACCAGCCGCTCGGGCGCCGTCGCGGCGCTGTCGGCCAGGCGGTAGTCGGGATGGTACCGGCTCAGATGCCACGGCGTTTCGGCGCCCAGATGCGCCAGAATCCAGTCGGACAGGCCGTCCAGCTCGCGCCAGTCGTCGAGTTGGTCCGGTAGGAGCAGCGTGGTCACCTCGACGAACACGCCGGCGCGGTGATAGGCCTCGGTGGCGGCCAGCACCGCGTCGCGGTCGCCGCCCAGCCGCTCGCGGTAGAGCGACTCGTCCCAGCCCTTGAGGTCGACGTTCACCGCGTCGAGCCATGGCGCGATCTGCTCAACCGCCTCAAGCGTGGTCAGCCCGTTGGTCTTCCAGACGTTCAGCAGACCCGCGTCGCGAGCCGACCGAGCGGCGCGCAGCGCAAACTCGGCGAAGACCGTCGGCTCGCCGAACGTCGCCGCCAGGACAGCACAGCCGGCTTGCCGGGCGGCATCCACCAGCCGTTCGGCGGTCCAGTGGGCGGCCGGCGGGCCGGCGCCTTCCTTGACCGTCTGACTGATCATCCAGTTCTGGCAGTAGGCGCAGCGCAGCGTGCAACCGGCGGCCGCGAAGCTGAAGCTCTGGCTGCCAGGCGCCACATGGTGCAACGGCTTGCGCTCGATGGGCGCGGCATGGGCCGCCACCAGCCAGCCGTCGGCCAGTGTGACCAGTTGGCCGCCGTCGTTGCGACGCACGCCGCAGCGCCCCAGCCCGCTGTCGACCAGCGCGCAGCGGTGTGGGCACAGGTCGCAGACCACGCGCGCGCCGTCACCATGCCACAGCATCGCCGGCGCGACCTCGATCATGACCCCTCGCCGGCGGCCTCAACCAGTTCGCGCGGGGGCCGGAAGTGGATCTTCTCTTCCACGGTCTCCAGGGTTTCGATGGGCACCGTGGCGAAGCGCATCATGCGTTCGACGACCTGGTCGACGGCGATCTCGGGCGTGGACGCGCCAGACGTGACGCCGATCACGTTGTGGTCACGCAGCCAGTCCTCGCGAACACCGTCGGCATCCGCCACGAGGTAGGCGTCGACGCCGCAGGTCTCGGCCACTTCGCGCAGGCGGTTGGTGTTGGAACTGCTCGTCGAGCCGACGACCAGCACCATGTCGCAGCGCTGCGCCAACTCCTTGACCGCTTCCTGGCGGTTGGTGGTGGCGTAGCAGATGTCTTCCTTGCGTGGCGTACTCAGCGCCGGGAACCGCCGTTTGAGCACCTGCACCAGGTCGCCGACCTCGTCGACGCTCAGCGTGGTCTGGGTGAGTACGACGACGCGGTCGGGATCCGGCGGCTGCACCGCCTCGGCATCCTCGACCCCGCCGATGAGCAACATGCGCTCGGGCGCCTCGCCCATGGTCCCCACGGCCTCCGCATGGCCGTGGTGGCCGATGTAGAGAATGGTGTGGTCGCGCGTGGCCCATTCCTGCGCCTCGCGGTGCACCTTATCCACCAACGGGCAGGTGGCGTCGATGATCTTCAGGTCGCGCCCACGGGCCTCGGCGCGTACCTCGGGGCTTACCCCGTGCGCGCTGAAGACCACCGGTCGGCCGGCGGGCACATCGGCCAGATCCTCGACGAAGATGACCCCACGATCCTCGAAGCTGCGCACCACCCACTCGTTATGCACGATGGCGTGGCGCACGTAGAGCGGCGTGCCAAACGCCTCGATGGCGCGGTTGACGATGCCGATGGCATAGGAGACGCCGGCGCAGAATCCGCGCGGCGCGGCCAGTACGATCCGTTCCATCTAGCTACCACCTCCGACCAGCCCGCCCGTGGGCGGCTGCGGCTCTTCGAGCGAGTCGCCACGCACCAAGTAGCTGGCGAGCTTGCGGAACCCGACCCGGGCCAGCGCCTCGGCATCGAGCCGGAACAGCGCGGCCACCACCTCGTCGGCCTTGGGCAGCCGGTCCTGGGCGTCGGGCACCAGTTCCATGGCGATCATCTTGCTGCCGTCCGACGCGGTCGTCATCGACAGACTGCGGATCATCGAGCGGATATTGAGCGGGCGGAACACGATGCGGTCGCGATCCTTCCCGCGTCGCGAGACGATGACCTCGTCGCCGGCCAGCAGTTCGGCGGCGCGGCTGTCGGGCACGTCGCCGGCCAGGTCGAGCGGCACATGCGCCACGTAGCGCGCCGCCTTGTAGGTGGCCATGAGCGCGGGCGTCTCCATAGGCACCGCCCAGGCCCGCGTGATGCCGAAGCCCTCAGGCAACTCGGCGTCCACCTTGGTGACGAACTCATTGGGGCTCATAGCTTCGGTGACGATCACATCGCACCAGTCGCCCTCGGTCTCCATGCCCACGCGCAAGGCCGTGACGAAGCTCAGCGAAGCGTGCGGATGGAAGCCTTCGCTGTAGCGCATCGGCACGCCCGCGCGGCGCATGGCGCGGATGAAGACGTTGAGTACCTCATGGTGGCTGGTCAGGCGGGCCAGCCCCTCGCGCCGCCAGCGGAAGCGGATTTTGCCGATGGGATCGGGCTCGGTCCAGCGCGGCGGCCGGGTGGAGGGCAGTTCGGCCTCGGCCGCGACGCCATCGCGCGAGGTGGCCAGCATGGTGGCGCAGGCCTTGGGCTCGGCGCCGATGACACCACAGCGATGGCAGCCTTCCTGGCGGCAGTCGCGCTCGCACTCGCCGGCCAGCGCGCGGTGCCAGTCGTTCACCAGCCAATCGCGGTCGACCAGCACATCGAGATGGTCCCAGGGCAACGGCTGCGCGAGGTCACGTTCGCCTTGAGCCTGGGCCACGGTCACGCCGAACTCGCTCTCCCAGCGGCCGATGGCGCGGTCCCAGGCGTCGCCGTCCAGCAGTTCGGTCCAGCCGTCCATGCGGCAGCCCTCTTGCCAGGCCCAGTAGAGCAGCCAGCCGCCGCGGCGGTCGAGGCGGCCAATGAGCCCCTCCAGGTGCGAGGCCATGGCGTCGTGGCGGCCAAACTTGACTGCCTTGGGCAGGACGCCACGCAGCAGCCGCTGCCGGCGAATGGTCTCCTCGCCACCGATCTGCGCCGCCCACTGGAACGGCGTCCAGGGCTTGGGCACGAAGGTGCTCACACCGAGGTTGACCTTGGCGCGGCGGTTCAGGCTCTGGCCGAGCCGGAACACACGCGTCGCCAGATCGCCGATGGCCAGCACGTCCTCGTCGGTCTCGGTGGGCAGGCCGATCATGAAATACAGCTTGATGGACTCAAAGCCGCGGCGATAGCAGGCGTCGGCCGTGGCCAGCAGTTCCTCGTCGCCGATGGGCTTGTTGATCACCGCGCGCAACCGGTCGGTGGCAGCTTCGGGAGCGAAGGTCAACCCGCTCTTGCGCGCCGAGCCCACTTGGGCCGACAGGTCGACGCTGTAGCTGTCCAGCCGCAGCGACGGCAGGCTGACGGTGATGTGGTCGGGCGTGGCGAGTTCCACCGCCTGCCGCGCCAGCGACCGCGCGCGGCTGTGGTCGCAGGTGGAGAGCGAGACCAGCGACACCTCCTCGTAGCCGGTGGCGGCCATGGCCTCGGTTTGCAGCCGCGCCAGCGTGGGCAGCGAGCGCTCGCGCACGGGCCGCGTGACCATGCCGGCCTGGCAGAAGCGACAGCCATGGGTGCAGCCGCGCAGCACTTCGATGCTCACGCGGTCGTGGATCTGCTCGGCAAACGGCACAATCTGCCGCGCCTGGAACGGCGCCGCATCGAGGTCGCGCACCACGCGTTTGGTCACCCGCGGCGCGCCCGGCGCCGGCGTCAGCCAGTCGCCGACCAGCACCGGCTCGGGGAAGCGTGAGGGCACATACACGCCCGGCAGCGCGGCCAGCCGGTCGAGGACGGCTTCGCGTCCACCCCGCGCGGCCACCGCGTCGGCCACCTCCAGCACCACCTCCTCGCCGTCGCCGATGACGAACGCATCGATGAACAGCGCCAGCGGCTCGGGGTTGTGAGAGCACGGTCCGCCGGCCACCACGATGGGGTGCTCGTCGCCGCGCTCGCTGGCCAGCACCGGAATGCCGCCCAGGTCGAGCATGTTGAGCAGATTGGTGTAGGTCAGTTCCCACTGCAGCGTGAAGCCGACCAGATCGAAGGCGTGCAGCGGGCGCTTGCTCTCCAGCGAGAAGAGCGGCAGCCCCTTGGCGCGCAACACCTGCTCCAGGTCGCCGTGCGGCGCGCAGACACGCTCACACCAGATCTCGGGCCGGCTGTTGAGGATGCCATACAGGATCTGCAGACCCAGGTTGCCCAGGCCCAGGTCGTAGCTGTCCGGGAACGCCAGCACCGCACGCAACGTCGTGCGCGCGGGATCCTTGTGTACGCTGTTGAGCTCGGTGCCCAGGTAGCGTGATGGCTTGCCGACCAGCGGCAGCACTTCCTCGGCCAGGCGCTGTTCCAGACTACCCGCGGGTTCTCGGACCAAGACGTATCCTCCGCGTTCAGTATAACCCGGTATGCGCACCGGGCAGGCTGCGGTAGCGTTGGGTTGAATGGAGCGCGCAGCCACGCCTGTGGTTGGAGACGCACGCGTCGTCGTCTCGGTCGCTGTCTCGGACCAGTCCGACGGAGCGCACCGCCCCCCGAACTCACGCCTCGCACCGCCGTCAGCCGTGCAGCCGCCAACCGGCCGGGGTTGACCGGCCGGGGGCCGTGCCGTACACTCGACGGATCGCGGCAGGCGGCCCTTTGGGGCCACACGCGGGACGGATTGGCAGGCGGATGGACCCATTGGTAGACCTGACCGAGGTGCGACGGCTGATCGAGATCGTGGAACGCCACGGGCTCGAAGGCCTGAGCGTGACCGAAGACGACGCCGAGGTGAGCATCACCTCCGTGCCGTCGGCGCGGCCTGTGGCCGGCGCCCTGGTCGCGGCCGGCGCGGGCCCGGGGGGCGAAGCCGTCGAAGACACCAGCCACCTGCTGCGCCTCAGATCGCCGATCACCGGCGTGTTCTATCGGTCGCCCTCGCCCAGCGAGCCGGTCTTTGTGCAGGTTGGCGACGTGGTCGAGCCCGACGACGTGGCCTGCCTCATCGAAGCCATGAAGATCTTCAACGAGATCCCCGTTGGCTTCCATGGCCGGCTGTCGCGCGTGGTGGCGGCCAACGAGCAGTTGGTGGTCACCGGCGAAGTGTTGATGGAGTTCGAGCCGTTGGAGGATGTGGGTTGAAGACCATTCGCATCGGTTTCCTGGGTCTAGGTACGGTGGGCAGCGGCGCGTTGGCCGCGCTGACTGCCGAGCGCGAGGCCATCGCGCGGCGCGTCGGCGCCGAGCTTTTGCCCGTGCGCGCCGCGGTACGTGACACCGAGCGTCATCGCGCGGTCGACACGACCGACCTGGAACTCACAACCGATACGATGGCCGTCGCCACGGCCGACGACATCGATGTGGTGGTCGAGGTGATCGGCGGCGTGGGCATCGCTCGCGAAGCCGTGATTGCCGCGCTCAGCGCCGGCAAGAGCGTGGTCACCGCCAACAAGGAGCTGATCGCCAAGCACGGCCTGGAGCTGTTTGCCCTGGCCGACAAGCACCATGTCGACCTGGCCTTCGAGGGCAGCGTCGGCGGCGGCATCCCGATCATCCAGCCGCTGGGCAGCGGCCTCACCGCCAACCGTGTCAAGCAGGTGGTAGGCATCATCAACGGCACCACCAACTACATCCTGAGCGCCATGACCCGCTCGGGCCAGGCGTTTGACGACCTGCTGGCCGAAGCGCAGGCCAAGGGCTACGCCGAATCCGACCCGTCGGCCGATATCGACGGGCACGACGCGGCCTACAAGCTGACCATTCTGGCCATGCTGGCCTTCGACACCGCCGTCTCCGAGGAGCAGGTCTGTCGCGAGGGCATCAGCAGCATCACGCCGGCCGACATCACCCTGGCGCGCAACCTCGGCTACCGCTTCAAGCTGCTGGCCGTGGCCAAGGACCGCGGCGAGAAGCTGGAATTGCGCGTCAGCCCGTGCCTGGTGCCCGAGACGCATCCGCTGGCTAACGTCAACGACGTGTTCAACGCCATCTTCGTCGAGGCGGCACCGGTGGGTCAGGTCATGTTCTATGGTCGCGGCGCCGGCGCCGATCCGACCGGCTCCGCGGTGGCCGGCGACATCATCACCGTGGCGCGCAACCTGGGTCGCGGCGGCCAGCGCAGCTATCCGCTGGGCTTCTCGGGCCACCGCACCGTGGCCACCGTGGACGAGATCGAGTCGAGCTACTACGTGCGCATGCGCGTGGCCGACCGCGTGGGCGTGCTGGCCGAGCTGGCCGGCATCCTCGGCAGCCACGGCGTGAGCATCGCGCAGGTGCTGCAGACGCGCATCACCGACGACCTCACGGCCGGCTTGGCCGAGCTGGTGTGGATAACCCACGACACCACCGAGGCCAACATCCGCGCCAGTCTGGCCACCATGGATGGGCTGGACGAAGTGGTCGATATCTGCAATGTGTTCCGCTGCTTCGGCGTCGACGCCTAGTCCCTGCCTGGAGGTGAACCCATGGCCGGTCTGATGGAGGCCGTACTCGACGGTCGTCAGCCCGACTATCGCGGCAAGGTCCGCGATGTCTTCAATCTCGGCGACGATCTGCTCATCGTGGCCACCGACCGCGTGTCGGCCTACGATGTTGTGCTGCCCAAGCCGGTGCCCGACCGCGGCAAGATTCTCACCGCGCTGACCAACTTCTGGCTGGACCGCTTCGCCGCCGCCGGCGTCAAGCACCATCGCGTGAGCGCTGACGAGAACCAGTTCCCCGCCGCCTTCCAGGCCAGCCGCGACTCGTTGACGGGCCGCTCGATGTGGGTCCGGAAGGCCGAGGCCATGCCCGTCGAGTGCATCGTCCGCGGCTATCTGGCCGGTAGCGGCTGGAAGGAATACCAGCGCAGCCAGACCGTCTGTGGCATTGCCCTGCCCGCCGGCCTGCGCGAGTCCGACCAGCTGCCCGAGGCCATCTTCACGCCTTCGACCAAGGCGGTCGAAGGGCACGACGAGAACATCAGCTTCGACCGCTGCGTGGCCATCGTGGGCCAGGCGCGCGCGGAGCAGTTGCGTGACACGGCGCTGGCCATCTACACCGACGGCGCGGCCTACGCTCGCGAGCGCGGCGTGATCATCGCCGACACCAAGTTCGAGTTCGGCCTGATCGACGGCGAACTGGCGCTCATCGACGAGGTGCTGACGCCTGACTCCTCGCGCTTCTGGGACGTGGACGAGTACACGCCGGGCCAGGCGCAGCGCGCCATGGACAAGCAGTTCCTGCGCGATTGGCTGGACACGCTGACCTGGGACAAGACCCCGCCCGGTCCCGAGCCCACGCCCGAAGTGGTGGCCATCACCCGTGCGCGCTACATGGAAGCGCTGACCCGCCTCACGGGCCAGACCGACATCTAGCCGTGGCCCACGTGCTGCTCATCTTCAGCGGACTGTCCGAGCCGCCCGGCACGGACACCGCGCTCATGCACGGCTCGACGCCCACGCTCGACGCCATGGCCCGCGTGTCCGAGGTCGGGCTGGTGCAGCCCGTGCCCGACGCGGCGGCACTCGGCGTCGACCTGACCACCGCCGCGCTGCTGGGCTACTCGCCCGTTGGCCTGGCGCGCGGGCCGCTGGAAGTGCTTGGCGCGGGCCCCTCGCTCGACCGCCGCGATGTCGGCGCGCGGCTCGATCTGATCAGCCTGACAGGCGCGGTCGACCCACGCCCCACGCCGCCTGACGAGGCCGACGCGGCGCTGCTGTGGCGCGACCTGAGCGCGGCGCTCTCCACGCCGCGGCTGGCCATCCGCAGCGTGCGTCCGACCACAGCGCTGGCGGTCTGGAACGAAGGCCCGATGGAGGTTCGCTGCGTGCCGCCGGGCGAGCTGACCGATGCCGAGGCACAGCTGCCGTCGGGCGAGCGTGACCACGAGGTGCGCCGCATCATCGACATTTCGCGCGAGCTGCTGGCTGGCCACGACGTCAACCGCGCGCGCGCCGACCAGGGCCTGCCTTCGCTCGACGCGCTGTGGCCGTGGGGCCTGGGTCGTGCGCCCGAACTGCCGATGTTCGTGCTGCGCAGCGGCCAGATGACCAGCCTGATCAGCGAGAACCACGCCGTGCGTGGCGTGGCGCGGGCCTGCGGGCTCAATGCGCCGCGCGCCGCCGCCGGCCGTACGCTGGCCGGCATCGCCGACGAGCTGGTGGCGCGGCTCGACCATGCCACGACGGTCATCTCACAGTCCAGCGCGGCTGACACGCTGGCCCACGCGGGCGATGCCGAGAAGCGCGCCGACCTGGTCAGCGCACTCGACCGCTATGTCCTGGCGCCGCTCTGGGCGCGTGTGGGCACCGGCACCGACCTGGACATCACGGTGCTGTGCGACTACGCTTGCTCTCTGGAATCGCGCCGCCACGTCAACCAGCCGGTGCCCTATCTGGCCTATCGCCACAACCGGCCCATGGCTGGGCCGGAGCGGTTCACCGAGCTGTGGGCGGCCGACACGGGCCGCGAACGCCACGGCCACGAGGCCGTTCGGCGTTGGCTGTGGCGCTCCTGAGCCAGCCCGTCGGCGCGGAGCACGGTAGGCATGACGCACTCGCTCGACTTGCTGCCACGAGTTCGCACCACCCTCGACCGGTACCACCTGCTGCCGCGCGACGCCACCATCCTCGTCGCGGTCTCCGGTGGAGCCGATAGCCTCAGCCTGCTCCACCTTCTCGGCCGGCTCGCACCGGAGTTCGGCTGGCGGCTGACCGTCGCCGTCTTCGACCACGGCCAACGGCCCGAGAGCGCCGCCGAGGCCGCCGCCACCGCCGCCTGGGCCGAACAGCAGGGCTGGCCGGTGCGCCTGGGGCGCGCCGACGCGCCGTGTCACGACGAGGCCGGCGCGCGCGACCAACGCCATGCCTTCCTGCGCCGCTGCGCCGACGAGGTCGGCGCCGAGCACATCACCCTGGGCCACAGCGCCGACGACCGCGCCGAGACGTTGCTGCTCAACCTGCTGCGCGGAGCCGGCACCCGCGGGCTGGGCGCTATGCCGGCGCGCTCGGGCCGCCTGGCGCGGCCGCTGCTCGACTGCGCCCGCGCCGAACTCGCCGCCTATGCCGCCGCCCACGCGCTGCCCGTGGTCAACGACCCGACCAACCAGGACGGCAACCTGCGCGCACGCGTGCGGGCTCAGGTGCTGCCGCTGCTGGAGACGCTCCGACCCGGCGCCAGGCAGGCCGTGGCCCGCGCGGCGGGCGTCTGTGACCTGGACCGACAGGCGCTGGACAACTACGGCCAGCTCCTGCTGGACGGCCGGCGCATAGTACCCGAGCCGGCCAGCTTCATCGCCGGGCTCGGCGCGGCGGTGCTCGACGTCTCGGGCTGGTCGGCCATGGCCCAGCCCGAGCGGCACCTGCTGCTGCGGGCCTGGCTCGGAAGCTGGCGCGGCACGCTGGCCGAGGTCGATGCCGTGCTGGTCGAGTCGCTGGACACGCTGGCCGGTGGACGCGCCGACGCCCGGCCGTTGACGTGGCCGCGAGTGCTGGGCGCAGCCACCGCCACGCGGTGCGGGTCGCGGCTGGCCGTGGCCCACTGGCCCGCGCCAACGCCGTGGGGCCCCGTCGAGCTTGGCGCGGCACTGCCGGCCGGCGTGCCGCGTCTGGGCTGCGGCCCTGGCGAGCTGTGCGCCTGCCTGCGGGCCGGCCGCTATACGGTGCGCAGTCGGCGCCCCGGCGACCACTACCAGCCCGCTGGCCGACCGCGCAAGCCGCTGGGCGACTGGCTGGCGGAGCAGGGAGTACCGGCCCCGGCGCGCGACCGCGTGCCGCTGGTGGTGCTTGGCGACCAGATCGTCTGGCTACCGGGCCAGCAGCCGGCCGAGGGCTTCGCCGACCCCGACGGCCCGTTGCTGGGTGTGGTATTCTAGCGCGCAACCAACGGAGCAAGGCACCATGCGTGTGAGGCGAGCTGGACGATGGGCGATGGTCTGCGCGGGGCTGCTGGCCCTCAGCGCCTGCCGGCCACCGGCGGCCAGAACAGCGCCCGCACCGATGCCAACCCCGGACTCCCTGAGCACTGCCTCGGCCCCGTCAGCCCCGCCGGCACCACTGGCGGCGCTGGACCTGACCGACTTGGGCTTGCGCATCACGCCGGCCGAGGGCTGGGCCAGGCGCGAGTCGCCAGGCCGGATCAGCCTGTTGCCCAGCGACCCGCAGCCCGTGGTGCTTGAGCAGACCGCTGCCGCCGAGACGCCACTGCTGGTACTGGCCAAGGTGGCCGAGGCCAACCTGGGCGAAGCCGACCCGGCCAAGGCGCCCACCGCCATCCTGGCCGGCCTGCGCAAGTCGCTGGACGCCGGCCTGACGCTCACCGATGCCACCGCCCCGCCACTGGGCGGCATCACTGGCGCGCTCGCCCTGCGGGCAGTGGGTGCCTATCCGGCGCTGGGCCTCAAACAGGCCACCGCCACCTTCATCGCCGGCCTGGGCGATGGCAACACGGTCTACCTGTTCGCCGGCTTCGCCCCCGGTGACGCCGCGCAGAAGGCCATCGACACCATGCTGGCCTCACTGGCGCCGTTGGCCGCCAAGGCTGAAGCTGAGGCGCCCGCGCCAGCGGCGTCCGCGCCGACCGCCTCCGCGCCAGCCGCCAGCGCCAGCACCACGCCAGCGCCAGCGCCAGCCCCGGAGAAGGCGCCAGCGCCGGCCGCCAAGTCACCCGCGCCATCGAGCAGCAAACCCTCGGCGCCGACCAAGTAGCCTGCGCCGAGCAGGTCCACGGCATCCGGGCGCGAACGAGCACGAGTCGGCTGGACCCGCGCGCTGCGCGGGCACGAATCGCTGTGCCGGTTCGTTCGGGTCGACAAAGGATGATCTGCCATGGAACTGTTGGCTGCTCTGTTACTGGGCGTCGTGGGCGTGGCTCTGTCCGGCCTGCGGGTCTGCCAGGAGTATGAGCGCGGCGTGGTCTTCCGCCTGGGCCGGTTCGCGGGCATTCGCGGGCCAGGCCTCTACTGGCTCATACCGCTGGGCATCGAAACCCAGCGCAAGGTCGACATGCGCACCAACACGGTCAACGTGGAGCCGCAGGAGACCATCACCAAGGACAGCGTGACGATCAAGGTCAACGCCGTGCTGTGGTACAAGATCAACGATCCGCAGCGGGCCATCATCAAGGTCGCCGACTACCGCTCGGCGGTCTATCAGGTGGCGCTGACCACGCTGCGCAACGTCATCGGCCAGCACATGCTCGACGAGATGCTGCGCGATCGCGACAAGATCAACGAGGTCATCTTGCAGATCGTCGCCGAAGCCACCGACCCGTGGGGCGTCGCCGTCGAGATGGTGGAGATGAAGGACGTCGAGATCCCGCCGAACATGCAGCGCGCCATGGCCAAGGAAGCAGAGGCCGCCCGCGAGAAGCGAGCCCGCCTGATCAAGGCCGAGGCCGAAGCCGAGGCCTCGCTGAAGCTGACGGTCGCCGCCAAGGAGATGGGCAACAGCCCCGTCGCGCTCGAACTGCGCCGCATGCAGATGCTCAGTGAAGTGGGCACCGAGCAGAACACGACGACGATCATCATGATCCCCTCGGAGTTCGTGAACCTGGCCCAGAACGTCTCGGACTTGATCTCCGAGCCCTCCCGACTCACCGAGGCCATTCGCGGCGCCGCCGGCGACGTGGAAGTGTCCGCCTGACCATCGCCCCGAGCCCCGCAGAATCCGCTTGACGAGAACGCGGGGCTCGGCTATATTCACAGCGTTGCTTGCCCAGGTGGCGGAATCGGTAGACGCGCTGGATTCAGGATCCAGTGGCCATTACGGTCGTGTGGGTTCGACTCCCACCCTGGGCATTTCCGCCTTCCCCCTACTCCCCTAGAATCATCTGGCGCGCGCCAACGATTCTCTTTCAGCATGTTCCGCACCCCAAGATGACGCAGATGGAAACCTCTGCTGACTGCCATCTTGCTCTCTGGCCTCTGCGCGCTCTGTGGTTGACATTGCTTTACTGACCACGGAGCGCACAGAGGCCACAGAATGCCGGCAGGATCTGCCATGGCGGGTGCGGAACAGGTTGTTAGTCACAGTCGCGGCGGTCGCGTTGGGTCAGCCTAACGGTGCCGTCACACCCGAATTGCATTCGTAGTCACCAAACAGGTGGTCGATCAGCGAGGCTTCGATGGCCTCGTCAGCGTTGATGGTGACTACGACATCGAAGTTGGCGCCGAACTCGAACGCCAGCGGGTTCAGAGGGAACCATCCGCGCACCAGCCGGCGACCGCAGGTGACCTCAAACCCCTGACCCGAGATGGCCAGGTCGAGGGAACCCCGGACCATGTTGTTGACCACCACGACCGTGACGCGGCGCTGTGCATCCAGCCTCTCTGTGAAGTCGAGCACGTCGGTCACGACGTCCGGCAGGACCGTGGTCAGGCGCAGCCACTTTGAGCCGTCGACCAGTTCACCTCGCCGCAGCGCGGACCATCGGACTACCCGACCCGTGCCCTTGGCGCGGACGCGAATCACGGACATGCGCCCCCCTCTGGCCCAAGCCTGCGGCGTGGTCGACTTACGCCCGGTACTCCGCGGTGACCACCGTGTGAATGCCGCCACGCACGTTGAAGTCGCCGACCACCTTCATCCACCGCGGCTGGCACGCGGCCACGAAGTCGTCCAGGATCTGGTTGGTCACGGCTTCGTGGAAGGTGCCGGTCTCGCGGTAGCTCCAGAAGTAGAGCTTCATGCTCTTGAGTTCGATGATGCCCTGGTCGGGGGTGTATTCTACCCTGATCGTCGCAAAATCGGGCTGGCCGGTCTTGGGACAGACGCAGGTGAACTCGGGGCATTCAATGCTGATGACATAGTCGCGCTCGGGTTTGGGGTTCGGCACGATTTCGAGTTGCTTGCTTGGTTGAGTAGACATGGCACGATTCTAGTGGCGTGTCGGTGCCTGTCAACTTGACCGCGCCCTCGCGTTCCGATAGGATGCGCCCCACCTGCACCAAGGAGCCGTCATGTCGCAAGCAGAGGACACTGTGGGCAGTCTTCCGCCAGGTTTGGCCGAGCCAGCCGGCCGGCTGGCCGCCGCGCTCGGCCGTGCGCTGGGCTGGCGCCTGGTTTCCGTCTACGCTTATGGCAGCGCGCTGCGCGGCGGCTACCGGCCGGGCGTGTCCGATCTCAACATCCTGGCCGTGCTCGACCACGTCGAGGCGGGCGACCTGCGCGCCGTGGCCGCGGTGGTCAAACCGCCGGTCACGCTGGCGGTCATCGGCGAGGAGGAAGTGCCCGATCTGCTGGCCGTCACACCGCTGACTCTGCTCGACATCAAGGATGCCCACCTGCTCATCGCCGGTCGCGACATCCTGGCCGAAGGCAGCGCCGAGCGGCCGGCCATCGCCACGCAAGTGCGCCTGGAACTGCGCGACAAGCTCGCCCAACTGCGCGCCGACGGCCTGGCCGCCGCGGCCCAGCCCAAGCGCCTGCCCGGGCTGCTCGTGGGGCACGCGGCCAGCCTGCTGCACACACTGCGCGGCCTGACCCGGCTGGCGGGCCTCCCGCCGTCGGCGCGGCCCGAGTCCTGGCCGGAGCCCTTGGGCATCGCACCCGACGACCTGACCCAAATCCTCGATCTGGCTCGCGGCCAGGCCCGCCTCACCGCGGCCCAGGCCGAAGCCCGGCTGGCGCTGCTCATGGCCGTGATGCAGGCCGCGCTGGCCCGGACAGCCGCCTTGATGGCCCCGCCGGCCGAGCCCGCCAAACCCAAGTCGCGCCGCACCAAGGGCAAGGCGAAGGAAGAGCCGCCCGCCGAGCCGGCGCCCACGCCGCAAGGCGACCCAGAGCCAGAAGCAACGCCGGAGCCGGCCCCCGCGCCGGAGCCAACGCCGGAACCGGAATCGGCGCCCACGCCCGAGCCAACGTCCGAGCCAGCCCCAGAACCGGAGGCGGCCCCCGCAGCCGAGCCGGAGGCTGCGGCCGAGGCTGGCGACGAGGCACCGCAATGAGCGGCCGACGTTGCTGGATCGGGCTCCTCGCGACGGTGATGCTGGCGCTGACCCCCGCCCAGGCCGCCGATGCGCCGTTGGACTTGCCCGCCGCGGGCGGACTGGTCGACCCAGGCCAACTGCTGCCCGCCGAGCAGGCCAAGAAGCTGACGGCCGCCTGCGAGCAGCTCAGTCGGGAGCGGTCGGCCAAGCTGCTGGTCGTCGTCGAGCCCAAGGCCGGCAGCCCGCGCACCGCCGACACGCTGCTGAAGCAGTGGGCCGGTGCCGCCCGCGATGCCCAGGCGGCGGTGCTGCAGATCACCTTCGAAACCCGCGCCGCCGACCTGGCCCTGAGCCCCAGCCTGACTGAAAGCCTGCCCGACGCGGTGCGAACGCAACTGCTCGACCAGCGCGTCAAGCCGGCGCTATCGCCGCACGTCAACAACGCCAGACTGGCGGTGGCCGAGGCGCTCGTCTTTCTGGCGGCCCAGTTGCAGGCCGCGTTGCCCGAGCCCCGGGCCTTGGCCGTCAAGGTCACCCGACTGCCGCCACCGCCCGCGCCGCCACTGTGGCGGCATCCGGGATGGTGGGTCGGCCTACCCACGTTGCTCTTCTTGCTCATCCTCGGCGCGCGCGCGGGCGGCCGCACGGCACTGGCCTACCTGGTGCCACTGCTGATGCTCTACGGCGGACTCTACTTGACTCTCCGCTTCGAGCCCCTGCTGTTGGTCATCAGCGCCCCGATGGCGCTGGTGCCGGTGTGGATTGCCCGCGCCGAGCCCGTGGTCAGCCGAGCTATCCGCGGTGTCGTGGTACGCTGTGGAGGCTTCGGCTGCTCCTTGCGGCCCCAGCGACGTGGAGGGTTCTAGATGACGCCGATTCGCATGGTCGAGGGTCTGCCCCAGCAAGGCGAACGCCCGGTGGTGCTCGTGGCCGCTCAGTGGCCGGCAGACGTGCCCACGGCCAAGGTGCGGGCCATGGCGCGCGACTGGGCCGCGCTTGGTCTCACCGGCATTGTCTGCGACCACGAGGCTGCCGCCGATGCCGCGCGCCGGGCGGGCTTGGTGGCCGTCGTGCCGCCCGCCCTGCTGAGCGACGCGCCGCACCTGGTGGGCAGCTCCGACCGCCATGTCACCGCGACCACCAGTGCCGACGCCTTCGTCGCCGCATTGGCCGGAGAGCGCTTCGTGCTGGGCGAGTTCGACGTGGTGCTACCGCTGGCCATGCTGCTGGCCGTGGCCGATGCCGAACTACCCTGGCAGCCGCTGCCCGACCAGGGCGAGTGGCGTCTGGCTCAGGCGGGCGAACTGATCGCGGCCTTCAGTGCCGAGGGTGGCGATGTGCAGGTGGCGGTGGCCTCAGGCCAGTCCATCCACTGGTTCGACCCGGTCGACGGCGAGCCCGTCGCCATCAGCACGCCCGAGCCCTTCGACCGCCACACCGTGCGCGTGCCGGCCGGCACGCCGATGGCCCTGCTCATTGCGCCGAGCCGCTTCCAGCCGGCGGATGTCGACGCCGTCGAGTAGCGTCTTGGGGTCCATAGATCACGCAGATTGCGTAGATGACAAGACTCGCAGTCTGTGGATCTGCCGCGAAAGGACCTTCCCGAGCCTACTGCGCTGCCATGGGCTGCCGCAGCCAGGCCAGGTTGAAGCGGTAGTGCAGCGCACTCGACACGAGGTTGATCGCGCCGTCCGGGGTCTGCGTACAGGCCAGGTAGCCGCGCGGCTCGGCGTGCGTGGCATCGGGCTGGAACTCGCCGGTCCAGGCACCGCCATTGAGCGGTCCGCTGCCGGCACCGGGTGTCAGGCCCTTGACCACCGGCCAGGTCTTGCCGTCGTCGAACGACAGCGCGGCGAACAGGCCGTAGACTCTGCGTTCGCAACCGGCCGCGTCGACCACCGCCAGACCACGCGGCTCCTTGACGCCGCTGGCATCGGTGAACGAGCAGAACAACAACGGGCCCTCGTTCAGCCGCCGCAGCACCAGCCGTTGGCCGCCGGAGATGGCGGGCCAGTCGCTGGCCTCGTAGGTCCAGGTCTCGCCGCCATCCGTCGAGCGGCTGAGCGGCATATGACCGTCAATGCTGTCGCCACGCCCATAGGCCAGGTAGCTGCCGTCGGCCAACTCCACCAGCGCGCCATGGATGCCCGCGATCCAGGCGCCCTTGCCGCCAGCGACGAACTTGGGCGGCGGCTTGCCGTGGCTGGGGTCGCGCCAGGTGGCGCCGTCGTCATCCGAGAGGTGGATGGCCGTGCCGCCATTGCCGCCGTAGACCGCGTCGCAAGCCAGAATGAGCCGACCGGCGCGGGTCCGTACGAGGTTGGCGATGACCTGATTGTGCGGCTGATGCTCGGCGTCGATGTACCGCGTCTGCCACGTGGCGCCGTTGTCGGCGCTGGTGCGGAGTGCCAGCGCCAGCGTGGCCCAGCCGTGGCCGGCCTCGATGCCGTTGAAATGCAGGATGCGGCCAGCCCCGTCATGCCACAGCGCGGTGCCGGTCATGTTGCGGTCCGGCGCCTTGAAGAACTCGTCGGCCGCGTCCCACTCGCTCGCGCCCCAGCGCAGACGACTGGCGGCGATGGTCATCTCGCGGCCGCGCTCGGTGCGGCACGAGAACCAGGCGGCCAGCAGGTCGCCGTTGGGGCACCAGGTGATCGCCGGACAATGGTTGTGCCTGGCATAGAGCGGACCGTCGGCGTCGGGCGCGATGTGCACAAAGCTCCTGGGCGCCTGCCACAGCGGCCGGTCGCTGGGTTCGGGCCAGACTACCGTCTCCTGCCTGACCTCCTGCCCCCAGCGCCCCACAGGCGCCGCTGGCAGCGGCTGCGTGGTCGGGCTGTCGGCCTGCGCCACGCGGAAGCCGATCAGCCAGCTGCGGTCGTCGGGCAGCGCGCCGCCGCGATTAGCCGAGCGCAGGAACTCGAGCTCGCTGTTGTGGCTACCGCCGCGCGTCACGCGCATCTCCGAGTCGCGGCCGACCGGGTCGGTGGCCGGGCCGGGCTCATAGGGACCGTAGCCGTCGAGACACCACTCTTCGACCAGGCCGTGGACGTCGTGCAAGCCCCACGGGTTGGCCGGCGTCTCGCCGACATGCAGCGACACCGGTCGCGGGAACCAGTCGAACTCCTGGGCGCGACGGTACTCGGCGGGCAGGTCAGGGCCGGTCCAGTAGCGAGTGGTGGTCTCCGCGCGACAGGCATACTCCCACTCGGCCTCGGTGGGCAGGCGATAGGGTTTGCCTTCACGCTCCGAGAGCCAGCGGCAATAGGCTGTGGCATCCCGCCAGGAGACGAACAGCACCGCCTCGTCGTCATCGCGCGCCAACCCGTGCCGGCCGCGGTAACGCCGGTGCTCGGGGTCGAACAGCTCATACTGCGCGTTGGTGACCGGCGTGGCCGCCAGGTAGAACGGCCGGGTCAAGGTCACGTCGTGGATGGGCCGCTCGTCGAACTCGCCGCGCTCGGCACCCATGATGAAGCTGCCGGCGGCGATGGGCACCAGCTTCAGGCCGACGCTGTTGACGAACGGCTCCACGGCGGCGCCCCTACTTGCCGGGCACGTGGTCGCGCCAATCAGCGCGCAGGCGGCGGCCATGATAGACCCCGCCCGGCGGCAGACTGGCCAGCACGAGGTTGAAATCCACCTGTTCATACAGCCCTCGGTAGAGCTTCCAGAAGTACCACGGCATGAGCGTGAGCTGGCTGAAGCAGGCGTCGGCGGCGACGCGTTCGATGGTCTCGAACACGGCGCGGTTGACCGCCTTGGGCAGGCTCGGCGTGGGCAGGCCCGAGAGCACCAGGTCAAAGCGGTCGATGCCCAGGTCGGGCAGGCGCTTGTCCAGCTCGGCCACGTCGCCGCAGACCACCTCGGCCCGCGGGCAGCGTTGGGCCAGGATGGCGGCGAAGTCGGAGTCCAACTCGACGGCAATCAGGCGGCTGTCGGGGTGCAGCTTGCTCTGGGCGGCGGCGGTGACGGCGCCCGTGCCGGCGCCGAGTTCGAGAATGACCTGTGGCTGGTCGGGCGTCACGAAGCGGCACACCTCGCCGGCCAGGGCGCGGCTCGACTCGCGCACCGAGGCCACGCGGGTACCGTGCTGGAGGAACTTGCGCAGGAACAGGAACGGGCCACCGGGCACTTGGGGCATCAACGGTCTCCTTCTATTGCGTGGGTGCCTCCGCAGTGCCGTGGACGTCTTTGAAGCGGTCCACTTCCTCCTCGGACACATAGCGCCGCACGGCTCGCCGATCGACCTGCGCCGCGTCAAACACGCACAGGCCGTCGAGGCAGTTGCCGAACTCGGGATCGAGATTGAACCCGATGACCTTGGCGCCCATCTTAAGGTACTGGCGCAGCAGCGGCGGGATGCCTTTGCCGTCGGGCTCGATGTCGGCCACGACGTGGTTGAGATCCTCCACCGTGCGCAGGTAGTCCAATCGGCTGCGCACATCGGGCGACAGCCAGCGCTTGGGGTCGAACGGCGTGCGCGGCCTGGCCAGCGCCGCCAGGTCCGACAGGTAGGGCGGCCGCGACAGGAAGCTCATCATCAGCGCGCGGCTGGCCGGGCGATACGAGTTGGACACGCTCACCGGTCCGAACATGCGGCGGTAGCGCAGTTCATGCGCCACGAAGTGGCCGACGCCCTGCCACAGCATGACCATCGGCGCCACCTGCTTCTGGCACTCGGGCCGCACCCACGAGCGACCGAGCTCCACCGCCGGGCCCATCCGCTCGAGGAACTCGTCGGACAGGTCGAACAGCGTGGAGACATACAGCCCGCGCTTGCCCGATCGGGCCAGTAGTTCGTCGGTCAGACCCAACCGGTAGCCACCCACCAGCAGGTTGCACGACGGATTCCAGAGCAGCAGATGGCGATAGGTCTTGTCGAACGGGTCGAGGTCGAGCGGCTCGCCGGTGCCCTCGCCCACCCCGCGGAACGTGACCTCGCGCAGCCGGCCGAGCTCGGTCATCAGGTGCGGCATGTGCTGAGCGCCGACGCAGTAGACCGATAGTTCGCGCGACGAACTGAGCAGCGCCTCGGGCGGGAAGGCGGCCACGTCCTGCGCCAGCTTCTCCGGCGCCATGGGCGGCGCCACCGGCTGCAGCGCCTGGAGTGCCCGCGCGCGCCGGTGCTGCTTCTTGCGCCGGCGGCGGCGCGACTCCCGCCCGGCGAGCGCATAGGTGCGCAGCCGCAGGTACTCGATGGCCTCTTCGTCGCTGGCGAAGCTGGCCAGCATCTCGGGGCGCAGCGGCGCGCCGATATGCACGTCGCAGACGCGGTCGCGCTTGGCCATCATCTCGCGCGCCAGCAGCGCCGTGCGCAGCCGCGGGTGCAGCAGGCCGGCCATCTGGAAGACCGCGCCATTGGCCCCCGAGAAGTAGACCGGCACCACCACGGCACCGGTGCGACGGGCCAGTCCGGCGACGTTGGACGACCAGTCCGGATCGGTGATGTGCCGCTGGCGAACATCGAGGTGGCTCACCTCGCCGCTGGGGAAGACGCCCAGCAGATGCCCGTCACGCAGCCAGCGCAACGCGTCCTTCATGCCGCGCACGTTCTCATGCCGCGCCTTGGGCGTATCGAACGGGTTAACGAAGATGAACAGGTCGCGCAGCCGCGTGAAGCCCGACAGGAGGAAATTACCGAACAGTTTGACGTCGGGTCTGGCTCGGCCCAGCAGAATGGCCAGCGCCAAGCCCTCGGGCCCGCCCAGCGGATGGTTGGCGACGGCCACCACCGGCCCCTCGGTGGGAATCTGCGCCAGTTCGGCGGGATCGACGGCCACCAGGAACTCGAGGCGGTTGAGCGTGTTCTCGGCAACTTCGAGCGCCGAGTCGCCGTCGGCGCCAGCATACAGCGCGGCCAACTGCGGCAGGCCGATGAGGCCGGACAGGGGGAACTTGATGGCGCGGGCCAACGCGCCCGACGCCGCGCCGGGCCGAGGTTCGCCACGACGCGGACCGGGCTTGGTCGTGCCGGCCATCTTCTCTGCCATGTTGCGTCGACGCACGGAGACTCCCAACCTACTCTGGTGTCCACGACCCACCGTCGCATAACAGTAGTGTGCCCAGATCAGGCGAGCGTTAGCGCGGGATGTATGGTTCCGGAATCCTACCGCGCGCGGGGCAGAAAGGCAAGCAGGTCAAGCGACCGGCACGGCCAAGGAGCGCGGATGGAGGCAGGCTTGGCGGACCGAGACAACGTGGCGCTGGTGGGCTTCATGGCCGCCGGCAAGAGCACTGTCGGGCAATTGCTGGCCGCGCGACTGGGCTATCGGCTGGTGGATACCGACCAGATCATCGTCGACCAGGCCGGCCGGTCGATCCCCGACATCTTCGCCGCGGAAGGCGAGACGGGCTTCCGCGCCCGCGAGCAAGCCGCGGTGGCGCAGGCTGCGGGCCAGACAGGCCTGGTCATCTCGTGCGGCGGTGGCGTGGCGCGCGATCCGGCCAATGTGGCCGCGCTACGCGCCGGCGGGCGCATTGTCTGGTTGGCACTCGGCGCCGAGGAGGCCGCGCGGCGCATTGTCGCCGATGGCCCTGGCCGGCCGATGATCGACGACCATGTGGCCGAACGCACGCCGGCCGCGGTTCAGCGGCGCGTCGAGGAACTGCTGGCCGAGCGCACGCCCTACTACCGGGCCGCGGCCGACCAGGTGGTCGTGGTCGACCAACGCACGCCGGCGCAGGTTGTCCAACTGATCGTCGCGGGAGAGTCCGATGCTGTCGTCTGACCGTCCGAGCTGGTGGATGTCGGTGCTGGTGGTCATGCTGCTGTCGCTGGCCATCTCCATCGCCCTGGTCGTCAGCGGCGCCAAACGCTACCTCAAGACGAGGCGTGAGACGCAGGATCTGGCCGACGAGCACGAACTCGCCCTGCGCCACGTGCGACTGCGCATGGCCGCGCAGAAGGCCCAGGTCGCCGCCGATGAGGCCGTCTCCCCGGCCGACCGCATCCGCTGTCTGCGCCGGGCAGTGGACCTGTGGCGCGAAGCCTACGCCACCCGCCGTCAGGGCGACCCCGACACCGCGGCCTTTATCTCCGACCAGGTCAAGCTCGTGGAGTCCGAACTCGACGACGCGCTGGCCCAGGATGCCGCGCTGCCCACACCCGAGGAGCCGCTGGGCTGAGGTCGGCGACGCAGGCCGTAGGACTTGGGGCTGTGCTGACCGCGCACACCGGAGGTCGCGTCCTCACCCCGCTGCCCAAGCCGGCCTTGACGCCGTCGCGCCAAGTGGTATTATGCGCTGCGAACTACACGGGGTGTGGCTCAGCTTGGTAGAGCGCACGGTTCGGGACCGTGAGGCCGGCGGTTCAAATCCGCCCACCCCGATGGACATAAACAGGAAAGCCCCCAGAGCTTGCTCTGGGGGCTTTCCTGCGTTCTGGCGTGGTCCGCCCGACCAGTCGGGCGGACCACGGTTCAGGCTCAGGCCAGTTCGAGCGTAGCGATCTCGCGGGGCCCGACCGACAGCGCCAGCCCGTCAGCCGCGATCTGGCCCAGGTCCTCGACGCGTTCCTCATCCAGCCGGCAGCGCCAGGCGTGGGACAGGCCCAGGCCGTTGGCCACGGTGGCCTCGACGCGATCGCCATACGGATTGTAGAAGCGCACGATGAAAGCCTCGCGGTCCTCGGCCCAACGCACGGCCGACAGCACCAGCCGCGACGGCGCCAGCCGCAGCCAGCTGCCCGCGGAGCGGCCGGCATGGCGATCGGTCTGCGCGGCCAGCAGCGGTGTGTTGTAAGCGCGCGCCTCCAGGTCGGCGCCCGAGTCGGTCAGGCTGCCGGTATGGGCGATGATGGCATACTCGGCCACGTTCTCACCATCGCATTGCGCCTCGGGCGTGGGGAAGTCGCCCCAGTCGCCCACACGGTCCACCGCCCGCAGCAGCGTGACCGCGATGGTATTGCGGCCATCGCGCAGCACCTCGTACTCAGGCAGGCCGCGGTTGGCCACGGTGATGCCACCGGTGTCGTCGGAGACGTCGACGAAGTCGAGGCACGGCTGGCAGTTGCTCGGGTTGGTCCAGCCCGACCACGGCGTGATGGCGCGGTCGACCACCTCGAAATGGCCGTCCGCCGCCGCGGTGGTCGCGCTGGCGTCGGTCGGGAACAGCGCCCGCACGCGGAAGCAGCGCGCGCCGTCGTTGTGCAGACGCGCCTCCACCTCGACGCGCGGGCCGTCGGTGGGCAGGCTGACCAGCAGCGACACGCCGACCACTTCGCGCGCGTCACCGTCCTCGCCGCCCAGCACCCACAGGTCGAAGGCCTCGGCACGCCGCCCGCTGGGGTCGACGTTCCAGTACACATAGTCATGGCCGCGCAGCGGATGCTCGACATCGCCCTCTGGCGCGCGGTAGATGTACTCATCGCCCTCGTCGCCACCCAGCACGAGCTGGTTGAGCCCGGTCCAGGTGCGACCCGTGGCTTTGTCGGTGATGTCCAGCAGGCCGCCCGGACGGAGCGCCACGCACACGCTGCCGTTCTCCAGCACGCCGGCCGACTCGGCCACCTCCGGCTCGGCCAAGGTCGCCGGCCGCGCACGGAACACCGCGCAGCCAAAGGCCGGCACACGGGCCTCGAAGGCCACCGTCAGGCGGCGGCAGTAGAAGGCCTCACGGAAGCGATCGTCGGGCAGCGTGTAGTCCCACACACGGCCCTGATCCTCAACCCACGCAGGCTCGACCTCGTTGCCGTCCGCGTCGCGCAGGGCCACGGTGTCGAGTTCGGTGCCGTCGGGGAAGCTGACCTCGGCCTGCACCAGGTCGGAGCGGTCGAAGGCCAGAGGGTTGTGCACCACGATGGCCACCTCGCCGTCGGCCAGGCAGGTTGTATCGAGGCCGGCCGCCACTGCGTCCATCTGCTCGATGATCAGCTGGTCGGCCAGGTCCTCGACCTTGGCGAAGCGAGTCTCCATCTCGCGGTGCACCGGGTCGACGCTGCACCCGCAGATGCTGTCGTGCGGATGGTTCTCCAGCAGATGTTTCCACAGGTAGCGGCGCTGGTCGCGGTCGACCGGCGCGCCGGCCAGCCCGCAAACCGCGCTCAGCGGCTCCAGATAGCGCTCCAGCGCGTGCTGGCAGCGCCAGTTGGCCTGCTTGAGGTACAGCCGCGCCGAAAGCACGTTGGTCAGCGTGCTCCAGCCGTCGGTGCGCTCCGAGCGCAGTTCGCCGGTCGCCACGGGCAGGTCGGGCTGCTCGCTGAGCACCGCCGCCACGTAGTCGTCCAGCCGACTGTGCAGGATGACGTCGTCCAGCCGCTCGCGCGCGGTGGCCAGCAGCGCGCTGATGTTGAGCTGGCAGGGCGTGTGGTCGCAGCCGTTCATCAGCAGCAGGTGCGAGGTGGTGGCGAAGCGCAGACAACCGGCGCGAATGGCTTCCATACGTGCCGCGCAGGCCTCGGGCTCGCTGGGGATGTCCATGGCGTTGGCATACCAGTTGGCCATGTAGATGGCGGTGATGTCGGTACCGTCGGCACCGCGCCAGGTCAGTTCGCTGGGGTAGCCGCGCTCTGACACGGGCAGGTCGGCGGGCAGCGACGCGTCGCGTGTCTTGAGCCCGCGGCCGAACACGGCGTTGTCGATGCCGAACCCGGCGAGAATGGCCGGCATCTGGCCGATGTGGCCAAAGGCGTCGGCCAGATAGCCCACCCGCAGCGGGTCGCCGAACTCGCGCGCCACTTGCAGGCCGTACATCATGTTGCGCACCTGCGCCTCGGCGCTGGTCAGGAACTCGTCCTGCAACACGTACCACGGGCCGACGGTCAGGCGGCGGGCCTGGGCCGCCGCGACCAGGCGCTCACGCTGGCTGGGCCGCACCTGCAGGTAGTCTTCCAGCGGGATGCTCTGGCCGTCCAGGTGGAAGCTGCCGAACTCGGGATCGTTGTCGAACACGTCCAGCAGATCGTCCATCAGCTTGACCAGCCGCCGACGATGCAGCTCGAACGGCATGTACCACTCGCGATCCCAATGCGAGTGCGAGATCACGTGCAGCGTGCAACCCGCCATCTTGCCTACTCCCTCTATCCTGGCCACTCGTCAACAGATGGCGCAGATGGACACCAATGGGATGGCCAATCCATCCGCGCCATCGGCGTCATCTGCTGACCATGCTCTCCACCGCCATCAACTTGCGATTGCGCCACCAGCCGCGCAGCAGTCGCCACGGGCTGAAGAAGACTCCCAGCAGCTCGGGCCAGGCAAAATCGTCGACCCGCAGACTCTCCGGCGCATCGCCCAACCGGGCTATCCGCGCGGGATCGGTCTCGCCATAGCCCAGCTCCGCCGCCGCATCGAGCAGCAGGCGATGCGAGGCCGGCGCCTGGACCAGGTCGGCGCAGACCGCGTCGACCTCGACCGCGCCGGTGGACGCCGCCAGCCAGCCCAGCGCCCGCGGCTGACCCAGCCTGGGGCCGGCGCCTTCCATGGCCAGCACGCCGTCGCTCAGGTGCAGGGCCACGGGCACAGCCGCCGCATAGGCCACCAGATAGCGCGCGAACTCCGCATCGGTGCGTGACCGCGCGCAATGATGGTAGGCCTTCTCGCGCCCGGCCAGGCAGCCATACAGGTTCTTGACCGCGCCGGTGAAGCCGAGTTGCTGATGGCCCTTGAACTTGGGCAGGTTGATGACCACATCGGCGCCGAGCACGCGCGGATCCACGTGGAACCCGCGTGCCACCGACGGATAGGTGCTCGGCAGCCAGGCCTTCTGGTCCAGGCCGACCCACTCGATGCCCAACCGCTCGCAGACGCCCAACATGCCCGTGGCGCGGGCCACGACCTGCGGCGCGCCCCAGGCCGGCGCATCGGCCACAAACGGCGTGGCGCCCAGCGCCTGGATGCGGCGGGCCAGGGCCTCGACCAGCGCGGGATGCGTGGTGGCGGCGCGCTCGGGCGGTGAGTCCGAGATCAGGTTCGGCTTGAGCAGCACGCGCTGGCCCGGCGCGACGAACGCCGACAACCCGCCCAGATCGGCCAGCAGCGCGTCGAGCGCCGGGTCCAGATCAGCCGGCTCGTAGCTGGCACAGCGCCGCAGCGACACGGGCGGCACGTTCATCGGGTCACCTCCGCGGCCACCCGGTCAGGCGCGGCCATCTCAGCCTCCGCTGACCGGCGGAATGACCGCCAACTCATCGCCATCGGCCAGGCAGACGTCCTCGGTGACGAACGCGCGATTGACGGCCAGCCCGCGCAACGGCAGGCGGTCGAGCTCGGGCCAGCGCGCGGCCATGGCGGCCCAGGCGTCGGCCAGGGTCGCGCCGTCAGGCAGCGCCAGATGGTCGACCAGCAGGCCGGTGGCGTCGCGCGCGGCAGAGAAGAAGCGGAGACTGATCGTCACACAGGTCATCCTGACCGGGTACAGAATAGCATCATGGCGCCAAGGCGCCGACGTGTTGGGAGATCTGCGCATGATCTGGCCGTGGTGGCTGGCTGGCCTGCTGTTGGCCGTTCAGCCCGCGACCGTCAGTGGTGACAGGGTCGTTCTCGGCCCGGTGGTGTGGGTGGACGGTGGGCAACGCGTGGCCTTCGTCGGTGCCACCGACAGCGAGCCTGCCTGGTTCATTGCGGGGCTGGCCGGCGACGCTGAGCCGACCGAACTGCGCTGGACTCCGCGGCCGGAGTCGGCAGCCAGCGTCTGGTTCCATCCCGATGGCAAGCGCGTGGCCTATGCCGCGCGCCGCGACGGCAAACGCACCATGCTCATCGGCGGGCTGGACGGTGAGGAGCCGACGGCCTTCGCCGTGGTTGGCAGCACCACCCCGCTCGACGCCGCCTGGTCGCCCAACGGCGCGATGCTGGCCTTTGGGCTGCGGGCCGGGCCGGGCGCGGAGAAGCCGTACGAGCTGTTCTACTGCGAGGCCAACGGCGCGCACGGCAGCCATGTACCGCTCGATTCGCCGCCCATCGGCATCAAATGGTCGCGCGACGCCAAGTGGTTGGCCTTCTGCACGCGGTCGTTAGGGCGCACCATCCTGTTCGTCTGCGACCTCGAGCACAGCATCGCCAAGAGCGTGTCGGCCCACCTGACCATCACGCCGGGCAGCGTGGCCTGGGCGCCGGACAGCCGCAGCCTGGCCTTCAGCGGCGCGCTCGACCCGACCAAAGGCCTGCGCCTGTTCACCAGTCGGCCCTCGGGCCAGCTCGTGGCCGACCGCGTGGAGCGGCCCGGCTATGTCGGCACCGCGCCAGCGGTCTACAGCAGCGACGGCCAGTGGCTGGCCTGGACCGCCGGCCCCCAGGGCGAGCCGACGCCGGCGCCGCTGGTGCTCGGCCGGCAGCGCGCCTTGGCGCTGGCCGCGCGCGTCAGCCCCACCAACGCCGCCGACCCGGCCTTCAGCCCGGACGGCGACTGGCTGGCCTTCACCTCGTTCGACTCGACCACGCCACGGCGCACCAAGGTCCTGGCCCTGCGGCCCGCCGAGCCGGCCAACGTGGTGGTGGTGGACGAGGGCCCGAACGCCGCCGGGCCGGTGTTCTCGCCCGATGGCGGCCACCTCGCCTACCTGTCGATGAGCGCCGAGAAGCCGTGTGTGAAGGTGGTCGCCTGGCCACCAAAATGAGCAGTCGGTGTACACTTACCGGTGAGGTATGCAGCGATGACGTCCACCACCCCTCTCCGGCAAACCGCGGCGTGGGCCGCCTTGGAAGCACACCAGGCCAGCCTCGCGGGCCAGCACCTGCGCGGCCTGTTCGCCGCCGACCCGACGCGCGGCACGCGCCTCACCGCTGAGGCCGCAGGCATCTACCTGGACTACTCCAAGAACCTGGTCACCGATGAGACCATGGCCCTGCTGGTGGCGTTGGCCGAGGAGACCGGGGTTGAGGCACGGCGTGACGCCATGTTCGCCGGCGAAGCCATCAACAACACCGAAGGCCGCGCCGTGCTGCACACCGCGCTGCGCATGCCCCGCGGCTACGCCAGCCTGCCCACGCGCGTGGCGGGCGTGAGCGAGATCCATGGCGTGCTGGACAAGATGGCCGCCTTCGCCGAGCGTGTCCGCTCGGGCGAGTGGAAGGGCTATACAGGCAAGCCGATCCGCAACGTGGTCAACCTGGGCATCGGCGGCTCCGACCTGGGCCCGGCCATGGCCTATGAGGCGCTGCGGCCGTACAGCCGGCGCGATATGGTCTTCCGCTTCGTGTCCAATGTGGACGGCAGCGACTTCGCCGAGGCCACGCGCGACCTCGACCCCGAGGAGACGCTGTTCATCGTCGCCTCCAAGACGTTCACCACCATCGAGACGATGACCAACGCCAACACGGCGCGCGATTGGCTGCTCGAGAAACTGTGCGACAAGATCGCCATCGCCGCGCACTTCGTCGCCGTCTCGACCAACGCGGTGGAAGTGGCCCGCTTCGGCATCGACACCGACAACATGTTCGGTTTCTGGGACTGGGTCGGCGGGCGCTACTCGCTGACGTCGGCCATCGGCTTGTCGCTCATGCTGGCCATCGGCCCCGACCACTTCGGCGAGCTGCTGGACGGCTTCCATGCCATGGATGAGCACTTCCGCACCGCGCCGATCGCTGAGAACCTGCCCATGCTGCTGGGGCTGCTGGGCTTGTGGTACTCCAACTTCCACGGCGCCGAGACGCAGGCCGTGCTGCCCTATGACCAGTACCTCAACAAGCTCACCGCCTACCTGCAGCAGCTCGACATGGAGAGCAACGGCAAGAGCGTCGACCGCGACGGCCGTCGGCTCGACTACAACACGGGTCCCGTGGTCTTCGGCCAGCCGGGCACCAACGGCCAGCACGCCTTCTACCAGCTCATCCACCAGGGCACACGGCTCATCCCGTGCGACTTCATCGGCTGCTGCCAGACGCAGAACCCGCTTAACGTGCACCACGACCTGCTCATGGCCAACCTGTTCGCGCAGACGCGCGCGCTGGCCTTCGGCAAGACCGCCGAGGAAGTCGCCGGCGAGGAGAAGGACGCCGAACTCGTGCCGCACCGCGTGTTCGAGGGCAATCGGCCGACCAACACCATCCTGGTCGACCGCCTCACGCCGCAGGCGCTGGGCGCGCTGATCGCGCTCTATGAGCACAAGGTCTTCACGCAAGGCGCGGTCTGGGGCATCAACTCGTTCGACCAGTGGGGCGTGCAGCTCGGCAAGGTGCTGGCCACGGAGCTGGGCGAGGTGTTCAGCGGCAAGGCCAAGGCAGCCCTGGACAGCTCGACCGAGGCGCTGGTGGCGCGGTACCTGAGCCGCAAGGGCTGATATCGCGCAGACCTATCTGATGATCCACGGATAACGCAGATTGCACAGATGGCCGATCCGTTCATCTGTGTAATCTGCGTAAACTGTGGGTGGCTAGAGAGAGCAGGTCCGGTCGCTACAATCCCACCGCATCGCGCAGCCGCTGCACCTCATCGTCCTTGAGCGGACGCGCCGCGCCTTCGCGCAGGGTGCCGATGGTCAATGGGCCGAACTGCATGCGGCACAGGTACAGCACCTCGCAGCCGAGCGTCTCGAAGATGCGGCGCACCTCGCGGTTGCGCCCTTCGCCGAGTGTCAGCTCGCAGGTGTCGGCGTGCAGGTACTTGGCCTTCTTGACCTTGGCGATACCGTCCTCGAGCTCCACGCCGCGCCGAATCAGGCGCATGTACTTCTCGGTCGGCCAAGGTTTGGTGGCCACGCGGTAGAGCTTCTGGATGCCGTAGCGCGGGTGCGTCAGGCGGTGGGTCAACTCGCCGTCGTTGGTCAGCAGCAGCAAGCCGCTGGAGTCCCAGTCGAGCCGGCCGACGGTGTGCAGCACGCGGTCGTCGTCATACAGCAGGTCATAGACCGTGCGCCGACCTTCGGGGTCGGAGCGGGTGGTCACGCAGCCCGACGGCTTGTGGAACATGACATAGCGGTGGCGCAGCGCGCGCCCGATGGGCTGGCCGTCGACCTCAATCAGATCCGTCGGCGACGCCTTCGAGCCCAGTTCGCGCACCACTTTGCCATTGACCCGCACCCGTCCATCGCGGATCAATTGTTCGGCCGCTCGACGCGAGCAGATGCCCGCGGCGGCGATGAGTTTCTGCAATCGCTCCATAGCACACCACTCCCACCGCCGTCAGTCCGAACAGCAGCCACATGGCCCACGGCCCCAGCAGGAGCCCCGCTCGCCCGACCTCACGGCCGGCGGTCAGGCCCACCTGGCGCACTTCGCCAGAGGGCATCTTAAGCAACATCGTGCCCAGCGGCAGGCCCAGCGGCAAGGGCGCCTCCACCTGCTTCTGCACGGAGAAGACCGGCCTCGGCGCCTCTGTGGCGCGCGGCCAGACGACGGTCACATCCTCGCTGGAGATGGCCGGCACACTGGCCTCCAAGCCGCCCGTCACCGGCACCTCCTGCACGCTCTGGCCCGCCTTGACCAGCGACACACTGTGGAACTGGTCGAGGCCGAAGCGCAGCAGCGCCTCCGCCTCTTCCCAGCGGTCCTGCCCGCTGGTCGAGTGCATGGTCACCGCCATGACGGCCCGATCGCCACGCATCGCCGCCGACACCAGGCACGCGCCGGCCTGCTTGGTGAAGCCCGTCTTCACGCCCACGCACTCGCTGTAGCGGTGCAGCAGCTTGTTGCGATTGGGGATGATGCGGTACGCCGGATGCGGCTTGGGCGCCTGCTTGGGGTCCTTGAGGGTGCGCGGGTCCACGCGCATCTGCTCCCACGACACGGGCTCACCGTTCATCAAGCAGAGCTGCCGGAAGAACGGGTACTTCCAGGCGGTCATGGTGAACAACAGCAGGTCGTATGGCGTGGTCCAGTGGTCGTCGCCGCCCTTGGCGTTGCCGTCCAGGTCCATGTGCAGGCCGTGCGGGTTGACGAAGTGCGTGCTCACCGCGCCGAGCTCGACGGCGCGCTGGTTCATGCGCCGGATGAAGGCCGCCGCGTCGCCGCGGCCCAGGTACTCGGCCACCGCACGCGAGGCGTCGTTGGCGCTGCGCACCATCACGCCCACCAGCAGGTCGTGCAGGCTCATGCGCTCGCCGAGCTGCAGCCACAGACCGCTCTCGCCAGTGGTCGCGGCGGCCTTGCTGATGATGACCATGTCGCCCAGCTTGGCGCGGCCCGCCTCGACGTCCTCCAGCGCCAGCAGCGTGGTCAGGATCTTGGTGCAACTGGCCGGATGCATCTTCTCCGACAGGTTGTTGCCATACAGGATCTGCCCGGTGGCGATATCCACCAGCCCCATGGCGGTGCAGGTGAACGGCTTGCCATCGGCGCGCGACAGCGTGGCTGGCAGCCGGTGCGGCGCGGAGTCGACCGGCGCCAGGTGGCCGGGCTTGGGCCCCAGACCCGAGCGCGGATCAGGGTTCTTGGCCTTGGGGCGCGGCAGATTGCCCTGGGGCACCATGCTGTCGTTGCCCTCGTCGGGATCCTGGGCCAGCGTCGCCGGCGCCACGATCACGGCGGCCAGCACGCACCAGAGCCATGCCTTGCGCACGCTCACGACTCCAACTCCTCGAGGCGCGGCAGGTCTTCGATGCCGGCCAGACCAAACTCTTCCAGGAACCGCACCGAGGTGCCGTAGGTCAACGGCCGGCCGGGCTTGTCCTGCCGGCGGCCACGCAGTTCCACCAGATCCAGTTCAAGCAGCGCCCGCAGCGTGGCCGAGCAGTCAACGCCGCGCACGGCCTCGACCTCGGCGCGGCTCACCGGCTGCCGGTAGGCCACGATGGCCAGGGTCTCCAGCCGGGCCGGCGAGAGCCGCATGGCCGGCGGCTTGAGCAGCTCACGCACCGGCTCGACGAACTCGGGCCGCGTGGCCAGGCGCCAGCCGCCGGCCAGCCGCAACAGCGCCACGCCGCGACCCACCAGGCCGGCCTCCAGGCCCGTGAGCGCGGTCTCCATGGCGGCCGGCTCCACCTGTGCCGCGGTCGCCAGTTCAGCGGTGGTGACGACGCGTCCCGCGGCGAACAGCAGCGCTTCGGCCAACGGGACCAGCGTCTCGTCGACCTCCATCGGCTCTGTTGCCTGGGTCTCGCCCTCAACCACGCTGCTCGGCTCCTTGGGGTCGGCGCAACACAATCTCGCCAAACACGCGGCTCTGCTCGGCCACCAGCCGCCCGCCACGCACCAGGTCGAGCACGGCCATGAAGGTGACGACCACCTCCAGACGGCTCGGCCGACCGGTGAATACTTGCTCGAAACTCACCGCGCCCAGCGCCGTGAGCGTCAGCAGCCGCACCGCCTGCTGTGCGACGGTGAACTCCTGCTCACGCACGCGCGGCACCTCCGGCGGCACCGAACGCTTCAGCACGCGCTCGAACGCTTCGAACAGCGCCGTCACGTTGACCGGTTTGAGGTCGCGCGGGCCGGTATCGACCTCCTCGCCCGGCACCTGCACCATGCGGCTGCGCTGCTGCGCCAGGTCGTCCAGCAAGCGCGCCGCCTCGCGGAACGCCTCGTAGTCGAGCAGCATGCGCACCAGCTCGGCACGCGGGTCTTCGGGCGGCTCCTCGCCCTCGGCCACCGGCGGCCGGGGCAACAACATGCGCGCCTTGATCTGCATCAAGGTGGCCGCCATGACCATGAATTCGCCGGTCACCGTGACCCGGTTGTCGTGCATACCCACCAGCGCCGCCAGGTACTGGTCGGTGATCTGGGCGATGGGGATGTCGAAGACATCCACCTGCTCGCGCCGGATCAGCGACAGCAGCAGGTCCAGCGGCCCGGAGAACGCCTCCAGGTCAACCACATAGCCGCGGTAGCGGCGGTCGTCGTCGGCGACGGCTGGGACCGGTGCTGGTACGGCGCTCATCCGACTGGGTCAGCGAAGCCGGCGGCCAATCGGCAGGCGTCCATGGTGCGGCGCGCCACGAGGCGGGCCTTGACCGCGCCCTCGCGCAGCACGTCGGCCACGTAGCTCGGGTCGCGCTTGAGCTCGTCATAGCGCGCGCGAATCGGCGCCAGCGCGTCGAGCACCTTGGTCAGCAGCGCCTTCTTGGCGCCGCCATAGCCGATGGTGCCAGACAGATAGGCCGCGCGCAACTCCTCCAGGTCGTCGCCGGGGAACAGCGTGTGCAGCGCGAACACCGTGCACTTGTCCGGGTCCAGCGGCGTGCCCATGGGCGTCGAATCGGTGACGATGCCCATGATCTTCTTCTTCATGGCGCCTTCGGGCTCAAACAGGCCGATGGTGTTGCCGTAGCTCTTGGACATTTTCTGCCCATCGACGCCCGGCACCCGCAGCGCGCCCTTGGCCAGCCGATAGGCAGGCAGCTTCAGCGTATCGCCATAGGTGTTGTTGAAGCGCTCAGCCATGTCGCGGGTCATCTCGACATGCTGCACCTGGTCTTCGCCCACCGGCACAATGTCGGCCTCGTAGGCCAGGATGTCGGCGGCCATGAGCACGGGGTAGCAGAACAGGCCCATCGACACATCGCGGCCCTCCTGCCTGGCCGACTTGTAGCCATGAGCCCGCTCCAGCAGGCCCATGCCGGTGACGCACGAGAGCAGCCAGGTCAGCTCACAGACCTCGGGCACATCGCTCTGGCGCCACAGTACGGTGTGCGCGGGGTCGAGCCCGCAGGCCATGTACTGCGTGGCGATCTCCAGGCTGTTGGCGCGCAACTGCTTGGCATCGTGGACGGTCGTCATGGCGTGGTAGTCGGCGATGAAGATGTAGTTGTCCTCCGTCGCCTGCAACTCCACGAACTGACGCACGGCGCCGAACCAGTTGCCGAGATGCATCATCTCGGCCGACGGCTTGACTCCCGATAGCACCCGCTTGGGCATGAACTCACTCCTCGTCTGGCCACGCAACGATCGATGCCCGCTGAGCTGGGGCCGGCCAGGGCGACACTCAGCCCAGCGCCTTCGCCAGGTGGGTGATGACGTAGACCAGCGGGGCGCCGACGAGCACCTTGGTCACGCCCACCTGGAGCAGGACGATCAGGATGATGAACCCGTACTGCTCCAACTGCGCCAGCGGCTTGGCGAAGCGATACGGCAACAGACTGACGGCGATGCGCCCGCCATCCAGCGGCGGCAGCGGGATCAGGTTGAACAGCATCAGCGCCAGGTTGATGATCAGGTAGTAGCTGGCCAGCGCGCCGATGGTCAGACCGACGCCCAGCGGCTCGCCCAGCACCAGCAGCCCGGCATTGCCCAGCATGGCCACGGACAACATGCCCACGCCGGCGAGCTTGAGCACGAGCAACACGAGCACCGCCAGCGCGGCCTGGAGCAAGTTGCTCAGCGGCCCTGCTGCCGCCACCCAGAACATGGCCCGCAGCGGGTTGCGGCAGTTGCCCAGATTGACCGGCACGGGCTTGGCCCAGCCGAAGCCGAACCCCGTGAGCGAGGCGAAGATGAACAGCAGCAGGCCGAACGGGTCGATGTGCGCGCGCGGGTCGAGCGTCAGCCGGCCGGCGTCCTCGGCGGTGTGGTCGCCGAAGCGACGCGCCATCCAGCCGTGGGCGAACTCATGCACCGTCAGACTGAACATGAAGATCGGCAGCGTGATGATCAGCTTCACCACCAGCCGTGTCGGGTCCTCAGGCATCGCGTTCCCTCGCCACCAGCGCCAGCGCCAGTTCGCGCTCGGCGTCGTCGTCGGCGACGTGACCGTCGATGCGCGCGGCGCGCAGCTCGGCCAGCACGCGGCCCATGGCCGGGCCCGGTTCGAGCCCCATGGCGCGCAGGTCGTCGCCGCGCAGCGTTGGGCGCAGCGCCTGGTGGTACCGTCGATAGGTTACCACAGGTTCGGCCAGCCTCGGTGAGTGGCACATGAGCAGGAGCAGTTGCGCGTCGGTTACGCCATCGAGATGGGCCGCCAGGCGCGACGGCGGCCCATCTGGATCGAGCGGTGGCAGCAGCGGCGTGGCCAGCAGGCTGCGTTGTGCCTCGGTCAGGCTGAGCCGCTCGGCCAGGCGCGCGGCCATGCTGTCGCGCTGATCGCGCCGCACAGGCAGCGCCAGCTCGAGTCGCACCAGCCACAGCAGCGGCGGCAGAGGCCAGCCCGCGCCCTGCCAGGCTGCCACAGCCTCCTCCAGCGGCGCGCACCGGCTATCGGGGCTGACCACGCGCGGCATAACCATGGCCAGCAGGCCGCTGTTGAGCAACGCGCGCAACTGGACGAACCAGTCGTCGCCACTCAGTGAGCGCTCCAGTTCGGCCCGCACGCGCTCGCCACTCAAGCGCGCCAGCGCGCCCACGCGCTGGGCGCGGAAGAACCAGGCGCGCTGGCTCTTGTCGGGCGAGAAGCCCAGCCGCGCCGCATAGCGATGGAGGCGGAACATGCGCGTGGGGTCGTCGACAAAGCTCTGCTCGTGGAGCACGCGCAGCCGTCCCGCGGCCAAGTCGCGCAGGCCGTCGTGACGGTCGGTCAGCCCGCCCCAGTTGTCGTCGGCCAAGGCCGCGGCCATGGCGTTCACCGTGAAGTCGCGGCGCGCCAGATCCTGCGAGAGATCGCCCGGCGCGACGGTGGGCAGGGCCGCCGGATGGGCGTAGGCCTCCGAGCGCGCGGTGACCAGATCCCATTCGTCGCCGTCGGGCCAACGGATGACCACCGTACCGAACTGGCTGCGCGCCACCACCTCGACCGGCAAGCGCGCGGCGACAGCGTCGGCCGGCGATTCGACGACGACGTCGAGATCGCCCACGGGCCGCTTCAGAAGCAGATCACGCACCGCACCGCCAACCAACCACGCCCGCCCGCCGGCCGCGCGGGCTACGGTGCGCAGGCGCTCGCAAGCGAGCGCACCCAGTCGGTCCAGGGGTACGGTGCGCGGCTCAGGCGCCGCCAAGGGTCTCATCGACCAGGTCAGCCAGGCTGCGCGGGCTGAACGGCTTGGTCAGGTAGCGGTCGGCACCGGCCTCTTGGCCCATGGTCAGGTCGCGCTCCTGACCGCGTGCGGTGAGCAGGAAGATGGGCGTGGTCAAGCCGTGCTCGCCGCGCAGCGTCTGGCAGACCTCGAACCCGCTCAGGTGCGGCATCATGACGTCGAGGAAGATCAGATCCGGCTGCTCGGCGACGGCCAGGTCGACAGCCTCTCGACCGTCGGCGGCGGTGACTACCCGATAGCCGCGCTTCTCCAGCGTGTCCTTGAGTATGCGCACGATATGGACTTCATCATCGGCGACCAGTATCGTCTTGGCCATGACTGCCTCACCCTCGCTGTACTCGGCCTGGCCACGGCTTACGCGCCGCGGCCGCTCGCCTCAGACCCGTCTCGGTCGCGGCGAGATCTCCGCCGTGACGGCTCGGCCCAACCGGTAGAGGGCCGCCGCCAACGCGCGTCGTGTCTCATCGTCCAGCGGCGCCTCTAGCGCCGCCATGAGCACCGGCACTGCTTCGGCACCGGCCGTCACGCTCAACTGCTCGGCGCAGGCGCGGACCGTCTCCAGGTCGCCCCCGCGAACCGCCTTGGCCAGTTGCGCCTCGACCGTGTCGCGCCGCACCGCTCGTCTGCTCCGCCGCCGCGCCACGGCGCTCAGCACCACCAGCGCCAGCGCCGCCAGCAGGCCGGCCGCACCGCCGATGATCCAGCGCCAACTCTCGACCAACTGCGGGTCGCCGAGATCCCAGCCACCGCCCGGATAGACGGTCGCCAGCACCCGGCCCACGAGGTCATCAGGCAGCGCCAGACCCACCGGCACAGCCACCAGAGCGGCCGCCGCGGCCACGCCCACCATGCGACCCAAACAGCCGCCACGCTGTCGCTTGCGCCGTGTCATCATCACCCGCGGTCCGCCAAATCGTGCATGGTCTCCACCAGCGCCGGATACAGCCCGACGTAGTTGCGGTAGTAAGGTTCGTAGGCCTCGGCCATGGCCGGGTCGGGCTGGATCTCGCGCTCTACCTGCACCATGGCGCGCGCCGCGGCCACCACCCCGTCGTAGCAGCCGGCACCGGCCGCGGCGGCCACGGCCGTGCCCAGGCAGGTCGCATCGGCCACCTTGGTCAGGTACAGCGGCACGCCACACACATCGGCATGGATCTGCAGCCACAGCGCCGACTTGGTGCCGCCACCGCAGGCGAAGATGCCGCTGGCCTGGAAGCCCGCCGCGGTCAGATCGTCTAGGATGTGCCGCGTGCCGTACGCCGTGCCCTCATAGATGGACCGGAAGATGTGCGCCGCGTTGTGCTTGAGGCTCAGGCCGACCAGCCCACCCCGCGCACGCGGGTCACGCAGCGGCGTGCGGTTGCCTTGGAACCAATCCAGCAGGACCAGCCCCTCGCTGCCCGCCGGCACCGCGGCGGCCTGCTCGTCGAGCACTTCCCACACACTGACCCCGCGGCGTTCGGCGTCGGCCTCGGCCTGCGCCCCAAACTGGTCGCGGAACCAGGTGACGATGGCGCCCGTGGTGGTCTGCCCGCCTTCGAGCACCCAGGTGCCCGGCATCAGAGCGTCGGGGTACGGGCCCCACACATGGCTGTCGAACAGCCCGCGCTCACACAGCGCCAGATGGCAGGTGGAGGTGCCCATGACCAGCGCCATCTGCCCAGGCTCCACCACGCCCAGGCCTAACATGCCCGTGTAGGCGTCGATGCCGCCCTGGGCCACCACCGTGTCGGTGGTCAGGCCGAGGGCCGCCGCCGCGGCCGGCGTCAAGGTGCCCACCGGCGCACCGATGGGCAGCACCTCCTGGGGCCACTTGGCGGCCAGATCCTCCAGACCGAGCACGGCCAGGAGATCGGTCGGCCAGCCGCCCGACGGCGCCGCGTAGTTCCACTTGCAGGTGACCTGGTTGAGCGCGGCCACCCAGCGTCCCGTGAGTCGGTGCAGCAGCCAGTCCTGACACTCGATGACTAGATCCGCCTCGGCCCAGATCTCGGGCTGGTGCTCCTTGAGCCACATGGCCTTGGGCAGCATCCATTCGGCGGACTCGACACCGCTGACGTACTTGAGCTGGTCGTGGCCAGTGGCGGTGACACGTTCGGCCTGGGCCACGCTGCGCACATCCATCCACAGCAGCGCCCTGCGCAGGACCGTACCGTCCGCCTTGACCGGCACAACGGTGCAGCTCGTGGAATCGACGCTGAGCCCGGCCACCTCATCGGCCGGCACCCCCGCCTGCGCCATGGCGCCGTGCACGCAAGCCACGGCGGCGTTCCACCAGTCGGCGGGCTCCTGTTCGGCCCAGGAGACACGATCGTGGTAGGTGGTATAGGGCTGCGCGGCGCTGCCCAGCGGGTTGCCGCTCAGGTCGAAGACCATGGCGCGCAGACTCTGCGTGCCAACGTCGACGCCAATCACATACTTGCCGGCCATGACTACCTGCTCCCCACGACGCAGCGAGTATACCAAGCCGCGCGGTCAGGTGCCAGAGCTAGCGGTGCTATGTGGCACCACCAGCACCGGCCTGGCGCCGCGCGGCCCGCTCATCGCGCTGCGCCACCCAGCGCATCACGCCCGCCGGTGGTCGCTGCGCCTGGATCTCGCCGGCCATGAACCGCATGGGCGCGTCGATGTGCCCAAAGAACCGCTTGTAGCCCGCGCACAGGCAGCTCAGCCCGGGCTCGCCAGCAGGCGTGCGGTCCCAACGCTCCTTGGGGCAGCCGCCATTGCAGGCGAACCGCACGCTGCATTCGCGGCAGTAGGCCGGCAGGGCATCGCGCTTGTCGGTGCCGAACCGGCGCTGGAACGGTTGGGCCACCAATTCGCTCAGCGGCGTGTCGACGATGTTGCCCAGCTTGTTGTGCGGCGTGACGAAGTGGTCGCAGCTGTACAGGTCGCCGTTGTGCTCCAGCGCCATGGCCGCGCCGCAGGTCTCGCTGAACACGCACAAGCCCGGGTCGAGCCCGCACCAGGCGCGCAGTGCCACGTCGAACGCCTGCACAAACACCGTGCCGACATCAAGCCGGACCCACTCGTCGAAGATCGCGCACAGGAACTCGCCGTACCCCGGCCCATCGCAGCTCCACGGCGCCGGAGTGCCGTCGTCGAGCCGCTCCAGCGCTGGGATGAACTGGAGGAAGCGCTCGCCCTCGCCGCGCAGGAACCGGTAGACATCGAGCCCGCGGCTCTGGTTGTACTGGTTGATCACGCAGAGGATGTTGTGCTCGACCCTATGGCGGCGCAGACACTCCAACCCACGGTAGACCGCGTCGAAGCTCGGCTTGCCGCCCTTGTCCACGCGAAAGTGGTCGTGGATCTCGCGCGGCCCATCCAGGCTCAACCCCACCAGGAAATGATGGCGGTGAAGGAACTCGCCCCAGGCGTCGTCGAGCAGCGTGCCGTTGGTCTGGAAGGCGTTGTGGATGACCATGCCCGGCCGGCGATACTGCCGCTGCAGCGCTACCACCCGCTCAAAGAAGGGCACGCCCAGCAGCGTCGGCTCGCCGCCCTGCCAGGCGAAGTGCACTTCGGGCACGTCTTGCGCCTCGATGTACGACCTGATGTAGGTCTCGAGGACGGCGTCGCTCATGCGCCAAGTGGCGCCCTGCGCCTCGGGGTAGAGTGACTCCTTGCGGAGGTAGAAGCAGTAGGTGCAGTCGAGGTTGCACAACGGCCCGATGGGCTTGGTCATGATGTGGAAGGCGCGCGGCTTCTCCGCGGCGATGCCCTCCAGCCCATCACGCGACGGGTAACCTTCCATCTCGGCTCCGCGGCAGGCCACCAGGTGCTGGCGCCGGACCGCCACGCTCCAGCGTGGCATCGGGTCGGAGACACGACCTCACCAACAGCGTCGCTATCGGTCGGCCGCCGGCTTCGCCTCTGGCCGACGCCACGCGGGAGCGCGGCGATCTGGCCCGGCGGCACCGATCCTGAGAGCGCGCTACCGGCGGCGGCGATGCGCCCGGTTCTTGCGCGCCAGCAGCGCTCGCGACACGGTCAGTCGCCGAGCCGTGGTCTGACGCACACGCTGGGCCGCCAGGCGCCGCCGTCGGCAGCGCGTGGCCACCAACCGCTTGCCAGCAACGGCGCGACCGGGGCCGCGACGGCGGTTGCGTCCGCCACGGCGGCGGCGATCTCGCCGTCGGCCATCGCGCGACTCCCGCTCGCCGCGGGCCGGCGACTCGTCGGGCTCATCGCCCTCGTCGTCCTCGGCTTCGACGTCGATGACATCCGTGACTGCGGGCGCCGCGGCGGTCCGCTCCGGCGCCGGTCGATCACGACGTTCGGCTCGTTCAGCGTGGCGCAAATCGCGCACTTCGTCCAGGGCCACACCTAGCGCGCGGTAGACGATCTCACGCAGCAGCATGTTGTCCGTGGCGCGGTCGCCCAGGAGCTGGACAGCCAGGGCGGTGGCCACATCGGCCAGCTCGTCCTGGTTGGCACGACGCAGCAGCCAGGCCTGGAGCCGCAGACGCTCGGCCAGTGTGGCCGAACCCACCTCGTCGAGCCAGGCGTTCACCACATCATCGATGAGCAACTTGCGCTGGCGCGAGGCGCTGCGCCGTCGGCGCGTAGCCAGCCACTGCGCGGTAGCCTCGCCGTCCGGTGTGACGCGCACACTCCAGCCGGCCATCAGCGGATGCTCCAGCAGTGCCAGCACCTGAGCCGATTCGACGGTGATCAGCGTCTCGCCGTCCACCTCTTCCTCGACCTCGACGCGACGGCCGGTGCCCAGCCAGGCCATGGCGGCGGACGCGCACGTCGGCAGCGCCAGCCCGCGCTCGGCGTTGATCGAAGCGGCCTGCTGCACGCGGCGCCGGCCGTAGGCCATGGTCACCTCGACGCGCTGCTCGCCGGCCTCGGCGGCGGCGGCCAGGTCGGCACGATCGGCGTCACCAGGCAAACCCTGGTCGAGCACCGCGGCCTGCCAGCCGGCGTCGTTGACGCACAGCGTCAAGCGCTCCAGCGTGCCGCCGGAGCCCGCGCGGTAGACCCAGATCCACTGCGTGCCGTCGCTGCCAAGGCCCGAAGCCAGGCAGTTCTGCAGGCGCGGCAACCGAGCCGTGGCCTCGATGGGCGTCTCGTTGACCAAATCAACCGGCGGCGCCACACGCACCACCAGACCCAGACCCGCGGCGTCCGCCGGCTGAGTGCGCTCGCCGCGCCCTTCATCGTCGCCCGGCTCGCCGTCGGACTCGACGTCGGGCTGACCCAGCACATCGGCGTTCTTGGGTCGCGGCCGCGAGCGGCGCGAACGCCGGCGGCCATCGCCCGCCTCTTCGGCCTCGTCGGATTCCGCGGCATCGCTCTGCGGTGCCCGGGCCGCGGGGTCGAGCAGTTGGGCGCGGACCTCTTCAGCGCGCTGCCGGACCGCCTTGGTCTGCGTGCGGGAGATGAGCGCCTCAACGCCTTCCAGCGCGCTGGGATGACCGAGCGCGGCGATGGCCTTGAGGGCGCTGTGCACCAGAGCGCGCTGGTCGCTGGCCAGCAGCGCGGTAAGGAACGGCACCAGGCGCGGCTCGTCGACCTTGACCAGCCGGTCGGCGAACGACACCCGCTTGGCCGGATCAATGAGCCAGAACCCGGCAACCAGGCGGTCGATGGGATCGTCAAGCGCGGCCAGGAACGCCTCGCCGGGCCGGCTGAAGAGCTGCTTGGCCTCACCCTCGCTCAAGGGCTTGAGCTTGCGGCGACGCGACGGCCTGGGCCGTTCGGTGACGACCTCGGCGGCCTCACCCTCGCCCGGAGCGCCGCGCTTGCCGCGGGCCGCGCCGGCCCGGCCGCGCTTGGCCCGCCCTCGGGGCTGCCGACCGCGCTCCTCACCCTCGCCCTCGGCCTCGCCGTCGGCTTCACCGTCGGCCTTGGCCCGCACCGGGCGCTCGCCATCGCCGTCGTCGTCGTCCTCGTCGTCGGGCAGGTGAGCCGTATCGAGGGCCAACTTCTCGGCCAGGCGCCGCAACTCGAGCTTGAAGGGCTCGTAAATGTCGATGTCGGCGAGAACCGACTCCACCATGGTCAGCGTGGTCCGGCCACCGATCTTGCCGAGCAAGTCGTTGGCCAGCGTGCGCTCGCGCTCATAGGGCGAGACGACCATGACGCTGAAGATGGGCAGCAGTTGGCTGCGGGCACGCTTGAACCGGTGGATGAGCCGAGTCGCCTCGGTGGTTTCCACGCCATGCTCAAACATGTGGTTGAAGGCCGACTCGACTTCTCGCCAGGTCAACCGCCGAGGGAAAGCGCCGCGACTGTGATTGCTCTGCGCCCGACGCTTGGGCTTCGCTTTGATCGCCATGAAAACTCTACGCCGCTCTCTGCCGACCACTGACCGCGGTCGCAGAGAGGGCTCGATGGCACCTTCGCGTGGCGGCTGGCCGACCGGTCCCCACGGGGCGGCCTAATCTTGTCAGCCGGCACGCACCATGATCGGGATCGTCATCATCAACACGACCGCCGCGCGCAGGAAAGAGAACCAGGGCGGCGCCCCGCGTTACATGGTCGTTATACCATAGCCAGATCGGGCCGTCAACCGAAGCCGACGCTCGGCCTCGAGCCACGGGGAGTCAGCGCATGACCAGACTGGCCAGCTTCCTGGCCCGCAATGCGCCCGGCGAGCGGCCACCAGCCGCGCGCGCCGTGGCCGTGCTGTTGGGTCTGGCGCTGTTTGGCGCCGTGGTGCCCGCGCTGCTCGTACTGCTCGCACGGCGCGCGGATCCGCGGGGCACGCCGCTGCTGCCGCCGCCCGTGGGCTGGGCGCTGGTGGTGCTGGGCGCGGCGCTTGCGCTATGGACCGTGGCCGTCCAGGTCACATGGGGTCGCGGCACGCCCGTGCCGCTGCTGCCCACCCAGGCCCTGCTGACCAGCGGGCCGTACCGGTTGTGCCGCAATCCGATGGTGCTCGGTGCCCTGACCGCCTACCTCGGCCTGCTGCTGACGACCGCCGGCCTGCTCGGGGCGAGCGTCGCCGGCCTGGCCATCCTGGCCGTCGCCCAGGGCTATCACCGCGGAGTCGAGGAGCACGAACTGGCGCTGCGCTTTGGCGACGCCTACCTGGCCTACCGCGCGCGCACGCCGTTCCTGCTGCCTACCTGGACCTCACTGCGGCGCTGCCTGGCCCGTCGCGACGACTGACGACGCGGCTCGCCAGGCATCCAGACTGGCCAGCGCGGCACCCGAGTCGAGGCTCGCGGCGGCCAGCCGGGCACCTTCGGCCAGGTCGCCGGCCAGCCCGCCCACGACCAGCGCCGCGGCGGCGTTGAGGACGACGAAGTCACGTTTGGCGCCCCGCTGCCCGCGCAGGATGGCCAGCAGGTCGGCGGCGTTCGACTCGGCGCTGTCGCCCAGCACATCCGCGGTGGCGTGCTGGGGCAGGCCCGCATCGGCTGGACAGACGCGCCGCCGGGTGACGGTGCCGCCGGCCACGTCGCACACATACGACTCGCCCTCGCAGGCCAGTTCGTCGACGCCGACCAAGCCATGCACCACCCACACGCGCTCGGCGCCGAGGTGGGCCAGCGCCTCGGCCATCAGGTCCGCCAGCGCCACCGACGGTGCGCCGATCACCTGCCGCCGCGCGCCGGCCGGGTTGGTCAGCGGGCCGAGGATGTTGAACACGGTGCGCACACCGATCTCGCGGCGCGGAGCGACGGCGTGCTTCATGGCCGGATGCAGCCGCGGCGCGAACAGGAAGCTGATACCCGCCTGGTCCAGGCAGGCGCCAGCCTGCGCGGCGTCGAGCTCGATGGTCACGCCCAGCGCGGCCAGCACGTCGGCGCTGCCGCAACGGCTGGTCACGGCGCGGTTGCCGTGTTTGGCCACGGCCAGCCCGGCGCCCGCGGCCACCAGCGCCGCGCCGGTGCTGACATTGATGGTGGCCGCGCCACCGCCGCCGGTGCCGCAGGTGTCGATGACGGGCACACGACTCGTGCGCACGGGCACGGCGTGGCTGCGCATGGCCCGCGCGAAGCCGACCACCTCACCCACCGTCTCGCCCCGCAGCCGCAGCGCGGTGAGCAGCGCGGCGATCTGCGCGCTGGTGGCCTCGCCGTCCATGACGCTGGCCATGACCCGCTCAGCGCGCTCGGTATCGAGCACGGCGCCGTCCACGATGTCGATGATGGCTTGCCTGACCACGGTCCACCTCGATGCGTTATGCTGACGGTCGATTGTAACGCCAGACCCAAGGAACGGATAGCCAGCATGGCCAACAACGAGCACTCCAGCCTGACCACCCGTGACAACCTGCTATTCGGCGCGGGCTCGCTGGCGCTTAACCTGTACGGTCTGATCGTCCTGGCGTGGGTGCTGACCTTGTACCAGGGCAATGCCGACCTCGGCCTGCCGCGGCTGGTGCCGGCCGGCCTGTTCGCCGCCATCTTTGCCGCCGGCCGCGTGTTCGACGCCATCGTCGACCCGCTGGTCGGCTTCGCCAGCGACCGCGTGCGGAGCCGCTGGGGCCGGCGCAAGCCGCTCATCCTGGCCGGGCTGTTGCCGCAGGCGGCGTTCTTCTGCCTGCTCTGGCACCCGCCCAGGCTGGCCGAGACGGCGGGCAACGGCTGGTACCTGCTGGCCGTGCTGTGCGGCTTCTTCGGCTCCTTCGCCGTGGTCTTCGCGCCGTACCTGGCCATGATGCCCGAGCTCTCCCGCACCGACCACGAGCGCAACACGCTGGCCACCACACAGGCCGTGTTCGGCATCATCGGCACGCTGGTCGGCTCGTTCTACGGACTGCTGCTGCAGTCGCTCTCCGGCGGTGGCCGGACGCCCACCTTGGCCGGCTTCCAGAGCGCGGGCCTGATCGTCGCCTTCCTCGGCCTGGTCAGCGCCAGCCTGCCGCTGCTCACCCGCCGGGCGCCGATCGTCCCCCAGAACGAGACCCACCTCAGCCTGATCGCTGGACTGCGCGCCACGCTGGCCAGCCGGCCGTTCCGTCACTACATCGCCGCCTTCCTGCTGGTCTGGATGGCGCTGCAGCTCGTGCTGGCCGCCATGCCGCAGATGCCCATCGCGCGGCTCGGCGCCACACCGGCCCAGAACGGCCTGTGGGCCAGTCTGCTCCAGGCCTCGGCGCTGATCGGCGGCGCGCTCTGCTTCCCGCTGCTCATGCGCCTCATGGAGAGCCACGGGCGAGCCTGGACCTGGTCGCGCGCCATGGCCTGGTTCGCCGTCATCGTGCCGCTGCTGGCCGTGCCGCGCAGCCTGCCCACGATGATCCTGCTGCTGCTGGCCGCCGGGCCCGCGGTGGCCGGACTGATGATCCTGCCCCATGCGCTGCTGGCCGATATCTGCGACCACGACGCACGCCTCACCGGCCAACGCCGCGAGGCTCTGTTCTACGGCGTGCAAGGCACTTTCACCAAGGCCGCCATGGCCTGCTCGGTGATCATCGCCAGCGGCCTGCTGGACCGCCTGGGCAACACCGCGGCCCGGCCCTGGGGGCTGGTCGCCTGCCCACTGGTCGCCTCGCTGGCCACCGCCGGCAGCCTGCTCAGCTTCCGCGGTTTCCGGCGCTCGATGCAACAGGAGGCGAGTGGGGGGCGGTAGGACGCGGGGTCCGACGCGGGTGCTCCACCGACGTCGCTCGTCCCACCGCCGCCGTCCTGCGCTATACTCAGCCTTACCATGCATGCGACACCCGTATCAGCGATGACCCGGCGTGGCGTGGCGCTGTGGCGCGCCGGCCGAGATGGTGAGGCCATCGCCGCGCTCGGCGCCGCCGTGCGCAGTGCCGCCGCGTCCGGCGGCGAAACCGAGCCGGTCGCCTGGCAGTACCTGGCCGCGATGCTGTGGCGCGCGGAACAGCGCGCCGAGGCGCTGGCCGTGTTGCGCGAGGCGGTCCTGGCGCAGCCCGACGCGGCCTGGCCATGGCGCCACCTGGGCGCGGCGCTGCTGGCTGCCGGCCGAGCCCAGCAAGCTCGCCTGGCCCTGACCGAGGCCGTGCTGGCCGACCCCGCCGATTCCGCCGCCGCCGCACTGCTGGCCACGACTGAGGCAACACCGGTCGCGCTGACCGAGCGGCTGGCCACCGAGCCGCCGGATGCGGTGTTGGCCACGGATCTGGCCGCGCTCGGCGTGCTCGCGCTGGGCTTGCTGCGCCGCGCCGAGCCCGCCGGACCCGTGGGTTGGCGAATGGTCATCAGCCTGTTGGGCCGCTTGTCCCCTGACTTGGCGCGGCAACGGCTGGCCGCGCTGGTGGACGATGAGGATCCGGCCCGGCGGTTGGCCGCGGCACCCCTGGCGGCGGCGCTCATCGGCCAGTTGGGCGACGAGCCGGCGCTCCGGCTGTTGGCCGATGACGACGACGCCGTACGCGCCGCGGTGCGGCCGGCGGTGTTGGCCGGCATCGCCGCCAATGCGCCCGCCTTGGGCCGGCTGCTGGCGCACGGCGACCCGCGCGTGCGCCAGGAAACCGTGGCCCATCTCAGCGAGCTGGGTGACCCGGAGCCGCTGCGCCGCGTCTATGTCGCCAGCGACGACGCCAAGGTGCGGCGCGAATGCCTGCGCGGTTTCGGCCAGATGGCCCAGGCCGACCTGCTGGCGCTGGTGCTGTGGGACGAGGTCGGCGCACTGCGGGCCGAGGCAGCGCGATTGTTGGGCGAGCAGCCGGACGGTGACTCGGCCGCTGCGCTGCGCGACCGAATCGAAGCCGAGCCCGACGACTACGTGCGCGGCATCATGCAGAACGCGCTCACCGCGTTGGTCCCGGCCGACGAGCCGGAGTGCGAGTTGGAGATGGACGATGCGCAGAGCGATCCTGGCCCTGATGGTGACGACGGCCTTGCCGTGCCTGGCGATCTCGGTTGAGCAGATCACCGAGAAGAACAAGGCCACGTTGAGCGGCATCAAGGACTTCACCTGCACGATGTCGTTCAGCGTGCGTGGCACCAGCGTCCGCGTGCCCGACAGCCGCGCCGCCATTTTGTTCAAGATGCCCGACAAGTTCAAGGCCAGGCCGCTGGACGGTGACTTCGCGGTGCTGCCCAAGTCGTGGCGATTCGCCATGGGCAACGTGCTGGCCCGGCTGGCCCAAACCTGCGACGTGAAGCTGCTGCGCGAGGAGCCGCTGGGCGGACGCAACCAGTACGTACTGCGCGCCGATGAGCGCGGCGACAAGCGACACGGCGCCTACCACCTGGTGTGGGTGGATGCCGACTCCTTCACCGTGGGCTGCGTGCGCAGCTACGAAGGCAATGAGAAGCCGGTCACCATGACCATCGGCTACCAGCAGATCGGCCGCGCCTGGCTGCCCAACGACGTGCGGCTCGACGCCACCTTCCGCAACAAGGACCAGGAGGAGTCGCTCAAGGCCACGCTCAAGATGACCGACTACAAGGTCAATGTGGGCCTGACCGACGACCAGTTCAAGGACGAGGGCAAGTAGCCACACCCATGGCGCAGCAGAACGACATCACCGCCAGCATGCTCGTTCCCGCGCTCGCCAAGGGCCGCGGCAGCGCGCGTATGCCGCGCAGCATCCGGCCGCCCGACAACGAGTCCGATCTCATCGTGGCGCTGTTCCGCACGCTGCTCGTGGCCGTGGTGCTGGTCATGCCGTCGGTGGCGTCCACCGACCTGCCCAACCGCACGTTCTACCTCGTGGCCGGCGGAGCGGCCACCTACTGCCTGGTCAGCGCCGTGGCCATCTACCGCCGCGTCGTGCTGACCGGCTTGCGGCCGCTGTTCCTGGCGGTCGATACGCTGCTCCTGACGGTGCTCATCAGCCATACCGGCGGCCAACACGGCGGGCTGTTCGGGTTGTACTACCTGACCGTCATCGTCGGCGCCATGTGGTTCGGTGCGGCTGGCGCGGTGGGCGCGGCGGCGTTTGCCACGCTCTGCGCGGTCGCCTCCATTCAGATGCGGCACGACATCTCGGCCGAGCGCAGCCTGCGCCTGTTGCAGCAGTTGATGATGCCGAACGCCGAACTGTTGTTCCTCGCCGCGGTGCTGGCCGGCTATCTGGCCGAGTCGTGGCGCCAGGAGCGGCGCCAGGCCGATGAGCAGCAGAAGGTGCTCGACCAGTTCAAACGCCAGATGGACATGGCGCAGGAACTGCAGACGCTGGTCCTGCCGCCCACGCTGCCCAAGGTGCCCGGCGTGGAGATCGGCATCCGCGCGCGGCAGGCAGCAGTGGTCGTCGGCGGCGATTACTACGACGCCGTGGCCTTCGCCGACGGGGCCGTGGGCGTATGCAGCGCCGACGTCAGCGGCAAGAGCGTGCCGGGCCAGCTGCGCCTGCCGTTGGTCAAGTACGCCTTCCGCGTCTGCGCCCAGCAGTTCCGCCAGCCCGAGGTGGTCATGCCCAAGCTCGGCGGCATCCTCTACAAGGAGCTGCCGCCCGAGATGTTCGTGTCCATGGTCTACGCCGTCGTCGAGCCGCACCGCGACCGCATCAAGATGTGCCGCGCCGGCCATTGCCCGCCGCTCAAGCTGGTGGCCAGCACCGGCGAAGTCGAGGAGTTGTGGGAGCCGACCGGCTGTGTGTTCGGCGTGGAGCCCGACATGCGCTACGACGTGGCACGCATCCCGTTCCGGCCCGACGACTACCTGGTGTTCTACACCGACGGCGCGATCGAGGCGCTGGACAAGCGCGGCAACGAACTGGAGGTCGGCGGGCTGGCCAAGATGCTCGCCCAGGCCGCCCCGGAGTCGGCCCAGGACCTGGCCAACTGGCTGTTCGGCGAGATCGAGGCCTATGAGGTCGGCGCCAAGCGCGACGACCTGACCTTGGTGGTCATCCGCCGCACCACCACCTGACCACGTTCACTTGGGGGCTCTGGCCAAGGTGCGCGGCACCGTGACGGTGAACGTGGTGCCGTCCGCAGCGTTGCTCTCGAAGGCCACGCGCCCACCCAGATAGCGCTCGCAGAACAGCTTCACGCTGAACGTGCCGATGCCACGGCCCGTGCCACCCTTGGTGCTGAACGACCGCTGGAAGAGCTGGGCGCGCACCGCGTCCGGCATCACACCCGGGTTGTTGACCCACAATGCCACCCGATCGCCCGCGGCGATGCCCGCGCCGAGAGTCACGCGGCCGCCCACGGGTGTGGCCTCCAAGGCATTCTTGACCAGGTTGACCAACACCCGCCGCAGCAGTGCGGGGTCGGTGGCCACGGAGACGGGCTCGGGCTCCACGACGTGCAGGTCGCGGCCCTGAGCCACGTCGTGCCGACGACAGGCCGACTCGGCCTGATGCAGCAGCGTAGTCAGGTCGGTCTCGCTGACGCTGACGCTGAGTTCGCCAGCCTCGGCCGCCAGCAGTTGCCGCTGGCCGATGATCTCCTCGACCAACTGGTCGGCCAACTGCGTTAGGTCGCTCTTCAGTTCGTCCTCCTCGGGCGGACCCTCGATCTCACTGAGGATCTCCGACACGCCGAGCACCCCACCCGCGGTGTTGAGCACGTCATGGAAGAAGGTGCGCTCTAGCAGGCGCCGGCGCTTCTCGTCGCTCAGGTCGCGCAGACCGACAACCAGGAACTGTGAGCCGTGCGTGGCCACAAACGAGGACTGCACGTCGAGTTCGAAAGCCCCGCCGCCCAGGTCGCCGCTCGTGCGCAGCCGGCACTCGCGCTGGGCCGGGGCCTGGGTCTCCAGGCTCTCCAGGATGGCCTGCGCGGCGCCACAGAAGGCACATTCGCGCGCTGTGCCGCAGCCGCTGGGCGCGCCCTCGGCTACCACACACCCAAACAGCTCACCGGGCCGCTGGCCGACGATGGGATCGACCGCTTCCAGGCCCAGCGAGACCAGCGCGCGGTGGTTGGCGCCGACAATCTGTCGGTGGCGGTTGAGCACGAAGGCCATGCCGGGAATGGCCTCCAGCAGCGGCCCGAACAGCGGCGTTGCCGCCAGTACCGCGCGCTGCGCGGCCAGCGCGGCGGCATCGCTCCGCTCCGCACTGGCGAACTCGGTTTCGCCGGTCCATGTCGTCAGCATCGCCATGCCTCCCGCACGCCCGAGCAGTCTACACACCTTGACGCCGACCGAGCCCACTAGTTAGCCTAATGGGGTTCAGGCGACGTTCACAATGGACAATCAACTCTCATGCAATCTTTACAGTTACGGCTCCGCGAGCGAGACCGTGCTCTCCCATCTCTCAGCCCTGGGCATCCGGCTCGTTGAGATCGGACTGCCCGCGCCTGCCGAGCAGGCCGCCATGCGCGAGCGGCTGGCGCGGTTCGGTCTGCGCGCGGCCACCGTCATGGCCGACTGCCCGGTGGCCCAGCCCGACGTCGCGGAACGCTTCCGGTCGGCCGTCCAAGGCGCCGTGGCGCTGGGCGCTGGCATCATCTTCGTCAGCGTGCAAGCAGGCGACACTCCGCTGGCGACGGTCTACGAGCGCTTGCGCGCCGTGGGCGACGTGGCCGCCGCGGGCGGCGTGCGCGTGGCCATGGAAACACATCCCGACCTGTGCGCCAACGGCACGCAGATGGCGCAGACCATGACCGCCATCGACCATCCGGCCGTCGGCGTCAACTTCGACACCGCCAACATCTCCTACTATAACCACGACACCGACGCCGTGTCGGAGTTGGCCCGCGCCTTGCCCTGGGTGGTGTCGGTGCACCTCAAGGACACCATGGGCGGGTTCCAGGAACACAACTTCCCCACGCTGGGGCAAGGCGTCGTGAACTTCCCGGCGCTGTTCGAGCGGCTGGGCGAGCGCGACTTCCGCGGCCCGTACACCATGGAGTTGGAAGGCGTGGCCGGCGAGCAACTCAGCGCGGCACAGAAGGCCCAACGCGTGTCGGACTCCGTGGCCTACCTGCGGACGGTGCGTCTGGTCCCGCGCTGGGCCTAGCCCGGCGCGGCCTCGCGCCGGATCTGCACCTGCGCATAGGCCAGCACGCCGCCGATGGGCACCGACGGCTTGCGGACACGCACCACCACCGCGCGCACCGCGAAGTTGCCGAGCACTTCGGAGGCGATGCGCTCAGCCACCGCCTCCAGCAACTGGCAGGGCTGGGCGAACCGCGCCGCGATGCGCTCATACACGGCGCGGTAGTCGATGGCGTCGGCCAGATCGTCGCTGGCGCCCGCCGTGGCCAGGTCGGCGTACAGCTCCAGGTCGACCTCGAAGCGTTGACCCAGTTGGCGCTCACCCTCGTCGGCACCGTGCCGCGCGTAGAACTGCATCGCGGCCAAGGTGATCACATCGCCCAATCCCACAGTCACATCTCCTGCCAGCCACGCTCGGTGAGCAGCGCGCCTACACGCTGATCGTGCGGTTCAGCGGGCAGGGCGTCAACCACCTGCTGGTCGAAGGCGATGCCCACGGTCAGACAATCGGGCCGTAGCCTGGGCAGCAGCCGATCGTAGAAGCCGCCGCCGTAGCCCAGCCGATAGCCGCGGCGATCGAAGGCCACGCCGGGCACCAGCACTACGCTCACCTGATCAAGCGACACCGGCTCGAACCGGTCGTCGAGCACATCGGGTACGCCGTGTCGCCCAGCGATCACCTCGTCCAGCGCCCGCAGCCGCGCCGGCACCAGTTCGCGTGTCCGCCAGTCGGCGCGCGGCAGCGCCAGATTCCAGGCGGCGGCTAACGCGCTGGAAACCCAGTCACGCAGGTCGACCTCGCCACGCATGGGCAGATAGACCAGGCAGGCGCCCGAGTCCGCGACCGGTAATCGCTCGGCCAATCGCGCCGCAATGGCGCGCGAAGCCGCTAGGCGCGTGTCGGCGGTGAGTGAGTCGCGAAGCGACAGAAAGAGTCGGCGAAGTGCCGCTTTGTCGGCGGGCGGAGCGGGTGTGGCCACGCGACTCAGGCGACGACCACCACCGGCTCACCCACCACGACCGCATGAGCGGCGGTGGCGGCCAGCACGGCGTGGGCGCCCGTGAGCAGCTGGCGCTGCGCCGCGGTGATGTGCACCAACTGCGCTTTGGCAGCGGGCTCACTGCGCACGCGGCGGACGAAGGCCTGGGTGCTGAGTGCCTGCTGCAGCAGGTGCATCTGGGTGTTGGCGGCCGCCAGCAGCGCGCCGATCTCGGCGATGGCGTCGCCGTGGCCGGCCTGGCCGCAGTGGGCCGCATAGCGCAGAGCGCGGAGTCGGCGCGTCAGCGCGATGCGCGTCACGTAGCAGGCCTCGCGCCAGTCGCTCAGGCGCGGAATGACCGGTGCATAGCGTTCGCCGAAGTGCCACAGCAGCAGCAGCGTGGCCAGCGCGGTGGACATGACCACGGCGATCAGCGCGGTGGATCCGCCGCGCCCAGCCGCCACGCCATCCAGCCAGGCCAGCGCCAGACCGGCGTAGCACAACTCATAGACGGCGGCGGCATACAGCGCCCAGCGGAATCCCTCGGCACACGGCGCCATGACGCTGCCAGCGCGGCGACTGCGGCCACGGCGCGATGCTTCCCATACGGTCAGCATGAGCGCCGGCAGCAGCCCCAGAACCAGCAGTTTGATACTCGCCATCGTCACCATGCCCGCCTTCTCACCGGGGCCGCTCCCCTAGGAGTCGACGCCCAGCAATACCGCGGTGCAAATCCCGTGCCACAAATACGTCCAAATTCGCTCTAAAGCAGAGCGGCAGTCTGTCGATAGCCCGCCTGGGTGATTCGACCGACACGGTACCACTATACCCCACGACGCTCGGGAACGAACCCCCCGAACGTGTTGCCGTTCCCTTACGCCCATCCCATAACAACGGCACGGCCACGCGCGTGCCCGCGCGGCCTGCCCTTTGTTATACTAAGGGACGCAACCGGCGTAGCCCCTGGTCGAGGGCTTGGACGGACCATCCAGCAGTTTGATTTCCTGGATGTTTCAGACGCGCAAAAGCTCATGGTAACCAATTGACCCCTTGGTAGGCGGGTGCTATAACGCCGCCGTGGGGCCCTTGGAACCATCGCAGGCGCAGCCTGGCGTGGTGAGGAAGACCCGATGAGCGAAACCTGGACAGTGATTGCCCGGGCGCTCGACACGGCACGGACCCCCGAAGGCATCCTTGACATCTTGCTGGTGTGGTTTCTGGTGTATGCGGCGCTGTCGCTGCTGCGCGGATCGGGCACTCGGCGCTGGCGAGGGTTGGGGCTGGGCCTGATGGCCCTGGCGCTGGCCTGGCTGGTGACCCGCCCGGACCGGGGGCTGATCAAGCTCGACACCTTCAACTGGCTGCTGACCGAACTGGCCCCGATGGGCTCGGTGGCGTTGGTGGTGGTGTTCCAGCCCGAGATTCGGCAGTCGCTGCACAAGATCGGACAATGGACGCTGTTTGGCAGTTCGTCGCGCACGCTGCGGTCGGCCGTGGTGCACGTCGTCAACGAACTCGTGGAGGCCGCGGACGGGCTGGCGCGCCGCCGGATCGGCGCGTTGTTCGTCATTCAGCGGCGTGACACGCTGGGCGAGGTCATCGAGACGGGCAAGCTGCTCGACGCGGAGATCTCGACCGAGTTGTTGGCCACGTTGTTCTTCCCCAGCACACCGTTGCACGACGGCGCGGCGGTCATTGTCGACGAGCGCGTGGTGGCGGCCACCTGCCTGCTGCCGCTGTCCGAACGGCGCGACCTGAGCCGCGGGCTGGGCACGCGGCACCGTGCGGCGCTGGGGCTCTCGGAGCGCTGCGACGCGGTGGTGCTGGTGGTCAGCGAGGAGACGGGCGTCGTGTCCCTGGCCGTGGGCGGCGAGTTGCAGCGCGAGTTGAGCGGCGAGCCGCTGCGGGCGCGCTTGCTGGAGCTCCTGCAGCCGGCGGGCAGCGGCCTCCTGGCCAGTTCGCCGGGCGGGTCCGAGGTGCCGTCATGAGAGCCCTGTGGACGTGGCTGCGCCACGAGCTCGACCTCAAGTTGGCCAGTCTGGTCATCGCCCTGGTGCTGTGTGCCTGGCGGTCCAACGTGGCCAACCCCATGGAGAAGCGATGGTATCCGTCCATGACGGTTGAGGCCCGCAATCTCCATGATGGTCTCGTGCTGGTCACGAGACCGGCGCCGGCCACGGTGGTGCTGCGCGGACCACGGCGCTTGCTGGACCGGCTCAGCCAGGAGCACCAGGTGCAGCCGGTGCTGGACCTGACCGGCCTGGCGCAGCCGACCTGGAAGTGGATCAAAGTCAACGTGGTGAAGCTGCCGCCGGGCGTGGAGCAGGTGGACGTGCAGCCGCCCGAGCAACTGGTGGAGGTGGACGCCGCCGAGCGGCAAGCCAAGAACATCCAGGCCGATCTGGGCAGCAGTCAGCCGGCTCGCGGCTACGCGGCCGAGGCGCCGCACTTGGATGCTGCCACGGCGGAGGTGAGCGGGCCGCGCCGCTCGGTCAACCGAGTGGCCCACCTGACGGCCGCGGTGGATGTGGGTGGCGCCAAGGACACGGTCACCGGCGAGGCCCGGCTGATCCCGGTGGACGCCGTGGGCCAGCGGGTCACCGGCGTCGAGTGCAAGCCGCTGACGGTGAGCTACACGGTCAAGGTGGTGGCGCTGCGTGGCGCGCAGGCCTTCACAGTGGCGCCGCGGGTGTCGGGCCAGCCGGCCGCGGGCTATGAAGTGACCGAGAGTCGCGCGGAGCCGGCCATGGTGGTCCTGAGTGGACCACGACCGGCATTGGCCACACTAGCGGAGCGAATTGAGACCGAGCCGGTGGACGTGACCGGCTGGAAACAATCGAGCGAGCGGCGTGTTGCCCTGGCCCTACCGGCTGGCATCAGCGCCCAGCCGAGAGAGGTTGCCGTTGTGGTAACCTTGACGGCCCGCCGTCCCGGGCCGTAGCTGACCGAGAACGAGCCGGATTGGCCGGCGGCATGAATCTAGGGAGCAAGACAATGGCGGAAACGGTCCAGGACGTCCTGAGCCTGATCAAAGAAGAGGGCGTCGAGTACGTTGACATCCGGTTCATCGATGTGCCGGGTGTGCAGCAGCATGTGTCGGTGCCAGTGCACCATTTCGGTGAGCACACGTTCACCGACGGCCATGGCTTCGATGGTTCGTCGATCCGCGGGTTCCAGGAGATCGACGAAAGCGATATGATCCTGATCCCGGACCCCACGTCCGCGTTCATCGATCCGTACTTCGAGCGCAAGACGCTGGTCATCTACGCCAACGTCGAAGACCCGATCACCCGCGAGAAGTACTCGCGCGACCCGCGCTATGTCGCCCAGAAGGCCGAAGCCTACCTCAAGAGCACGGGCATCGCCGACACGGCGTACTTCGGGCCCGAGGCCGAGTTCTTCCTGTTCGACAGCGTGCGCTACAGCATCAATCCCTGGCACACGGGCTACGAGATCATCTCGCGCGAAGCGCCGTGGAGCTCGGGCGACCAGGAAGTGCCGGGCACGGGCGAGCTGAGCTACGGCTACAAGGTCAAGACCAAGGGCGGCTACTTCCCGGTTCCGCCGACCGACCAGCTCCAGGATTGCCGCTCGCAGATGGCCAGCACGCTCATGGAAATGGGCGTCGACATCGAGCTGCACCACCACGAAGTGGCGTCGGCCGGCCAGGGCGAGATTGGCATGCGCTTCAACACGCTGACCAAAGTCGCCGACGACCTGCTCAAGTACAAGTACGTGGTCAAGAACACGGCCCGCGAATTCGGCCTGTGCGCCACGTTCATGGCCAAGCCGCTGTTCGGTGACAACGGCACCGGCATGCACTGCCACCAGTCGCTGTGGAAAGACGGCAAGAACGTCTTCTTCGACGCTGACGGCTCCTACGCCGGCCTGTCGCAGACCGCGCTGTACTACATCGGCGGTATCCTCAAGCACGCCCCGGCCCTGTTGGCGCTCACCAACGCGACCACCAACAGCTACAAGCGCCTGATCCCGGGCTTCGAAGCCCCGATCATGCTGGCCTACAGCCAGCGCAACCGCTCGGCCGCCGTGCGCATCCCGATGTACAACCCGACCAGCGCCTCGGCCAAGCGCATCGAGTTCCGCACCCCGGACCCGATGTGCAACCCGTACTTCGCCTTCGCGGCGCAGCTCATGGCCGGTCTCGACGGTATCAAGAACCAGATCGACCCGGGCCAGCCGCTGGACAAGAACATCTACGACCTGCCGGCCGCGGAGCGCAAGAACGTTCCGACCCTGCCGACGGCGTTCGACCGCGTGCTCGAGAATCTGGCCAACAGCCACGATTGGTTGCTCGAGGGCGGCGTGTTCACCAAGGACCTGATCGAGTCGTACATCGACTTCAAGCTGACCAGCGAGTTCTATGAGGTCAACAACCGCCCGCATCCGGCGGAGTTCCACCTCTACTTCGACATCTGATCTCGTCTGCCAAGCTGTCGCAAGGCCCCCGGTGACCGAGGTCACCGGGGGCCTTGCGCTATCTACGTCCGCGTCGGACCCGCGTGCGGCAGGCGATGGTCACCGTGGCAGTCGGTGCACATCGCGTTCTCGCGGATCAGCCGCCCGTTGGGGCGGCGACTGCCCTTCCAGTCGGCCAGCGCCTTGGCCACGACCTCGGGCCGCTTGTGCTGCTCGTGGCACTTGCCGCAGAACGGGCTGACCTCGGTGCGGCCAAACAGCACGTCCGGCTTGGCCGCCGACTCCTCGTCGTTGGCATGGTCATACGAGAGGCCATGACAGTGCGCGCAGGTCAGCTTGGCGGCCAGGTGCTTGGCCACGATGTCTTCGGTCTCGAAGTTGATGTGGCAGGTCAGGCACAGCGTGTTGTCACGGGGCAACGGCCGGCTGGCCTGCTGACCGATCGTCGGCGCCGCCAGGGCCAGCAGGCCCAGCGCCACCGCCGTCGCCACGCGATAGAGCCCGCGCATGGACACCTCCGCTCAGACCCACTCGTGGTCGCGCAACCAGTGGTAGTCGGGCGGCAGCGCGGCCATCATCTCGCGCGCCGCCTGGTCCAGGCGGGCCGCCTCCTTGACGTCGAGCTCCCGGCGCTCGCGCACGGCGCGGGCCGCGTTGTCCACCTGGTGCAGACTGATCATGCCGGGTATGGGCGCCGTCACAGCGTCGTTGCAGAGGATGTAGCGCAAGGCCAGCCGCGCCAGCTCGTCGTCGCGGTCGGTATGGGAGCCGCCAGCGCCCGCGCCATCCTTGAACAGCGAGCCGCTGGAGAAAGGCTTGATGCCGAACACGCCGACATCGTGCGCCTTGACCGCGTCGAACAGGCTGTCGACGGGCTTGACCTTGCTCGATGCCGTATACGGCGTGAGGATGACCGACACCTGAGGGCAGCGGGCGATGACCTTCCCGAGCCATTCACGGTCGTGCGACGAGATGCCCATGAAGCGGGCCTTGCCCTGCTCATGGACCTTGCCAAAGGCGGCGACCATCTCGTCGACATCGCCGTCGGTATGCTCCGAGCCGGTCATCAGGGCCGACATGCGCCACACGTCAACATACTCGAGCCCCGCCTCTTTCAGGCCGTCGTCGAAACCCTTGACCAGCGCCTCGGCCTTACGGTACTCGGGGAAGCGCGGCTCGCGCTCGTACCACGAGAAGCCCATGTACATCTTCTCGCGGCGACCCTTCAATGCCTTGGCGTAGGTCAGGATCTCGCCGCTGGAGCAGGCGTCGACGTAGTTGATGCCCACATCGATGCAACGGCTGATGACCTCGGCGCGGTTCTTGTCGAACTCCTCGGTGTTGCCCGCGAGGCGGTCGTAGCCGCTGCCGCCCATGGAGGCGATGCGCTTCCAGTGGCCGCCGAGGCAGATAGCCGAGACCATCAGCCCGGTCTTGCCGAGCCGGCGATACTCCATCTGCTCGTTGCGGTTGAGGATGGGCGGTTCGGGTTCGGCCCGCGCCACGGCGCTGGCCATGGCCACACCGGCCGCGGCGGCCGCCGCATCCTTGAGAAACGCCCGACGCGTCACGGAATCGTGCTGCATGGCACCCCTCCGGCCGGCGCACCGCGTGGCGGGCGCTCGGCCCAGCGGGGTGTTCGCGCCGGCGCGCGCGGCACCTTCAGGCCAGAGTCACGCGCCGATCACCGCGTAGACGATGTCCACCAGCACCCCGCTCTCGGCCAGGCGGCCGATGATGGGGTCGAGCTCCGACGGCGAGCCGGCCACGAAGTAGGTGAAGCTGCTGCGGTCGGAGCGCACCAGTTCACAGGTCAAGAAGGCCTCACGTCCGGCCACGTCGGTCGGCGCCAGCCGGCGGCTGACGCGGATCAGCCCGCTCTTGCGCAGTTCGTCGGAGTCGTAGGGATGCTCCTGCAGCGAGATGACCTTGGACAGGCGCTGCACGACGCGCACGATCTCGTCCTTGGCCTCGCGCGAACAGAAGAAGGTGACCACGACGGCGCCGCCACCCGCACCCGGGTACGCCGCGCCGTGGCCCACGAGCGTCTCGATGGAGATGCCGCGGTTGGAGAAGGCCGAGGCGATGCTGGTCACCGCGCCGGCGCGGTCGGCCACATCGACGCGGAAGACCCAATGCTGGTTCTCGCTGCCCGCAGGTGTCATGACGATCCCTCTCCCCCAGCCCAGTCCAGGCGCTCGCGCGCCAGGCTGCACAGCGCAATCGACTGCAGTTTGGTCTCGACGTTGTCGGCACGCGACAGAATGACATACGGCACGGCCACGCCCATGGTCAGACCGGCGGTAGTGCCCAGACCGTAGCGCACCAGCTCCATGACCACCTTGTACAGCACGTTGGCCGCGTCGATGCCGGGGCAGACGAGAATGTCGGCCTGACCCGCCACCTCGGCCGCCGCCGCGGACAGGGCGCCTTCCTTGAGGCTGACCGACTCCGGACTGACCGCCAGGTCGAACGACAGCGGCCCATAGACCGCCGCGTCGGGCCACGGCTCCGCCGCCAGCTCCTGGGCCATGCCGGTGGACGGTAGCGAGGCGATGACCTTCTCGTTGGCCGAGAGCAGCGCCACCCGCGGCCGCTCCAGGTCGAGCACGGCGTGGGCCACGTCGATGGCGTTGCGGATGAGCCCGGTCATGCGGCGCTTGTCACACACGGTGGTGACGCCGGGGTCGGTCAGCAGCAGCGGCCGCCCACCGGCGATAGGCGCCGCATCGAACAGCGTGACCAAGCTGATGGTCTCGCGCTGGGCGATGGACAGGATGGCGCGGTTGAGGATGGGCGTGGAGATATTGCCCTTGAGGATGATCTCCGCGGTGCCCGAGCGCACGAGCTCGATGGTCCGTGCGGCGGCCTCCTCCGCGCTGGCCGTGGCAATGATGTCTTCCGCCGCCACCTTGATACCGACGGCGTTGGCTGCGCGGCGGATGGAGTCGCCATCGCCCACCAGCAGGCAGCGCTCGACGATGCCGTGGTCGCGCGCGGATTCCACCAGGCGCAGGTCGTCCTCGCGGTCACCGCCAGGGATGACGACGGTGCGCGGCGGCAGCGCGCCCGCGAGGAGCACCAGATCGGAGACGCGTTCGAGTCGTGGTATCGGAACCATGTGTGCCAATACGACACAGCCCCGGCCGATACCTTCTGGCTCGGGCCGGGGCTTATGACCGAGGGCAGCGGCACTACGCCAGCCGCGACATGCTCCGCAACTGCTCGGCCAGCAGCCGGGCAATCGCCTCGACAATCTCGGCGCGGTGTGTGCCGGCCAGGGCCAGCGCGATCTGCGACTCCATCAGGCCGTACGGGATGCCCGTATCGAAGCGCTGGCCGTCGATGGTGCAAGCGCCATACTGCCCTTCGGGCAGGAGGTCGGTCCGCATGTACTCCTGGCTGCTGGTCAGCTGGATCTCGCCCTTTTCACGGATGTTGTTGGTGATGTGGTGCTCCAGCGCATCGAAGATGGCGCTGGGGAACACATGCATGCCGAAGTGGCAGAGGTAGGTGCCCGGTGGCAGGCCGTTGGTGCGCAGGTGCGCCGCGGCATACGCCTCGCTCGGCTTCTCGATGATCTGGTCCACGCGGTAGTAGCCGTGGACCGGATCGAGCAACTCGCAGGCCAGCGTGCCAAACAGGTGCAGCAGGTTGCCCGGCGTCATCTGCACGCCGGTCATGACCTGCAGCCCGCTGGCATCGTACTTGTCGATGAGCTGGCGCGCGCAGTTGCGGTCGCCGTTGTCGGCGCTGATGTAGATGTGGTCGCCGAGCATCAGCAGGAACGGGTCGTCGCCGACGAACTCCTTGGCCTGATAGACCGCGTGGCCGTAGCCTTCCTGGGTCTCCTGAGCCACGAAGGTCAGGCGCTCGCCAAACTCCTGCAGCTTCTCGGACTCCAGGATGGCCCAGTCCTTGCCGCGGAAGACGCGCAACTCCTCGTTGCCCATGCGCTGGAAATACGAGCGGTAGATATCCTCGTCGCCCGGCTGGGTGACGATACAGATCTCCTCCACGCCCGCGGCCAGCGCCTCCTCACCGATGATCTGGATGACCGGCTTGCTCAAGCCGTCGCGGTCGACCATCGGGAACATTTCCTTCTGGACCGCGCTGGAGGCCGGATACTGCCGCGTGCCGCGACCCGCCGCCGTAATGACCGCCTTCTTGACCTGCTTCATCTGCACATCCACCTTCGTTATTCGATGACCTGGCCGCCGAACTGATCGGCGAGCATGTGGCGCGTCTCGGTTTCGACCCGTCGGCCATGGGTCGTGTCGCCCGCGGAGAAGTAGCTGCGTACGACGCCCTTCTCGTTGGTGGCCACGCGCAGGTAGCCGCTGTACCAGCCCTCGTCGAGACCGACCCGGCCGGGCTCGAGGTGAACGCCGCGGTTGAGCACAGTGCCTTCCAGATCGATGCCATCGGGCGTGTGCGTCACCGTGTCGGCGCCCTCGGCCACGAAATGGGCGATGACCGCTGCCATGGCCGCGTCGCGAGTCTCGTTGTCGGCGAACTGATAGTTGAACTCACCCGTGGTGAAGACCTGGTCTTGAAGCGCGCGCAAGCGGTCCATCAGGCCCGGATCCGCGGCCACGGCGCGGAGGAACAGCAGCACGGTGAGCACCGAGTTCTCGCTGCTCACGGTCAGGCCGTCGAGCTTCAACTCGTGGTAGTAGTGGCCCGACTCCTCGGCCGCCGCGGGCGCACCGATCTGGTGCATGTAGTCCTTGATCTGCGAGTGGCCGTTGCGGAACAGCACGGGCTTCACGCCCAGCTTGCCCCACTCCGCCAGCGCCAGCGGGCTGACCTTGGGGTCATACAGCACCGGCGCGCCGGCCGGCACCTGGGCTGCGGCGATGATGGGCAGCGTGACGAAGCCGGCGGTCAGGATGCCGCGGCCGTCGCCGAAGACCATACGGTCGCCGTCGCCGTCGATGCCCAGCACGACCTGCGCGCCGGTCGCCTTGGCCAGAGCCACGGCGCCGTCGAGCTTGCCCTGGCTGGTGGGGTTGGGCGAGCCGGTGGGGAAGGTGCCGTCGGGCACGAGCCGCAGGGGTAGCACCTTGACGCCGGCGTGGGTGAGCGCCCAGAACAGCTCGGGCCCGGCCGAGCCGTTAAACGTGTCGAGCACGACGGTCAGGCCGGCCAGATCGCCCGGCCCGACACCGGCGGCGGCCAGCGAGTAGTCGAGGAACTCGCGGCTCAGGTCGAGCAGGTGGAGTTCGCCGCCCGGCTGGTCGGCGAACGTCTCGCCGTTGTGATACAGCTCACGCACCTTGGCCAGCCCGTCCAGCGGGCCGCAGTTGTAGCCGATGGCGCGGACCGTGGGCACGGTGAACTTGACGCCGATGTAGCCGCCGGGGTTGTGTGAGGCAGTGATAGCCAGGCCCATGGTGCCGGGATGGTCGCGACTGACCCACAGCGTGGTGAAGTAGCCCTGCGGGGTGGAGATGGGCTCGGGCCGCAGGAACACGCGGAAGCCCAGGCGCAGCGCGGCCTGAACACCGAGTTCCATGACATGGCCGGCGGCGAGGCGCGCGTCACGCGTGAAGGTGACGGTGTCGACGCCGATCAGGCGGCCATAGGCCAGCGTGGCCTCGAACAGGCGGGTCACCTGCGCGTCGTCGAAATCGGTGACTTCCCAACGCGCGTCGTAGACCTTGATGGGATCACTGCCTGGCATGACGAGTCTCCTCCTTCATGCCCCGCCGCGCGGCGAGATTGGGGCTGCCCGCGCCGGCCGAGCCATAGCTGAGTATACGACCCATGGCGATGGTGCCGGCCGACTCGCGCGAAAGGGTCAAGAACACGAAGGCCGGCTGGCAGGTCAACTCGCCGCGTTGAACTCGTGGCAGGCGGCGACCATGGCCAGGTAGTTCTCGACCGGCACATAGCTGGCCACGCACACGCCGCTGCCGACAGCGAACCCGCCGCCCGGCGCGCAGCGCTCCAGCAGTTCGAGCGTGTGCAGCCGCACGTCGTCGGCGCTCAGCCGCGCCAGCTTGTGCACGTCGAACCCACCCAGCACCGCCATGCGCCCCGCCATGCGAGCCTTGATGTCCCAGGCCGGCGCGATGGCGTCCTCGAATGAGTGCTTGGCGTCCCAACCGCAGTCGATGATGCGGTCGAGCACCTCGTTGACGTTGCCACACGTGTGCAGGATGGCCGGCTTGCCGCGGGAGTGGATGGCGCGGGCCACGCGTCGGTGCCAGGGGAACAGCAGTTCCTCGAGCACGCCGGGCGCCACCAATGTCTGCTGGCGCCAGCCCATGTCGTCGGCCAGATAGACCGCGCCCACGGCGGGATGGGCAGCCACCTGACTGACCACGGCCACCACGCGCTCGCCGACGGCGGCGAAGGTATCGCGGACCAGGTCGGGGTCGTCGGCCAGCAGATAGCAGATGCCCTCGAAGCCAAGCAGGTTGCGCGCCGTCTCGAAGATGCCGGTCAGTCCGCTGATGACCTTCATGCCCGCGGGCATGACCTGCAGCGCGCGGTCGAGCCGCGCCAGGTCGGCCTCTTGAGGGTCCGGCCAGGGATAGCGCTCCAGATCGGCGCGGCAACTGATGGTGCGCAGGCCGGCCATCTGGTACTGCCGCCAGCCATCGGGCGTCCAGGCACGCGGCCGCTCCACATGCGGGAAATAGAAGTTGGTCGGGTCAACCAGCAGGTAGTCGTAGCCGAGCGTGAGCTGATGGTCCAGATGCTGGTGCAGATCCCAGTCGACATCGTCGCGCGACGGCCGTGGGCGCAGCAGGCCCAGATGGCGCAGCACGCGGCGCTGCTCGTCGAGGATCAGCTCAAACAGCGGCACGCGGTCGGGCTGGCCTTGGCACAACATGGCCTGCTCCAGCCGTTGGAACGACGGTTCGTGCCGGTGCCCGTTCTCAGCCATCGCGTTCACTCGCTGTCACCTGGCGCCAAGCCGAACCGCGCGTACGACTCCGTCGGCGCATCACACGCGGCCATCTCGCGGCGCAGGTGCGCGACCATCACCGCTTCCACCACGTCATCCGACAGTGGTGCCTGCTGACCGGGATCCATTACGACATCGTACAACAGCGTACCCCACTCCCACGCTTTCGACCATGCCCCGCCCGCCGGCGTGCGCAGCGTCGGGCAGTCGCGGGTGAAGGAGAACGGCTCAGCCAACGTAGCCTGGGCGAAACGCTCGGGAGCCCAGCGCGTGCGCATGTCACACGGCATGAGCGTGTAGTTGTACAGCGGCGCATCGGCCTCGACCGGCGCGCGCATGTACACATGCTGGCCGTCGGTGACGTTGACGTGCCCGCCATGCAGCCCGAAGATGCCGGCCTCGCGCACCGCGGAGTCGTCAGCCACCGTCTGGGCCAGGTCGTGACCCAACATGCGCTCCGTGGGCGCGAGCCCGAAGAACTCGAGCAACGTCGGCGCCAGGTCAAGCGACGGCTGCACCAACGCCTGGCGATGCTCGCCGGCGGCCCGGCAGCGCGGATCCCACACGAAGAACGGCGTGTGGGCGATCTCCTGATAGAACGGCTGCCAGCATTTGGCCCACATGCCGTGCTCACCCAGCATGAACCCGTGGTCGGTCCAGACGATGAGCATGGTGTCGTCCCACAGGTTCAGCCGGTCGAACGTGTCGAGCACCAGGCCCAGCTTGGCATCGCACATGCTCAGCACGGCCGCATACTCGAGGCGGCAGTGCTCGACCTCCTCGGGCGTCTCCTTGACGAAGCCATACGACGGCCAGTCGAAGTGCGCGCCCTGGTAGTCGTGGGGGTAGAGATCCTTGTAGTGCTGCTGGCTGTAGAACGGCTCATGCGGGTCGAAGGTCTCCAGGTGCAGCAGCCACTGGTCCTGGTCGCTGTTGCGCTCGATGAAGTCGAGCCCGGCGGCGAAGGTCAGCGACTGGGGTTGCAGTTCCTCGCTGCCCAGGAAGCCGCGGTTGACCCAGTCCTGCCGCTCGAACGCGCCCATGGCCCCGGCGCGGCCCACGACCTCGGTGGGCCGTTCGACCGGCCCTACCTGGCCCATCCAGGGGTCGCCCTCATGACCTCGGAAGAACTGCCAGGTATCGAACTCGGTATGGTAGGTGGCGCCACCAGCCTCGAAGTAGTGGTAGTGGTCGGTGATCATGTGGCTGCTGACCCCAGCACGCCGCAGCAGCGCGGGGAAGCTGTCGTCGAACGGCTCCAGCGGACCCCATGAGCGGTGCAGGAAGTTCGGCCGGCCGGTGAGGTAGTCGCGCCGCGCGGGCATGCAGGGCATGGAGCAGACGTAGCTGTTGTCGAAGGTCACCGCGCGCTCTGCCAGCCGGGCGAAGTTGGGGGCATGGGTCCAGTCGCAGCCATACGGCGGCAGGTGGCGGCGGTTCAGGGAGTCGTACATGACGACGACGGCTTTCATGGGGCGGCCTCGCTGGGTGGGTTATTGGCCGCGCTATCCCTGCTTCCTGCCCGCTGCGCCCGGAGGACGGAAGCCGACGACATCGCGATGCACGGGGGCCATCAGTTCCTCCCAGACGAACCAGCGCCACTCGTAGTCGAACACGGTCCACACGCTCTCGTTACGCAACTCCTGCCATGCATTCCGGGCCTCGTCGATGCGCGCGCGCCACCATCCGCGTTCGTCGGGCGGGCGCGCGGCCCGTGACGCCAGGATCAGCCCAGCCAGAGCGAAGGCCGCCGGTCCGTTGTCGCACCAGCCTCGCGCGCGTTCCCGCTCGTAGGCCGCCGTCGCGAGGTCGCGCAGCCAGACCAGCAGCTCGTCGACCCAGCACCCGCCCAGGAACGTGACGCTCTGCAATAGGGCGGTGGCGAGTGCGTGCGACTCTGGTCCGCGGTCAGGCGACACGACTTCCGTCGTCGCCAAGACGACGCCGGCGAAGAGCACGGCCTGCGCGTGCTCGGCGCAATCCAGGCTGTCCGCGCCCCACAAGGTGAGTTCCAGCACCTCGCGGGGCTCCCATTCAAGCGGCACCGGCACAACGCCAGCGGATGAGATCACTTCCAGCGCGGCGAGATGAGCCCCGGCGTCGTTGCCGTAGTCGGCCTGCGAGATGCCGTGGAGCGCCTGGTGCGTGAGCCCACTGACGAGCCGCTGCCAGAAAGCGTAGTGGCTCAGCGGACCATCCATGGCCATCGGTCTTCCCCTGCGCGTTACGGCTCCGGTCGTACCCCCAACGGCACGAACCCCGCCGCGGCGAAGTGGCGGTCGCCGTTCAGCGCCTCGATGATGCCGCGCTGGGCCATGGTGGCGAACGAGGTGCAGTCGACGAACGAGAAACGCTAGTGGTCGAAGCGGCGGAACCAGTCGAGGGCTGATCCGTAGGTCCGCTCATCGGTATAGACGACGTCCACCGCACCGACCAGGCGCGTGACTTCCACATCATCGG
>JACRKZ010000061.1 GCA_016235455.1 Armatimonadota bacterium | reverse complement strand
CCGCGTGACGCAACTCCATCTCGTGCAGTCATTCGTCCTGGATATCCGCGTGAACGCACTGCTCGCGCAACGCGGGTTCGATCTCAGCGTCATCGATGACGCCGAGCAGGACGCGCTGCGCACGCTTGCTCAGCAATGCGCGCTGGGCAAGCGCATCAGGACCCCGCGTGCGGCGGCGGCGCTGGCGTTGACAGTTGCCTCCTGCCTCATGGACCAGGGGCGATGGCCCGCGTCGCAGCAGCGTGACGCGCAGGCGTGCCTCGCGATGCTGCGCGAGGCGCTGCCGGACCTGTACTGCGTCGCCGAGAGTCATGTTGCGAGTGTTGCGCGGCATGGTGTGGCTGATCAGGCCGGGATCAGGAGGGTGGTCGATGAGTGCGCGGCGGCGTCCTTCCGCCTGGCTGGCGACGTCTTCGATGCCGAGCGCGACCTGGTAGAGGCGCCGCCAAGCGAGTGGTTCGTCGACAAGCATCCCGGATTCCTGCCAGGCGTTCCCCTCCATGCGAAGCTCGACATCTGGCGAGTGATGGCTCGGAGGGGCCTCGGGCCGCAGGTCAGGTACTCAGTCATCAGGAACAACCCGCACTTCGCCGAAATCGTCCTGGTTGGCGCCGGCAGCGGGGAGCCCTGCCCGCCGAGCGTCACCTACTCCCTGCCGCTCTCGCCGCCGATGGCTCCGCCGGCCACGCCGCTTGTGCACTTGGCCACGCCAGCGGCCTCGGCCCCGAACTGGCCGCCCGCGGCTGGTGTGTCGCTTGCGCCGGAGGGCTGGCCTGCGCCGGTCCTGTGGGACCCACTTGGGCGGCTCACTGACGGGCGAGGCTACATGCCGGGCATGGGGCGTTGGCTGAGCCGAGTCGCGTTCGAGGAGCAGGAGCTCGGCGAGCATCCGTATGGGTATGGGCTGAACTCGCCGGCCACGCAAACGGATCCGAGCGGGCTGTCCCCATGGGCCGACTGGTCCCGAGAGCACGACCTCCCGTCCCCAATCACCACCGTGATCGAGGTTGGCGAGGGCCTCCGCGAGATGTCAATCGAGGAGTACGCGCGCGCATTCGAAACGGTGCTCGCGGCCAACTCGGCGGCACTAGGCTTCAAGATGCTCGACTATCGCGACGAACCCGGTTTCACCGGTTCGAAGTGGGCTTGGCGAGTCTTCTACGTGGACGTGGCCTTCATATCCGGCTACACCACCTGCGAGGCAGTCAATGCCAACAAGCTCAAGCCTTGGCGCAAGGCCACTCGAATCCGCAAGTACTTCAGGTGGCAGCCGCGCTGGACCACCGAAGCAGGTGGCTGGAAGCCACCGCACATCGACCTTCTGTGGCGAGGCCGGCAGATCGTCATTCCGCTCAACCCGCTCCGCTGGAAGTGGTGGCAGAAGTAGGGGGACTAGGACCTTGGGCAAATCCTGTCAACTGTCCCACTCAAGTGGCCTCCTCACGCTGGCGCTCACAGTGCGACCAGGAGGTCGATGGGCGTGGCAGAGACGCCCGTCGCCGCGCTACGACCGCGACATCTGGTCTCATCTTGAGAACCCGCACCACGGACCGGCCTTGGCGTACGTCGTGCGCGCCGAAGTCACAGGCCGGTATTGGCTCCGGTCGGGTGCCGTGGACGTGGGTTCGGGGCTCTTGCGTGTGGGCTGCCTGGCTGAACTTCCGCCCGAGGTCGTGCACCAGGTCTTCGACATCCCGTGCTATGCCGAGTGTGGCCTGCTGATCGAGGTCGATGGTCAGTCTGGATGCCTAGCGGAACTGGCTGCACTGGCGCCCCGGTTCGACATGGTGACGGCCATTACGGACGGCGTCGGTGAGGTCGGAGGCTGGCCGTGGTACGGAGACGATGTGGCGTTTTGGCTGGCTGCCCGGATTGCCGCTCGGCACTGTGCGTTCGTGTCGGCGTCGTTCTGGGGTGATGCGGTGGCCATCATCGGCGAACGGGCAACGATCGAGGCCCTGATTGCTGAGTAGCTCTCGGCGATCCGCAGGAGTCGAGTTGCCAGACGGCCAATTCCACGACCAGGAGCACGCACATGCGTCACGCCTGGGTCGCCCTGGCCCAGGTCTCGATGGGCAACGCGCTGATGGCCACCGAGTATTTCGTCGCACCGGCCGGGCGGGGCACTCTGGCCTGCGCTCGGCCAGCAGCGCTGACGGGGCGATCTGCCCGGACACCATGAACGATGTCAAGTGAAGGTACGCTGCTGATGGACGGCAGAGGCGAACTGAACGAGGCTGCCGGCCCACCCGCCGGTCGGCAAGTGTACGTGGAAGCTCGCGAGGCGCCTCGGTGGTTGTCGGCCGTTCTCCAGGCCCTGCTGGCTGCTACAGTCGTTGGCGCATTCCCGCCCTACGCGACACTCGTTGGCCACTGCCACAACGACCTTGTGCTCGCGCTGCTGCTCCTCGTCGTGATTGGCCTGTGGCGGCTGCTCTACGACCGTCAGACCGTCCTGCTCACCGCGGCCGGGCTGTCGGTGCGCCACGAGTACCGCTTTGTAGGCGGCCGGCGTGAGGTGACGTGGGCGGACGTACGGAGCGTGCTCCTGACTGCCGACGGGGCGGTGGTGGAGGCCGGCCAGGCGAGGTTGCACCTACGCTCCTCGCTGCGCGGGTTTGGCGGTCTGGTGGAGCAGCTTCGGGCGCGGCTGGATGGGCACACACCGGCGCGCGGCAGCGCCGATGCGATGCCACTATCGGATGTGCCTGGAACCGAACTCAGGCCGGGCGTGCCCAGTGCCTGGTGGTGGCTTGTCGCTCTGGTCGCCTACCTCGCGAGCGGCGTGCTGACGGTGCCGCATCGCTTGCCCGTGACGATGTGGCCTGTACTCACGGCCCTGCGTGTCGTCGCGGTCGTGCCGGCGATGTGTCTGCTGCCCAGCACCTTGGCGTGCCAAAGGGCGCGCTTCGCCAGTCTGCGGGCAACGGCATTGGGCTTGGCCGTCGCGGCTTCGATTGGCAGGCGGCCGACGCTGGTGCCATGGGCCGAGGTCGGGCCTTGCATACCATTGGGCCGGCGGTTCATCCTGCGCACCGCGGTGGACGACTTCTGGGTGGATCCGCGGTGGCCGGGTGCGAAGGATATCCTGCGCGTCGTCGATAGGCTCTCGGATGGCCCACGGTAGCTGGTGCTCTGTACCCGCCACTGCGATAGGCAAATGCCGGTCTCGACCGTCGACTGCAACGGCGTGGCGATCGTCGGTGAGCAGACCGTGGTCATGGAGGTGGAGATCCTGCGCAGGATGGCTGCCATGAAATGGACTGGCAGCGTGGAGTGGCAGCTATGAGCAGCTTGCTCGCGATCTGGCTGACCGCCTGCCTGGCGGGACAGAGTGTGCCCGTGCGGTTCGTGGCCTGCGCCGCCAACCGCCATCGCCTGACCTGGGTCGACGCCCGCACGGGTCGGGCCATCGACTACGACCTGTCGCCCGCGGCGGACTTGGACGTCGGCCCGCGCGGCGTGGTGGCGGCCTGCGACGGCGACTATCTGGTCACCCTCGAAGCCGACAAGATGCTGCGGCTGCCCGACCGCGCCGAGCGTCGCTCGTTGGTCGGCTGGCTGGGTGAACGGGTGATGTACACAGCCGGCGGCTACGCGGGCGACAGCCCGTGCGACGACCGGCTCTGGGACCCGGCATCGGGACAGGTGTCGGGGGCGCCCGACCTGGGCTCGCCCTGGCATGTGCAGACCCTCGCCGACGGCTATCTGGCCATGTGCCGCTCCGAGGCAGGCGGGTCGCTCGTGCTCTACGGCCCGGACTTCAAACGGCGGCGCGAATGGCGTATCGGCGGCGGCGACATCATGTTGAGCTGGCGCGCCATGCTGGGCGGCCGCTATGCGATCATGGAGTACCACAATGCCGAGTACAGCCGGTACCTGTGGGTCGTCGACCTGACCAGCGACCGCTCGCAGCGCATCGCCTTGCCCGGCTGGAGCATGGCCTGCGCGGGCCGGACGGACCACGAACTGATCATGGCCGAGTACGGTCCTCCGCTGGGCGCCAAGGTGATGGTCTGGGCGGTCGATGTCGAGAAGCGCACGCGCCAGTTGCTGCTGGAGACCTCAGACTTCGCAGGGCCATACGGTCTGAGCGATGACCAAGCCTGGCTGCTAGGTTCGGCGGCCCCCCGCCATCGTGGGCGCCACCGCCTGGTCGCCCTGCGTCTGGCCGATGGGTTCCGGCAGGAGCTTCTGCCCGAGGCGTGGGACTGCGTCGTCGTGCCGCCGCAGCCCGCCGCCAACCCGTAGCAGGAATCCACTCGCCCCAGAGCAATGCCCCGCTGGGAGCACGCACATGCGTCACGCCTGGGTCGCCCTGGCCCTGGTCTCGATGGGGAACGCGCTGATGGCTACCGAGTACTTCGTCGCGCCGACCGGACGCGATACTGACCCTGGCACGGCTGCCGCGCCGTTCGCCACGCTCAGCCATGCCGGCGGCGTGTTGCAGCCGGGCGACACGCTCACCGTGCGCGGCGGCGTCTATCGCGAGACGCTGACCCCGGCGCGCTCGGGCCAGCCGGGCCGGCCCATCGTCATCCGCGCCGCCGCGGGCGAGACGCCGGTGATCAGCGGCGCCGACGCCGTCACCGGCTGGCAGGCGGAGGCCGATGGCACCTGGACCGCGCCGCTGGGCTGGACGCTCGATGCGCAGAACCAGGTGTTCGACGGCGACCTGGCGCTGGGCGAGGTGTGCTGGCCCAAGCGCACCGGCGACCTGCTGCACCCGACCTGGGCCACGATGACCGCGGGCACCGCGAGCACCGTCACCGACCCCAACCTGCCCGGCGACGCCGAGCGCTGGAAGGGCGCGCTGCTGTTTGTGCCCAGCGGCTACTCCTGGGTCTGCTGGTCGCGCACGGTCACCGGCTACGACGCCGCGACGCACACGCTGACCTTCGACCCGCCTCTGACCGACGCCTTCTACACGCCCAAGGCGGGCAACACCTACCTGCTCATCGGCGCGCCGGGCGAGCCGCTGGGCGCCGGCGAATGGCGCTTGGAGCGGCCGCGGCTGCGCGTAAGGCTGGCGGAAGGCGTGTCGCCCGCGGGACGCGCCATCGAGGCCAAGCGCCGCGTATGGGCCATCGACCTTTCTGGCCGGCAGCATGTGCAGCTAGTCGGGCTGAGCTTCCGCGCCGCGGGCCTGCGCACCGACGGCGCTTCGGCCGATCTGCTGCTCGATGGCCTGACGGGCACCTGGCTGGGCCACTCGCTGCGCGCCGACGCCGAAGGCGCGGTGGTCATCGCCGGCCAACGGCAGACCGTGCGCGGCTGCCACTTTGCCTGGAGCTCGTCGGCGGTAATGCGAGTGAGCGGGCGCGACCACCGCATCGAGAACAACCTGATCGAGAACGGCAACTACGGCGGCAAATGGCAGGGCGTGGTGGCGCTGTCGGGCCGGCGCATCACCTTCGCGCACAACACCGTGCGCCACGCCGGGCGCGACGTGCTGAGCGTGGGCGGCCTGACCGAGAGCCGCATCGTCTACAACGAGCTGAGCGACTCGGGCTGGCTGACCAGCGACCTGGGCATGACCTACGGCCACAACACCGACTTCGGCGGCACGGAGTTTGCCTACAACCTGGTCCACGACAACCACGCGCCGCACACGCAGATGGGCATCTACTTCGACCATTGCTCGCACAACGCCATCGTCCACCACAACGTGATCTGGGGCATCAAGGGCGATCCGGTGCGGTTCAACAACCCGTGCAGCTACATGCTCGCCTACCACAACACCTGCTTTGCGACCGGTGCCATCAGCACCTTCGACCACAGCAAGCGCGGCGACATGCTCGGCTCACGTTACCAGAACAACCTGGTCAATCAGCCCATTCGGCTGCCCGAGCATGTGGTGGTGACGCCCAATCTGGTCAGCGCCGACCCCGGCTACCTCGACCCGGCCAAGCGGCTGTTTGGCCTGTGCTGCTGCCGGGCATCAGCGTCGGGGACCAGCCGTATCTGGGCGCCTATCCGCCGGGCCGCGCGCCGTGGCGAGCGGGCCATGACTTCGCCCATCCGCCGGCGCCGCAGCCCGCCTGGCAGCCGCCCAAGATGGCCGGCGCCAACCGCCTGCTCAACACCGGCTTCGAGCTGGGCACCATCGAGTACTGGCAGAAGACCGGCGACGGCGAGGCGACCTGTAGCAAGGGCAACGGCTGGGGCAACACCACCGTCGGCCAGGGCCTGCGCGCCGAGCCGGGCGGCAAGGCCGCCTTGGCCGTGCGCGGCACGGGCCTGGCCGAACTCACCGCCGAGTGCGAGGCGCCCGACTGGACGCGCCAGTCCCTCCGCTTCGTCGCGCCCGCCGACGGCCAGGTCACCGTGGCCATCAGGAAGGCGAGCGCCGGCGGCGGCGCGGTCTTCGCCGACATCATCGGCCTGGCCTGGGATCCGGTGGGCTAGCATGGCCAGCCCGCAGATCATGCCGCTGGAGCCGACCGAGGACGGCGTGGCCACGTTGCTGCTGCGGCCGCGACCGGCGGGCTGCTTCTGGCCGCTGCGCGGGGTGGTGCTGCCCAGCTGGGAGCGCGACCTGTGGCCCTGCCTGGACGAAGCCGAGCCGGCGCCCGAGGTCTACCTGGCCGAAGCCGAGGTCATCGTGCCCCAATGGCAGGCACTCGGCGCCGCCGAGGTGGCGCCCGGCATCCTGGGCGTCGGTGCGTTGGGCACCTTCCGTGAGCAGGTGGACTACCACGTGCGCGACGTGCCCGGCTACTGCAATGGCGGCCTGCTGCTGGCCGTGCCGTCCGATGCGGCGGTGCTGGCGCGGCTGGGCGCGGTGCTGGGCCGGTTCGACCTGGTCGGGCGGCTGCGCGCGGGCATCGGCGACCCCGATGCCGACCACTGGCCGTGGCCCGACGCCGAGGTGCGGTCCTGGCTGGAGCAGCAGGTGGTGCGCGGCGGTCTGGCCATCGTCTCCGCGGTCGATGGTTGCGGCGTGGTCATCGTGGCTGATCTGACGGCGGCCGCCAACATCGACCAGGCGCGTCAGGCCGGCTGACCTGGGAGCGCGGACCGCCAGGTCCGCGCTCCCAGGTCAGCGTCTACGGCACCAGGCACACCTCGGCGATCCAGATGCTCCCCGCGCCCGGCGGGTTGGCCGTGCCGTGGCAGCCGATCTGCAGCGAGACGCCTTGGTCCATGCTGAGCTTGCCGTCGGCATCCTTGGTCCAGCCGGCCAGCTTGAGGTCGGCGATGGCGATGTCGAGCGTCTTCCACTCGGTGGTCTGGGCCGGCGGCGGGTCGATGATGTACTGGCCGCCGCCCGGCTCCTGCAGGCTGAACAGCAGGTTCGGGCCCTTGGGCAGCGTGGCGCGGTAGCGGATGCGCAGCGTGCGGTAGCTGCCCAGGTCTTCGCCTTCGATGGGGCCGGAGAGCATGGAGTAGAGGTGCCGGGCCTCGGGGTAGGTCACGTCCAGCCGCAGCGCTGGCGCGCCATCGGGGCCTTCGTTGACCACCGCGGCCTTGTGCTGCACGGCGGGGTCCTTGCCCATGTTCCACTTGGCGGCCGCGGCCAGCGGCACTGTCAGCGGCGCGGTGGGCCGCAGCGGCTCGGCCGTGATCTCCGGCGGAGCCACGGTCAGCGTGGCCTTGGCGGGGCCGTCGAGCACGACGCCCAGCCAGATCTGGTCGACCTTCTTCCAGTCGACGGCGGCTGCCGGGTCGGCGTTGAAGGCGGCTGGCTTGAGCGCCTCCAGCGACACGCCGTAGGCGGCTTCAGGCCCGACGCGCAGCGGCGTGCCCAGCCGGTACCAGCAACTCTCGCCACTCCAGGCCAGCACGGCCAGGCGCGCGGTGCCGATGGTGCCGCTGACACTGCCCTGCAGGCGGATCGACTTGGCCCATGACCAGTCGCCGCTGCCGATGTTGACCGCAGCCAGCCGTCGTTCGGCGCCCGGCTTGTCCACGCTCAGGCTGGGCTGGGCGTCGACGCTCAAGGTGGTCTCCACGCCCGGCAGCTTGACCGGTGTGGCGTCCATCACCGTCTGGCTGCGCGGTTGCGCGAGGCCGGTGCCGACCACCGTCAGGCCGGCCAGTACAGGCAGTAGGGGGTTGCGGGTGGTCATAGTTGGTCACTCTCCAGCTTGAGGTTATCGAGCCAGGTGATGGTGTTGGCGTCGGCGCTGGAACTGAAGCCCAGCCAGCGCAGCTCCCTGAAATCCGGGCCCAAGGGCAGGTCGCCGAACACCTTGGCCTGGCCATCGGGCAGCACCAGCACCAGGCGCCAGGTGCCGGTCTTCTGCGCACCCAGCCCGCAGGTCATCTTCACGCGGACCCACTGGCCGAGCGGGATGTCGGCTAGGTCGCGGCCGCCCGCCTGCAGCTTGCCGCCGCGGAACCAGACGCTGGGGCCGGTCGGGTAGGGGTTGCCGGGCCCACGCCACTCCCAATAGCAGAGCGAGCCCTCGGACAGCTTGATATCGAAGCTGAACGACGTGTTGCCCGCGGTGTGGTTGGGGTCCCAGAAGAAGTGCGGATCGTAGCTGGCCCGGAGGCCCGGCACGTCCACGACCTTGAGGCACTTGGCGCTGCCGCCGGCGCCGGGCTCGACCACCACGCCCACGGAATCGCCCTTGTTCTCCGTCATCACCTGCGCGCGCGCCGGGCCGATGCCCAGCGCCGCGTCCTCATAGTTCTGGTCGAACACGAGCGGTGGCGGCGGCGGCGGCGGCGAGGGATAGACCACGTCGGGATAGCTGTCGGTGACGGCGCGCTTGACCCAGGCCGCGTCACCGTAGACTCCGGCCTGCTTCCAGTCGAACGGCTTGAAGCCCAGCTTCAGCGCCGGCGAGCCGGGCCGGAGCGTGTAGTCGCCGGCCTCGGCATTGACGAACTGCGGGTCGGCGACCACGGAGTCCTTGTCGCGGCCGGTGGTCATCCACTTGGCGAAGTCGAGGTTGCCGAACATCACCGGCCGGCCCGAGGCGTCCCAGTAGACGTTGCGCGCCAGGTCGATCTGGGGCACGGTCCAGGTGCCGTGGAAGAGGTCGCCACGGCGGTACCAGACGATATTGTTCTCGAAGTTGTACTGGTGGTGCTCCTCGTTGCGCGAGTGCTGGAGCTGGTTCTCGCGCGCATCGGAGAAGATGTTGTTGCGGACCGTCAGGTCCTTGCCGTAGTGCAGGTGGTAGCCGCCGGTCTTCGTCCGCTCGACCAGGTTGTTCTCCATGACGATGCCGGTGGAACCTTCGTCGTTGTACAGGCCCCAGCCGCCGCGGCCCATGTAGCCGTAGTCGTTGACGTCGTGGATCCAGTTGTTGCTGACCGTCGTGCCCTCGCTGGGCCCGAGCGTATAGACGCCGCCCATGTCGCTCAGCACACAGTAGCCCAGATGATGGATGCGGTTGAACTCGATCTTGTTGCGCTTGGCCACGCTGGGCCCGTAGCCCCAACGCCAGCCGGCGCTGATGCCCGTGTAGTTGAAGTCGCCCACGTCGTTGTGGGTGATCTGGTTGTCCGGGCTATGCCCGATCCAGATGCCGTGCGCGCCGTGGTGCAGCCAGCCACCATGCTGGACGATGCAGTTGTCCACCACGGTGCGCCGCGTGGTCGTCAGCTCGTCGGGATTGTCCGCGGCCCAGCCGGTGCCGATCTTAACGCCGCCGGCGCCCATCTCGTAGAGCAAGCAGCCGCGCAGGGCGTTGTCGGCGCAGCCCTCGCGGAACCAGAAGGCATAGCGGCCGATGTTGGTCACCTCGACGCCTTCGAAGCTCAGGTGCGCTCCGCCATCGGCCATGACCGCCGCGTCGACGCTGACCTCGGCCTGTCCGTCGCTATGACCGCCGGCCGGCAGGTACCAGGCGGCGTGGCGGAAGGCCAGATTGCGGAAGGTCAGGTACTCCACCGACAGGCCCAGCCGTGCGTCACCGGCGATGTCGATGAAGCGCTCGGTCTTCGGCAGGATGATCTCCGCGGTGGCCGGGTTGTCGCCGGGCCGCGGTTGATAGAGCAGCACGCCGTCGCGGCCCAGATACCACTCGCCCGGCTCGTCCAGCGCCGAGCGCAGGTTCTCCAACTGGTAGCGCTGGCGTGTCTGGCCGGAGAAGGTGTTGAGCCCCCAGGCGGCATTGCCCGTCGCCACCATCAGCCCGTTGGCCGGGCTGTAGGAGGCGATGCGCAGGCGCGCGCTCTCCCAGGAGAAGTAGGCGACCAGGTTGACTTCCTTCAGCTCGGCAGGCGACAGTCCCACCAGCGGCTGCGCGTCCTTGCGGTCCAGATACACCTGGCGGTTGGCATCGGTCTCGGCTGGCCGCTGGGTGTACAGGTAGTCCTTGTTGGGCGTGCGCGCCCGGGTGGCATGGCGGCCGTTGAGGTACATCTGCTCGGGCAGCCAGTCGGCTCCGACGCCCGGTACGCGGGCCTGCCACAGGCCGTCGGGCCGCACCGTGAGGCCGGTGGCCTTGACGCCGCCGGTGAGCACCGGCCTGGCGCCTGGCGCGGCCTCGTAGGTGATGGGGCACGCGGCCGTGCCGGAGTCCGCCGGCGTGAAGCGCAGCGGCGCGGTCAGCGGGTAGGTGCCGGCTGCCACGCGCACGGTGATCGGCTCGGTCAGTCCGCCTGCGGCCTTCAGGCGGCGGATGGCGTCGCGTGCGCCCGCCAGCGAGGCGAACGACCCGTTGCCCGCGCCATCGTCGCGGCCGTCGGGCGACACGGTCAAGGTCAGGCCGTGGCCGGCGCTCAGGGCGCTGGTCAGCGCGACCAGCAACCAGCAGCTGCGTACCCTCATGGACATGCTCCAGGACTCCGCGCATTGGCGCCCCAAGACAACGATTCCTCCCCGCGCGCGGAAGGTTTGTTCGCTTCGCCGCCTAATCGCCGCGGAGCGGAGGCGAGACATGGTTGACCAGACGTGGCGGGCACTGGATGTCGACGGGCGGGCCGTGGTCGATCTCGAGCAACTCGGCGTCATGTTCCGTGTGGCGCGCGCGGTGCAGGTGGCCTGGAAGCTGGGCATCTGGCAGCGGTTGCTGGTGGATGCCGCGACGGCTCGGCAGGTGGCTGACGATTGCGAGACGCAAGCCGAGCCCACCGAGCGACTGCTGACGCTGCTGGCCGCCACGGGCCTGGTCTACCGGCAGCCGGACGGCCGCTTCCGTCTGACCGACCAGGGCGTCGCCACGTTCGACCCCGCCTCGCCGCGCTACTACGGCGACGGGCTGAGCCATCTGGCGGGCATTGCCGACCGCTGGCAGGCGCTCGAGGACACGCTGCGCACGCCGCCGGCCGAGGGCACCGGCGCGCCGCACATGCCGCCGCACGTCCACCGCACGTTCGTCATGGCCATGCAAGACTACGCGATCCGCGGGCGCTGCCAGTGGCTGGCGGGCAATGTCGACCTGTCGGGCCGGCGCCACCTGCTCGATCTGGGTGGCGGGCCGGGCACTTACAGCGTCGCGCTGTGTGAGGCCTACCCCGAGCTGCGGGCGACCATCTTCGACCTGCCGGGCACGGGCCCGCTGGCCGCCGAGAACGTAGCCAGGTTCGGCTTGTCGGAACGCGTGGGTTTTGTCGGCGGAAACTTCGACACTGACGATCTCGGTACAGGCTACGACTGCGCTCTGGCCTCCAACGTTCTGCATGGCGCGCACCACGGCTCGGAGGCGCGCCTGCGCCGGCTGCGCGCGACGCTGCCGGCCGGCGGCTTGCTCATCGTGCAGGACTTTGTCATCGATGACGACGGCAACGGTCCGCTCGAGGCGGCCATGTTCGGCCTGCACGTCGGCGCGTACCGCGTGAGCGAGATGATCGGCGTGATCGAGGCCGCCGGCTTCGAGCGCGTCACGCTGCGTGGGCGCGGTCCCGCGGGCAACGGTCTGTTCACGGGCCTCGTGCCGGCCTGACGGCGGCGCGGACATCTGTCTGTTACGCAGGCCCAACGGCCTGGGTCAGCTTAGGCGCACTCGTGCTACCATGGCGCGCGACGGGAGTGGCACATCGTGGAGCGGACCATCACGCTGGCCCATGGCAGTGGCGGGCGGTTGACCTCGGACCTCGTGCGCGAGGTGTTCGTGGCGACCTTCGCCGACTCTGCCGGCCAGGCCATGGACGATGCCGCGGTGCTGCCGGCCGGCGAGGGCCGGGTGGCGCTCACCACCGACGCCTTCGTGGTCAAGCCACGCTTCTTCCCTGGCGGCGACATCGGCAAGCTCAGTATCTGCGGCACGGTCAACGACCTGGCCGTGGCGGGCGCGCGGCCGGTGGCGCTGACCACGGCGTTCATCATCGAAGAGGGCGTCGGCATCGACGAGTTGATCACCATCGCGGCCAGCATGGCGACCTGCGCGCGCGAGGCCGGGGTGCGGCTGGTGGCGGGCGACACCAAGGTGGTCGAGCGTGGCAGCGGCGATGGCGTGTACATCACCACCGCCGGCTACGGGCTGGTGGCAGACGGCTTGCAGCTTTCGCCTACAACCTTGCGGCCCGGTGATGTGCTGCTGGTCAGCGGCGACGTCGGGCGGCACGAGGCGGCCATTCTGCTGGCGCGCGGCCAGATCAGCCTGGCTGCGCCCATCGTGTCGGACTGCGGCCTGCTGGTGGCCACGGCGCGGGCGGTGCTGAAGGCCGGTGGCGACGGCGTGCGCTGCCTGCGCGACGCGACGCGTGGCGGCCTGGCCACGGTGCTGTGTGAGTGGGCCGAGAGCAGCGGCTGTGGCCTGCTGGTGGAGGACGCTCGGGTGCCGGTCACGGCGTCGGTGTCCGCCGTCAGCGAGTTGCTGGGCCTGGACCCGCTGTATCTGGCCAATGAGGGCCGGCTGGTCACGGCCGTGGCGCCCGAGCGCGCCGACGCGGTGGAGGCGGCACTGCGCGCGCTTGACCCGAGTGCCGCGCGCATCGGGCGGGTGAGCGATGCGGCGCGGAGCCGAGTGCTGTGCGAGACCGGCGTGGGTGGCCGGCGCGTGCTCGATAAGCTCGCTGGCGGGCAGTTGCCGCGCATCTGCTAAGGGCTTGAACCATCCTGGACGATGGTTCGGACGGGTGTGAGAGAATGGCCGCCGCGGTTGAGCCCGGTGGCACGGCCTGTGGAGTGACGTACATGTTGTGGTCGGAACTGATGGCAGAGTTGGACGCGACGGTCCTGGTACCCGGCGCCGACTTTGACGTAAACGCCATCGCAGCCGCCGATCTGCTCAGTGATATTCTGGCCACGGAGAAGGAAGATTTCGTCATCCTCACCGGCCAGACTTCGCCGCCCGCCATCCGCACGGCCCTGGCCGTGGGCGCGCTGTGGGTGGTGGTCGTGCGGGGCAAGACCATCCCTCAAGAGATGATTGACCTGGCCAAGAGCTTCGGCATCCCGCTGGCGGTGACCGGTAAGAAGATGTTCGAAGCCTGTGTCAGCGCCGGAGCCCGCATGTGGAATTCTCCTTCGTCCAGGAGTTAGTACACCGTCTCAAGACGTTCCAGGCCATGCAGACCGACGTGGTCACCACGCGGGCCGAGCAGCGCATGCGCGAGGTCCAGGCGTTGATGCGCGCCCGGCGCATCTCCGGTGTGCCCGTGGTCGATGAGGTCGGCGATCTGGTCGGCATTGTCACCATCGAGGACATCATCCGCGCCCTGGACCACGGCCACATCGAGGAGCCGGTCGACACCTGGATGACCAAGGATGTCGTCACCGTGCGCGACCGCTGGCCGCTGACCGAGTCCATGTCCGTGCTCGACCGCACCGGCTACGGGCGTCTGCCCGTGCTCGACGAGAGCGGCAAGCTGGTCGGCATCGTCACCCCCGAGAGCATCCTGCACAGCCTGCTGGTCGAACTCAACCGGCTGCTGGCCCAGGACGAGGAGCATCCGCACCAGGCGGTCGACCGCAGCGCGCCCGACGGCCTGCGCATGGAGTTCCAGGTCACCGCGGGCGACTACGACAGCGCCGGCCTGTCCAGCGTGCGGCTCAAGCGCGAACTGGCCAACCGCGGCCTGGCCCAGGACGTGCAGCGGCGCGTCGCCATAGCCGTCTACGAGGCCGAAGCCAACCTGATCATCCACACCGAGCGCGGCGGCCAGATCCTGGCCGTCATGGACGACGAGACCATTCGCGTCACGGTCGAGGATGACGGGCCGGGCATCGCGGACATCGACCTGGCCATGAAGCACGGCTGGTCCACCGCCAGTGACCTGGTGCGCACGCTGGGCTTCGGTGCCGGTCTCGGCCTGCCCAACATCCGCAAGTGCGCCGACCACTTCGAGATCCGCAGCGCGCCGGGCTACGGCACGCGACTCAACCTGCGCTTCGACCTGACCCCGGCCGCCCGCGGCGACTCGGCGCCCAAAGGCCCGGCCGGGCGAGGTGACGAGGCGGGCGCCGGCGAATAGACAGTTTCGAGAGAGGAGCGCGGCACATGACGGTATCGGAGATGGCCCAGGCCCTGGGCCTCAAGGCGGTTACCGCGGTAGGCGAACAGCAGATCCAAGGGGCCATGGCGGCCGATCTGATCAGCGATGTGCTGGCCAACGGCGCGCCGGGCCAGGTCTGGCTGACCATTCAGACCCACCGCAATGTGGCCGCGGTGGCCTCCACCCAGGACCTGGCGGCGGTGGTCATCACCGGTGGCCGTGAGCCTAACAACGACCTCATCGCCCTGGCCAACCACGAGTCGGTGACCATCCTGCTCAGCAATGAGGATACCTACGCCGTGGCCGGTCGGCTGTACGCGCTCGGCGTGCGCTGACGTCGCGACGGGTCGGCGAGGCTGCCATGCGCGACTGGCGCGCCGATTTCCACCTGCACACGGTGCTTTCACCGTGCGGCGACTTGGCCATGTCGCCCGCCACCATCATGGCACGCGCGGCGGAGATCGGTCTGGATCTCGTCGCCGTCTCCGACCACAACTCGGCGAAGAACACGCCAGCCTGGCGCGACGCGGCGGCCGCGCGCGGGGTCAAAGCGTTGTACGGGTTGGAAGTGCGTTCGGCCGAAGAGGTCGACGTGTTGACCGTTTTCGATGAGGTCGAGGCAGCCCTCGCCTTCGGACAGTGGGTCTATGCCGCGCTGCCGGATATCGCCTGCGATGAGCGGGTGTTCGGCGAGCAGATCGTGGTCGATGGGCAGGAGAACATCCTGGGCTTCGAGCCGCGGTTGCTGATCAGCGGCATCGAACACGATCTGGAGACGGTATGCGCCACGGCGCGAGAGCATGGAGCCCTGGTCATCGGGGCCCATGTCGACCGCGGCGTGGACAGCATCCTCAGCCAGCTTGGCTGGCTGCCCGAGGGGTTGGCCATCGACGCCGTCGAGGTCACCAGGTACACAGACGAGCAGGCCTTGGTCGAGGCGCACCCGTCCCTGGCGGGAGTGCCTATGGTGCGGTTCTCGGACGCGCACCTGCCGGCCGACATCGGCTTTCAGCAGACGCTGTTTCGCGTCGAGGAGCCGAGCGTCGCCGAGCTGAAACTGGCCCTGGCTGGGCTCGATGGGCGGTCCGCCTTGCCGTTGAGGCGGGCGCTCTCGGATCGAAGCTGATCGAGGAGACGTTCCACATGGTCACCAGCGAGATGGTGTCGAGCAAGTTCGGCATCGAACAAGCACTCTTCAACGCGCTAGACGACTACATCGAGAGCCACGACGCCGCACCCGATAGCTTGATCGAGGTGCTGCACCGCGCGCAGGAGATGTTCGGCTACCTCCGCAATGATGTCCTCACGCATGTTGCCAAGCGCCTGGCGCTGCCGGCCTCGCGCGTGTACGGCGTGGCCACGTTCTACCACCTTTTCCACCTCAAGCCACGGGGCAAGTACGAGATCCTGGTGTGCATGGGCACGGCCTGCTACGTGCGCGGCGCCGAGGGTCTGATCAATGCGCTCGAGAAGCAGCTTGACGTCAAGATGGGCGAGACCACCAGCGATGGTCTGTACACGCTCAACGCGGCACGCTGCATCGGTGCGTGCGGTATCGCGCCGGCCATGCGCATCGCCAACGATGTGCACGGCAAGGTGGAGTCCAAGCACGTGCGTCGCATCTTGCGCAACTATCAGTGAGGCTGCCCAGCAGAGCGCGGTGACGTTGTCGTGGTCGATTTGATGTTGCACGTACTGGACGTGGCGATGAACGCCGTCACGGCCGGGGCCAGGACCATCAAGATCTCCGTTCACGAGCAGCCGGAGCAGGATCGTATGTGCCTGCTGGTCGCCGACAACGGACCGGGCATGCCGCCCGAGTTGGTCGAGGCCGTGCTGGAGCACTTCGCCACCACCAAGCAGAAGCAAAAAGGCTGGGTCGGCTTCGGCCTGGCACTCATGCGCGGCACGGTGGAGACCTGCGAAGGCGACTTCGAATTGCGATCGCGACCGGGCGTCGGCACGATGGTCACGGCCACCATGTCGCACTCCCATCCCGACCGTCCCCCGCTCGGCAATATGGCGGAATCCTTGCAGACGTTACTGGTCGGAGTCCGTGGCGTTGACTTTGTGGCAACCCACCGGATCGGCGACCGAAGCTACCGGCTCGACACGCGGCCCATCCGGCGCATGCTCGGCGACGAGTATGAAACGCAGACGGTGCGCGGCTGGCTGGTGGAGCAACTTCGCGAGGGCGAATCGGCTCTCGCGGCCGGGAGAGAGAACTCATGACACTGGATGACCTCCGCCGACTGCGCGAGCAGGCCGCCAAGGAGATGGCTCTGCGCACGGAGCACCAGCAATACCGGATCAAGGTGTCGATGGGCACCAGCGGGCTGGCCAAGGGCGCCCGTGAAGTGATGGATGCCATGGTCGCCGAGATCCAGGCGCGGCAGTTGGATACCGTGGAAGTGGTGATCACCGGCTCGTCCGGCGTCGAGGCGCTGGAGCCGTTCGTCACCGTGGAAGAGAAGGGCAAGGAGCCGGTGCTCTACGGCACGGTGGACGCCGCCTGCGCGAAGCTCATCATCACCGAGCATGTCGTCAACGGCAACCGCGTCACCAGCCATATCGTGGCCCGCCAGCAGTTGCCCAAGGAGGTGCAGTAATGGCCGACTTCAAGCGACTGCACTGCTTCCTGTGCACGGGAAGCGGTTGTGTGAGCTCGGGTGTCTGGCAGGTGCGCGAGGCGCTCGAGACCGAGTTGGAGAAGCAGGGCCTGACCGATGAGGTCGAGCTGATCAACACCGGCTGCGCCGGCCTGTGCGAGCGCGGTCCCCGCATCGGCGTGTGGCCCGACGAGATCTACTACCAGAACGTGACGCCCGCCCAGGTGCCGGATCTGGTCACCGAGCACTTCCTCAAGGGCCGGCCGTTTGAGCCCGCCCGCCTGACCGACGCCAACACCGGCGAGATCGTGCGCTCCGAGCAGGACTTCCAGTTCCTCTCCAAGCAGCACCGCATCGTCCTTGAGAACTGCGGCGTGGTCAACCCCGAGGCCATCGAGGAGTACATCGCCCGCGACGGCTACATGGCGCTGGGCACCGTGCTGTCCGAGTGGACGCCGCAGCAGGTGATCGACACCATCAAGAGCTCGGGCCTGCGCGGCCGCGGAGGCGCCGGCTTCCCCACCGGCCTCAAGTGGCAACTCCTGGCCGACGCGCGCAGTGACGTCAAGTACGTCGTCTGCAACGCCGACGAAGGCGACCCCGGCGCGTTCATGGACCGCTCGGTGCTCGAAGGCGACCCCCACCGCGTCATGGAAGCCATGATCATCCAGGGCTACGCCACGGGCGCGACCAAGGGCTTCATCTACTGCCGCGCGGAGTACGCGCTGGCCATCACCCGCCTGGACATCGCCATCAAGCAGGCCCGCGCCTATGGCTTCCTGGGCGAGAACCTGTTCGGCACCGGCTTCAGCTTCGACCTCGAAGTCCGCGTGGGCGCCGGGGCGTTCGTCTGCGGTGAAGAGACGGCGCTCATGCAGTCGGTCGAAGGCAAGCGCGGCCAGCCGATGCCGCGCCCGCCGTTCCCCACCCAGAAGGGCCTGTGGGGCATGCCGACCTCGATCAACAACGTCGAGACCTACGCGGCCGTGCCCTGGATCATCCGCAACGGCGCCGAGGCCTACAGCAACATCGGTACCGAGCGCAGCAAGGGCACCAAGGTCTTCGCCTTGGCCGGCCAGGTGCGCAACACGGGTCTCATCGAAGTGGCCATGGGCATCACCCTGCGCGAGATCGTCGAGCAGGTGGGTGGCGGCGTGATGAACGACCGCCCCTTCAAGGCCGCGCAGATCGGCGGTCCGTCGGGCGGTTGTATCCCGGCCGAGCACCTCGACACGCCGCTGGACTACGACAGCCTGACCAGCCTCGGCGCCATCCTCGGCTCCGGCGGTCTGATCGTCATGGACGACACCTCGTGCATGGTCGATGTGGCCCGCTTCTTCATGGAGTTCTGCGTCGACGAGAGCTGCGGCAAGTGCGGCCCCTGCCGCGCGGGCACGCGCCAGATCCTCGAGACGCTGAACGACATCTGTGAAGGTCGCGCCTCGATGGAGGATCTGGACCGGCTCGAGAAGCTCGGGCTGCTGATGAAGGACATGAGCCTCTGCGCGCTCGGCCAGACGGCGCCGAACCCGGTGTTGTCCACCATGCGGCACTTCCGCTACGAGTACGAGGCCCACATCAACAACCACAAGTGCCCGGCCAAGGTGTGCCGCAAGCTGCTCACCTTCGAGGTCGACCGCGAGGTCTGCACCGGGTGTGGCGTGTGTGCCCGCAACTGCCCTGTGGACACCATCTTCAAGGAAGACGGCGAGCGCAAGTACTACATCGTCCAGGATGCCTGCACCCGGTGCGGGACCTGCTTCGATGTCTGCAACTTCAACGCCGTGGTGAAGGAGTAACCCCATGCCGGCCGATGTCAAGACCGACACCATCACCCTAACCATTGACGGCAAGGCCTGTCAGGGTGCCAAGGGCCAGACCATTCTGGAGGTCGCCAAGGCCAACGGCGTCGATATCCCGACCCTCTGCCACCATCCGTGGCTGACCAACCACGGCGCGTGCCGCATGTGTGTGGTCGAGGTGGAGGGCCAGCGCCGCCTGGTGACTTCGTGCGCCGCTCCGGCGGAAGACGGCCAGGTGGTCGTCGCGCACAACGAGAAGCTCTCGCTCATGCGTCAGATGACGCTCGAGTTGCTGTTCGCCGAGCGCAACCATATCTGCCCGTTCTGCCCCAGCTCGGGCGCCTGCGAACTGCAGGAGCGCGGCTACGAAGAAGGCATCACGCACACGCGCTACCAGTACCTGTTCCCGGTGCTGGAGCCCGATTGCAGCAACGCCTTCTTCGTGCAGGACCACAACCGCTGCATCCTCTGCGGCCGCTGCGTGCGTGCCTGCCAGGAGGTCGTGGGCCAGGGCACGCTGAACTTCGGCAGCCGTGGCACCAAGCAAATGGTCATCGCCGACCTGGGTGTGCCCATCGGCGAGTCGAGCTGCATCTCGTGCGGCACCTGCGTCGACGTGTGCCCGACCGGCGCGCTGTTCGACAAGCGGGCCCCGTACTTCGGCAAGGGCGGCGGCCTGGTGCGCAAGATGGTCGTCTGCCCCGACGACGACATGGGCTGCTCCATGAACGCCGTGCTCAAGTCGGGCATCCTGGCCCGCTGTGAGGGCACGGACGAAGCCAAGGTCAATGGCCCGCTGCTCAGCCGCCGCAGCCGCTACGAGATCCTCAACGAGGCGACGCCGCGCATCACCACCCCCAAGGTGCGCAACGAGTTCGGCGCCCTGGTCGACACTGACTGGGACACCGCGCTGGCCGCGGCCGCCAAGGCGCTGTACGAAGGCGCCGCCAATTGCCACTGCAACCAGCAGGCGGTGGTTGGTCTGGTCTCCGGTCGGCTGCCCAAGGAGACCCTGGCGTCGTTCCAGCAGTTCATCACCGGCCCGTGCGACAGCGCGGACGTGGATACGCTGTTCGGTCGCCAGCGCCAGGTGAAGCGCGCCGCCAAGGACCTCTTCGGCGACGTGACCGAGTGCGGCTACGACGCCATCCACGACGCCGACATGGTGTTGCTGGTCGGCTTCGATCCCTGCCGCACCCACCAGGTGCTGGGCACCTGGCTGGCGGGCAAGCGCTTCAACGAGCAGTGCCCGATCGTCTCGATCAACGCTCGCCAGAGCGAGGTCACGCAGCTGGCCACGGTCGATATCAAGCCGCGCCGCGGCTGTGAGCACGAAGTGCTGCTGGGCCTGCTCTGCCAGCTCAATGAGCAGGGCAAGCTGCGCGGGCACGTCGAGCAGAGCCAGAAGGACCGCTGGAAGGCCTACAACCCCGACCGTGTCGCCGCGGAGGCGCACATCGAGGCCAAGGACATCAAGAAGGCGGCCAAGCTGTATGCCAAGGCCAAGAACCCGGTCGTCCTGTACGGTCCCGAACTCGGCGCCCTGCGCAACCCGAACCTGATCGGGCTGCTGTGGGACCTGGTCCGGCTCAGCGGCCATGTGACCGCCGACGGCGCGCTGCGCGCGCGCGGCTTCGAGACCGAAGCCAACGCCGCCGCGGCCGAGCAGTTGGGCCTGATCGGCGCCGACCCGAGCACCGCCAGCGTCATCTACATGCTGACCGGCGATGATCCGTTCGAGCCGACGGCGCAGTTGGTCGAAGACCTGCGCCAGGCCGGTACGGTCATCCTGCAGGCCAGCCACGAGTGCTCGGTGATGGCGCACGCCGACATCGTGCTGCCGTCGCTCAAGTGGAGCGAACGGGCGGGCACGTGGGTCAACGTGATGGGCTTGGAGCAGACCTTCGAGGCCTGCACCATCCTGCCAGCCGGTGTGCGTGGCGACGAGGAAGTGCTGGCGGCGCTGGCCGAAGGCATGGCCAAGGCTGCCGCGGAAGCGGCCGAGACGGCCGAACAGGCCTGACGGGAGGCGACCATGAGCAAGAAACCGATGATTGCCTCGGTGTGGCTGGGCGGCTGCGCCGGATGTCATATGTCGTTGCTCGACATCGACGAGCGAATCGTGGCCCTGATGGAGTTGGCTGATATCGGCGCCATGCCGATCACCGACTTCAAGCTGGGCGGCTTCCCCATGGCCGATGTCGGCCTGGTGGAGGGTGCGGTCTGCAATACGGACAACATCAAGTTCCTGGAAGAGATCCGCGCCAAGAGCAAGTTCCTGGTCAGCCTCGGCGACTGCGCGGGGTGGGGTTGCGTGCCGTTCATGCGCAACTTCTTCCCGCTCAACCAGGTGCTCGAGCATGGCTATATCTGGAGCTCCAGCACGGTCGACGGGTTCATCCCCGACGACAAGGAGCTGCCGCGCTACCTGGACAAGGTCCAGCCCATCCGTGAATTCGTGAAGGTGGATTTCCACATCCCCGGCTGCCCGCCGAGTGCCGACACGATCTTCCACGTAGTCCACGAACTGGTCAGCGGCCGTGTGCCCAACGGCATTCCCCAGCCGCTGCTCCACTTCGATTGATATAGAGAGGTCGACATGGCTAAGCACTATGAAATCGAACCGGTCACCCGGATCGAAGGTCATGCCAAGATCACCTGCGTGGTGAGCGACGAGGGCAAGGTCGAGCAGGCGCGGTTCCACGTCGTCGAGTTCCGTGGCTTCGAGAAGTTCTGCGAGGGCCGGCATTTCAGCGAGATGCCGACGCTCACCGAGCGCATCTGCGGCATCTGCCCGGTCAGCCATCACCTGGCCAGCGCCAAGGCGATCGATATCCTGGCCAATACGAAGCCGACCCGCACCGCCGCGCTGCTGCGCGAGTTGATGCACATGGGCCAGATCTTCCAGTCCCATGCGCTGAGCTTCTTCCACCTCAGCTCGCCCGACCTGCTGCTCGGCCCGGACTCCGATCCGGCGCTGCGCAATGTGGTCGGTCTGGCCCGCAACTTCCCCGACGCCACGGTGGCGGCGGTGAAGGCGCGCAAGTGGGGCCAGGAGATCATCGCCGCCATCGGTGGTCGCAAGATCCATCCCAACTGCGCGGTGCCCGGCGGCATGGCGGCCGGCATCAGCCGCGAGCGCGGCGCCGAGTTGCTGGCCGAGAAGACCCAGCACCTCGACACCATCCTGCTCGGTATCGACCTGCTCATGGGCTGGTGCAAGCAGAATCCCGACGTGGTGCAGCGGTTCGCCCGGTTCTCCTCCTACTTCGGTGGGTTGGTTGGCCCCAAGGGTGAGCTCGAGCTCTACGATGGTGACTTCCGCATCAGCGACCCGCACGGTAAGGTCGCCGTCGACCAGTTCAACCCCCAGGACTACCTCAACATCATCGGCGAGCGCGTCGAGTCCTGGACGACCCTCAAGTTCCCGTACTACAAGCCGGCCGGTTACCCCGACGGCGCGTACCGCGTGGGCCCGCTGGGTCGCTTGAACAACATCGACAGCATCCCCACGCCCCGCGCCCAGGCCGAGTACGAGCGCTGGAAGTCGTTCTGCAATGAGGACGGTGTGCAGGAGGGTACGCTCTTCTACCACTACGCTCGGCTCATCGAGGCCATCTACGCCGCGGAGCGCATCGAGCAGATCCTCTCGGGCGACGAAGTGTACGGCCCCGATCTCATGGCGCAAACCCCCGGTACGCTCAGCCATCGCGGTGTGGGCGTCATTGAGGCCCCGCGCGGCACGCTGTGGCACGACTACACCATCGACGACAATGGCGCGTTGACCAACGTCAACCTCATCGTCAGCACCGGCCAGAACAACTCGGCCATGTGCAAGTCGGTGGAGCTCGTGGCGCAGGAGTTCGTGGACGGCAAGAACGTCACCGAAGGCATGCTCAACCGCATGGAAATGGCCATCCGGGCGCATGACCCCTGCCTGAGCTGCTCCACGCATGCCGTGGGCCAGATGCCCATCCTCATCGAGATGTACGACGAGCAGGGCGGCTTGATGCAGCGCATCGCGCGCTGAGCAACGCCTGATACGTCAGTCGGTCCGGTCGTTGGTGACAACCTGCGGCCGGACCGGCCTCGTTTGGGGGGCTTGTGCTAGACTGCGGAACAGCCATGAACCTGCTCGTCATCGCCTACGGTAATCCCAGTCGCATGGACGACGGGGCCGGGCACTACATCCTCAACCGGCTGAACGAGGCCTGGGGCCTGCCGCTGGTGGACCTGCTGGGTGAGCCCGGCGAGGACACCGTCGCGGTCGACGGCCACCGCGTGCGCACCATGTGGGTGCAGCAGCTCGACATGGGCCTGGCCGAAGACTGCGCCCAGGTTGACCGCGTCCTGTTTCTCGATGCGCACGTCGACGATGTCGGCCTGGTCATCGCCCCGGTGACCGACCCGTCCGGGTTGGGTCTGACCTCGCATGTGCTGACCGCGGCAACGGTGCTGGCGCTGGCCGGGTCGGCCTACGGCCATCGGCCCGAGGGCTTCCGCTGCACGGTCCGGGGCGAGCGGTTCGACTTCGCCGACGAACTGACCCCTGACACGCTGCGCCGCTGCCAGACGATGACAGAGCGGCTGCTCGCGGGCGCTCTGGCGCCCGAGGGACCGTCGCTGGAGCCCGCTGGCGATGCATGAGTTGAGCCTGGCCGAAGCCATCCTGCCGTCGGTGCTGGCCATCGCCGAGGAGCATCGGGCGCGGGTGATGTCGCTGACCATCCAGGCCGGCGCGCTGCAGATGATCGTGGCCGAGAGCCTGGCCATGGGCTTCCTGGCCGTGGCCGAGGGCACCGCCGCCGAGGGCGCTCGTCTGATCGTGGAGCCGGTGGCGGTCACGGCGCGGTGTCGGCGGTGCGAGTTGGTCTTCGGTGTCGAAGACAGCATCTTCCTGTGCCCGGACTGCCACGTGGCTGACGCCGAGACCGTGACGGGCAATGAGCTGGTGTTGCTGCGAGTGGAGCTGGAACCGTGCGAGTCGATGTCGTCCACAACGTCCTGAAGCTGAATGACGCGCTGGCGCAGCAGATCCGCGCGGATCTGCGCGGTCGCGGCATCTTCTGCCCTAACCTGATCAGTTCACCGGGATCGGGCAAGACCACGCTGCTGGAGCGCACCCTGGAGCATTTCAGGGGTACCTGGGGCCAGGCGGTCATTGTCGGTGATCTGGCCACCTCGCGCGATGCGGAGCGGCTGGCGGAGTACGCTCAGACGGTGCAGATCAACACCGATGGCGGCTGCCATCTGGACGCGGCGATGGTGGCCAACGCCATGCCGCACCTGGACCTGGATGGTGTCGACGTCCTGTACATCGAGAACGTGGGCAACCTCGTCTGCCCGGTCGGCTATGACCTGGGCCACGACGCCAAGGTGGCGCTGATCAGCGTGACCGAGGGCGAGGACAAGGTGGCCAAGTACCCGCGGTTGTGGCGTGAGGCCGACGTGGTGCTGCTGACCAAGGCCGACCTGCTTCAGTATGTGCCCTTCGACGTGGCGCGGTTCTACGAGGACCTGCGCGCGCTCAATGGTACCGTGCCGGTGCTGGAAGTCTCATCGATGACGGGGCAGGGCATGGACGCGTGGTTCGAGTGGCTTACCGCGCGGCGCGAGAGCCCCAACGCACAAGAGCCCGCGGCCTAGGCCAGCGGGCTCTCGGGTTAAACGCTCCGACCTGCAACCAGGGCTAGGCCGAGGTGCTGGTGGTGTTGCTATCGGCGGGCGCCTCCATGCGGCGCGGCGCTTCCTGGGCTACGGTCGGCTTGACGGGCTCTTCGTCGGCCATGGCCTCTTTGGTGGCCTTCTTGAACTCCTTGAGCGCTTCGCCACTCGAGCGAGCCAACTCAGGCAGCTTCTTGGCGCCGAACAACAGGAACAGGATCACCAGGATCCAGATCATTTCGGGCGGGCCCGGCATCGGTATCTCCTTCGTACGCCGGCACGTGCCAATAGGCGGTACGCACCTTGCAGCAGGATATCCCTTGGTCCTGCCCGTGTCAACGACCGGGTAGGCGGGGCGCGTCGGCCGGCTGTCCGATTCGACGCCGCCATAGGGCAAAGGTTCACATGGTATGATGGGGGACGCTGGGTGCCTCACGGCAAACACGATGCAGTGACCCAGCCGGGAGCCGTTCGCCGCGTCTGGCCGACCCTCGGTCCGACGCAGAACCATGGCGGCGGCCGAGGAGGACGTGCAGATGGCTGAGACGGATCGGGTTCTCGTGCCCAGCGAGGGCAGCTTGTACGCGTCGTTGACGATCGACAACCTGTCGGCCGGCGATGCACACCGTCTTGTGCGTCTGCTGGACTGGCTGGGCGAGCGTGACTTGCGCGCCACCTTCTTCATGATCCCCTACAGCTTCCAGAACCAGTCGACGCTGTTCGAGGACGCCGAACTGGTGACCGCCATGCAGCGCGGGCTGGACGAGGGCCACGAGTTCCTGCCGCATGGCTTCGACCATGAGCTGTTCGAGTGCGGCATCCCCGACCTGATGGCGGTGCGCGACGAGCAGATGATGGCGCGCATCGCGCGCACCATGTCCCGCGAGACCTTCCAGCTGGTGCACCAGCACGCGCGCGGCAAGATCGGCTCAACGCTGGAGCGCTCCGTCCGCATCTTCGAGACCGCGCTGGGCGAGGCGCATCGTCCCACGGGCTTCCGTTCGGGCTACCACGCGTTCTGTCGCGGGCTGTACTTTGCGCTGGAGGACCTGGGCATCAAGTGGACCTCCACGCGTACCGCCGTGCCGGCCGCCTGGCGACGCGAGCCGACGGTGGAGGCCGACGAGGTGGTCTCGTGGGTGGGCTTGCACCCCTACTGGGTGGGCGACGTGCTGGAAGTGCCGCACCTCTGCAACTACGGCTATCACGTCTCGCCCGACAACATCGACCTGTGGGTCGCCGTGGCGCAACGCCACCTGCGGCAATGCGCGCGTGAGCAGGCGCCGTTCATCGCCGTGGCGCAGTATGCCGGGCTGCGCGGCAGCGGCGATCCCGTGGCTTCGCGAGACTTGGGCTTCGAGGCTTACGAGCGCGTGGTCAAGATGGCGCGCGAGGACTTCGGCTGCCAGTTCGTCACGGCCGGCACCATCGCCGAGGCCGCGCTGGCCAAGCCCAAGAACACCTGGCCCAACCGCGACGAGTACCGCCGCTAAGAGCCGCTCTACGCAGCGAAGCCGCCGGTGCGAGCCATCGCGCCGGCGGCTTCCTGGTAATCCTCACGGATGCGGATCAGCCTTCGGGCTTGACCTCGCTCACGCTCGCCTCGACCTTGGGCTTGCGGGCCGTGGCGCGCGAGGCCTTGGCCTTGGCCGGTTCGCCGCCGTCCTCATCCTCAGGCTCGACCAGGTCTTCGGCAAACGAGGCCGGTCGCGCTCGCTCGTCGGCCCAGTCTCGCAGCGCCTCGATGCGCTCGGCCATGGTGCGCGAGATGGGCACCGTGACCTCCACGTTGCGCTTGATGTCCTCGGTGTTGATGTCGCGGTTCTCATCGAAGGCGTCGAACAGCGCGGCCACGATGGCCTGCTCGATCTCGGCGCCGGAGAACTGGCGAGCGGCGCGCGCCAGCGCGTCGAGGTCGTAGTTCTTGGGGTCGCGGCCGCGGCGGCGCAGGTGGATGTCGAAGATGTCCACGCGCTCCTTGTGCGCCGGCAGGTCGATGAAGAAGATCTCATCCAGCCGGCCCTTGCGCAGCAGCTCGGGCGGCAGCTTCTGCACGTCGTTGGCCGTGGCGATGACGAAGACCGGCTTCTTCTTCTCCTGCAGCCAGGTCAGGAAGTAGCTGAGCACGCGCGATGAGGTGCCGCTGTCTTCGCCGCCGCTCATGCCCGAGAAGCCCTTCTCGAGTTCGTCGATCCACAGCACGCAGGGCGCCACGGCCTCGGCCACGGCGATGGCCTTGCGCATGTTCTGCTCGGATTCGCCCACGTAGCGACCGAACACCGAGCCGATGTCGAAGCGCAGCAGCGGCATCTCCCACAGCGCGCCGATGGCCTTGGCGGCCAGCGACTTGCCGCAGCCCTGCACACCGATGAGCAGCGCGCCGGCGGGCTCGGGCAGGCCGAAGTCGCGCGCCCGCTGGGTCAGGCTGCCACGCCGTTTGCGCAGCCAGTCCTTGAGCGCCGAGAGGCCGCCGATGTCGCCGAACTTGGCGTCGCTCTCGTAATACTCCAGCGTGCCGGACTTGCGCACCACCTGCTTCTTCTCGGACAGCACGATGTTGACGTCCATGCGCTCGAGCTTGCCGTCCATGACCAGCGCCTTGGCGAAGACGTTCTCCGCCTCGGCCGAGGTCAGGCCGAGCGCCGCCTTGACGAAGGCCTCGGTGCCCTCGTCGTCGAGCATCACCGCTTCGGGCGAGACCGACTTGACGATACGGTCCAGGATGGCCTTGAGGTCGTCGTAGCCGGGCAGGTCCACATCGACGACGGTGATGTCCTTCTCCAGGTGGCTGGGCACCTTGAGGACCGGCGACAGCACGACGATGGTCTTGTAGCCGGCATAGGGCAGGCGCATGGCCAGGTCGCGCAGGCGGCGCTCCACGGCGGGCGCGTTGATGTACGGGTCGAAATCCTTGAGCACGAACAGCGCGCCGCGGGCGCTGCCCTGGCCGCCGCTGTCCCATTGCTCGACCAGGTCGAGCGCGTCGAGTGCCTGGTCGACCTCGACTGTCGAGGAGCGCGTGCGGCGCGGCGCGGGTGAGGTGCTGCGGCGGCCGCCCGCATCGCCGGGTCGCGCTGGTGGCCGACCGTCGGCCGTGGTCCAGCCGTCGGTCACGGTCCAGGTCAGCAGTTCCTTCTCCTGGCGGCGGGCGATCGAGCGCAGCGTGCGCATAACGCGCGGCTCTTCCCATGAGACCAGGTAGAGGATGGGATAGCGAGCGCGGATCAGAACATCGAGTTCCTGCTGGATCGGATCCATCAAGCATTCACCTCCGGCCATGTGTACTGTAAGGCCGCGAGTCCCTGTGGGTCAAGCGGGGTGGGCCATGTGGGACGGCGGACGCCAGAGGCGGCGGCGCGTTCGCGCCGTCCTCGGTCACCTAGCTGACTCCGAGCAGTCGACCGACGAAGTGCTCGGCGCGTGTGCCTGGCGGGGCGATCACGCGAACCTGGAAGTTGCGCTTCTCGCCGGGCCTGACGAACGGCAGGGCCACCGACTGGCGCGCCACTTCCGTGCCGCCCTGGACCAGCAGCACGTTGACATAAAGCGTGGTCGGCTTGGGCAGCATGTTGACGGCCTGGCCGCGGAAGTCGTAGACCGCGCCCGTCGGCCCCATCACGCCGCCGATCTGCTGCACGTCGATGGCACTGTCCATGGCCTTGACCGTTTCGGTGCTGATGCGCTCCTCCACCGCGGTCACGAAGCGGTAGATATCGCGGCCGACGCGCGCAACAGCCACGCCGATGACCAACAGCAGCGCCACCACCCAGGGAGTGGCGCTGCGTCGGATCACGCGCATCAGGGGCGGCACCTCGACCGCGCGCCGGCAGTGGAAGCAGGTGTAGCGGCGGCCGGTGAGCAGCGGGCCGGGAATGCGGTTGACCGCGCCGCACTTGGGGCAGATGGCCTCGGGCAGGTGGTCCACCGCCAGGGCATCGCGCCGCAGCGGGCGGCCCAGGCCGGTGTGGTCGACCCGGTTGTCATTGTGGCAATGCGGGCAGCGGAAGCGACCGCGGCCGCGGGCGCGGAGGCTGAGCGAAACGCTTTGGCCGCAGCCAAAGCACAGCGCTTCGGGCGGGGGGAGTTTGCTGAAGTCGACCGAACGCGGCATGGCGGCCTCGCATGGCGGCCATTGTAGGCAGCGGTGCGGGCCGCGTCAAACGACCCCTGGCTCCCCCGTTGCGGTAGCGGTCAGGCCAGGGCATCCAGGCGTGGTGCCGCGGGCTCGTCGGACGATGCTGGCGTGGCGGTCTCGGCGCTGGCCGGCGCCGCCGCAGCCGCGGCGGGTTCGGGTGCCTGGGCGGCAGGCTTCGCCGGTGCGGTTGGCGTTGTCGCGGCCGGCGCTGCCGCCGCGGCGGGCGCGGGCGTCGGCGCGGGCGGTTGCTCGCGCATCACCTGCTGCGCTTCTTTGCTGAGCAGCAAGGCTTCGCCCGCACGGGCGCTGAGCAACAGCCCCTGTGCCTCAAACTCGAGGGAAATGCGATCATGTACCACGACCTCGCCATTGCTGGCGGCAGCGTGGCGCATGTGCACCAGTTTACCAAGTTCCTGACTGAAGATCCGTGCGGTCCGCGACGTGGCCTGCAAGGCCTGCCCGTCTGACGACCTGTCGACCGCCGGATCGTAGCCGGATGCCCAGGGACCAACCCGGGATCCACCACTCACGGCGCTCATGGCGTTTCCTCCACTATACAATCAAGCTCCAAGGAAGTAGCTGGCGGTGCTGTCCAAGGGATATCCGCCATTGTCCCAATCGGCCAACGCTCGCCAGCCTTTAGGTTTGCGCCCAGATGAGATGAAAGTGACGCGCTCGGCGGCGCTGGCAGAGTCGGTGCGTGCGCATACGGTTCGGGCTGCGCCGGCTGTCGCGGAACAAGGCCGGCCCCATGGCGCGTCAATCCATCCGTTGCCGGCTGCCTGGCCGGGATTGAGGCGAGTCGGCACTTCTCCGCGGAAGGACAAGGCCGGCCGGGCGCCAAGCAGGGCAGAGGAGTCTCATTGATGCCACAAGGTGCAAGCACGGCCGGGTTCGGCTTCGTCGATTACGCCGTCCTGTTGATCTACATGCTCGCCATGGTGGGCATCGGGGTCTACTTCCAGAAGCGCGTGACCAGCGCGCGCAGCTTCATGGTGGCGGATGAGAAGGTGCACCATTGGCTGGTGGGCTTGTCGCTGCTGGGTACCTACCTGTCGGCGGTGACCATGATGGGCCTGCCGTTCCTGGCCTTTGGCAAGGACGACTGGCTGTGGGCCATCCAGTTGCCGGTGCTGATCATCACCGCGCTGGTCATCACCCGCTTCGTGTTACCGCGCTACCGCGATGCTGGTGTGCTCAGCGTCTACGAGTTCCTCGAGAAGCGCATCCACGTCTCCAGCCGGCTCATGGCCGCTTTCTGCTTCGTGGTGCTGGGCGTGGGCCGCATGGGACTGGGCCTCTACCTGCCGGCCAAGGCCTTCGCCGTGGTGACCAATACGCCGGTCATCTGGTGCATCCTGGTCATGGGCATCGTGGTGACGCTGTATACGGTCATCGGTGGCATCGAAGCGGTCATCTGGACCGATGCCATCCAGGTCATCGTGTTCGCTGGCGCGGCGCTGGTCAGCATTGCCATGGCTCTGGTCTGGGTGGGCCCCGACTTCCTGCCCATCGCCATGGAGCACCACAAGTTCCGCATCTGGCAGGGCGGCACCGACCTGGCCAAGCTGACCAGCCTGTGGCTCATCCTGCAGACGCTGTTCGAGACCATCCGCATCTACAGCACGCAGCAGGACATGACCCAGCGCTACGTGACCGCCGGCTCTACCTCCGAGGCCAACCGCAGCGTGTGGATTTCGATTCTCGGCTACATCCCGCTGGGCATCATCTTCTACCTGCTGGGCACCGTGCTGTTCGTCTACTACCAGCAGCATCCCGACCCGAACATGCCCAACAACGACACGTTGTACCCGTACTTCGTCACGACGCGACTGCCGGCGGGCGTTGCCGGCCTGGTCATCGCGGGCATCTTCTCGGCGGCCATGTCGACCATTGCGTCGCTCATGAACTCGGTCACGACGGTGTGCATCGAGGACTTCTGGAAGCGCGCCTGGGGGCGGAAGCTGGCTGAGGAACGGGGCTTGGCCGCGGTGCGCTGGCTGGCGCTGTTCTGGGGCGTGGTGCACATCCTGCTGGCGTGGTGGTTCGCGCACTCCAGCGACGACGTGGTGCGGCTGTGGAACAAGTTGATGGGCATCGCCGCCAACGGCGTGCTGGGCCTGATGGCTCTGGCCTTCGTCAAGCGGCGCATCCAGCCGGCCGCGGCGATGATCGGGTTTGGCGTGAGCTACCTGGTGCTCTGGTGGCTGCTGGTGCACGACAAGCAGGTGACCTTCCTGCTGCGCCCCGTCATCTGCAACACCGTCTGCTTCGTGGTGGGCTACGTCGTCTCATGTCTCATGGACCTGGGCCGGCCCAAGACCAGCGAGTCGCCGGCCTAGCCGACGACAATCTCCACGTTGGCCCGCGGCACCGTGACCAGGCTGCCGTCGGCCAACGTGGCCCGCAACACGCGCACCATGGCGCCACTGCCGATCTCGATGGGCTCGGGCGGCAGGCTGTCGACGGTGGCCAGCGCTCCGAAATAGGGCTCGCGGATGAGCCGGATGGCCGTGCCCGCGTCGAGCACCTGCTCGGACGCGGTGGAGCCGATGGTGTCAGTCAGGACCAGTTCGGGGTCGGGCACGATGATCTCGGGCCGGATAACACCGGCGCGGATCTGCGTGGCGCCCGAGACCGAGGCCTGCCGACCGAACAGCCCTGAGAGCAGGGCCCAGGTGCGCTTGGCCATGGCCACGTCGCCAAAGCCCTCGGTGACCAGCAGCGAGGCGGGCACGTCCTCCTCGCCGGTGATGGCCACGCCGATGTCGCGGCCGAGGATGGCGCGCAGATCGCTGTCGAGCACGCTGCCGCCGACGATGGCCACGGCGCCCAGGTCGCAGGCGTGGCGATAGGCCGCCAAGGACACCTGGCCGGGCACGATGATGATGCTGCCGGCCTGAGCGCCGGCCTCGGCGGACAGGGTGCCGTGGCGCTCGCCGCCGATGCCGAAGATGCCCTGGACCAGTGCGCCGAGCGTCTCGATGACCGCGCCTTCGCCGGGCAGCACTTCCTTGACCGTGCCGCGCACATAGGCGGTCAGTTCGACCGGGCGCGGCGGACGGCGGATGGCCAGATTGCCCGTCCGGGCCGTGATGGTCTCGATGACGCCGCTGATGGGGCTGGTCAGCTGGCTGCGGAAGAAGCGGCCAAAGAGGCCGGGCGTCTCGGCCAGCAGTTCGCCTTCGGCGACGCTGTCGCCCACCTGCTTGGTCAGCAGGCCGAGCAGTTCCTCGCCGGTGATGCCCAGCTTGTCCGCGGCGCGCACCAGGGCCACGTCGCCGGGCAGTTCGGTGCGGGCGATGACGGTGTCGGGCATGACCTGCGCGCCGACTTGCACCACGACCTGCCCCTTGAGCGGCAGGCGGCGCAGCTTCTCGATGCGGCTGCGGCCGTTGACGGTGAGGCCAGGCGTGTAGGCGGTACCCAAGCTGCAACTCCCAGACGGCCCTCATTATCCGCCAAGGTGCGCGCTAGGGCAACCGCCCGGTCGGCGGCGGCACCGCGCCCGCGGCGCGGATCGGCACGGTCGCCGAGCCCAGCGGCATGTCATGGCTGGCGAGCAGGCGCACGGTCAGCGCGGCCTGCCGCGGCGTGGCCACCTCGGCGCGGCGCAGCAAGGTCACCGAGAAGTCCAGGCGCCGGTCGCCCGACAGCTCGTAACGCAGTTGCCGCGGGTCGCGCTGGTCGTAGCCGAGCGGGGCGGGCGCGTACTCCTCGATCACGTAGAACTCCTCGATGCCTGGGTCGACCCGCACGTAGACGGTACGCCGGTCGCGTGCGTCGGCCTGGGTCGAGACGATGCTGAAGGTCGCGGTGGCGCGGTTGTCGAGCAGGTCGATGGCGGCCTCGTTGGCCTCGATCTGGGGGATGAGCGCCTCGCGCTGCGCGGCCATGGCCACGAGGATGGCCATGGCGATGACCACTGCCGTGGACAGCGCGGTGACCCGCGCGGCGCCGCTGAAGGGCCGGCGCAGCGGGCCGGCGGGCGAGCTGTCGGCCAGGCCCGAGCCGAAGGCGTCGCAGAACGGTTTGCCATCCTCGCAACGCAGCCGCGGCCGTGTGGCGTCGTCGAGGCGACACAACCCGCCGGTCTGATGCGCGCAGTAGCGGCACTGCCGGAGCTGCTCGTGGCAGCGATGGCAGCGCGGGAAGCCCATGAGGCCGGGGTAGCTCAGCGCGTGGCATTTCGGGCAGCGGAAGCCGTCCATGCGCTCTTCATAGCGCGCCGACCCGGTCGGCGTCAAGTCCGGAAACACGCGTTTGTCATGGGCGTCACGCAGCCGGCTTGACCATTCGGCGATCTGGGCCTAGCCTGAAGTCCGGTAAGCGCCGGGCTGTGTCGTACCTGCAGTCGCGCTGTCGGACGACGTTGACCGGACAGCATGCTCGTGCCTATACCCCTGTGGGGCGAGGACTGTACTATGGCGACGTTGCCCAAACTGGCACTCTTCGGCGGCTCTGAGAGGCCGCCGCACAGGCCGGTCCCCAAGCCGGTAGACGTACTCCGCATGTTGGCCACCGAGGCCAACCGCCGCCTGCGCAAGCTGTCGGTCTGCATGCTGGTGGCCTCGCTGGCCTTCGCGGTGCCGGCCCCAGACTTGACCTACCCGATGCGCTGCGCGGCGTTCATCTTCCTGTTGTCCGCCGGCCTGTGGGTATCCGAGGGCATCCCCCTGTTCGCCACGTCGCTGCTGCTCGTGGGCCTGGAGGTGCTGCTGCTCACCAAGCCGGGCACCGACGGCTACAAGAAGTACTTCGAGGCGGTGGCCGACCCAGTCGTGGTGCTATTCTTCGGCGGCTTCCTCATGGCCCGCGCGGCCACACGCTACAAACTGCACATCGCCCTGGCCCGCGGCATGCTCAAGCTGTTCGGCTCCAAGCCCCGGATGGTGCTCATGGGCTTGATGGCGGTCACCGCGGCGTTCGCCATGTGGATGTCGGCCACCGCCACCACGGCCATGATGCTGGCCATCACCGCTCCGCTGGTGGCACAGCTGGACGACGACGATCCCTTCCGCAAGGCGCTGGTGCTGGGCGTGGCCTTCGCCGCGAGCATCGGCGGTATCGGCACGCCCATCGGCAGCCCGCCCAACGCCGTGGCGGTCGGTGCGCTGCGGCGGCTCACGCCACCCATCGAGGTCAGCGTGCCGCAGTGGATGATGGTGGCCATGCCGCTGATGCTCATGCTCATGGTGCTTACCTACCTCCTGCTCACCTTCGCCTTCAAGCCCAAGACCAAGCACATCGAGCTTGATGAAGGCAAGGACTTCCGGCTGCCGATGACGGCCTATGTCGTAGCGGCGGTGTTCGGCGTGACCGTGCTGCTGTGGCTCACCGGCTCGCTGCACCACATCCCGGCCGCGGTCGTGGCCCTGGTGCCGGCGGTGGTCTTCACCACGCTGTGTATCATCGACGCGGACGATGTGAACACGCTGGAATGGAATGTGCTGATCCTGATCGCGGGCGGCATCGCGCTGTCCACCGGACTGCACAGCACCGGGCTGGACAAGTGGCTCATCACGCATATGGCGCTCGATGGGCGCTCGCCGGCGGTGGTGGTGGCTATCTTCGGCGTGTTCATGTTCGTCATCTCGTCGTTCATGAGCCACACCGTCGCGGTCAACCTGCTCCTGCCCGTGGCGCTCGGCGTCAGCACGGTGTCGCCGTTGTGGATGGGCTTCGTGCTGCCGCTGATATCGGCCATGAGCATCACCTTCCCCGTCTCCACGCCGCCCAACACGCTGGCCTACAGTACCGGTGAGGTGACGACAGCGGACATGGCCAAGATCGGCGGGTTGGTGGCAGTCGGCTCGATGCTGCTGCTGCTGCTTACCGGCCATACGGTGCTCAGCATGTATGGCATGTTGCCCAAGTAGCGCCGGACCCCAGGGGTAGGCCACCAGGCCTGCCCCTACAAGGGCGCCACCTCGGCCGGCCAGGCCAGTTCCACCCCACGCGCCGACAGCAGGCGCTGGTAGTCGGCCAGCAGCGCGGGCTTGGCGCGCACGGCTCGTGGCGGCTCGCCGCGGCCCAGGCAGAACGCCGCCAGGGCGCCCACGGCCTCGCCGATGTTCCACTCCACGGGGTGCAGCCGGTAGCAGCCGTTGGTGATATGGGTCGTGCCGATGTTCTTCGCTGCCGGCAGCAGATTGTTCAGCCGCCGCGGCAGCAGCGCGCCGAGCGGGATCTGGAACGGCCAACTGGCCACATCCAGGTAGTTGTCGCCGCCCAGCGTGGGGTGCAGGTCGATGCGGTAGGCGCCGATGCCCACGCTGTCGGCGAACGGCTCCGCGCCCACCAGGCTGCCGCGCGCGGCCTGGCCCACATGGATCTCCGTCACCGTGAACTCGGCCAGAATGCGGCGCGACTCCCGGTGGTAGGGCGCCTTGGCCAGCCCGTCGCGCGTGCCCAGCAGGTCGCCGCGCGGCCGCAGGCCCGGATAGCCATGGCCGCCGTCAGGGCGCGGCGCCTCCGTCTGTAGCCAGTACAACAACGACAGGGACACCTCGCGCGCGTCGGCCGGATCGCTGTCGACCAGGTAGTCGTTCTGTGGCCAGTTGACCAGCGTGGCCTCCTCGGCGCAGAAGCCCGGCACAAATGTGTCTCGGCAGACGATGCGGCGGTAGGTGAATAGCGGTGGCCCGGCTGCCTCGGGCTCGCTGGCCAGCAGCCGTGCCTGGCGCGGACTGAGGTCGACCGGGTTGGCATAGGTCCAATCGCGCAGTCGGCCCGGCCAGGCCGGCGTCAACCTCGGCACGTAGTCGCGCCAGAACCCGTACGTCGCCGGCCGGTCGATGACATGCTCGCCTGTCGGGTCGTAGCCCATGGCCAGGCACCAGGTGATGGCCTGGACGTTGTCTGGCCGGGCGATCGGCCCGGCGTGCGGCTCGCCGGTTAGGCTCTGCGCCTCGGAGCCCGTGACGTGCTCGCAGCCGGCCATGGCCAACAGTTCGCCCGTCTCCGTGGCATCCACCACCAGCGGTGCGCTGAGCGTGTGGGACGTGCCGCGGTCGGTGTCCAGCACCGTCACCGCGGCCACACGGTCGCCCTCGGTCTCGGCGTCGGTCGGCCGATGGCGCAGGCGCACATCGAGCCGGCCGGCGGTGATATGGGGCGCGAGCATGGCCTCGAGGGCGGCCAACGCGACACGCGGCTCGCAACAGAAGTCCGAGACCCAGCCCGCGCCGGGGTTCAACGCCGCGCGGTCGCTGGCCAGCGGGTAGTTGGCGCGGTAGAAGGCGCGGATGCCGTCACGCAGACGACGATAGCCAGCGGTGCAGCCGTGGCTCTCGATCCAGCGGTGCTCGTCGGGCGGCACGCCCTGGCTGGTGAACTGGCCCCCGAGCCAGTCGGTCTCCTCGGTGAGGATGACGCGCAGCCCCAGTTCGCAGGCGGCCAGCGCTGCCGCGCAGCCACCTGTGCCGCCGCCGATGATGAGCAGGTCGGCCGAGGACTCGCGGCTCACGCCACGACCCTTGCGCCGGATGCGCTGAGCCGCGTCGGGGCCACGCTGACCTCCACCCCGGCTGCCTGCCAGGTGCGCTCCATGGCCTCGGCCACGGCCAGGCCATCGCCCAGACACAGCGCCATGAGCGTTGGCCCCGAGCCGCTGAGTACCGCGCCGATCGCGCCGGCCTCCTTGGCGGCGTCGAGCACGCTCTGCGCGCCCTTGATGTGCGGCAGGCGGTAGGGCTGATGGAACTTGTCCTCCAGCGCGACGGCCAGGGCGGCCCAGTCGCGGGCCACCAGCGATGCCACGAGCAAGCTGGCGCGCGCGGTGTTGTAGACGGCGTCGGCGCGGCTGTAGCTGTTGGGCAGGCGGCGCCGGCTCTCGACCGTCTCGATGCGCAGGTTCGGTGAGGCGATGACCGCGGTCAGCTCGGTCGGCGGCTCCAGCCGCACGTAGTCCAGGTCCCAGCCGGCCGCGCCATGCTGCGCGATGGCCACGCACAGCCCGCCGCACAGCGCGGGCACGATGTTGTCGGGGTGGTCCTCGAGCTCCAGGGCCACCAGGCACAGCTCGCGCTGGGAGAACGGGCGCCCGAGCAGCTCGTTGGCCGCCACCAGCCCGGAGATCTCGGCGGCCGCGCTGCTGCCCAGCCCGCTGCACAGCGGGATGCCGTTGCGCTGCTCCAGCCGCACCGCGGGCAACTCACAGCCGGCCTTGGCATACAGATGCCGCATGGCCACCAGCACCAGGTTGTCTGGCCCGCGCGACAGCTCGCCGCTGCCCTTGCCCTGGATGTCGATCTCGCACGACGTGCCGGGCAGCAGTTCCACGCTGACGTGGTTGCTCAGGCCCAACGCCAGGCCTACGCAATCGAACCCGGGCCCGACATTGGCCGATGTGGCCGGCACTTCGACGGTGATGTTTCGTACGCTCATGACGGCCCCTCAGCCGCGGCGATGATAGCACAATCACGCCGAGGGTTGCCCTGGCGGCGATCCTCGGGTATACCGGGTAGCCAGCGAGGCAAGACGCATGGCAGGCACCGAGGTTCTCTGGCTCAATGGCGACTTCGTCGCGCCCGGCGAGGCGATGGTCTCCGTCGACGATCGCGGATTCCTGTTTGGTGACGGTATCTACGAGGTCATAGGCGGGGTGGGTGAGCGCCTGTTCGCCTTCGACCGCCATTGGCGGCGGCTGCGCCGCTCCGTCGAGCAGCTCGACATCGTCGGAGTCGACTTCGACCAGATCGAGGCAACCATCCGCGAGGCCGTGCGCCGGGCGCAGTGTGAGCTGACCGTGGTTTACCTGCAGATCACCCGCGGCGCCGCGCCGCGCAGCCACGCCTGGGACCCGACCGGGCTCACGCCGACCGTGCTCATCCGCGTGCGCGAGGAGCCGCAGCCCGATCCGGCCCAAGCCGAGCAGGGCGTAGCCTGCCTCACCGTGCCCGACCTGCGCTGGGGACGGTGCGATATCAAGTCGCTCAACCTGCTGCCCAACGTCATGGCCAAGCAACAGGCGCGCACCAGCGGCTGCTATGAGGCCATCTTCGTCGGCGCCGACGGCATCGTCACCGAAGGCTCGTCGAGCAGTCTGGCCATCGTCAGCGGCGGCGAGCTGTGGTCTCACCCCAATGGCCCGCGCATTCTGCCCGGCGTGACTCGCGAACTGTCCACCATCCTGGCCGCCGACCTCGGGCTGACGCTGCACGAACGGCAGTTTGACCGGGCGACCATGCTGGCCGCCGACGAGGTCATCCTGATGGCTACCAGCTTCGACATCCTCGGCGTCACCAGCATCGACGGCCAGACCATCGGCACAGGCCGGCCCGGCGATGTGGCGCGCCGGCTGGCCGAGCGCTTCCGCCGCGCCTTCTATGGCGGTGAGTTCTGAACGACAACGGCCGCCCGAGGCACAGTGCCTGGGGCGGCCGTTGTCGTGGGTCGTGGGCTGGTTGCTAGGGATTGGCGCCCTGGCTGATCCAGTCGAGCACCGTCTGTCGGAAGGCGCCCCAGTAGCTCTGCATCGATGTCCTCGACACGTAGGAGCTGGCGGCAGTGTTGCCCTTCACCACGCGGCCGCTCGAGATGAGCGTGGCGTAGTCGGCCATGGTGCTACCGTGGCAGGAGCAGTTCGCCGCCGCCACCGGCCTGATGGTCGTAGCGAACGAGATCAGCGCCGTGTAGGTCCCCGTCGCGCTCGCCGTACCACCGGCGGTCACCGTCACCGTCGCGTTGGCCGGCGTGGCGTAGCCAGCGACCGCGACGAACTTCACCGTGTGGGTACCCGCCGCCAGGCCGGCCACGGTCACGCCACTGGCGTACTGCGTAGTCGACGCGTCGAGCAGCCACTTGGCCCCTGCGGTGACAGCCGCGGCAGGTGCCAGCGTCACCTTGACCGAGCCGGCGCTCGGGGTGACGACGGTGTAAGTGCCGGTGACCGCGGTGGTCGCGCCCGCGGCCACCGTCACGGTCTGGCTGGCCGGCGTGGTGTAGCCGGTTGCGGCCACGAAGCTCACCGTGTGCGTACCGACAGCCAGGCTGGCCACAGTCTCACCACTGACGTGCGGCGTCGCCGAAGCGTCGAGCAGCCACTTGGCCCCTGCGGTGACAGCCGCGGCCGGCGCCAGCGTCACCTTGACCGAGCCGGTGCTCGGGGCCACGGCGACGTAGGTGCCGGTGACCGCGGTGGTCGCGCCCGCGGCGACCGTCACGGTCTGGTTGGCGGGCGTGGTGTAGCCGGCCACCGCAGAGAACCTGATCGTGTGCGTACCCACGGCGAGGCTAGCCACGGTCTCACCGCTGAGGTGCGGGGTGGCCGAGGAGTCGAGCAGCCACCGGGCCCCCGCCGTGGCGGCGGCAGGCGCCACCGTGACCCGGATCGAGCCCGTACTGGCCGCCACGGCGACGTAGGTGCCGGTGACCGCGGTGGTCGCGCCCGCGGCGACGGTGACGGTCTGGTTGGCGGGTGTGGTGTAGCCGGCCACCGCGGAGAACCTGATCGTGTGCGCGCCAGCAGGCAGATTGGCAACCGTCGCGCCAGAGGCGTACTGTGCTGTGGCGGCGTCGAGCAGCCACTTGGCCCCCGCCGTAACGGCGGCGGCCGGGGAGAGCGTCACCCGGACCGAGCCGGTGCTCGCGGTGACCACACTGTAGGTGCCGGTGACCGCGGCGGTCGCGCCCGCGGCGACGGTGGCAGTCTGGCTGGCCGGTGTGGTGTAGCCGGCGACGGCGGTGAAGCGGATGGTATGCGCGCTGCTCATCAGGTTGCTGACGGTATCGCCGCTGGCATGCAGCGTGGGCGAGCCGTCCAGAACCCACTTGGCGCCCGCCGTGACGGCGGCGGCCGGCCCGATGGTGACGCGGACCGCGCCGGTCGTGGCTGCGATAGCGACATAGAGGCCGGTGACCGCTGTCGTCTGATTGGCGGAGACGGTGACAGTCTGGCTGGCCGGCGAGGTGTAGCCCGTGACGGCCACGAACTTGATCGTGTGCGTGCCCGCGGCCAGGCCGGCCACGGCTTCGCCACTGGCGTGCGCGGTGGGCGAGGCATCGAGCAGCCATCGGGCCCCGGCCGTGATGGCGGCGGCGGGTGCCAAGGTGACCCGGACCGAGCCGGTGGCCGTCGCCGCGCGGTAGGTGCCCGTCACCGTGGTGGTGCGCTCCTCGCGGACCACGACGGCCTGGTCCGCCGGCGCGGTATAGCCGGCCACCGCGCGGAACCGCACGATGTGCGTGCCGACCGCCAGTTTGTCGACGGTTGCGCCACTGATATGGGGTGTGGTCGAGGAGTCGAGGAACCAGCGACCGCCCGCGGCGGCAGCAGCGTCAGGTGCCAGCACGACCCGCACCGCGCCCGTGTCCAGGTCCGCCGACGGCCCGTCGTCGTCGCCATGCTCAACGTGACGGCCGACGGCCCCACCGCTCAACAACAACGCGAGCGCCACGGCGGCGCTCCAGACCAACTGACCAATCATCGTTATCCCTCCGCGGCCGGCCGCCGAGCCCGTTCGACTCGACCAGCAGCCGCCGCGCTTCTTGTCCGCGTGTCCCGCTCCTGCCACCTTGGCAGCCACGCACCGGGTCCAACGGCTTTTATGCCTCGATTATTCGACTAAGTGCATCTGAAAGTCTTGTTACAAGGCATGCTGAAGCATCGTTTGGCCGTCGGTGGGTTGGGGTAGGGGGCACAAGCGGCGCAGGAAGTGACACGTCGCTGGCCAACCAGTCGGCTACGATGCTGGCACGGAGCCCCGGGACAGGCTCTGGAGGAGGAACGATCAATGGACGATCGTCACCGCCGTACCGCTCGATTACGCGAACTGTCGGGCACTCAGCGCGAGCGCGCCCTGACCCATGACGAGTTGGTCGAGGCCGCTGACCACTTCAGGGCACTAGGCGACCCGACTCGTGCCGCGCAGGCCCTAAAGGCGGCGGAGGCGTTGGCGACGTCACGGCCCAAGCCGCTCGAGGGCGCGCCGCCGTGGCGAGGCGATCCGCGCTCTACGATGGTGCATGCTCACGCACTGCGGTTTGGCTGCGGGCCGTTTGGCGACACGGGGCGTGATGTTGATCGTCTGCTTGCGAAGGCGCGCGCCGGCCACGCGGTCTTACTCAATGCAGTGATGGCCACCCTATGCGACCTGATCTGTGCGCAGCATGCGCCCCCGGTGCCGATGCCAGTCTCCTGCGCCGTGTGCGGCCAGAACGAGCCCTGCAGCGTGTTGGCCGAGGAGGTGCCGCACGAGATCCACTACTCGACACAGATCGAGGTGAAGCTGCTGATGATGTCCATTGTCGATACCAAGCAGAATGGGCGGCTGGACCAGCGCCTGTCCGTGGCGTGGCCGTTGTGCGGCACGTGCAAGACGGCTGTGGCGGAACATATCGACGCGATCGGGCAGGTTCGATCACGCCTCCTGGCCGCGAAGGGCTCCGGGGACCGTCGCGCGGCCCGGCGAGGCCGGACCAACCCCCAAGCCGCCCAGGACGCCTGTGAGGCGCTCGATGCGTTGGTGCTCAAGCCACTGCCCGGTGGCGCCCCTGACCTGCCGACCATCCGCTGTGTGCGCAGCACGGTCCACGCCGTGGAGGCCTCCAACACCGTGCAGTGGTCGAGTTGCGACGTGTCGCGGACCATCGAGTATGTACTGGGCAGTCACGCTGCGGGCAGAGCTTTGGAGGCCGCCGTCGCGGGCGAGGTGTGGCGAGCCGAAGTACCGGATGGCGGCGGCAGCGTCCGGCTGTTCGATGTCGTCTGCGACTTGGCCGAACGGCTTGGCCGGTACCGGCTTGAGGCCTAGTCTGCTGATGACCGCGCGCTACGTCAGATCCACGAAATACGTATCCACCGCCGCGTCGATCAGCGTCTCGGTCAGCTTCATCGGCAGCTCATTGAAGCGCGCGATGTCCATCGCCTGGTTGATCAGGTCGCGCGGATGCGTGGAGCGGAAGCCGCGCTTGCCCTCGCCATAGTGCCGTCGCACGACGTAATCGAGCATGGCCGGCTCATAGGGCACGCGGGCCGACTTGCAGTAGTTGACCCAGATCTCGCGGAACTGCGCCTCGTCGGGGTCGCCGATCTCGACTTTGTACTTGATGCGGCGCAGGAAGGCTTCTTCCACCAGGTCGCGCGGCGCGAGGTTGGTGGAGAAGATGATCAGCAGGTTGAACGGCACCTGGATCTGCACGCCGCCGGACAGCGAGTGGTAGTCGTAGTTCTTTTCCAGCGGCACGATCCAGCGGTTGAGCAGGTCGCGCGCGGGCATGCGCTGGCGGCCGAAGTCGTCGATCATGAACACGCCGCCATTGGCCTTGAGCTGCAGCGGGGCGATGTAGTGGCGGCTCTGGGTGTCCCAGACCATCTCCAGATCGCTCATCTGCAGTTCGCCGCCGACGATGATGAACGGGCGGTTGACGACGATCCAGCGGCGGTCGACATTGAGCTTGGTACGGTCGGCGGGGTCGCCCAGCAGTTCGTGGTGGGCCGGGTCGAAGAGCTGCACCACCTGGCCACCGGCCTCGATGGCGTGGGGGATCAACATGCCGCCGCGCAGGCTGCTGCTCATGCGTTCCGAGAGCAGCGTCTTGCCGTTACCGGCATGGCCGTAGAGGAACATCGACTTGCCCGAGTTGAAGGCCGGCCCGAGCTTCATGAGCATCGGGTCGCTCACCACCAAGCCATCGAACGCGGAGCGCATGTGGTCCTTGTTCAGCCGCTGCCACTCGGGCAACTGCTTGCCGGCCACCTCCACATAGGCGTCGAAGGGCACCGGCGCCGGACCGGCGTAGCCCATGCGGCTGATCAGGTCGCGGGCGTAGTTGCCGCCCTTCTCGGTGATGTAGAACTCCCAGTCGAGCTCGTTGACGCCCTGGCCACCGCGGATGGCGGCCCACATCTCGTCCTTGATGACGCGCAGCACGTTCTCGACCACGCCCTGGTAGGGCAGGGCCATGGCATCGCAGATCTCCCGACCGGTGAGCGTGCCGCGCACGAACAGCGTCTTGACCGCCAGGTCAACCAGGAAGGCCTCCTTGAGCCCGGTCTGCTCGACGCTGTTGGGCGCCGAGGGCAGGTCGGGCAGCGCCTGGCTGGCCAGATGGCGGCTGGCTTGGAGCATCCGGCGGGCTTCGGCGAGCATGCGTTCGTTGGCCATGGCAAACCCCTTGCGCCAGACGGCGAGCTACATCGCCCCAGAGAACCGCACGAGGCTCGGGTCAAAGGCCTTGCCCGAGTCCTTGAGCAGCTCCGTGAGCGCTTCGTCGCGGCCCATGGCGCGGCGGTGCGGCCGGTCCGACATGAGCGCCTCGAAGGCGTCGGCGATGCGGATGATGCGAGCGCCCAGCGGGATCTGCTCGCCGCCGATGCCTTCCGGGCAGCCGCTGCCGTCCCAGTTGGCATGGTGGTAGCGCACCATCTGGCCGATCTCGGACATGAACTCCATGGGCTTGACGATGTCCGCGCCGACCTGGGCGTGGTTGCGAGCCATGGCCAGTTCCTCGGGCGACAGGCGACGCGGCTGGCTGAAGAGCTTCTGGCTGGTGTTGATCAGGCCCAGGTTGGCGATGCGCGCGGCGTCCTCGATGTCGGCGATCTCCGCGTCGCTCAATTTGAGCATGGAGGCCAGCCGGCCCGCGAACTGCGCCACGCGGCGCGAGCGGCCGCTGGTATGCGGCACCTGGTCGTCCATGGTGTCCACCAGATGCGCCGCACTGTCCAGGAATTGCCGGCGGAAGTCGGAGCGGCCGCGTGTGGCTTCGAGGTCGACGCCGACCTCCTTGGCCACGAAATCGATGACCTTGCGCACCAGCAGGAAGGCGTAGATGCGCAGGTCCTCCTCGTGAATTTCGGCCAGCAGGTGGCCGTCGTCACCGTTGAGGTCCTGCAGCCACTCTTCCATCAGCGGCAGGCAGGCCGCCTCCAGCTTGGTGGCCAGTTCGCCTCCCGAGACACCATGACCTAGTTCCATCGAACGCTCCCTATGGGTAATCGCGCGTGGGGCGAAGAGCTTGAGGCCGCGGCGCCAAGACCTGAGTAAGTTTGACACTGTTGGCCGTGACGCGGTTCACTCCTCTCCAGACTCGCCCGCCTGTCGGGCCCACGCCCAGCGGGCCGATTCGGCTACCAGCGGCTCCTCGTCGGCCAGGGCGGCGGCCAGGGCGGCGCGCTCCGTTGCTGACAAGTGCTCGCGGTTGCCGAGCACGTGACCCAGGTTGCGCAGCAGGCCGCGGCGCTTGGGCCGAGCCAACGGCGTACCGGCCACCCGGGCGCGGAACTGGTCCGCCGGCAGCGTCAGCCACTCGGCACTCGGCGCGGGTCGCTCTGCTGGCGCGGCCAGTTCGGCGTCGACCAGGCCCTCGCCGCGCGGTCGGCACCAGGGGCAGACCTCCTGGCAGATGTCGCAGCCGAACACCCAGTCGCCCTGCGCCGAGCGCAGTTCCGCCGGCGTTGCGCCCTTGTGCTCGATGGTCAGGTAGCTCAGGCAGCGTGCCGCATCAAGCTGATAGGGCGCGACCAGCGCGCCGGTGGGGCATGCGTCCAGGCAGCGCCGGCATGTCCCGCAACGCTCGGCCAGCGGCTCGTCGGGCACCAGCTCCAGGTCGGTCAGCAGGCCGCCCAGCAGCCACCAGGAGCCGCCGTCGGGGTGCAGCAGGAGCGTATTGCGGCCGATCCAGCCGAGGCCCGCGGCGGCCGCGTGGGCCACTTCGCAGACCGCGCTGCTATCCACAAACGGCCGCGCCTGGCCGCCCAGTTCGCGCACCCGCTCGGCCAGTCGCTCCAGTCGGGCGCCGAGCACCTCGTGGTAGTCCGCGCCGCGAGCGTAGCGCGCCACGCCCCCGCTCGGCTCGGCGCCGGTGGCATAGCGGGTCGCGACCATGACGATGCTCCTGGCGCCGGGCAGCAGCAGCGTCGGATCGCTACGCTGATGAACGGCGTCGTCACGGGCCAACCAGGCCATGCCGGCGTGGCGGCCGGCGGCCAGGGCTTCGAGGTACGACTCGAAGCGTGCCGGCCGGGTGGCCGGTGCGAAGCCACAGCGGCCGAACCCGAGCGCGGTCGCGGCTTCACGGATGGCGGCGGTGATCTGCTGGGTGCCACTGGCCATGGGGAGCGATCTCACACAGCGCGTCCGAATGGCCCGCGGCCGCCGGCCGCCGGCTTACTGCTCAGTATAGCCATGATCGCGATGTCCGGCCCGAGTGGCTCTCCCCGGGCCTCGGGGGGCGGTGGCGTGGCCGCGCCGGGCCGCCGCTGTCAGGCCCTGTTGCGGGTGTGGTATAATGACCGCCCAGAGAGGGATGCGATGCGACGGTTGGCTGGTGTTCTCATGCTTGCGACGCTGCTGGTCCTGGCCGGCTGCGGGCGTCAATCGGGTTCCGGGGAGGCCGGCAAGGGCAGTGCCAAGGAGGCCGGCGGTTTCGCGGGCGACTTGGCGGCACCGCCGCCCAAGGCCTATGAACCGGGCCAGGCCGACGTGGAAGCGAACGTGAAGGCCGGGCTCTCCACCGATACCAAGGAGAAGATCCCCGAGCCCACCGCCGAGGACAAGGCCAAGGCCGTCGAAGCCGCCAAGGAGGCTGCCGAGGCTGCCAAGAAGGCCGGCGCCGAGCCCAAGCATGGGGCTGGCGCACCGGTCAAGGCCGGGCCGAAGAACACCACGGGCGACGCCAAGTACAAGGGCTCGAGCAAGCCGGTGTTGGCCATGCAGACCAAGCATGGCGTCATCTACATGGAGCTGTGGCCCGAGACCGCGCCCAAGACCGTCAAGGCCATCTGCAAGCTGGCCCGCGAGAAGTTCTACGACGGCATCGTCATCCACCGCGTCGAGCCTGGCTTTGTGGTGCAGTTCGGCGACCCGCTCACCAAGCAGGGCGGCGCCGACGCGCCCGGCGTGGGCGGCGGCGGACCCGGCTTCACCATCCCCGCCGAGTTCTCCAAGACGCTCAAGCACACCAAGGGCATCCTGTCCATGGCGCGCACGCAGGATGTCAACTCGGCCGGCAGCCAGATGTTCATCATGCTGGGCGACGCGCCATTCCTCGATGGCCAGTACAGCATCTTCGGCAAGGTGCTCGGCGATGCCATGGCCCAGGTGGACAAGATGGCCGTGGGCGACGGTATCGAGTATCTTTGGGTCGTCCGTGATCTCCCGGAAGGGAAGCGCTGAGCTGTCCCGAAAAGGGACCAAGATTGGGGTTAGCTGTGTCCACTGGTCAGGAATCGGGCGCGGTGGCGCCGCCCATCGTCGAGGTCGTCACGTCCAAGGGCTCGTTTGAGTTGGAGCTGTTTCCCGACGTAGCGCCCAAGCACGTCGAAAGCATGCTCAAGCTGGTGCGCGACAAGTTCTATGACGGGCTGCACGTGCACCGCGTGGAGCCCGGCTTCGTCGTGCAGACCGGCTGCCCGCACACGCGCGACAATGCGCGCCATCCGCGCGCCGGCACCGGTGGCCCCGGCTACAGTGTGCCCGCCGAGTTCAACGAGCGCCTGCACCTGCGCGGCACGCTGGGCATGGCCCGCTCGCAGAGCCCCAACAGCGCCGGCAGTCAGTGGTACATCTGTCTGGCCCCCGCGCCCTTCCTCGACGGCCAGTACACCGTGTTTGGCCAGGTCCGCGGCAGCGGCATGGATGTGGTCGACCAACTGCGCGTTGGCGACCGACTGGAGATGCTCCGTGTGGTCGAGGCTTAGCCGGTCCGTGCTGTGGGCGGCTCTGCTGGCGCTGGTTACGGCCAGCGCCGCGAGCGCTTGGGACGTCGCGTTGGTGCCGCCCGTGGGCGACGACGCCGTGGTCGCCGCGGCGCGCTCGCAGTTGGCTTCGTTGGGGCTCGACCTCGCGGCGCTCAGCCCGCAGCAACTGGTGGACAAGGCTCGGCTCAACCCCAAGACCTATCCGCTGGCTTTGCTGGTCGGCGGCGAGCGCTTCGCCGACACCGTGGTGGACGAAGGCGATGCCACCGCGGCACTGCAGGCCTACCTCGACGGCGGCGGCAGCCTCATTGTGGCCGCCAATGGACCGGTCTTCGGCCGGCCGCAACGCTGGACCGGCACCGGCTGGGATTCCGTGGCCGCGCCCATGCGGCGCATCGCCCTGGCCACGCGGCTGGGCCTGCTCGACGCGGGCCAGACGCTGGAGAAGGAGCCGCCCGCCGGGTGCGACCTGGTGGCTGGTGACGTGTCGCTCCTGGGCGGGCGGGTGCCCACGCGCTTCGCCATCACCGAGGGGCTCGGCGCATGGCGCCCGATCCCCGGCAGCCAGGACGCCTCGGTCGACTTCTTGCCGTTGCTCACACTGGTGGACAAGGGCGGCGCGACCTACGGCGCCGGCCTGGCCGAGATGCGCCGCAAGGGCGTCGAGGGAGCGGGCAGTGTCTACTACGTCTGGGCACCGCTGCTGCGCGGGCCGCAGGCCTCGGCGCTGCTGCAGGGCATCCTGGCCGCGCGCAGCCAACGCTTCGCCGACCCTGCCGGGCGCGACCGCGCCAAGGCGTTGGGCGACCAACTGACGCTGATGGACGCCAAGCTGGCCAGCGCCCGCCAGATCCTGCCCGAAGGCCTGACCGGACCTGACGTCGACAAGCTGCGCGACGAGGTCAAGCGTCACGACGAGACGCTGCGCTGGCTGCGCGAGGCCGTCGCCGCGGGCAACCTGGAGTTCGTGGCTACCCGCCTCGGCCCGTTGCAGTCGTCGGTCGGCAGCCTGATGAGCCGTGCCGGCCGCGCGGTTGACGCCGCCGTGACGACCGCCGTCGCCTCGGCCAGCGGCTCGCCCTATCCGACCAAGCTGGTTCCGCCGCTGACCACCACCGCGCGGGTGACCAGCGCGCCCGAAGCCGGAGTCGCCGGCGAGAGCGTCGAGCCAGCCAACATCGCCGCGCTGAGCGTGGGCGAAGTGCTGTTGGTGCCCGACGCCACGCCACGCGCTCCGCTGCCCCCGCCGCAGACCACGGCCGGCGGCACACCGCCAACCCCGGATCCCGCCACGTCGGGCGGACCGACGACCGTCGCCAATCCTGGCCAGGGCACGCCGACCACGCCGGACACGCCGGGCGGCACCCGCCCGACGCCCGGTACGCCCGGTGGCACGACCCCGGGTGGCACGACACCTGGCGGCACCAAGCCGCTGTACGCCACGACCAACCCCGTGGTGGAGTTCGACTGTGGCGCGCGTGGCAAGGTGGTCATCGAGTTGCTGCCCGAGTCGGCGCCTAAGACCTGCTCGAGCTTCCTCTATCTGGCACGCAGTGGGTTCTTCGAGAAGACCTACTTCCACCGCCGCATCGAGAAGTTCGTGGTGCAGGGCGGCGATCCGTTCACCAAGACTCTGCCGCCCGACGACGCCAAGATCGGCACCGGCGGGCCCGAATGGACCGTGCCGGGCGAGTTCAGCCAGGTGCTCACGCATCAGCGTGGCACGCTGGGCCTGGCTCGCGCCGAGGGCGACCCCGATAGCGGCGGCAGCCAGTTCTACATCTGTCTGGCGCCCCAGCCGGGCCTCGACCGCGAGTACGCGATCTTCGCCAAGGTCATCGCCGGCATGGACGTGGTGGACAAGCTGCAGATCGGCGACCGCGTGGTCAAGGTGCGCGTCGTGCAAGGCGCCGAGCCGACCAACCCCGCGGGCGTCGGGCCGCTGGATTTGTTCAACAAGAAGCCCTTGATGCCGGCTCCGCCCAAGTAGCGGGAACGGCGCGCCCAAGCATTAGCGTTCTAGTGCTCAGGCTCAGAACGCAGGGAACCTGTCAGTCGGGTGGTTCGCGAGCACGCCTCGCGCCGCCCGACTGCTGCTTTGGGCCGCCTGCGGCCAGGGGATCTCATGGAGGCCGATTGCGCTGACACCGGTTCGCCTCAAGCTCGGCC
>JACRKZ010000035.1 GCA_016235455.1 Armatimonadota bacterium | reverse complement strand
TCGGCGGCGCGCAACGCCACGGTGCGCCCCCAGACACTCACGGCGACGTCGGCGGTCTCAACCACGACGACACGGCTGACGCGCCGGTGAGCGAGTGCCGCGAGTTGCTCTATCCAGCCGCGGAGTGCGGCATGGTCGGCGTCGAGCGACGGGCCGTCACCGGGTCGGGCCTGCCAGCGCGGCAGTCGCAGCAGCACGGCGACCAACACGGCCAGCACCAGCGGCCCGGCGGTCAACCGCTGCGTCGCCGGCAGGACCACCAGATAGCTGCCCAGCGCCAGCCAGAGCGCGCTCATCCGAGCACGACGCGGGCGCCCGTCGAGGCGGCGAGTTCAGTCTGCTCCACCATGCGTTGCATCCCCAGAGCGGCGGCCCAAGTCTCGCCCGCGGCCGCGGCGGGGTTGTCGGCGAAGCGCGTCAGCGCGTTGCCCAGGTCGTTGCGCGGCCAGGTGCGGTACTCGCCCAGGTCGACTTCGCTGGTCTCGCGGTCGCGGATGAGCTCGATGGGCTGCTTGGCCGAGCGCGGCACGAGCAGCGTGGCATCCGTGCCGATAAGCGTGGCGGCGGGCATGCGCGCCGGATTGGGCACTGCCCACGAGTAGGTCAGTTGCGCCGCGCCGCCATCGTGCTCATAGATGGCCATGGCAGTGTCCTCGCCGGCGGGCGGCGCGCTGGCCAGGCGACCCAGCCAGGCGGTCACGGCGCGCATCGGCGTACCCAGCACCCACGGCATCAGGCCCACGATGTGGAACGCGCCGTCAAGCAGCGCGCCACCGCCGCGCGCGGCATCGGCGCGGAAGCCATCACCCACCATGAGGTGCCGGTTGTCGGCCAGCACCGGCCACATGGACAACAGCGGCCGGCCGATGGCGCCCCACGCCACCAACTCACGCGCCCGCAGCCAGACAGGCGAGCAGCGGTAGTTGAGCACGCAGGCCAGCGGCGTCGAGCCGGCCTCGGCGGCCAGCGCCTCGGCCTGGGCCACGGTGCGGCACGCCGGCTTCTCGACGATGGTCGGCACGCCGGCGGCAACAGCCTGGCGCGCGAGGTCGAAATGGGTATCCGTGGGAGTGGCGATGTCCACCAGATCGGCTTCGCTTAGCGCCGCGGCAAGGTCGAGGCTGGTAGCCACTTCGTACTGCGCGGCGAGCTCGGCCAACCGGCCGGTATCGCGGCCAACGACCGTCAGTCGCGTCAGTCCGGGGAGCTTCCGCCAGACCTGAAGGTGGTTGAACCCATGGCCCGAACCGCCGACCAGAACCACCCTCATGTTTACGACTCCCAGTGCTATCATAGCATCGATGAAGATGCGGCGTCCGTCAGTCTGTTGGTTGGTGATTTGGCTGGCGTGTGGTGTTACCGCGGCAGCCGATCTGCCGGAGTTGATCCGCACGGTGAAGCCGGCTGTCGTGTCGATTGTGGCCTACGACCCGGCCAAGGCGCTGCCAGGCACCGGCACGGGCTGGCTCATCGGACCCGACCGCATGGTCACCTGCCGCCACGTCCTCGGCGGCTGCGATCGCGCCGAGATCCGTTTGGCCGACGGCCGCTATGCAAAAATCGTGGGGCTGCTGGCCGAGGAACGCAACTGGGATTTGGCCCTCTGCGCGCTGGACCGCTCGTTCATCGATGTGACGCCCCTGGCCACCACCGCCGCGCTCCCGGCCGAAGGCGAGACCGTGCTGCTCATTGGCGGGCCGCTGGGCCTCGAATGGACCAGCTCGGTCGGGATCATCTCGGCGCTGCGCGAGCTGCCCACGCTGGGCACGGTACTGCAACACACGGCAGCCATCTCGCCGGGCAACAGCGGCGGACCGGTCTTCAATGTCCAAGGCCAGGTGGTCGGTATGCAGACCAGCACGATCACCACCGACAACAAGGTGGTCGCCGCGGGCCAGGGACTCAATTTCGCCGTGCCGGCATCCTACATCCAGGCGCTCCGCGCCGGTCCGATGCGCAGTCTGGCCGACTGCGCCAAGGAAGTGCCGGGCGACTGGCGCGCCAGCTCCACGGCACTGCTCGACAAGTGCAGCCTGCGGCCCTTCAGCCGCGGCGACTTCGAGGGCGCGCTCGGCTATTTCGAGGAGTCGACCAGGCGCGACCCTGATGTGGCCGATGTGTGGCTGCGCATGGCCATCTGCCATGAGAAGCTGGGCAATCTGGACCGCGCCGGCGAATGCTACCTGCGCGCGACGAAGATCGATCCCACGCTGGCCATCGCTTTCAACAATCTGGGCGTGGTCAGCTTCCGCCAGAAGCGCACCGACGAGGCCATCGGCTATCTGAACAAGGCGCTGTCGCTCAAGCCCGACATGGCGCTGGCCTACTCCAACCTGGCCGATTGCTTCAACTCGCTTGGCCGCTATGACGACGCACTGGCCGCCTGCCAGAAGGGGCTGTCGTTCGACGGTCGGCATGCCAACCTGCGCTACGCCTTGGGTATCACCTACCTGAACCTGGGCCACAAGTCGTTGGCCGGCGAGCAGGCCCGGCTGCTGGACACGCTCGACAAGGCGCAGGCCGACCGCCTGCGGCAAGAGATCGCGAAGAACGGCACCTGACCGCGCCGGTGCGTGAACCTTGGCGCCGGCCGCGACCTGATCAGGTGGAGCCGTGCCGATGGTCGACTGCCTGAGCGATGCCGAGCTGATGGAGCGCATCCGGGATCATGACGATGCCGACGCGTTCGCGCAGCTCGTCTGCCGCTGGCGGCCGCGCCTGGCCGGCTACTTCTCACCGCTACTCGGCGATGCCGCCGCGGTGGACGACGCGGTCCAGGATCTGCTCATCGCGCTCTGGACCAGCCGCGCTGACTACCGCGCCACGGGCCGCTTCGCGGCCTTCGTGCTGCGTCGTGCCGAACACCACTGGCTCAACCTGCGCCGCCGCGAGGCGCGGCGCGCCACCGAGCCGCTCGACCAAGTGCCCGAACCACCCGCTGTCGACGCCGCCCTCGCGGCCCAACAGCGCGAGGCCCATCGGCGCCTGGTTGCGGCCACGGCGACGCTGCCCGCCCACCAGCGCGACGTCTTGCGTCTGGTGGCCGAGCAGCACCTGCCCGAACGCATCGCCGCCGACCAGCTCGGCGTGCCGCTCGGCACGATCAAGTCGCGGCTCCATGCCGCGCGGCGCCGCTTGCGCGCCGTTCTCCAGGAGATGGACGATGTCTGACTTCAGCCCGACCCAAGACGACCTGGTGGCCTATCTACGCGGCCAACTGACCGCTGCCGAGAGCGGTGCGATCGATGCCCGGCTGGCACGCGACGAGCGCCTGCGCGACCTGCTGGAGCGCACCCGCGAGGTGCTGCGTATCGTCACGGAGTCCACCGAGGACTCCACCGTGCGGCGGGCCAACGACTACCTGCGGCGCGGCATCGAGGCCGGTGCCAGCGATGTCCACCTCGACCTGGAGCGCGACGGCGGCGTGGTGCGCCTGCGCATCGACGGCGCGCTGCACGAGGTCGACCGCTTGCCCATCGCCGCGGCGCGCGCGGTCCTGGCGCGGTTCAAGACGCTGTTCGCCATGCCGCCGGAGAACACCGACCTGCCGGCCGACGGCCGCCTGGCCTTCGGGCACGGCGAAAAGCGCCTTGACCTGCGCGGCAGCTTCCTGCCGGGAATCCACGGTGGGCGCCTGTGCGCGCGCATCCTGGACCAGACCACGGCCCTCGCGCCGTGGGACAAGCTCGGGCTGTTCCCCGAAGAGGAAGCCGCTCTGCAGCGACTGGCTAGACTGCCCCACGGGATGGTGACGGTCACCGGGCCCACCGGCTCGGGCAAGACCACGCTGCTCTATGCGCTCGTGCGCTTGCTGGCCGGTGAGGCGATCAACTGCGTGTCGGTCGAGGATCCCGTCGAGTTCGACCTGCCCTGGGTGGCGCAATCCAGTGTCAACCCGGCGCGCGGCGTCACCTTTGCCTACCTGTTACGCGCGGTGCTGCGGCAGGATCCCGATGTGATCATGGTCGGCGAGATCCGCGACCTGGAGAGCCTGCAGATGCTGGTGCAATGCGCCATCACCGGGCACCTGGCGCTGACCACGCTGCACACTTACAACGCTGTGGCCACCATCTCGCGCCTGCTCGACGTCGGGCTGGAGCCGTTCCTGGTAAGCAGTTCGCTGCGTGGCATCGTCGGCATGAGGCTGGTGCGCAAGGTCTGCCCCGAGTGTGCCGAGGAGGTGCGCGCGCCGCTGGCTGCCAGCGTGGCCGAGGCATTGGGCATCGCCGACCGCGGCATCCCGTGGCGCCGCGGCCGGGGCTGCACGGCGTGCCACCAGAGCGGATTCCGCGGCCGCACCGGTGTCTATGAGATCGTCGAGGTCAGCAGCGCGCTGGCCGACGCCATCGCCGCGCGCGAACCCGAGCCCACGCTGCGCGAACTAGCCTTCACCGGCACGTTGCCCACCATGCAGGGCCATGCGGCGCGGCTGGTGATCGACGGGGTGACCACGCCGGACGAAGCGGCGCGCGTGCTCGGCATTACCTGGTAACCGCGACAGGAACTCCCTCGGCGCGGTCGAATGGCCCGCCGAGGGAGTCGGTCATGCGCATCTGGGATTGCCACAGCCATCTTCGCGGCGATGAGACGGGCGCCTACGTGCTGGAGCAGATGGACGCCGCTGGAATCGAGCGGATCAACCTGTTCTCGGCCTATCCGGGCAGCGGGCGCGATTACCGCGAGCCGGTCACACGCACCGAGGTGCGCCGGGCCATCGAGCACGTCGCCGCCGTGCAAGCCGCCGATCCGGTGCGTATCCGCGGCCTGATCTTCGCCAACCCGCGGGCCGAGGGCATGATCGAGGAAATGGAGCGCGGTCTGACCGACCTGGGCCTGCGCGGCACCAAGCTGATCCCCGACCACTGGGAGCCGTGCGGCGAGCTGGTCGCGCCGCTGTACGACAAGATGCAGGAGCTGGGCAAGCCGATCCAGTTCCACAGCGGCATCCTGTACGGCATGGGCGACAGCTCGCGCTTCTGCCGGCCGGTGCTCTACGAGGCGCTCCTCAACTGGCCACGGCTGCGCTTCTCGCTGGCCCACATCGGCTGGCCGTGGACCGACGAGTGCATTGCCGTGTTCGGCCGCATGCGCGCCGCCGGCGGCTACCAGACCGAGCGCTGCCAGATGTGGATCGACACCTGTCGAGGCACGCCGGACGCTTGGCGCGAGGACGCCCTGCGCAAGGCGGTGCCGTTCTGCGGCGTGGAGCGGCTGATGTTCGGCGTCGACGGCTCGCCGTCAAACCTGGCGGCCAACGCGCCGGTGCATGTGCGCAAGGACCTGGACCTGATGCGCGACGTGCTGGGCCTGTCGGCCGAGCAGATTGAGACCTACTTCTTTGGCGCCTGCGAGGCGTTCTGGGGCGAATGACGCTCGACCGCTAGTTCAGCGCACGAGGTAGTCGAGCACGCGGGCCATCAGCGCATTGGCCGCGGCATACCGCGAGCCGGGCGCCGCGCGCAGTTCGGCCTCGCTCTGGACGTAAGGCGCCGGCACCAGTTCATCGGCACAGTGGGTGATGATCGCCTCGGCGCTCTCGGGCGTCGTCTCCAGATGGTACTGCAGCCCGATGGTGCGGGCGCCAACCTGAAACGCCTGGTTGGCGCAGCCCGCGCTGTGCGCCAGCCGCACCGCGCCAGTCGGCAGGTCGAACGTCTCGCCATGCCAATGGAAGACCTCGACCTGCGCGGCGAAGGCGAAGGTCTCGGCTGGGCCGGCGTCGGCGAAGACCGGGTGCCAGCCGATCTCCTTGTGTGGCCCCGGATAGACCGGCGACCCGAGCGCCGACGCGATCAACTGCGCGCCGAGGCAGATACCTAGCACGGCGCGGCCCGCGCGCACCATCTCCCCCACGAAGCGCTTCTCGCCAGCCAGCCAAGGCAGTTCAGCCTCGTCGTTGACGCTCATCGGGCCGCCCAGGATGACCAGCAGGTCGACCTGGTCGGGATCGGGGAGCTCGGGCGAAACGCCAAACAGCGTGAACGACACCGTCGCGCCGCGTGCCTGACACCAGGCCAGAATGCTGCCCAGCCCCTCGAACGGCACGTGTTGCAGGACATGGACTCGCATCGACGTCCTCGGCTACGGCGCCTTGGTGCGCGCATCGGCGGCGGCGGGACCGGTCAGGCCCGCCTCCAGCGAGGCCCGGTAGATGGGCACTGCCTCGGGCCGGCGGTCGGCCTCCCACAGCGCGTCGGCCTGGCGATAGAGGCCCATGGACACGTAGAACGTGCGCTCCTCACCGGCCGGCAGCGCCTTGGCCAGTTCCACCAGCCGCACGGCCTCGGTACGCGAGCGGTCCCACTCCTTGAGCATGTAGCTGGCCTGGCTGGAGCGCAGCCAGCACAGGCACTCGACCACCGGCAGGTCGTCCTTGCGCGGCAGATGACCCAGGTGGTCGCGCGCGATGGCGAACGCCGCGTGCGCCTCGACCATCTTGCCTTCCCGGAAGGCCGCCAGTCCGGTGGCATACGACAGCTTGGCCTTGGCCAGGTTGACCTCGTCCTCGCTGGGCTCGGGCTCCACCAGATCCCACAAGATTGCATCGCCCTTGGCGCTCACCGCCAGCAGCTTGGGCTTCTCGCCGCTGCTCAACGCCAGGTAGTCGGCCACCAGCGCCGGCTGCAGGCGGTTGGGCACGTCCTTCAGGTACTGCGCCACGCCCTGGCCATCGGCGCCGAACAGCCGTCCATCCTGCGCCCAGGCCACGGCGCGCACGTCCGGCAGCTTCCAGCCCTCGGCGCCCGGCACTGCGCGCCACACTTGCGAAACACCCGGCCCCGCCACGGCGATCGCCGGCTCGGCCGGGCAGACAGCGAAAGCGGCCGGCGTAGCGGCCAGCGTGGTCTGGCCAAAGGGCTTGCGGCTGTCCGCCTCGACCACCGTGAAGCGCCGGTCGCCCTGGCGCAGCGCGAACCAGCCGGCCTCACCAGCGCCGTCCAGCGCGGCGCCGGCAGTGTTGGGCAAGGTGGCCGTGTCGTCGGGCAGCGGGGAGGTAAGGATGACGTTGCCCTGGGCCGGCAACAGCGCAACGCGTTGCTCCTGACCGCAGAACGCCGCGTCGGCCAGCGGGCGCGGCTTGCCATCCGCGCCGGGCGACGGCTTGAGCGCCAGGAACGGTACCAGATCCGGCAGGGCCAACAGCCTCGCGCCGGTGTCGCCCACGAGCATCAGGCTCCAGCCGTCGGGCGAAAACAGCACCCGGCGGAGCCGGCCGACATCGCCGCCGGCCCGGTAGCAGTCGCCCGAGGCCAGGTCGGCCACCCACGCGGCGGTGCCGTCGTGGAACGCGGCCTGGGCGCCATCGGGGCTGAGCGCCAGCGATTTGGGCGCGCTGGGCAACTGCCACGCACCGACCACCTTGGAGCCCGCGGCCTGCTCGACGGTGACCGCCTTCAGCCTGGCCGCCGCCTTGGGCGGCGTGGCCACGGTCAGCAGGTAGGCCGCCGCAACCGCCACATCGCCGGCCACCAGCACCATGTACTCGCCGCCAGGCAGCTCCTTGGCGAACACCTCACCCGCCCGCAGCGTGGTCAACTCGGTTGGCTGACCCTTGGCGTCCAGGTGAGCGGGATCGCTGATCACCGCCACCAGCGTGCCGTGGCTGCGCAGCACCACGCGCACCTGCGTGGCCGTCTTCAGCCGGAAGCCGTAGGCGTCGGCGCGGACCTGGCCTTTGGTGCCGTCGGGCCGCTCGATCTCGCGCTGGGTGAGCTGCTGACGCCAGATGGACTGGCCCACGCTGATCGGCTGGACCTCCTGGCCCCTAGCCAGGCAACCGGCCAGCAGCACAACCATCGTCCATCTCGTCATCGTCACTCTCCGACCAACAGGCGCGCCGCCTCGGCGCGTACCTGCGACCACGCATCGGCGTCGGTCTCGTAACTGAAGCGGCCCGTGGACAGGCGCCTGGCCAACTCGCCGGCGCGCGTGCGCTGGCCCTTCTGAGCCAGGAGCCACAGGTATTCGTAGTCCTGCGCGCCCCGCCGGAAGGCCTTGGCGCGCAGCGTGGCCACCGGGCCAGCCAGGCCCACCGGCTCGCCGGGGTAGAACCAGACGCCGTCGCCGTTGAGCCGCAGCGCATCGCGGGCCGGATACAGGCTGCCGTCGGCGCGCCGTTTGAGCGTCTCGTCGAACGTCAGTGGTTCGACGTAGAGGTCGGTCAGGTGTTCCGCGCCAACGTGCTTCTGGCGCCAGTAGAGCGTGTCCCACTGGAACCAGCCATCGAGATCGAACCGCCAGGCGCACGGCCCCCAAGCCGCCACGCCGGTCAGCGGGCAGTCGATGAGGCCCGGGCCGGCCAGGCCGCCGTTGTAGACCCACACCTTGCCGCCGCGCTCGTGCCAGCGGCGCATGTCCGACGAACTCGACTGGGCCGAGCAGAAGATGTCCACCGCCGGCTCGAGGCTGCCCCAGGCCGGGTCCTGCGGCGCGATAGACTCCGTGACCATCAGCGGCAGCCGATCACCCACGGTGTCGTCGACCCAGCGGCCGATGCGGCGCACCGCGTCGTAGGCTTCGCGGTCGTTCGGCTCGTCGTAGCCATACAGCAGCAGTCGGTCGCCCAGGCCATGCTCGCCAGCCGCGGCCACCGCAGCGCGCGCGACGGCTTCGACCGTGGCCTGCTCGCGGTCGGGCAGACCGATGGGCACCACCGGCTGCGCCACCCCGGCGCACGGGCCAGCTTCGTAGGCCGTGCCGTCGATCCAAGGATGCTGCTCCGACCACCAGGCGGCGCGCCGCGCGGCGTCAGACGGTGGGTACAGCTCAGGGGCCAGGTTGATGCGATGGTCGTGGGCCAGGCGGCGGAAGCTTGACTCGACGGCCTTGCCGCCGGCGCCGTAGAAGCCCTCCAGCTGCTCCGGTCCGTAGTAGAACCAGTTGCGCAGATGCGTCTCGCGCGGCAGTGTCAGTGCCAGCACGCGCAATTCCACCGGCACGTCGACCTTCTGGCCGGGCATCAGCGTCAGGGCCAGCGTGCCGCGATACAGGCCCGGCGCCACGTCGGTCGGCACGACCACCTCGAACCATAGCGCGGCAGCACGGCCCGCGGCGGCCTGGAACGTGCCGTGCTTGGCGTCGCCCGGTATGAGCGGCAGAAGCTGGTTGGCGAACTCGCCGACACCCATCTGGCCCAACGCAGGTTTGCTCTCCGACTCCTGACTGGGCACCTTGACCGTCAGCAGGTGCTCTGTGAAGGCCGTCACGGCTTCGGCGGGCAGCCTGGCCTTGTCGCTGGTCAGCACCGGCAAGGTCACTTGCCCGGCGGCGACCGGACTGGCCGGGCGCAGCGCCACCTGCCACGCCACCACCTCGTTGCGGGCCGCCTGCAGCCGCACCGACTTGCCGTCCCACACCGCGTTGCTCGCGGTCGGCGCGTCGTCGGGCCGCACGGTGACCAGGTCCGACACTGCCCACACGCTGGTCTGGCGCGCCCGCGCGCGCGGCGTGTCGTGGCTCGCGTAGCGTAGCAGCGCCACCGTCGCCAGCGCCAGAATGACCGCCACCACCAGCCGGAACCGCCTCATCGCGCTGTCTCCCTGCCGCGATCGGCAGCCACCACCAGGCCGGCCCCGATATACAGCCAGACATGGTAGCTCTGCGACAGGAACATCGCCGCCACCATCCAGCCGGCCAGACACAACTCCACCGACTGCCGCAGCTCGGGCTCATCGCGCTCCGGCGCCTGCCGTCGGGCCCGCGCCGCCGCCACGAGCAGCGTGCCCAGCAGCGGCAGGAACGTCAACAGACCGGGCCAGGCCAGCTCGCCAGCCACCAGGATCAGGCTGTTGTGCGCGGTCAGCGTAACGAACTCGAAGTCCTTAGGCCGGTAGGCCAGGAACGCGGTGGGGAACTGATACAGGCCGACGCCGCGCAGCGGATGGTCGGCCATCATGCGCAGGCCGCCCTTCCACGCCGTCAACCGCCCCTGCACACTGATGTCGCGCCCCATGCTGGTCAGACCGTAGCCGCGCGCGGCGAAGACGCGATGCACCGTGCCCAGCGCCAGCGCCAGCGCCAGGACGACGTACACCACGCGCCAGCGCGGCGAACGGATCCGCCGGTAGCCCGTGAGGAACAGCACCGCAAGCAGCGCCAGCAAACCTCCGCGCGACCGCGTGCCCAGAATGCCCGCCACCAGCACCGCGGCCAGACCGCCGGCACCCAACCGCGCCGGGCCACGCGAGCCCTGCCACAGCCCCAGCAGCAGCGGCACGATCATGACCAGGCTCAGCGCCAGATCGTTGGGGTCGTTGAGCAGGCCGACACCGGCCAGGCGGCCGGCGTACTGGTTGCCGCCGGCGCGTAGTGAGAGCACGGCCAGCACCACGTTCACCGCGCCCATCACGCCGAGGGTCCACACCACCGCGCGCAAGCGCGGGCCGGTCTGGGCCAGATTGCTCACCAGGAAGTAGAGCAGCATGGAGCTGCCGATGCCTTCACTGAGCACCTTGACCGTGTAGGCCAGGCCCTGCGACGGCAGCGTGGCCCACAGGCCCGCAGCCAGGAAGGCCAGCACCCAGCCGTTGGCGGGATGGCGCAGGCGGGGCGGTCGATCGGCGAGCGACTGCTGGATGATCAGAAACAACGCGGTGATGCCCATCATCAGCAACTGCAGCCGGAACGGCGCCAGCGCCGGCAGGCGGTCGGCGGGCCGCAGGTAGACCACCACCAGCAGCAGGAGCAGCGCCCAGAACGGCTCGACGAGCGCCGCGACCACCACCACCAGGCCCAACACGGCCGCGATGAGCAGCTCCGGCGACAGACCGTGGCCGATCAGCCAGAACAACGCCGTGCCGACCACCGCCGCGGAGCCGGCGGCGCAGGCGATCAGGCGCTGGTCGCGGCCCATGGCAGACTCCGTCAGACGCGCTGAGAGCGCTCGCCCCATTCGGCCAGCAGCACGAAGCCCAGACCCATGGCCAGCCCGACCAGCAGCCCGGCGGCGAGATAGGTCGGTCGCGCGGGGGCCACCTTGGGCGGCGGCGGCACCGTGCCCGCGGGCCGCACTTCGAACCGTCCGCTGTCGCGGCTCTCCTCAAAGCTCTGGTTCACGTCGAGGTTCTGCTTGCGCTCGAGCAGTTGCGCATACGTCGCCTTGACAGCGGCCTGCTCGGTCTTGAGGCCGGACAGCTCCTTCTCGAGCGTCGGCAGCTCCGAGGCAATGCGCGACAGCCGCGCCACGCGGCCCTCAACTCGGCTCCGCTCGGTACGCGCGGCGACGAGCTGGCCCTCGACCGGCACCAGGTCGCGGCGAAGCTGTTCGTAGGCCGGATTGGAGGGCGCCCGTTGACCGCGGCGCAGCGCTTCGGCACGCGCCTCGGCGCGCCGGCGCTCCAGATCCACCAGTTCGCGGTCGATGGCGGCCACCTGCGGATGCTGCTCGGTGTAGCGCGCCAGCAGTGCCGCGCGGCGGCTGCGGGCTTCGCCGATGGCCGCATCGAGCCTCGCTTCGGACGAGCCTTCCGGCGGGTCGACGGCCGACGAGGTCGGCGACGTGGTGGCGATCTCCTGCCGCAGCCGCGCGGTCTGGGTCTCCAGCGCGGCGACCTGAGCGGCCAGCCGATCGACGTTGGCCTGGTCCTCGCGCAGCCGGTCGCTCACGGCTTTGGGCAGATCGGGATCGTCGATGCGCGCCGCCAGGTCGCCCAGGTCGCTGGCCAGCCGGCCCTCGACTGTGCGCCGCCGCTGCTCCAGGTCGGCCATGCGCTGCTTCTGCGTCGCCAGTTGTGATGAGACGAAGTCCACCGACACGTCGAGCGAGTTGGCCACCAACTGCTCGCCCAAGCGCTTGAACTCGGCGGCGAAGGCATTGACGACCGACAGACAGTAGGATTGCGGGGTGCTGGTGAAGGAGATGGTGACGATCAGGTCCTGCCCATCCTCTTTGCTCTCGATGAGCAGGCCCTTCTCGAAGTCCTCGATGGCGCTGTTGAGGCTGAGGCTGGGCCGGTCCTTCTTGACCGTCTCGAAGGCCCGCTTCTGCTCCGCCGGCTGCCGCAACGCCTGCACCACGCCACCCAGCTGCTTGGTGATCTCGGTGGCCACGGCCAGGCCCTTGGTGGCCTCGCCCTCGGACCGCACGATGACCGTGGCCGTGGCGCGGTAGATATCGGGCAGCATGAAGCTGCCGCCGCCGACCAGCAAGGTCAGCAGCACCACCGGCACCGCGAACAGCGGGAACCGCCGACGCAGCACGCGCGCATAGACCGCCAGATCAAAGCCCGGTTCAGTCGACATGGTCTGCGCACTCCCGGTCACGATTGGACCTCCGACTAGTTCACGAACCAGGTCACCATGGGGATGAGTTCCAGGATGCGTTCCCACACCGAGCGCGTCTGCGCGTTGTAGCCGACGACCAGCACATCGCCCTCGGCCATCACCGGCGCCGCCTGCCCGCGCATGTAGCGGGTCAGGTCGACAGTCTCGGCCTTGCCACCGACGTGGACCCAGCGCACGCTGCTGATCTTGGCGTTTGGCGCGATGCCGCCGGCCGCGCCGATGACGTCCCACACGGTCTGCACGCCCGGTCCGAGTGACACCCAGCCTTGCTTGGTGACCGAGCCCAGCACCAGGACGCCACTGCCCGCGCGGCCGGTCTCCTCGACATTGACCACATCGCCGTGGCTGACCCGCGGCATGGTCGCCGTGCCGGCCAGGACCGGCGCCAGCGCAATCAACTCGTTGCGGCCCTGGTCCACGCGCAACACGCGCACCGCGGCGCGGTCGGCCGTGGGCAGCAGTCCGCCGGCCTGGGCCAACGCCGAAACCAACGTGATGCCGTCGTCGGCCACGGAGATGGCGCCCGGCCGCTGCACGGCGCCCAGCACCAGCACGGCGCGGGAGTCGGCCGGCATGGCTTCGACACTGATCAGATCGCCCGCGCCCAGCGTTGGCACCGCGGCCGGAGCGGCCGCCTGGCCGTCGCCTTGGCTCAGGTACAATCGCAGGTTCACAGCCTCGCGCTTGGCCGGCTGCCCGGCGGCGACACGCCGCACCACGATGACGCGACCCAGGTCGGCGGTCGGGCTCGGACCACCGGCGGCGGCCAACGCCTCGACCAGGTTGGTGCCTGGGCGCAGCGGCCAAGTGCCCGGCCGCACCACTTCGCCGGTCACCGTGACCTCGAAGCTGGGTACCTCGACGACGTCGCCGTCGCCCAGTTGCGGCATGGTCTCGCTACGTCCAGACTGGTAGGCGCGCAGGTCGAAGCTCAGCAACCGTTCGCCCGCGACGCCGGGGGCGCGCGTGATGGCCACGCGCTCCGCATCGGCCGTGGGCAGCGGTCCGCCGGCCATGGCCAACGCCGCCAGCACCGAGCGCGTGTCGCTCAGCGGATAGGCGCCCGGCCGCTGCACCGCGCCGAACACATGCACCGTGGCGACGCCACCGGCGCCCACGCCCGCGGCGCGCGGCACAAAGACCGTGTCACCGTCGCGCACGGCGACCAACGCCGCCGGATTGCCCTCGCGCAGTATGCGGTCGAGGTCGATGATGTCGCGAACTATCTGCTGCCCGTCGCGATGATGCAGTTGCACCCGCATCAGGTCGGCCGCCGGCAAGGCACCGCCCGCCGCGGCCAGGGCTGCCTGCACATCGCTGCCAGGCATCAACTGTACCGGGCCGGGCTTGGCCACCGCACCGGACACCCGTACCACCGGCCCGATAGTTTCACGACTGGGCACGACCACCACGTCACCGGCCCGCAGCAGCGGAGCGCGCCCGCCTTGGGTCAGCCAGGCGGCCAGATCAAACGGTTCGGGCGCGCCCTGGCCCGCCGGGATGCGCCGCACCCGCGCCAGGTCGGCCGTCTCCAGTGCGCCGCCAGCCTGCGCCAGCGCGGCGGGCAGGCTGACCCCCTCGTGTAGCACGAGCTCGCCGGGTGTGCGTACCGCACCGAGCACCAGAACCTTCGGCGCCGGCATGGCCGCGGCGATGTCGTCGGTGGTCACCGGCCGCGCGAACGCACCGTCGATGGCCATCTTGGGCACAAAGACCTCGTCGCCCGGGGCCAGCTCGGGCAGGCGCCCGCGACCCTCCAGGAAAGCCTTGAGGTCGCACGGCAGCTCCTCGACCCAGCCGTCGCGCTGCCGGCGAATGACGATACGCGTCATGACCGCGCCCACCGCCAGCCCGCGCGCCGCGGCGATGGCTTCCTGCACGCTGGCGCCCTTGGGCAGCACCTTGGCGCCGGGCTCCTCGACATGGCCCAGCACGCGCACGCTCATGCGGCGCGAGGCGATGCGGGCGCTGATGCCTTGGGGCTGCCGCAGCCATTGCGACAGGCGCTCGGTGAGCAGCCGCTCCACCTGCGGCGCGGTGAGCCCGCGCACGGGCAGCGGACCGACAATGTCCACGACGATAGCACCGTCACGGCCCACGGCGTAGGCCTTGGTGAACTCGGGATAGCGCGGCACGGTGACGTCGAGCGTGTCGCCGAACTCCACCGGCTGCGTGCGGCTGTCGGCCTGCAGGTCGTTCTCGACGGCCGCCGGCGGCTGCACGGCTTCGGGCGGCTGCGCCTGCTCCGCGGGCCGCGTGGGCAGGTCAGGGATGATCGGCGGCACCTGCGGCTGGGCCGCCAGGGCGGTGACGAACGCCAACAGCACCATCAGCAGACTGCTGCGGCGCGGCCGTTGCGGCCTGGTGTGCCAACTCGTCACCGGCTTGGTTCCCTCCCTACACTCGTTGGACAACCGCGAACGGTCACCTTCCCACAGGATCGGCCAGTTGAGCCGATAACTTAGGGTGCAAAGCCCGTGCCAACAACCTCGCGGTCTGCGTCAGGCGCGGCCCTGGAATGAGCAGGTAGTCTTCGGACAGTACAACGATGCGGTCGTTGCGCACCGCGGGCACTGAACTCACCGCCTGCCAGTCGGCCCGGGAGGCCTGTTTGGCGGATCCGCCCATGCCGCTGCCCGGCTGCAGATCGAGGATCACCTCGGGCGCCCGCTGCACCAGCGACTCCAGCGACGGCTGCGGGTACTGCTCGATCGCGTCGGCGAAGACGTTCTGGCCGCCGGCCACGGCCAGCAGTTCACTCAGGAAGGTCTTCTGGTTGCAGGTGGTGAGCGCGCTCAGCCGACCTTCGGGCCGACCGATGGACAGGTAGGTCTTGACCGGCGGCTCGCCCTTGACCGCCTCGCGCACCGCCGCCAGCTCGGCGCGCCAGCTCGCCACCGCGCGCTCGGCCGAAGCGGCACAGCCCAGCCGGCGGCCCAGATCGGCGCCGATGGTGAAGACATCCTCCACCTTGTCCAGCGGATAGGCGGCAAAGGCCTGGCCATGGTCGCGACAGTAGTCACGCACCTTGTCGTGCTGGCCCTGCACCACGACCAGATCGGGCTTGAGCGAGGCCAACAGCTCGAGGTTGGGGTTGATGAAAGCGCCCAGACGGGGCAGCTTGTCGGCCTCGGGCGGGTAGATGGTGAAGTCGGCCACCCCGCACACCTTGGTGCCGGCGCCGATGGCAAAGGCGATCTCGCTGAGCGCGGGACTGAGCGTCGCCACGCGATTGGCGGTCGCCCTGGTGCCAGCCGGTGCGGCGGTCGGCGCCGCGGGCCGGGGGACAAGCCGCCACGCGGCCAGACCGACAAGTACGGCCAGACCGGCGACAACCCACAGACGCCGCTTGGACATGCCCGCCTCCAGAGCGCATTCTCTCTGGCATCGGGCGTTGAGTCAATGCGGGCGCCGGACAGGTTGTGCGTCCGATGGTGCGGCGCGCCATGGGTCCGGGCGCCGTGGCCGGCGCTTCGCCACGGATGCCAGTTGCCCAAACCGCTACCCGCCGCGCATAATGGCAGGCCGGATGGACCGATGGAGCGCTCGCGGGTCAGCCCAGATTACCTCTCTATGCCGCTGCGACGCGCCGTCTGGGCGCTGGCGCTGCCGGCCTTCGCCACGCATCTGGTGCGCTTCGCCAACTTCATCGTCGACCAGTACTGGGTGGGCCGGCTGACCGACCCGCAGGTCGGGCTGGCCGCCGTCAGCGCCAGCAACTTCCTCATCTGGTCGACCTTCGCGCTCAGCCAGCTGTTCACCGCCGGGCTGCAGGCCAAGGTGGCGCGCGCCGTGGGCGCGGGCGACACGCATGAGCAGGCCGTGGCCATCCGGCACGGCATGGCGTTGGCGCTCAGCATTGGCACCGGCGTGGCCGTCGCTGGGCTGCTGCTCATGCCGCACGTCTTCGCCTGGCAGCATCTCTCGCCGCCCGTGGCCAAGGCCGCCAGCGAGTTTCTGACCATCACCTTCGCGGTACTGCCCGTCAACTTTGTCGCCGCGGCGATGATCACCATCTACAACGCCGAAGGCGATCCGAGCACGCCGCTCAAGGTGTTCTGTATCGGCCTGGTCATCAACAGCCTGCTCGACCCGCCGTTCATCCTCGGCTGGGGGCCGATCCCGGCCATGGGTGTCAAGGGCTCGGCGCTGGTCACGGCCATGGTCGTCGTCACCCATACGCTGGTGTTGGGCCTGCTGCACCGGCGCAAGATGGCCGACCGGCTGAGCGTCGAGTTCCACCCGCGCGAGTGCCTGCCCTTCCTGCGGCTGGGGCTGCCGGTGGCCGCCGCGGGACTGCTGTTCAGTTCGGTCTACGTGTTCCTGGTGCGCATCCTCGCGCCGTTCGGCGATGCGCCGGTGGCCGCGCTTGGTCTGGGCCACACCATCGAGGGTTTGGCGCACTTCCTGTGCGTCGGGTTCGGCATGGCGGCGGCGACGCTGGTCGGCCAGAATCTGGGCGCTGGCCGGCCCGAGCAGGCGCGCCAGGCGGCGTGGGCCGCGGTAGGTCAACTCTCGCTCGCGCTGGGCTTCGTGGCGCTGGGCTATGGGCTCAACGCACCGCACCTGCTGGCGCTGTTCATGGCCAACCCGCAGGCCGGCGTCATCGCGGCCGGCTCCGACTACCTGCACATGGCGGCCTGGGTGCAGGTGCCCGGCGGCCTGCGCGTGGTGCTCAACTCGGCCATGGTCGGCGCGGGCGATACCGTCGCGCCCACGGTCTCGCTGGTCTGCACGTTGCTGCGCATCCCGCTGGCCTTCGCGCTGGCCCAGCGGCTGGGCCTGGGGCCAAGGGGCGTGTGGCTGAGCATCGGCGCCACGGTGCTCATCGAGGCAGCGATGATGTCGTGGTTGTTCGCGCGCGGACGTTGGCAGGCGCGTCGGGTGTAACTCCTGGCGTATACTGGGCACCGTCGATGTGGAGACGAATGGTGCGCGTGAGGTTGATAAGCGGTCTGGTGTTGGCCCTGGTGGCCGCGATGCTCACAAGCGCCTGCCGGCGCGCCGACCGCGCCGGTAGCGCCAAGCCGGTGATGCCGGCCGAGGTGCCGCCGCTGATCGTCGCCGAAACCCCTAAGGACCAGGTGCTCACCGCGCCCAAGCGGTTCGAGGAGATGGGCGTCAAGCTCGACCTGCCCTCGACTTGGGCTGAAGGCGTCGCGCCATCGACTGCCGGACCCGGCGCCAAACTGCTGCACAAGGCCGATGCCGAACTGCCGGCGGTGCTCTTCGTGGGCGTCGCCGCGCGGGCCTATGAGGCGCTCAAGAAGCGCTCGATGCAGGAGGGCAAGGAGCCGTTCGACGAAGTCGCCAACCGCATGCGCGACCAGGTGATGGGTTCCCCGGCCGCCGGGAAGGGCACCGAGCCGAGCGGTCGGCTCGTTTCCGAGAAGGCCTGGTCATCGGTCTCGCTGGCGCGCGGCAAGGTGCTGCGCTACCAGGCCTCCGACCCCAAGCCCGACGGCCAGTCGGCGCAGACCTTCGTGGATATCTACCTGGGCGAGGCGCGGGGCGGCAGCTTCTACGTGTTCACCGCCGTGGCCCCCGACGAGGCCGGCTTGGATGAGGCCAAGGCCGTGCTGGAGACCGTCGCGGTCACCGGAGTCAAGGACGCCGGCCTGGAAACACCATTGCCGCCTGGCAAGGTCAACGTGCCCACCACAGGCTCGCGCCGTGCGCCCTAGCCTGCTGCTGCTGGTTGTCGCGGGCCTGTTGGGCGGCTGTGCCCAACCCGAGCCGCCGATCGAGATCGGCCCCTTGCCGCGCGCCGCATCGGCGCCCAAATGGCTGCCGGCCGGCTGGGTGCGCTATGAACCCCGGCCGCAGGTGGCGCCCGAACGCGACCTGGTGCAGGTCTATGCGCCCGACGGCGCCACGGCGCCCTTGGTGGTCTACTGCCGCTACACGCCCGCCGAAGTGGCGCGCCTGCGGACTCGGCAGGGCGCCGATGTCGCGGGCGCGATGCTGGCCCGCCTACGCGCCTCGTTCCTGCGTTGGCCTCGGCAGGCCAAAGCCGCCGGCGACTGGTCGCGTGACGGCGCACGGCGCGGACGCTGGCTGGACGTGGATGCGGTCGAGCCCGAGGATCGCTCCGGCACATTGCACGGCCGGCTGGCCGTCGCCGAGACGGGCACCGGCGCCATGGTGGTGGTGGGCGTGCTGCTGCCCGCCGGCGGCGATGCGGCGCTGACCGCCACGGTGCTCGACGCCGTGCCGCTCGACTAGCCTGGCCGCCAGCCGCGCAGACGCAGGCTGTTGCCGACCACCGTCACCGAGCTGGCCGCCATGGCCGCCGCCGCCCACATTGGGCCGATCTGCCAGCCGGGCACCAGGCCCATGGCCAGAGGCACCATGACCACGTTGTAGCCAAAGGCCCAGAACAGGTTGGCGCGGATGGTCGCCATGACCGCCCGACTGAGCGCCAGCGCCGACACCACGCCCCGCAGGTCGGGCTGAGTGAGCGCGATATCGCCCGCTTCCAGCGCCACCTCGGTGCCGCCGCTCATGGCGATGCCCACATCGGCCAGGGCCAGGGCCGGTGCGTCGTTGATGCCGTCGCCGACCATCACCACGCGCTCGCCCGCCGCGCGCCAGGCGGTCAGCCGCTCGCCCTTCTGCTCCGGCTGCAGCCGCGCGGCGACCTCGTCGATGGCCAGGCCAGCCGCCACGGCACGGGCCACCGCACCGTCGTCCCCGGTGAGCATGGCCGTCTTCAAACCCATGCCAGCCAGGCTGCGCAGCACCGCGGCCGCCTCCGCTCGCGGCACATCGGCCAGGGCCAGCGCGCCCAGCGTGACGCCGTCCACGCGCACGGCCAGCGGCGACCAGCCCTGCTCCGCCCAGTCGGCGGGCAAGGTGAGGTCGCCCAGCAGATCCTCGGGTCGGCCGACCTCAATCAGCCGACCGTCCACAACGGCGCGGGCGCCGCGGCCCGGCAACGCGGCGAAGTCCGTCGCGCTGAGCACATTAAGCCCTTGTGCGGCCCGCAGAATGGCCTGGCCGAAGGGATGCTCGCTGGCCTGCTCCACCGCCGCGGCCAGCCGCAGCAGAGCTTCGGCATCGCCGTCGAAGGCCAGTCGCGCCACCACCTCGGGCCGGCCCGCGGTCAGCGTGCCGGTCTTGTCGAAGACGACGCGCGTGGCGCTGGCGGCGGCTTCCAGCACACTGCCGCCCTTGATCAGCAGACCCAGCCGCGCGCCCCGCCCGGTGCCCACCATGATGGCGGTCGGCGTGGCCAGACCCACGGCGCACGGACAGGCGATGACCAGCACGGCCACGGCGCGGGTCAGTGCCGGCTCGATGCCGGAGCCCAGCCAGCCTAGGAAGGTCAGGCCGGCGACGGCCACGATGACCGGTACGAACACCGCCGCGACGCGGTCGGCCACACGCTGGATGGGGGCCTTGCTGCCTTGAGCCGCGCGCACGATAGCGATGATGCGACCGAGCATGGTGGCCGCGCCCACGGCCTCGGCCCGCACATGCAGCCGGCCGGTCAGGTTGAGCGTGCCGCCCACCACCGTGTCGCCCGCCTGCCTGAGCACCGGCACGCTCTCGCCCGTCACCGGGCTTTCGTCGACATCGCCCTGCCCCTCGGTCACCACGCCATCGGCCGGCACCGACTCGCCGGGCCGCACCTCCAGCAGGTCGCCCATGAGCACCTGCTCCACGGGCAGCATGAGCCACTGGTCGTCGCGCCAGACCCGGGCCTCGTGCGGCCGCAGCGCCAGCAGAGCGCGCAACTCGGCGCGGGTGCGGTAGCGCGCGTGAGATTCCAGGTAACGACCGATGAGGATGAAGGCGACGATCATCGCGCTCGTGTCGAAGTACAGATGGGTGTGGTGGGCGCCGCGCGCCCACATGCCCAAGCTGGCCAGGTAAGCCACGCTCGAGCCCAGCGAGATGAGGCTGTTCATGTCGGCCCGACGCCGGCGCGCGGCCAACACAGCGCCGCGGTGGTAGGGCCAGCCGGCCCAGGCCCACACCGGCAGGGCCAGAGCCGCCTGCGCGGCCAGCCCCAGCGGACCCAGCCACATGCCGGCCATGAGCACGAGCGAGACGGGCACGGCCACGGCCAGCCGTAGACGCAGCGCCGCCATCTCTCGCCCGTGCGCCGCTTCCTGCTCCGCATCGGCCTGGTCGCCGGCCAGCGTGGCCTGGAAGCCCGTGTCGCGCACCACCACCAGCAGGCCATCGAGGTCGATGCGCTCGGGGTCGAAGGTCACCTCCGCCGAGCTGTTGCCGAAGCTGACCGCCGCGCGCTCGACACCGGCCGCGCCACTCAGTGCCTGTTCCAGCGCGGCGGAGCAGCCGGCGCACTTCATGCCGCCTACCGCCAGTCGCACCACTTCGGTCCCGTCAGCCCTGGCCATTGGTCGCTCCGTGTGCGGTCATTGTAAGCCCTTGCGCGGCAACGATCGGCGGGCACGATCGGCAGCCGCGCTCGCGTTGGGGCGGATTGTCGGACGCGCCGGACTGCGCCGACCGCCGGCCCCAGCCCCCCAACTCCACCACCGCACCCAGCCTGCCCAGATCGCTCAGACAACGGAAGGATTGCCCCTGAAGCTGGCGAAGAGTAACCTCATTGGGCTTGATTGCTCGGCGGGAGAGTGGTGTCATGGACGGTGATGGGCGTGAGCTAGGGATCATCAAGTTCTACAATCCGCGCAAGGGGTACGGGTTCATCACCCGCTCGGACGGGTCGGATGTGTTCTTCCACTTGTCACATTTCCGCACCTCGGCCTCGCCGGCGCCGGGCTGCGCGGTGCGCTTCCAGGTCGGCCAGAACCGCGAAGGGCTGACGGCCGAAGACATCTCCCTGGCGGCGCTGGACGAGGTCGACCGCTACGACGCGCGCATTGAGCTGCTCGACGACGACGGCGGCGTGGCGCTCACGGACGATGGCTTCCGCGTCAAGTTCCGCCGCGCCGACTTCGTGCCGCACCTGCGCTCGGAGAGCCTGCGCGTGGGCGACGAGATCGAGCTGAACTTCCTCATCGAGGATGAGCGCGGCTTCCGCGCCGCCGTGGCCCGGCCGGACAACTGGACGCCCGAACCCGTGGCCCAACGCACCGAACGCCGCGAGGGTGACGACGAAGAGGAGAACCGCCGCCTGCTGGGCATCCTCTACAAGACCGACCTCGACGAGGAAGCGTCGCACGCCGCCGGGCTGTTGGCCGAACGCAACATGCGGGCCACGCTCTCGGCGCTGGTGTCGCGCGTGTTCGACCGGCGCCTATCGCCCGACACGCGCCGCGAACTGGTCGACCGCATCCGGCAGGTCTACTTCGACGACGAGGTGCAGATCTACCTGTCTCAGATGGCCGACGCGCTGGTGCGCGCGGTCGACGAAGAGGACCAGGAGACATCGACCGGCGCCGTGGCCTGCCTCAAGCTGCTGCTGGCCGAAGGCTTCCCGGTGCGCTGGACGCAGTACCTGCTGCCGTTCGGATTGAGCCTGCTGCGCAACCTGGCGGCGGTGCCTGCCTGCCACAATCTGCTCTCGTCAGAAGACAGCGACGCCGAGGCCGAGCCCTGGCTGCAGCGCGTGGTGCGGCATGTGGAGCAGCGCCGTTCGGGCTATGGCTACGTGATGACCACGGCCATCGCCACCATGGACGACCTGTGGAGCCGCGAACTGCTTCACGCGCCGCTGCGCCGTTGCCTGGCGCGGCTGCTGGCCAGCCTGGATGCCGAGAGCCTGGCCAATCAGCTCCACCATCTGCGCGACCGCCTGTCGCCTGGCTTCACGCGCCTGCTGGTACCCACGCTGAGCGGCCATCCCGATCTGGCCAACGCGCTGGCCGCGCCGGGCAATGCCGAGACCTTCACGAGTTGGGTGGAATCGCTGCTTGACGGCGAGGAGCCGGTGCCCGCCGAGGTGCTCGTGTCGCTGCTGCCGCTGCTGCAGGAGATTCGGGGCAAGGCCATCGACGCTGAGGTCGTGCAGCGACTCATGGAGCCGGTGACCACCGGACTGAGCCCGGACGACGTGCTGCGCATGTTGCGCGACGAGGACCTGCCGGAGCGCTCGGGCTGGGCCTGCCTCTGGCACCTGCAGAACCAGGGCCAGTTGGAGGCGCTGCTGGCCGACGCCGACGCCCGCACCGAGGTGACGCACTGGCTGTCGCGCGCCGCGGAGCGCACCGCGCCGAGCGCCGCGCCAGACGAGCAGCAGATGAACACCGCGCTGCGGCTGGTCGAGTCGCTGCGCACGCGCGACGAACTGCGTGTGGAACTGGCCGGCATCGGCGCCAATCTGTTCGCCGGCGTGCACCATCGCATCGAGCAGGCCAGCGCCGCCGAGCTGTGCCAGATGCTCGACCAGTTCGAACCGGGCGAACTGCCGGGCCTGTCCGCCGCGCTCACGCGCCGGCTCAACGACACCAGCCTGGACGAGGCGGCCCGCCGCCGGTTGGTGGCTTGGTTCGTCGAGCTGGGCGCGCCCTGGTCGGAATTCGCCGCGGCGTTTGTGACCTGGCGCCGAGCGCCCGAGGACCGGCCGGCGGTGAACGACCTGATCACCGCCCTGGTCGCCGCCGAAGGCACAGGCGACCCCGAGGCCGCCGCCTGCGCCGCCGTGGCCCGCGAGGCACTGCGCGCGGTCGACATCTCCTGGCACGAAGGCTTTGTCGTATCCGTCCAGGCTGGCCCGGATGGCCAGCAGCGCGCCAAACTGCAAGGCTTCGGCATTCTGCTGCCCCAGCGCATCTTCGCGGAGAAGGCCGACTTCGCGCCCAACCGCTACGTGCGGCTGCTGCTGCGCCGCGGCATGGCCATGGGCGTGGAGACTGCCGGCGCGCCGGAGACCGGTTATGTCTGCGGCCGACTCGACGGGCCGCTGTTCATCGATGACCGCGACGCGATTGTCGGTATGTTGGTAGACCTGCACGGCGCCGGGTGCTACTTTGAGTTGGCCAGCCTGCGCTCGGGGCAAGACCGTGCCCTGGACGACGGGGACCTGCTGCGGTTCACGCGCATGGCCTCGGTGGGCGAGCAGCCCTATCAGTGGGTGGCCTTCAACGTCCACGCCGAGTTCGGGCCCGATGACCTGCCGCTGCTGCTGGAGACCATGGTCACGGCCAGCGATGCCGGCGTGGCGCTCGCCGCGGCCCGGCAAGCCCTGGCCTTGGGCGGCGACCCTCGGCCCGCGCTCTGGCTGGCACACTGGCCGCAACTGTCCGCCGACCGCGAGGCGGCGCTGCGCGGCGGCTTGGATGAAACGGCGCTCAGCCGGTTGGATGCCCTCCTGGCCCCGGCGAGCGACTAGCCTGGGAGCAGTGGCATGGAACAGCCGGGCATGTTGGCCGGCTCGCTTCTGGCACGATCAGAAGCGGACTACGACGCGTGGCTGGCCTTCCGCGACCGGCTGCGCGTGGCCCTGGCCGAAGGCCGCCTGACCGCCGCCCACGGCGAGGACCACTGGCGCACGGCGGAGACCTGCGCCGCGCGGATGATCCCCGAACGCGTGCTGGGCACACTGGCGCCGGCCGAGATCCGCTTGCTGCTCTGCGCCTGCGCCGCGCACGATCTCAGCGCCGAGGGGCAGTTCGCGCGCCAATGGCTGATCCGCGAGCCCGACCACTGGTCGCTCGACCAGACCTTCGCCGCCACGCTGCGCAGAGTGTGCGAGGTAGCCAACGACATCACCCGCCTGCCACGCGCGCCACGCTGGGCCTACCTGGGCGGCTGCGCGGTCGACCTGCACCGCGTGGTCGCGGTGCTGCACGTGGCCGAGCGGCTCGACCCCGAACACACCGACTGCCCGCTGCCACCCAAGGCCGAGCTGGAGCCGGACAAGGTCGAACGCTGGCCGAATGAGTACGGCGTCTCCGTGGGGCTCATCGACCCCCGCGAGGGCGTCATGCGCATCGATCTGACCAGCACCGAGCGTGCCCAGCGCCGTGCGGCGGAGGCGGTGTTCCTGCCGTGGTGCGACGAAGCGCTCAAGGCCGTCCGCAACATCCTGCTGGCCTGCGGCATGCCCTTCCGCGAAGTGGAGGCGCACGACCTCCATGCGCGCCCGTCGGCCGACATGCTGGCCGCCCAGGAGATGATGAAGACACGCGCCGGCACACGCCGACGGCCGCCGCGCCCGTTCAAGTTCCTCGATCCCTACACCGAGGAGGAGGGCCACCTGCTGCCCGCGCGCGACGACGATGTCGTGCGCCTCAGCGGGCGCTGCCTGGTCTCCCCATTGACCGTGCTCACCGGCGAGTCGGGCGTCGGCAAGACCTCTCTCGCCGCGGCCGGCGTCATCCCCTGGCTGCGGCTGCACGAGTACGAAGGCGTCTACGCGCGCTGCCTCAACGACCCCATCGCCGCGCTGTTCGAGGCCGCGAAAGTCCTGCTGCCAGCCGGCCGTGAAGCAGTCAACCTGGCCGAGGCGGCGACCATCCTGGCTGACACCTACGACCGGCCCGTGGTGCTGGTGCTCGACCAGGCCCAGGAGCTGTTCACGCGCCTCGGCTCGCAGACCCGACTCGATTTCGCGCAGCAGGTGGCCGAACTGCTGTCGATCCCCGGCGACCTGATCCATCTGCTCATCGTCGTTCAGCGCGAGTTCTTCCACCGGCTGGTGGAGCTGCAGCCGGTGCTGCCGACCATCTACACCGAAGTCGTGGACCTGCCGCGGCTGACGCGCGACCAGGCCTACCACGCCATCCAACGCTCGCTGGGCCGGTTCCGGCTGCGGTTCGACGAACTGGTGACCACGCATGTGCTCGACGACCTGAGCACCGTGGACGGCATTCTGCCCGTCGAACTGCAACTCGCCTGCGACGTGCTGCACAACGCGGTCGAGGAGGACGAGACACGCATCGGCTACGAGGTCTACCGGCGCATCGGCCCGGCGCGGCGCATGATCGGCGGCATCCTCGACCAGCGCCTGCGCGGCTTCTGGTTCCGTCGGCAGACGCTCGCGCGCAGCATTCTGGTCAACTGCGTCACCGCGCAGCGCACCAAGGCCGTGCTCACGGCCGAGGAGTGCGCGGTCGACACGGGCACTGACCTGGACACGGTGCGCGAAGTGCTCGAGGCGCTCGAGGAGCAGAAGCTCCTGCACCGCCTGAGCCTGGGCGAGAAAGACGCCTGGGAGCTGCGCCACGAGTATGTGGCTGGCTGGCTGGAGCCGTACCTGAAGGCCGCGGAGACCGAAGCCAAGGACGTCGACGACCTGCTGCACCGCGAGCTGAACAACTTCGAGCGGTTCGGTCTGCTGCTGGACAAGGAGAAGCTGGGTCTCATCCACCAGGTGCGGCGTCGGCTGAGCTTCACGCCCGAGGAGTTGGAGCTGGCCATCCGCAGCGCGGCCGCCGAGAATTTCGAGGTCGACTACTGGTTCCAGCGGGCCAGCGAGCTGTCCGTCAGCCAGCAGATGGTGCTGTGCATCGACCTGCTCTACTCGCCCCAACCCGAACTGCGCGATGCGCTCCGTGCGATGATCAGCCGGCTCGACCATCAAGCCGTGCTACCCACACTCCTGGCCAGTCTGCAGGAGGCCGAGCCCACGGTGCGCGAGACCGCTCTGGCGCTGCTGGGCGAAGTCGACCAGCAGATCGTGGTCACCCTGACCCAGGGCGACGCGGTACAGCAGCAGCAGGCGGCCTACGCGCTGGGCCAACTCGGCGCGCGCCACGCCGTGCTGCCGCTGGTCGAGCAAGTGCAGTCCGCTGAAGTCGAGGAGGTTCGCGAACAAGCCGCCGAAGCCCTGGCCGAGATCGACCGCACCCGTAGCGCCGACCTCCTGCTGCGCAGTCTGCGTTCGGGCAGCGAGGAATCCAAGTGGAACGCCGCCATGGCGCTCGGTCGCCTCGGCCGCGACGCCTCGGTCCGCGAGCGGCTCAAGCGCGAGGCCGAGCGCCGCGAGGCCAGCGAGGTGCTGCTCTTCGCTTTTGCGCGCAGTTGCGTCGAGGGCCGCCAGTTCCCCGACGCCGAGCGCCTGCTGCGGGACCTGGAGCGCCGCGCCGTGCCTACCGAACGGCAACCGCGCATCGCCCAGGCCTGGGACGACCTGCGCCGCCTGCGCGAGGCCGACCAACGCGGCGCGCTGACCTGGCCCATGTACCGCGGCAGCGCGTGCGGGTCGGCGTACTCGCCCAGCTGCCTCAGCCTG
>JACRKZ010000067.1 GCA_016235455.1 Armatimonadota bacterium | reverse complement strand
AAGCTCACCGGCCCGGACCCCTACATCGGTCTGCCGCCCTGCGACGTGCCGGGCCCGGTGGTCATGGTGCTGCGGCTGCGCAGCGATGCCGGCGGGGGCGCGGCCCTCTACTATGGGGTTGACGGCCAGGGCATCGACGGCAAGAACGTCGTCACCTTCGGCGTGGCCGGCGATGGCGCCTGGCACGACGTGGAGGTCCGCCTCGGCACGCCGGGCCAGCGCCTCACCTCGCTGCGCTTCGACCCGCCGGGCGAGAGCGGCCAGGTCGACCTGGCCAGCGTGCTGCTGCGCCGCGCGCCCGACGGCACGCGGCCCAAGCCCGCGCGCGGCGAGCTGGTGCTTCACGCGCAGCCGGAGCGACTGGCCATTGAGTTCCGGCTCGATCCGGTCGAAGGTCGGCCCGCGCCCAAGACGCTTGTGCTCGACCTGGGCGCCGATGTGGCGCCGGCTGGGCCGCTACTGGGTCTGCTCGGCGACATGGCGCTGACCGCGCCCGCGGGCACCACCCTGGGTCGGCGCATCGAGGCGCCGCTGAGCGGCGCGCGGCCCGGTGCGTTCGTGGTGCTGCGGCCGACCGGCGGCAAGCCGGCGGCCTCCGTCATGGCCGACGATCTGCACCCTCTGGCCGACCAGGCGGTTGAGGTCACCGATGGTCACTGGCTCGGCTACGATCCCATCGCCGGCCTGTACCGCGCCGAGGTGGACCGCAACGGCGGCGCGTTCGGCTTCGACCCCGCCTTCCACAACCCCACGCGGCGCATGAACGCCGGCCTGAGCCTGCGCAACGATGCCCAGCCGCGCACCATGGTGGTCAAGCTGCAAACGGGCAGTGGCAATCTCGAGGCCGCCGCGCTGACCGATGCCCACGGCTTCATCCTGCCCACCTCGCCGTTCGTGGCCAAGAACTTCGCGGGTGAGCGCGAGGAACCGGACGACTCGGCTTTCGGTGATGTGTACTTCCCCGTGACGCTGGCCGCCGGCGAGGCCAAGAGCTGCCGCGTGCAGCCGCTGACCGCCAACTGGGGCATCTGGCCGCTCAAGCAGGTGTCGTCGATCCGTTTCTTCCTGATCTACTGGCACTGCTCCACCGGCCCGTCGGAGACCACCTGCTGGTCCATGGACACCATGGACACCAAGGGCGCCGTGTTCGAGATCCCCGACTTCCGGCCCATGTCGGGTCCGTTCTGGGCCGGCCAGCCGCAGCACGACTGCCAGCACTGGCCCGGCTGGCTGCAATACAACGCCACCCGGGGCAAGCTGGTCTACGAGCGCACCACGTTCGACAGCATCGCCCCAAGCCTGGCGCGCTTCACCATGGACTTCCACACCAGCGACAACACGGCCCGGGCCAAGGTGACCGCCTACGAGGTGCCGCAGCGCGACGAGATGCGCACCATGGTGCGGCTGCGCTACGACTGGGTGGCGCCGTGCGTCATCGAGGGCGACGCGCGGCGGAACTTCCGCTGGCTGAACATGAGCCACTTCCGCGGGCGCAACGCGCAGTTGCTGTGGACCGGACCCGACGGCACGACCCAACGCCGCGACGTGCCGGCCAAGGACGACATGGTCCTCCTCGGCCAGCTGATGGCCGCCGCGGCGCCGTTCATGAGCAGCGAAGGGCCCGACAGCAAGTACGGTGTGCTGACGCTCGTGCAGCGCTTCTCGGCCCGGCTCGGCGGCAAGACCTACGACCGGCCGGCGCTGTCGGCGGCATTCGACGCCAAGGACGCCAGCACTTGGCTGACCGTGCCGGCCGAGACGCTGCGCATCGAGGCCGGCGACTGGCTCGAGGCGGACGTCATGCTGATGCCCCACGGCGAGGCCAGCCCGCCGGGCTTCAAGGCCGAACGCGAGCGCGGGCGGTTCGGGCTCAAGCCGGTGCGGCTGACCGTGCGCGCCGGCGCCAAGGTCGCCGACTATCCGCCGCAGGTGCGCGCCGCTGACGATGTGGCGGCGTTCCGGCTTGAAGGCGGGCACGGCGACCTGCCGCTGATCGTCGACGGGCTGAGTGGGTGGAAGCTGCCGCTGCTCTGGACCAACGGCGTCTGGCAGGACCATCAGGTCCACGGCGGCGACGGCTACCAGGTGCAACCCGATGGCCAAGGCGGCTACCGTGCCACGTTCGTCGCGCCGCACCGCGACGGCCAGACGGCCGACTACCTGGTGACCCGCGCGACCTGCACCGGCGACATCGCCCAGGCCCGCGACCGCAATGGCCGGCTGGAACTGATCGCCGCGCAGCCGGGCCGCTGGCAGCTCAAGGCGCCGGCCCCGTTCGGCCCAGGGGTCAACCACTGGCGGCCGGGCGCGCTGGTCCTGGCCTTCGAGGGCGATGGGCCGAGCGTGCGACAGGTGCCGCTGGACATCACCGCGCCCGGGCCGATGGACGTGACGGTGGAGGCATGGTCGTCCTCGCGCGTGGCGCTTACGGCGAGTGCCCCCGGCGAGTTGACCATCGGCGGCCTGCGCACGGGCGCGGCCTATCGCGTGACCGTCGGTGCGGCGACCGACACGCGGCTCGCGGCTGGGGGCAGCCTGCGGATCAAACTGCCTACCGCGGCTGCCGTGGAGGTCCGTCCCGCAACGTAAGCGCAGGAATCAGCGGCACCGAGGCGAAGAACGCCAGTGGAGATGGGCATGGCATCGCGACGTTCGTTCCTGCGGCGGGGTCTGGGCGCAGCCGCGGCGGTATCGGCCGCGCCCTGGCTGGGTGGCCCGGCCCGCGCAGCCAACCTGCGCGACAGCGGCTACCGCGGCATCTGGTTCACGCTTGGTCAGAAGTCGACCTACGGCGACAAGTACTCGGGTGGCCTGGGCACCTACACGGCCAACCACGTGCCCATGGCCATCTATGCCAAGGAGGCCGACAAGACGTTCTTCGTCTACGGCGGCTCACGGGGTGGACAGCGCTACCTGCTCGATATGATCAGCTACTACGACCACCGCAAGGGAGTCGTGCCACGTCCAGTCATCGTCCATGACAAGAAGGGCGTGGACGACCCGCACGACAACCCCAGCCTGAGTATCGATCCGCTGGGCCACCTGTGGGTCTTTGTCAGCGGCCGCGCCAAGGCGCGGCCGGGCTTCATCTACCGCAGCCGCGAGCCCTACAGCATCGATGACTTCGAGTTGGTGCGCGAGGGCGAGTTCACCTATCCCCAGCCGCGCTGGATCGAGGGCCAGGGCTTCCTGTTCCTGTTCACCAAGTACACCAAGGGCCGCGAGCTGTACTACGCCACCAGCGCCGACGGTCGGGTCTGGTCACCCGACACGAAGTTCGCCGGCATGGGCGGCCACTACCAGACCAGCCAGCAGATCGGCCGCAAGGTCATCACCGCCTTCAACTACCATCCTGGTGGCAACGTGGACAAGCGGACGAACCTCTACTACCTGTCCTCGGACGACTTCGGCCGCACCTGGCGCAATGTGGGCGGCGAGGCCGTGACGCTGCCGCTGAGCGAGCCGGCCAACCCAGCGCTGGTGCATGACTACGCAGCCGACGGGCGGCTGGTCTACATCCACGACCTGGGCCTGGACGCCGCGGGCCGGCCGGTGATTCTCTACACCACCAGCGCTGGGTATGCCCCAGGCCCCGGCGGCGACCCGCGCTGGTGGACCGTGGCGCACTGGAACGGCACGGCCTGGGACTATACGGAGCTGACACGCGCCAACCACAACTACAGCACGGGCATGTTGTGCATCGAGCAGGACGAGTGGCGCGTCTTCGGTCCATCCGAGAAGGGCCCGCAGCCAGTGGGGTCCGGCGGCGAGTTGGCGATCTGGTCGAGCCGCGACAGCGGGCGAACCTGGAGCCGGCAGCGCGACATCACACGCGGCAGCGCCTGCAATCACAACTACATCCGGCATCCGGTCAACGCGCACCCGGACTTCTATGGCTACTGGGCCGACGGCGATCCCGACAAGCTCTCGCCGTCGCATCTGTACTTCACCAACAAGGCGGGCGACAAGGTCTGGCAGTTGCCCTACGACATGGCCGGCGACGAGGCGGCGCCGGTGCTGGTCAAGCCGTAAGGGCGCTCAGGGCAGCGGTGCGCCGTCGGCCACGCCGCGCCAGGAGTAGCGCGGCTCCCAGCCGGTGAGCCGGCGGAAGCGGTCTGGGCTGACCAGGGCCTCGTCGGCCTCGACGGGCGCGTGCCAGTCGGTGACGTAGCCGTACCAGCGCGCGGCCAGGTCACGGCTGGGCTCGCCCACCACATTGACCGTGTCGTTGACGAAGCAGATGTGCGCGCCTTCGTAGATCGGCTGGCTGGCCAGGTCGAAGGCGGTAGCGCTGTCACGCGAGTCGATCATCACCCAGAAGTCGCTGGCGAAGCCGCGACCGCCAGACTCCCGTTCGCGCTTGAGCCAGTCGGCGGACCACGGCCCGGGCGCCATGACCGCTGGGATACGCAGGCTGATGCTCGACAGGCCATTCTTGTGCCAGAAGTACCGCGCGATCTCCTCGGTCACATGCTTGGACAGGCTGTACGGGTCGCTGTGCAGCTGCGGATGGTCCTCGTCGACCGGGAAGTAATGCACGGGCCACGGCTTGACGCCGTACTTCTGCCCGAGCGCGTTGATTGAACTGGCGATGGCCACATGGTCCACGCCGCACAGCACACACGCGTCGAGCAGGTTGTACGTGCCATCGCAGTTGATGTTGAAGAGCGTCGATCCCGGCACGCCGCCCGGCGAGGGGATGGCCGCGAGATGGATGACCCGCTCATGCCCGTCCACCACCCGGCGGCAGGCCTCGGCGTCGGTGATGTCGAGGGAGGCATAGCGTGCCATGCCCTCGACATCCTTATGCTCGCTCCGTCCGGCGACCGTGACGGCATGGCCCTGCTCGGCCAGCAGCTTCACCACCCATGTACCCACCGAACCGGCCCCGCCGGTGACCAACACATTCATCACTGTACTCACGTCGGGCACAGTATAGGTGCAGTTGGCCTATGGGATAAGGGTCGGATCAGGCGCCGGCGGCCAGCATCGGCATGGTCACAGCCTGCTGCTCGCGCTCGATGCGTTCGCGGGCCGCGGTGCAGTACTCGCTCTCCTGCTCGATACCGATGTAATGGCGCCCGTGCCGCAGCGCCGCGACGGCGGTCGTGCCGACCCCGGCGAAGGGGTCGAGGACGACATCGCCCGGCCGCGTGCTGGAGCGCACCACGCGCTCAATCAGGCCCAGCGGCTTCTGGGTCGGATGGACCTTGTTGCCGTCAGCATCGCGCAGGCGCTCGAGGCCGCCGCAGATGGGGAAGTACCAGTCCGAGCGCATCTGCTTGCCGCCGTTCTCGCGCTTCATGTCCTGGTAGTTGAACGAGATGCCCGTCGAGCGCTCGCTCTTCTTGCACCACAGCAGCGTCTCGTGCGCGTTGGTGAAGCGCACGCCGCGGAAGTTGGGCATCGGGTTGGCCTTGACCCAGATAACGTCGTTGAGCACCCAGTAGCCCAGGTCCTGCAGGGCACCGCCCACGCGGTAGATGTTGTGGTAACTGCCGATGACCCAGATGGTGCCGCTGTCCTTGAGCACACGGCGGCAGGCCTTCAGCCAGGCACGGGTGAACTGGTCGTATTCGGCGAACGACCCAAACTGATCCCAGGCATCGTCCACGGCGTCGACCAGACTGCCATCGGTGCGGACGAGTTCATTGCGCAGTTGCAGGTTGTAAGGCGGATCGGCGAAGATCATGTCTACCGACTGGGCCGGCAGCCGCTCGAGCACGTCGAGACAATCCCCGCAGACGACGCGGTCAAGCCAGTTCTGCAAGCTGGATCCATTGGCTAGGGGCAACGTCACGGGCATCCCGACACTCCTCGATGGCAGTTGACACAGCCCAAGAGTCCGGGGTTTTCGCGCCGCACAGCCTTCTTCGGCCGAACACTGTTCGGGCCGATCCGGGCCGGCCGAGGGCCGGAAACCAAGGGTGCGACGAGGTGTCCGCGGGGCCGCCGAAACGGGTTCGTGAATGGGGTCTGCCTTGACGTTGCCGCCCCCCGAGGCTAGAATAGCCGTAGAAAGCAGCTGTGGACGGCCCGTCTGGCCCCCCAGAGGCGGGCGCTCGATACCGAGCGCTCATGGCACCCACGGCAGCTCTGAGGTTGGCGACGATGGCGAACCGACGTGGCTCGGAGGAGATGACGGCCTGGCTGCAGCGGCTTCGAGACTACGTACGTAGCGCGTCCTTCGACCAAGAGCGGCGGCTGGCGTGCGAGGAATACCTGGGCACCATGGCCGTGGGCGCGCCCACCGAGCCGGCCCTGGCCGAGCATCCCGTCGAGCAACTCGAGACCCGCGTCGCCGATTCGGATTGGTTTCTGTTTCACCGCTGTCACAGCCGCTGGGATCGCACGCCGGTGCGCTTGTTCGTCGAACAGACCCCCGACCTGCCGGCCCGCGTGGCCGAGAACCTGCTGGCCTGCGAGCAGAGCGTGGGCAGCGTCTTCTGCGTGGTCTCCGGCGATACCGAGGCGGTGGTCGTCCACGACCTGGGCGGCGAGGCTGGTGACTACTACCGCGTCATGCTCACCGAGGAGCAGACCTGGATTGTGCAGGGCGCCATGGTGCGCGGGCGACTGGTGCGCTGGGACGGCGAGTATTGGTTCCACGGTCAGCCCGAGCGCTGGCCAGCCCTGGTGCGCGACGTCGTCGGCCATCGGCGCGGCTTTGCCGTCGGCCCGGGCCTCCGCGGTCGCGGCCGATCCGAGGAACTGTCGCTCTCGGCGCGACGCGTGCTGCGCCTGGCCAGTCGCACCATGTGGCTGCGCGAGCGGCGGCGGCATCGCTGAATCCCGCGCGTATCGTCTTCTGACTGTAACGCAGTCGACACTCTCGACACACGAATTGGGTGCACAATGCTCACGGCGGACACCCGTGTTCACGGGCTCGATCGAACGGTTCGAGGTCAAAGGATAGAGCTATGAGGACCCAGGAAGAGCTGACGGCGATGAGTGCTGCCGCCCTGCGCGAGTTCGCTCGCGAGTTGGGCGTCCGAGGCTATTCCAGGCTCCGCCGCGAGGAGCTTCTGAGCGCTTGTCAGGCGGCTTGCGGCCTGGCCGCGAGCGCTGGCGACGACGGCGACGACACGGCTGTCGCGAGCGCCCCGGCGCCGGCCGCGGCCGAGGTGGCCTGGCCCGAGCCGATCTCGTCACCGGCCTCCGCCGAGCCCCGTGTGCTGGCCACCGACGTCCCGTTTATGTTTCCTCAGAGTTACGGTGTGGACCGGGTGGTCCTGCTCGTGCGCGACCCGCAGTGGATGTTCTGCTACTGGGATGTGTCGGCCGAGACGTGGGAGCGCGTGGCGGGCTCGGGTATCACCGATCCGGCCAGTGGCTGGCGGCGCGTGTTGCGGCTGCACGATGTGAGCAGCGTGGTAGCGGGCGAGCCGTGCGAGGCGACGCGCGTGTGCGATATCGAGGTCGGGCCCGACGCTACCGACTTCTACTTCCAGACACCGCGGCCCAACCGCGAGTACCGAGTGGAGTTCGGCTACCTGTCGGCCGTGGGTGAGTTCATCCGGCTGGCGGTGTCCAACGTGGTGAGCGCGCCGCGCAACGCCCCGTCGGAGCAGGCCGACGAGGCTTGGGGCCAGCTCTACGACGACGCGCTGCGGCTGTCGCTGGCGGGCGTCGGCGAGGCCGGCGTGGCCAGCGCTGGCGCGGGCGGCTTCCCAGGCTCGGTGGATGCGGCGCGGGGGCTCAGCGAGTTCCTGGCCGAACGCATCTCCTCGGGTCCGTTCTCGGCGGCCATGGTGGTCTCCAACCGCTACTGAGCGCGCGGTGGAGGAATGGCGGCGCGCGAACCGAACCGCGCAGCATCGGAGGCTGTCTTGAGCGAGCATGTCGGGTCGCTGAGTATCGTGCTTCATGCCCACCTGCCGTTTGTCCGGCATCCGGAGTATGACTACTTTCTCGAGGAGGACTGGCTGTTCGAAGCGGCTTGCGAGACCTACATCCCGCTGCTCAACATGATGGAAGGGCTGACCGCCGACGGTGTGCCCTTCCGACTGACCATGTCGCTGACGCCGACGCTGCTCAGCATGTTCTGCGACCCGCTGCTGCAGAACCGCCTGCGCCGCCATATCGTCGAGCGCATCGACCTGAGCGAGCGGGAAATCGACCGCACCAAGGGCCAGCCGCAGTTCCAGTCCCTGGCCAGCATGTATTTCCAGCACTACCAGCGCTGCCTGGAAGTCTTCGACCGCAGCGGCGGCAGTCTGGCCAACGCCTTCCGGCTGCATATGGACCAGGGCGGGCTGGAGATCATCACCTGCGGCGCCACGCACGGCTTCTTCCCGCTGATGGCGCATCAGCCCGAGACGGTGCGCGCGCAGATCAACGTGGCCGCGGACCACTACGAGGAAGTGCTCGGCCGGCGGCCGGCGGGTATCTGGCTGCCTGAGTGCGGCTACTATCCCGGTCACGAGCAGTTCCTGGCCGAGGCGGGCATCCGCTACTTCTTCATCGAGGCGCACGGCGTGCTGTTTGGCTCGCCGCGGCCCAAGTTCGGCACGTTCGCGCCGGTGCTTTGCCCCAATGCGCCCGTGGCCGCCTTCGGCCGCGACGTGGAGAGCAGCAAGCAGGTGTGGAGTGCGGCCGAGGGCTATCCCGGCGACTTTGCCTACCGCGAGTTCTACCGCGACATCGGCTACGACCTCGACTATGGCTACGTGCGGCCGTATCTGGGGCCGCTAGGCGAGCGCAAGCATCTGGGCCTCAAGTACTACCGCATCACCGGTCCGAGCGACAGCATCGATCTCGGCGCCAAGGAGCCCTACGACCCGGCCATGGCGCGCGAGCGCGCCGCGGCGCACGCGGCGAACTTCCTGTTCAACCGCGAGCAGCAGATGCGCTATGCCGGTCAGGTGCTCGACCACAAGCCGCTGGTCGTGTCGCCCTACGACGCGGAGCTCTTCGGCCACTGGTGGTGGGAAGGCCCGATGTTCCTCGACTTCGTCTTCCGCAAGGCCCACTTCGACCAGACGGCCGTGCGGGTGACGACGCCGAGCGAGTACCTGGCCGCCAATCCCGTACTCCAGAAGGTTCAGCCCGAGCTCAGCTCGTGGGGCTATCGCGGGTTCGCCGAGTTCTGGCTCAATGAGACCAACGACTGGATCTACCGCCACCTGCATCAGGCGGGCGAGCGCATGACGCATCTGGCCCGGCGTTTCGGCGAGCCGACCGACCTGGAGCGGCGCGCGCTCAACCAATGCGCCCGCGAGTTGCTGCTGGCTCAGGCCAGCGACTGGGCGTTCATCCTGCGCACGGGCACCATGGTCGAATATGCGCGCAAGCGCACCGGCGACCATCTGGCCCGCTTCGAGCGGCTGTTCGGCGGGCTGGAACACGGCGGGCTGGACGTGCCATTCCTCGAGGAATGCGAGTGGCGGGACACCATCTTCCCGAACATCGACTACCGCGTCTACCGCTGATGCGGTGAGGGGCCTCGCCGCGGAACTGGCGCAAGTGCAGGCGGTCCTGGCCGAGCACCGCGCGGAGTTGACCGAACTCGGCGCGCATAGCCTCTATGTGTTCGGCTCTACCGCGCGGCGCGGCCGGGCCGGAGAGCGATGTCGACCTGTTGGTCGAGTTGGACCCCAGTCGTCGCATCTCACTCGTAGGGTTCGCGCACATCAAGGGTGAGATCGGAGACCCGCTTGGTCGTGATGTCGACCTCGTCGGGAAACACGTGCTCAAGGACCATTGGCGCCAGCGCGTGGTGACGGAGGCGGTCGGTGCCGCCTGGTCGTGGCTGGCCGCTCCGCAACATGCGGAACGTCATCACGCACGTCTACGTCGGCGTCGACTTGGCGCGCGTCTGGTCCGTGGTCACCGACGACCTGCCGGTTCTGACCGAGATGATGGGGCACATGCTCCCAGACGCCCCACTCGCCTGACGCCACCCCCCGCCGCGATTGCCCCTGGACAACGAACCCCTCACGCGGAACACTAGCCGATGAAAGCCCGCGGCGCCCGTCGCGCGGCGAGGGAGTTGGGTTGGTGGATGTCAGGGTGGTGCGCGGCGGCTTCGAGTCGTGTCTCGGCGAGGCGGCAGTCTGTCTGCTGACCGAGCAGGCGGCATTGCCCGAGGCGCTGGCGACCGCACTGCTCGGGCTGCCCGCCAAAGCCGACCGCAAGGCATCCAAGGTCACCGTCCTGCCCACCTATGGCCGTCTGCCCGTTGAACACGTGCTGCTGGTCGGCATGGGCGATGGCGCCAAGCTCACTTCGTCGGTGCTGCGGCAGGCCGTTGGTCAGGCCGCGAACGCGCTGCGCGAGCTGGGCGCTCGCAGCGCCTCGGCGGTGGTGTGGGGCGCGGAAGAGCTAGCGCCCTGTGAAGCCGGCGCGGCGTTGGCCGAGGGGCTCGTGCTCAGCGGCTACCGTTTCGTTGAGTACTGTGCCGATCCGGGGCCGGCGCACAGCTTGGCCCAGGTGACGCTCTTCGTGGCCGAAGGCGAGGCCGCCTGGTCGTCGTCGGTGGCCCAGGGCGTGGTCAAGGGCGAACTCACCGCCGTGGCGCGTGACCTGGTCAACACGCCGTCGAACCACCTCATGCCCGCCGACCTGGTGAGGCGCATTGCTTCGTTGGCCGAGTGCTACGGGCTGGGCCTGCGCGTCGTCGACGAGGCCGAACTGGTCGCCATGGGCGCCGGGCTGATCCTTGCGGTGAACGCCGGCAGTGCCGCGCCGGCCGCGATGGTTGTCCTGGAGCACCGTGGTGGACCGGTCGACGAGACACCGCTGGGCCTGGTGGGCAAGGGCGTCTGCTACGACAGCGGCGGGCTGAGCCTCAAGCCCAGCGAGTCGATGGCACGTATGAAGGGCGACATGGCGGGCGCGGCCGCGGTCATCGGCGCCATGTGCGCCGCGGCGCAGTTGGGCGTGCGACGCAACGTGACTGCCGTGCTGCCGTTGGTGGCCAATCTGGTCGGTCCGGCCAGCCTCCGTCCGAGCGACGTGGTGACCGCGCTTGACGGTCGGCATGTCGAGGTGCTCAACACGGATGCCGAGGGCCGGCTCATCCTGGCCGACGCGTTGACCTACGCGACACGCGATCTGGGCTTGTCACCGGTGGTCGACATCGCCACGCTATCCGGCGCATGTGCGCGTGCGCTGGGCCCGGTGTTCGCCGGTGTGTTCGGCGCCGACGAGGCGCTGGTACGAAGGCTGCGCGATGCCGGCGAGGCCGCTGGTGAGCGGTTCTGGCCGCTGCCGCTGGATGAGGGCTATGCCGACCTGCTCAAGAGCAGTGTGGCCGACATCAAGAATGTCGCCGGCTCGCCCAGCGGTGGCGCTAGTGCCGCCGCCATGTTCCTGGCGTCGTTCGTCGGCGACACGCCGTGGCTGCATCTGGATATTGCGGGCATGGCCCTGACCGACACCGAGGGCCCGTGCCAGCCCAAGGGCGCGACCGGCATGGGCGTCCGCACGTTGGTGAATCTGATGATGAGCGAGTGCTGTCACCGCTAGAGGAGCTAGGACCATGACTCCGCGCGAGAGAGTGAACGCCGCCGTACGCCGGCAACCGGTGGACCGCGTGCCTTGCGAGATGGCCTTCACCCCGTCCATCACGCGCCTTGCGCGCGAGAAGCTGGGCCCCAACGCCAGTCCAGCGGAGTACTTCGGCTGGGCTACGCGCGAGGTGGGCTTCCGCGGCCCGCGCGAAGCGGTCGACTTCTCCGAGTACTACCACGGCCTCAAGGGCATGTACATCGACCACGACTACGGCACCGGCGAGGTGGCTGGCGAGTTCCACCACTTCACCAAGAAGGTCTTCCCGCTGGAGGACGTGCGCAGCGTGGCCGGCCTGGAGGAGTATCCGTGGCCGGACTTCACCGACCCGCGCCGGCACGAGCACCTCGAGGATGAGGTCAAGTTCTACCAGGAGCAGGGCTACCACGTCAGCGCCTTTGCCGGGCACATCTGGGAGACGGCTTGGCAGTTGCTTGGCTATGAACGGTCGCTGTCGGACCTGATGCTCCGGCCGGATCTGGTCGACTACACGCTCGGCCGCATCTGCGATCACAACTGCTTCAAGGCACGGCGCATGGCCGAGGCCGGCATCGATATGCTGCGCGTCGGCGACGACGTGGGCATGCAGGACCGCATGGTCATTCGGCCCGACTTGTGGCGCGAGCACCTCAAGCCGCTGCTGACCAGGGTCATCGCCAGCGCGCGCGCGGTCAACCCCGAGCTGCCGGTGTGGTACCACAGCGACGGCGACATCCGGCCGATCATCCCTGACCTGATCGAGGTCGGTGTGACGGTGCTCAACCCGGTTCAGCCCGAGTGCATGGACCTGGCCGACATCGCCGCCGCCTATGGCGACAAGCTGGCGTTCTGGGGCACCATCGGCACCCAGCAGGTCATGCCCTGGGGCACGCCTGACGACGTGCGGGCCGCGGTGAAGCGCTCCATCGACCTGATGGCGCCCGGCCTGGTGCTGGCCCCGACGCATGTCGTCGAGCCCGAAGTACCCTGGGACAACATCGTTGCCTTCCACGACGCCATCGATCTGTACGGTGTGTTCAGAGTGTGATGCCGCCACGGCGTCTGCAATCCCGTACAATGGCGGGTAGTGAGTGACACACCGCAAAGCTATCTGCCGCGACCTCTGCTGGTCGCCTGCCTGGTGTTGGTGGCCAGTGCGGCGACGAGGTCGCTGTGGCTCGTGCCGCCGTTGGTCGTGGTCGCTCTGTGGCGTGGCCGGCTGATCTGGCTGCTGGCGCTGGCGGCGCTGATGGGCGGCGGACGCGCGCTGTGGGTCGAGCGGACCTGGCCTACACATCCGCTGTACGCCTTCGCCGACACGACCTGCGCGGTGGTCGGCGTGGTGCGCCAGCCGCCCGAGCCTCGTCGCGCTGGTGGCGAGCGGTTTGATCTGCTGGTCCAGTGGCTGCGCGACGCGCAGGGCGCATGGCGCCAACCGGGCGGTGTGGTGCAGGTGCTGTGTCCCGGCCGGGCGCCCGTGGTGCTGGGTGATCGCCTGCGTCTCGAACTACGTCTGGAACGGCCGGGCACCGCCGGCAACCCTGGGCAGTATAGTCATCGTCGGCGCCTGCAGCGCGAGGGCGTGCAGCTCATTGCGGATCTCAAGGCGCCGCCGCAGGTGCTGGCGCGACGGCGCGCCTCGGCGCTGGCTCAGGTCGGCGCCGTGCTGCGTGCCCGGCTGTGTGCCGCGGTGCATCGCGCCATGCCGGGTCACGCGCGCGATGCCGCGGCCAACCTGCTCAACGGCCTGGTGTTCGGCATCTATGCGGCGCCGGTCGAAGCGCCCATCGAGGATGCCTTCCGCCGCGTCGGGCTGTCGCACCTGCTGGTGGCGTCGGGCACGCAAGTGTCGCTACTCATCCTGCTGGTGCTGGGGTTGAGCCGGGTGCTGCCGCTGCGGCCGAGCGCGGTGATGGCGCTGGGCCTGATGCTGGTGATCGCCTATGCGCTGGTCACCGGGCCCGAGGCGTCTATCGTACGGGCCTCGGTGATGGGCGTGCTGGTGCTGGGCGCCATGGTGCTGGGCCGCGACTACGACCTGCTGACCGCGCTGGCGGTGGCGGCGGCGGCGCAGGTGCTGTGGTGGCCGCCGGTGCTGGGCGATGTGGGCTTCCAGCTCAGCTATGTGGCCACGGCCGGCGTGGCCCTGATCGGCATCCCCCTGGCGCGTCGCTGGGAGCCGTGGCTCGGCCGTTGGCTGGGCTCGGTGGTCTGCTTCAGCCTCGGCGCGCAGCTGATGGTAGCGCCGCTGATGGTCTTCCAGTTCCGCAAGCTGGCCTGGGTCGGCCTGCTGAGCAACCTGCCGGCGCTACCCATGGCTGGCGTGCTGGTGCCCAGCGGGCTGCTGGCGGCGGCGGTCGGCACCGTCTCGCCGTCGCTGGCGCACGGGCTGCTGTGGGTGCCGCGCTGGCTGATGGACGTCCTCGTGGCCGCCGTCGGCGCGATGAGTCGGTGGCCGTTTGGCTACTGGGAAGGTGTCGTCATGACCCCTGCGCAGGCCTTCTGGGTGGTGCTTGGGCTGGCCGGGCTGTGCCTGGCGGTGGCGCCAACGGAGCCTGGCCGGCCCAGCGTGCTGGCCCGGTTGCGGCTTCGGCTGCAGGCCTGGCCGCGCGAGCGGGTGCTGCTGGTCGGCATGGCGGTCCTGGCCGCCTGGCTGTGCCATGCCGCCTGGGCACTGGGCCATCCACGGCTGACCGTGTCGGTGCTGGATGTGGGTGAGGGCGATGCGATCGTGGTGCGCTCGCCGACCGGCCGCACTATGCTGATCGACGCGGGCCCGCGCACGGTCGGTACGGGCGGCGTGACCGACGCCGGCGAGCAGCGAGTGGTACCCGCGCTGATGCTCATGGGCGTGCGCCACCTGGACGACATCGTCGCCACGCACGAGCATCGCGACCACATCGGTGGCCTGCCGGCGGTGATGCAGGCCTATCCGCGGGCCCGGCTGTGGTTGACGCCGGCCACGGCCGCCGGCGCCGCCGAGGACGCCGTGCGCCTGCGCGACCGCGCCGCGGCGACCGGCAGCGAGACTCGCCCGCTGGCCGCGGGGCAGCGCATCGATCTGGGCGGCGGCGCGCTGGTCGAGGTGGTTTGGCCGCCCGCGGAGGTGGGCAAGATGGGCGTCAACGACACATCAGCGGTGCTGCGTGTGCGGTATGGCTCGACCGCCCTCCTCCTGGCTGGTGACCTGGAGGCCGCGGGCGAGCAGGAGTTGGTGGCGTCAGGCGCCGATCTGGCCGCGACGGTGCTCAAGGTGCCGCATCAGGGCTCGGCCACCAGTTGCACCGAGGCCTTGCTGTCAGCGGTCTCGCCCAAGCAGGCGGCGGTGTCCGTCGGGCCGAATATGTACGGTCATCCGGCACCACTGACGCTGGCTCGCCTGCGGGAGCGCGGGATCGGGGTGCATCGCACCGACGACGAGGGTATGATAACCTACACGAGTGATGGCAGCGAGGTGCGAGTGCGCACCTTCGGAAGGCGGTAGGGACCGATGGAGGTGGAGTCGTTTGCCTCGCGCGCGGCGGACATCGTCGCGAATGTCGAACGCGTGATCCTGGGGAAGCGCCGGGAAGTCGAGTTGGCGGTGGCGGCGCTGCTCTGCCGCGGCCACGTACTCATCGAGGACCGGCCGGGCACGGGCAAGACCATGCTGGGCCGGGCACTGGCCAAATCCATCAGCGGTGAGTTCCACCGCATTCAGTTCACTCCTGACCTGCTGCCCTCGGACATCACGGGAATGACCGTGTTCGACCAGGCCAAGGTGGAGTTTCGCTTCCAGCCCGGCCCGATCTTCGCCAACCTGGTGCTGGCCGACGAGATCAACCGGGCCACGCCCAAGGCGCAAGCCAGCCTGCTCGAATGCATGGACGAAGCCACGGTTACCGTGGATGGCGTGACGCGACCGATGCCGCAGCCGTTCTTCGTCATCGCCACCGAGAACCCCATCGAGTACCACGGCACCTACCCGCTGCCCGAGGCGCAACTCGACCGCTTCCTGCTGCGGCTCGAGCTCGGCTATCCGGCGCATGAGACCGAGGTGGCCATGCTCACCGCGCAGCAGACGCGTCATCCCGTGGATGTGCTGGCCCCGGTGATCGGCGGCGAGGAGGTGCTGGCGCTGGCTGAGCGTGTGCGCCAGACCCCGGTGAGCGATGTCGTCAAAGACTACATCGTGCGGCTGGTGGGCCTGACGCGCGACCACCGGCTGGTCAGCCTGGGCGCCAGCCCGCGCGGCTCGCTGGCCTGTCTGCGCATGGCCCAGTGCTGGGCACTCATGCACGGCCTGGCCGCGCCCCGTGAGGACGAGGTCAAGGATACCGCGGCCGAGGTGCTGGCCCATCGCCTCATCGTCTCGCCCGAGGCCAGGGCTCAGGGGCTCGACCCACGCGCGGTGGTGCAGCGGCTGATGGACGAGACGGAAGTCCAGGTGGCCTGATGCTTGCGGGCCGACGCAGCACGCGGTTCGTCACGGTCATGTTCGGCGCCCTGTTCATCTTCCTGGTGGCGCTGCTCTTCCGGCTGCCCAATCTGTTCTTCATGGCCTCGGTGCTGGTGGCGGCGCCGGTAGTGAGCTATGCGTTTGCCTCCATGGGCCTGCGCACCGTACGCGCCGAGCGGCGCGTGCCGGCTCGCCTGTGGCCGGGCGAACGCAGCGAGATCGAGCTCCGCGTGGTCAACGACGCCAAGCTGCCCAAGGCCTTGCTGCTCATCGACGAGGAGCTGCCGCCGGGGCTGGAAGGCGACCACGAGCAGCCGCCCAACTGCGTGGTGCCGATGCTGTGGGGCGAGCCGTTCTGCTACCGCTATCCCATCACCGCGCGCGTGCGCGGCCGCTACCGGCTGCCCGCGGTGCAGGCGACCGCGGTGGACACCTTCGACCTGTTCGGCGCACACCGCGCCGTGGGCCCGGCCGACGAGGTCATCGTCTACCCCGAGACGGTGCAGTTGTCCGCCGACACGCTGACCGGAACCAAGCTGGTGGCTGCTGTGTCCGACCATCGCACGCATGACGGCACGGACTTCCGCCACACCCGCGAGTACCGGCCCGGCGACGACCTGCGACGCATCCACTGGCCGAGCACCGCGCGGCTGGGCAAGCCGATCGTCGTGGAGTACGAGGAGCCCACCTCCAGCAACCTGTTCATCGTGCTCGACGCCAGCCCCGATGCAGTCCTGGGCACCGACCGCGACACCACCTTCGAGACGGGTGTGACGCTGGCCGCCTCGCTGATCCGCCACGAACTGGAGCACGGCAGCGCCGTGGGACTGTTCGTGGATGCCGACCCGCCCATCCTGCTGCCGCTGACCGACGACCGGCAGGCGCTGCTGGAGTTCTTCGAGCGACTGGCGGTGGTGGAGCCCAATGCCACCCGGCCGTTTGCGGAGACGCTGCTGGCTGCCGGCGAGTTGGCGCCCGCGGGCACGCGCATGTTCGCCATCTCCTCCGCGCCCTGGCCGGAGCGCAGGCACGTCGAGGCCGCTGTCGAGAGCGAGCCCGAGGGTCCCACGCGCGGGCAGAAGATCGGCCGGTTCCTCTACGAGTTGTTCGTTGGACCGATCGCCGAGGAGCCAGCGGTCGTCGCCGACCCGCTGATGGACGCCTTTGAGCAGGGCCGGCCACCGGCTGAGGGCGGTGCGGTTCTGGCCGCGCTGACCGAGTTGGCGCGGCGGCGGCGCAGCATCAGCCTGGCCTACCTCGACCCGCGCGGCTATCGTGGCGTGCCAGCCGATGTGGTGCCGTCGATGGGCTTCATCGGCGCCGCCAAAGCCACGGGCGCCAGTGCCTTCATGGTGGCGCGCGGCGCGGTCGCGGCGGGGTTGCGCCACACTGTCTGAGGAGGTAGGTGCCGCTGTGAACCTGCGAGCCGTGCTCATCGCCAGTCTCGGGCGTCGCGCCGATCTGCCGACCTACCTGGGCGGCTGGGTGGCGAGCATGAGCTGGATCTATGTGGTCGGCCAGACCATCGGCGCCACCGGTCAGACCACGGCTCTGGCCCTGGCCACCACGCTGGGCTATCTGGGCAGCTTCACGCTGCGCGGCTGCACCGACCGGTCCTGGTGGCCGCTGGTCGAGAAGGGCGCGGTCCCACTGCTGAACATCGGCCGACTGCTGTTCATGCTGGTCCTGGTGCCCGCGGCGATTGGCTGGGGTCCGTTGACCGTGCTCTTCCCCGGTGGCACATCCGGCCAGGAGGAGTGGGCCATCGGCACGGTGTTCGTCTGGGCCATGACGCTGCACAGCCTGACCATGTTCAGCGATGGGCTGGTGGCCTTCGCCTCGGTCCTCGGTGTAGCCATGATGGGCCTGATGGGCACCGACAACGTCAACCCCGAGGTCGGCGTGGCCTTCCTGCCGTTCCTGTTGGGCAATGTGCTCATGCTCAGCAACATGGGCCTGACGCACTACACCGCCGGCCGCACCGGCTCCCAGCGGCACGGCCGCCGACCCGACGGCGAGCAGTTGGCGCGCTGGCTGGGTGACCAGTTCATCGTCTCCGGCCTGACCGTGGCACTGACCGCGGTGATCGGCATCCTCATGGGCGCCACGCTGCAGACGGTGATGCCTCGGCTCATGGTACCCGGCGTGCGCATGCCTCCGGGCCTGGCCGGCTCGACCAAGACCGTGGGCGGGTTCGCCGCCATGGGCGAGGACATGGTCGTGGGCACCGGCGGTGGCCTGCCACCCGAGACTCCATTGATGGTGGTGGCCTGCCGTGAGCCGCTGCTCTGGCGGCGACGTGTCTACAACCATTTCAGCGGCCGGCAGTGGAGCAGGACCAAGGGCGATGAACGCCGTGTGGGGCGGTCGCTGAGCACGGGTGCCATGCTCATCGAGCCCAACGTGGTCGAAAGCCGCACCTGGCGTCGGCGCCGCGAGGTGACCCAGGACATCCAGGCTTTGGCCAACACCGAACTGGCCGCCGCGCCGCTGGTCACCTGGGTGAGCCCCGCCCTGACGGGCCAGCGGGGTGGGCCACTGTTGCCCGACGGCGACCTCCGTGTGCCGCTGGTGGTGGGTCAGCAGATCCGTCTGCTCTCGTCCATCCCCGACCCGACGCAGGATGACCTCAAGTCGGCGCCGTTCGAGAAGGACTTCCCGGATGGCGAGTGCCTCAATCTGCCCGTCTCCTCGGCGGGGGCCATCGAGCCGCTAGCCAGGCGCCTGGCGATCGGCCACAAGGGGCCGTACGACGTGGCGCGCGCCATCCAGGACTACCTCGAGCGCACCATCACCTACGATGCGGTGGTCCGGGCGCCGGAGTCCGATGGCAGCGTGATGAACTGGTTCCTCGACGAGAAGCGTGGCGCCTGCGACCTGATCGCCTCGGCCATGGTGCTGCTGGCGCGCGCCAACGGCATTCCGGCGCGCGTGGCCTCGGGCTATGCCACGGGCAAGCCACAGGCCGACGGGCGCTACCTGGTCACCGTGGCGCAGGCGCACGCTTGGGCCGAACTGCACTTCCAGGGGCTCGGCTGGATCCCGTTCAACCCGGCGGTGCAGGGGCAGGGCGACTACGCCAAGACCGCCGAGCTCCAGGCCCGCCTGGCCCGCCTGTTACGGCTGCGCTGGCCGGTGGTGGTGATGGGCCTGATGGGCCTGTGGCTGCTGCTCTACGTGCTCAACGAGTGGCGCAAGGCCTGGCCGCGGTTCCAGCCGTCACCGGCCGGCCGTGTGGAACTCACCTACCATCGCGCGCAGTTGGCGCTGGCCCGCGTGGGTCGGCAGCGTCGCCGCCACGAGACGCCACGGGAGCACCTCGAACGCCTGCGGGTGCAGGATCCCGGCGCCGACTACCTGGCCGACCTGACCCCCGTGGCCGAAGGCTATGAGTGCGTGCGCTATGAGCTCGGTGCACTCGACCACGAGCGGGTGCAGTTCATCGAGCTCGCCGGGCGGCATCTGCCACAGACGCTCAAGCGGGTCCGTCGGCCGAAGGTCCGTGGCCGCTTCGTCCAGTGAGGTAGAGCGCCAGGCCCATCAACGCGATGCCGCCGGCCAGTTCCAGCAGGTCAGTGGCCGTCTCGTAGCGTAGCTTGAGCGCCGCCTGGAAGAAGGTGACCATCAGCTTGAGCAGCACCACGTTGGCCAGGCGGTGCTTCAGGTCGTCGAGGCTCCGGATGAGCAGCAGCCGACTGGCGACGGCACTGCCCTCGGCCGCGTCGATCTTGTCGATGAACAGCTCATAGAGGCCGAGACCGAAGATCAGCAGAATGACGGCCAACAGGTAGCTGTCGAGTGCCTTGATGGCCTCGCTGGTCAGCGAAAGGCGCAGCAGGTCGCGCTGACTGGCCGCCGCGCCAAAGTAGTCAGGCAGTGTGCCCACCAGACGGACCACGTCGACCGTGGCCATGAGGCAGATGGTGACGGCCAGGGCCAGGCTGGCCACGACCGCCACCAACGCCATCCATCGGCTCTGCCACAGACTCCACTCGAAGCCGGCCCTCATGCGGGAGCCGCGACTCGGCTGCGGGGTCTGGTCCATGGCGCAAGCCTCCACGCGCTATTGTCCGAAGGTGACCTTGACGTCAACCTTCTTGCCGTCGCGCAGCACGGACAAGGTCGCCGTGCCACCCGGCTTGACCTGTGTCAGCAGCGTCTGCAGGCCGGGCAGGTCGTCGATCGCCTTGCCGTCGAGCGCGACGATGATGTCGCCGCCGACCTTGGTGTCGCGGTCGCCGGGCAGCGGCTTGAAGCTGCCACGCAGGCTGGCCTTGTCGGCCGCCGAACCGCTATCCACCGCCTGCACCAGCACGCCCTTCTGCGTCTCCTTCAGGCCCATGGCCTTGGCCACTTCCGGGGTCAGGGTGCCGGCCACGATGCCCAGCTTGACGCCGTTGCCGCCTTCCGCCGCTGTCGGCTTGGCCGCCGTGTCGTCGCTGCCGTGGTTGGGGCGCGCCGACAGCTGGATGGGCAGCTTCTCGGTCTTGCCGCCGCGCAGCACGGTCAGCGTTATGGTCTTACCCACTTCGCCCGTGCGCGCCAGTTCGGTGACCACGTCGTCGAACGAGCGGATGGCCTTGTCGTCCAGCGCCGTGATGACGTCCCCGCCGACGCTGATCTGGTCGCCATCAAGATCGGCCTTGCGGTCGCTGCCGCGCACGCCGGCCTTGTCCGCCGGGCTACCCGGCACGACTTCGGAGACCAGGCCGCCGCGCTGGTCGGTCTTGAGGCCCATGGCCTTGGCCAGATCGGGGTTGAGGGTCAGACCGACGATGCCCAGATAGGGATGCTCATAGCGGCCCTTGGTGATCAACGTCGGCACGACCTTGGCCACCACCGCCGACGGAATGGCGAAGCCGATGCCCGCGCTGGCGCCCGCCGGCGAGATGATCGCCGAGGTCACGCCGATGATGTTGCCGCCGCTGTCGGCCAGCACACCGCCCGAGTTGCCGGGGTTGATTGGCGCGTCGGTCTGCAGGACGTCAGGGATATTGTAGTTGGGCTGGTCGCCGTTGCTCTGCGTCGGCAGCAGGCGGCCGAGCGCGCTGACGAAGCCCACGGTCATCGTGCCTTCCAGGCCGAACGGGTTGCCGATGGCGATGGCCATCTGCCCCACCTTGACCTGCGTGCTGTCGGCCAGCGTGACCGGTGCCAGCCGGTCGGCGCCCAGCTCCACCTTGACCACGGCCAAATCGCTGTCCGGATCGGAGCCAACCACCTTGGCCGAGACCATCGTGCCGTCGTTGAAGGTCACGCGGATCTTGTCCGCCTCGGCCACCACATGGTTGTTGGTGATGATGTGACCCTTGGTGTCCCACACGAAGCCCGAACCGCTGCCCTGCCGCGCGAAGCCGCGCGGTTGGCCGCCAGGCCCCATGGGCCCGTTGAACGGACCGAACTGGCCCAGGCCGGGGACGTTCTGGTCCATGGGCCGGGCCTTCTGCAGGACCTGGATGTTGACCACGGATTTGTTCAGCGTCGCGTAGACGTTCTGCAGCGTGCCTTCCATGGCGGCCAGCGCCCCGCTCGATGCCGCGTGCGGCACCATCGCCTTGGCCGTATCCGCCGCCGGCGCCACCGTTGCCGGTGCCGTGCGCTGCGCCGTGCCGCTCTGGCGGCATCCCGCGAGCAGCAGGCTCATCACGATTGCGGCTACCGCCGCTTGTCGTTGCTTGCTCATCACCATCGGCTCCTCACCCTACACTGTGACGCTTGACCCCCAAAACATCGCACTCATCCGCGAAAATCGCCAAACGCACCGTTAGACAGTCGAGGGCGAACGGTTGTTCCGCTTGCGGGCAGGTACTTGACATACGGCGCTGAATCGTCACCATGAGCGCACGATTCGGCCGCGGCAACGGCGGCGCGCGCGAGAGGATGACCATGAGCAGTCGATGGCGGCCCGAGGTGATCGACGCATTGGCCGGCGTGGCTGGTGCGCAGCAGGTGCTGACCAGCCCCGAGGACATGTATGTCTACGGCTATGACGGCACGGCGATGGTGCATCACTCGCCGCGCGCGGTGGTGGATATCACCGATGCGGCGCAGATCGCGCCGATCATGCGGCTGGCCAACGAACTCGACTTCAAGGTCATTCCGCGCGGTGCCGGCAGCGGACTGAGCGGCGGCTCCGTGCCGGTCGACGATGCGGTGGTGCTCGTGCTGACGCGGCTCAACCGCATCCTGGAGATCGACGAGGCCAATCTGACCGCGATGGTCGAGCCCGGCGTCATCACGCAGACGCTGCACACCGAGGTGGAGTCGCGCGGTCTGTTCTACCCGCCGGACCCCGGCAGCGGCAAGGTCTCGACGTTGGGTGGCAACATCGCCGAGAACTCGGGCGGCCTGCGTGGGCTCAAGTACGGGCTGACCAAGGACTACGTCATGGGCATCGAAGTGGTGCTGCCCAATGGCGAGGTGATCTGGTCCGGCAACAAATGCGTCAAGGACGCCGCGGGCTACGATCTCAAGCACCTGTTCATCGGCAGCGAGGGCACGCTGGGCATCTTCACCAAGGCGCTGCTCAAGCTCATCCCCAAGCCGGCGGCCAAGAAGACCATGGTGGCCTACTTCGCCAACATGCGCGGCGCCGCCGAGGCGGTCAGCGCCATCATCGCCCGCCGGGTCATTCCCGCCACGGTCGAGTTCCTCGACCAGGTCACCATGGAGTGCGTGGAGGCCTACGCCAAGCTGGGCCTCAACACCAGCTATGGCGCGCTGCTGCTGATCGAGGTCGATGGCCATCCCGGCCAGGTGGCCGACGAGGCCGAGACGGTCATGGCGGTGTGCCGAGAGTGCGGCGCGCTGGAGTTCTCGCTGGCCAAGGACGAGGCCGAGGCGTTGCGCATGGCCGCCGCGCGGCGCGTGGCGTTCACGGCGCTGGCGCGGGTCAAGCCGACCACCATTCTCGAGGACGCCACCGTACCCCGTAGTGCTTTGCCCGAGATGATCGACATCATCGAGGCGTGCGCGCGCAAGTACAACCTGCGGGTGGGCACTTTCGGCCATGCCGGCGACGGCAACCTGCACCCGACGTTCCTCACCGACGAGCGCGACCACGACGAGATCGCGCGGGTGGAGCAGGCCTTCACCGAGATGTTCGACGGCGCGCTGCGGCTGGGCGGCACCATCTCCGGTGAGCACGGCACCGGCACCGTGAAGATGCCCTTCCTGGCGCGGCAGTACAACGACGCCACGCTGACCATGATGCGCACCATCAAGCAGGTGCTCGACCCGCGCGATGTGCTCAACCCCGGCAAGGTGCTGCTGCCCGGCCGCCGGTTTGGCGAGCGGGTGATGGAAGGCATGCCGGTCTAGCGCCGGCGCGCCCGGCTACTCGTCCGCGAGTAGTCGGGCCGCCTCGCCATCGAGCGGGCGCAACCAGGTGAACGGCTGGTCGAGCCGCCGGCCGCTGCCGTCATACAGCGCGAACGGCATCGGTCGCGGGTCGTCATCGGGTTCGTACTCGTCGTAGACGCGCGCCTGACCCTGGCCTTTGGCCGTGTCCCAGGCCGTGATGGTGAGGATCACACCCTCGTCCACGGGATCGGCCGCTTGCACGTTCTGCAGCATCACGTCGGCTTGCCAGACGGCTTCGCGGCCCAGTTCGCGCCCCCACACGTCGCGGTCGAGCGCGGCGAAGTGCGGCGCCAGTTGCCGAAGCAGATCGGCCGTGGCGGGCCTGATCGACGGCCGCGGCGCGCGCGTCAGGTTGCCATCCGTGTCGTGTCGCGCCGACTGCGACCGCGTCTCCAGCGTGCCCGTGGCCACCAGCTCCCACAGCCGCCGCAACTGCCAGGCCGACAGTCGGCCGCGCTGCACCGCGTCGACCAACGCCGCCGAACTGGCCCGTCGCGCGGCCATCGAGACGTCGACCAGCCCGCGCGGTATCTCCACGGTGTCGATGCCGAAACCTACCGGGATGCCGACCGCGAAGGTGACACCAAGCCCCGCGCTGCCCTTGCCGGGCACGTGCGTGATGCGCTGGCCAGCGGCTGAATGCCACACCACGCGCAGCATGGGCGAGCCGGCGTTGCGGAAGATCACCTGACAGGCCGCCTCGTTGGCGACCGGGCGCACGGGGCCGACGCAGTAGGTCAGGTCAGCGTTGCGAGCACTGCGCATCCACTGCGCCACCGGGCCGCCGCCCGAGCGCAGCAGCGGCAGCAGCGCGCGCCAGGCATCCTCATAGTCATTGTCGGCGGCCTGCTGATAGGCCTCGCGGGCCGCGGCGAGTTCGCCCCGGCGCTGCAGGTCGACGCCGCGCAGATACCAGTCGTGGGACTGGCCGACCAGCGGGTCGAGTTCGCGGGCGCGATCATAGAACAGCTTGGCTTCGGCAAAGCGCTTGAGCCAGGCCAGGGCGTTGCCCTTGCCGTCGTTGGCGCTGGCATCGCCGGGCGCGATCTCGAGCGCCTTGGTGAAGGCCAGTCGGGCTTCTTCGTAGCGGCCCAGGCTGAGCAACACGTTGGCCCGGCCACAATGGCCGCGCGCGCTCTTGGGTTCGAGTTGCAGCGCGCGGTCGTAGGCCACGAGGGCCAGTTCGTCCTGCTTCAGCCGCCGCAGGTTGAGGCCCTTGCTGCGCCACGCGACGGCCGAGTTGGGCGCGATGTCGAGCGCCATCTCGTAGGCGGCCAGCCCCTCTTCGGCGCGGCCCAGCGCGCTGAGTACGTTGCCTCGTGTGGTCAGCGTGGCGGAGTCACGGGGCGCGATGTCGAGCGAGCGGTCGACCGCGGCCAACGCCTCGTCGAGGCGGCGCAGCGCCCGCAGGGCCAGCGCGCGGTTGCGCAGCACGATCGCGTTGTCGGGGTTGATGGCCAACGCGCGATCGTAAGCCGACAGCGCGCCGGTCTGGTCCTGCTGGTCGGCGCGCACCGTGCCCTTGCCGTTCCAGGCATAGGCCGCCTTGGGGTCGATGGCGAGCGCGCGGTCGTAGGAGCGGTCGGCCTCGGGCCAGCGGCGCAGCGCGCGCAGAGCGTTGCCGCGTTCGATGAGCGTCCAGGTGTTCTGCGGCGCGATGCTCAGGGCCTGGTCGTACATCGTGACGGCCTCTTTGTAGTAGCCCAGGTTGGCCAGCGAGGCGCCCTTGCCCTGCCAGGCGTAGGCGTAGTGCACGTCTTCGTCGAGGGCCCGGTCGAAGTGCTTGAGTGACTCGGCGTAGCGACCCTCCTCGCGCAGCCGCCAGCCCTCTTTGGCGGCGGACTCGGCTCGGGGCGAGACGGCCCAGGCCGAGGTGGCCAGACAACTGACCAGGATCATCCAACAGACGAGTCGTGCGCGATGCATAACGGCCATGTCCCACGCTCCAAGCAAGCCGCGCTAATCGGGGCGGCAGCGCTACCGGGCCAACTTCCGCTCGACGCGGCTCGAAGGAGAGCGCGTCGCTCTGTCGAAGGTACGTTCCTGAGTGTATAGGAGTTCGCGCATGAGCGATTCGACAACCCGAAGGGATTTCATGGCTCGGGCCACGCTGCTGGCCGGAGTGGCCATGGTGGGCAGTCGTGCCAAGGCCGCGCCAGGCGACAAGCTGCGCTGCGCCGTGGTGGGCTCGGGCGGTATGGGCGGCTACGCCACCGACAAGGCCATCGAGGAAGTGCCCGTGGCCTTCGTCGATGTCGACGACGCGCGGCTGGCCGAGTCCATCAAGAAGGCCACCGACCGCGGCAAGCAGGCGCCCAAGGGCTACTACGACTACCGCAAGATGCTCGATGAGTGCGCCAACGATATCGACGTTGTGCTCATCTCCACGCCGGACCACCACCACGCGCCGGCCGCCATTCGCGCCATCAACGCGGGCAAGCACGTCTTCGTGCAGAAGCCCATGGGCCATAACATCCGCGAGTGCTATGAGCTGGCCAAGGCCGCCAAGGCGAAGAAGGTCCTGACCCAGATGGGCAACCAGGGCCACACGGGCGAAAGCCTGCGCATCGCCTGCGAGTACCTGCAGGCCGGCTGCATCGGCGGCGTGGCGCAGACCCACACCATCCTGGGCCGCAACTTCGGCGGTACCGGCAAGCGCCCGGCCAGCAAGCCGGTCCCCGCGGGCCTGCATTGGGACGAGTGGATTGGACCGGCGCCCCTCCGCGACTTCCACGACGACCTGCACCCGTTCAACTGGCGCAAGTGGCGTGATTTCGGCACCGGAACCATCGGCGACATGGCCTGCCACAACCTCGACTGCCTGTTCTTCGCGCTGAAGGTGGCCGAGGCCAAGACCTACACCATCGAGTGCCTCAACACCAACGGCGGCTCGGAAGAGATGTGGGGCCAGGACAACATCGTCAAGTACACCATCCCCGCGCGTGGCGATATGCCGGCGCTCGAGTCGTATGTCTACGACCACGCCGGACTGGCGCCGCTCGTCATGAAGCAGATCGCCAAGGACTGCGACCTGAAGATTGGCGAGGAGACCTACTACATCGGCGGCAAGGGCTACTTCATGACCGGCGGCACCGCCGGCCAGGCCCGCATCCTGCCCATCGAGCGGGGCAAGGACTTCGAGGCGCCGCCCAAGACCCTGCCGCGCGCCCATGGCGGTCCCATTGAGGACCTGTTCTGGTGCATCAAGAACGACGGCGTGCCCGTCTCCAACTTCGTCGATGCCGCGGCGCCGCTGACGGCCTTCGCGCTGACCGGCCACCTGGCCCAGCGCGCCGGCGTCGGCAAGAAGGTGGAGTGGGACGTCGAGAAGATGACCTGCACCAACGCGCCCGAACTCAACCAGTACGTCGGCCGCACCTATCGGCCCGGCTGGGAGGTCTAGCGTCGGCTCCGCCGGGCTCCGCGGCTGACGCGGAGCCCGGCGGGCGGTCACTGGCTCATGTAGGCCGCGGCCAGGCCGATGCCGGCCACGGCCGCGGTCAGCTCCCGAGCGATCAGGTCCACATCGGTGGCGCGGCCGTCGAGCAGTGACTCGCCGGCGGCCAGTACCATGCCGACGATCAGTTCGGCGGTCACCGCGAAGCGCGCGGGACCCAGGTCGGGTAAGCCCAGGACGCCGAACGCCTCAGCCAGATTGTCGGCCAGCACGGTGCGCACATCGCTCAGCAACTGCCGCATCGCATCGCCCAGCGGCGACAGATCGTAGCGGCAGCGCACCACCATATCGGGCAGGTGCCCGTGGCTGGTGAATAGCTCCAAAATGGCCCGGTGGTTGGCCGTCAGTTCCTCCAGGTCGCCTGGCGACTTGCTCCGCGCGTGCTGCTCGCGCAGGAACTCGCGCAGCTCGCGCGCCACTTCATGGGCCGCCGCTGCCTTGCACTCATCCAGGTCGCGGAAGTGCTGGTAGAAGCCCGACTGCGCCATGCCCGCCGCCCGAGTGACGCTCACCGTGGTCAGGGCCGCTGCGCCATGCTCGCGGATCTGGTCGATGGCGGCCTCCACCAGCCGGTGTCGGCTCTCCTCGCGGCTGCCCCGCTTGCGCGGCCTTGCTTCGTCGGCTGGCTCCACCATGGATCCGAAATCCCTCTTGACACGCCCTGGTGATACTGATATCACTATCACCAGCGAGCTGATACTGATATCAGTATCATAGCGCCGGCGCCGGAAGGCGTCAAACGCAGCTCGGGAGGAGATGGTGGGATGAGGAAGTGGTGGCTAGCGGCTGGTTGCGCGGCTGCGCTGGTGGGGGCTGCCTGGGCGCAGGCGCCGGCCGAGGAGGCGGTGACGCTGAGCTTCAATGCGGCCGATGCGGCCCAGGTGGCGACTGAGCTAACGCGCCTGACGGGCGAGCCGGTGTTGCTGGACGTGGATGTCGAGGGCAAGCTGACGCTGCAGCGGCAGGCAACGAAGTCGACCGCGGTGCAGACGGTGGCGCGCGAGGCCTTGTTGACCGCGAGTCGCTGCATCGTCTTCCGCCCCAAGGCAGAGGGGGCCAAGCAGCCGGAGTTGGCTGGCGACAAGCGCGCGTCCCTGGGCTACACTGATGAGGTGGCGCTGGCCACGTTGGCCCAGGACCTGGAGGCTTCGACTGGTCTCAAGGTGCGTTGCCTGCCGGAGGTGGCGCAGACCAAGCTGAAGTTGACGCTGGCCGAGACGGACCTGCGCACGGTGCTGGACACCGTGGCCGTGCAGGCGGGCTGTTCCTGGACCCAGGGCTGGCTGCTGAGCCGGCCGAACGCCGAGCAGGCGCTGGGCATGTTGCGGGCGCTGAGCGCGCTCCCGGTCGACCAGCGCAACCGGGTGCTGGAGGCTGGGCTGGGCCAGGCCATGGCCGGCTATCACGCCATGTCGCCCACGGACCGCCAGGCCACGGTGCAGCGGCTGGTCAGTCGCATCGGCGGCTATGCGCAGGCGTTGGCCCAGGCCGACCCGGCCACGCGGGCCGAGGTGCAGCAGGCGCTCAAACCGCTGGTTGAGCATGGCATGGGCGTGTTCGTGCGGTTCGACGCGAGGGATCAGGCCGAGCTGATGCCGGTCGTGCGGGCGTTGGGCAATCTGAGGTGACCAAGATGACGAGGCAATCGCGGCGGCGGGCCGCATTCACGCTGATCGAGTTGCTGGTGGTGATCGCCATCATCGCCATCCTGGCGGCGATCCTGTTCCCCGTCTTCGCCAAGGCGCGCGAGAAGGCCGAGCAGACCACCTGCGCCTCCAACTGCAAGCAGATTGGTCTGGCGGTGCGCATGTACGCCGAGGACTACGACAGCCGCTTGCCCTACCTGGCCTCCCAGCCGTCGGTGACGCCCACGTTGGGTCGCGGCGATCTGGTCATCAACCCCTACATCAAGAACACCCACATCAAGAACACCCAGATCTGGGAGTGCCCGTCAGGCGACGAGAACTACTTCCAGACCGAACACACGAGCTACGGCTGGGTGGAGCTGTTCAACGGCGTGAAGTGGTCGCACCCGCGCTTCATGGGCCAGGACCTGACCAATCTGCCGTGTCTGCTCGACGCGCAGATCTGGCACTGGGCCGGCAGCGACAACGGCGGCAAGAACGCGCTGTGGCTTGATGGGCACGTGAAGTATGTGATCAAGTAGGCGGTGGTGTCTGTCGTTCTGCGCGGCGGCGAATGGCGGCTCCATTGGCCGGTCAGTGCCGCCAGTGGCGGTGCGCTGAGCCAGCAGAACTGGCGGCATCTCCAGATTGGCATCGGCGGGAGGCGGAGCCGCAGGTCGACATCGCGGCGGTCCGGCGGCCATCGGTGGTCCTGCGGACCACTGCCAATCTGGAGATCGGCATACCGGCGTCAGCGAAGCCAGTCGTCGGCGCCGGAGACTGCCACCACCGAGTGGAACCGCCATCCGCCCCGAGGTGGAACGGCAGACTACTCGCTGCGCGTGGCGCACGCAGAGCTACTCACCGCAGCCATCTTCCGTCCCGATGCCGTAGCCGATCTTCCACAGCTTCTCATCGCGGAAGGTGTAGGTGGCACCATACCGTGTGTAGTCGCGACCCATGGATCGCACCTTGACCTTGGCGTAGAAGCACATCTCGCGCACTCTGGTCTTCTTGTCGTAGGTGTTGCTCTCAGGCTTGGCGCCCAGTTTGGCCAGCACCTGCTTGGGCGACTCGCCGATGTTCACGCCGGTGCCCGTGCGCAGGCGCGGCAGGCTAGCCGGTGTCGGCGGCCGGCCGCCGTCCGTGGTGTCGCCACCCCAGCCGTAGGGTGTGGGGTCCGGCGTAAGCACCAAGTCAACGGAAGCGCCATCGCAGTCGCCGGTGGCAATCAGGTAGTAGCCTTGGTTCTTGTCGAACTTGCAGTAGTCAGCCTGGTCGACCAACTTGCCGCCGGCCAGAGTCAGCCGCACGAGGTAGGGCCGAGGCTGGCCGGCGGCCGCCTCAAGCGCGGTCGCCACAATGAACAGCACCGCCAGCCCTGCGATTCCCGCGATGACTCGTCTGGTCCCCATCGTGGTACTCCTTACATCGTCGGTGAGATCGTGGTTCGTGGCATTGGGCGTGTCAAGTCGGATGGGTCGGCGCACGCCGCCAGCCCGACGGAATCGCAGCCTCCTTCGCCCCGTCTCCCACGCCGCACCCGGCGCCTTACTAGCAGCGGCGCGAGTCGCATACGCTGTAGCGTATCGCGCGCAGCGTGCCGTCGCGGAAGGTGTACTCGGCCGTATAGCGGTCGTCGCTCCGTCCTCACGTGCGCGGCCGCACCTGCCGCCAGTAGGCGTAGGTGACCTAACCGGTCTCGCGGTCGTTGCTGATGGAGTCCGGCCGGGCGCCGAGTTTGGCCGCGACCACCGAGACGGTGTCGCCGATGTTGACACCGGTGCCGGTCCGCAGGCGGGATAGGCGGGTCTGGGTCACTGGCGACGGCTTGGTCCACTCTGGCGGGTCGGGCGTCGGAATGAGTGAGCGCGACGCGCCGTCGCAGTCGCCCGTGGCGATCAGGTAGTAGCCGCTGCCAGCGTCGTGCAGGGCGCCGAACTTCGTGGCTCCCACGCGCCAGCCGCAGAGCGTCAGCCGCACCACATACGGCCTGACCGACCGCGCCTGGGCGGCGGTCGCCAGGCCCGCCAGACACAGCGTCGCAGTCAACGCCCAACGCGCCCTGTGCGGGCGCCGACCACGCAGTAGGCTCATGGCAGATGCTCCCCTCCGACCGCTGGCTGACGCGACGGCACCAAGGAGAGTGTGGTCGGCGCCGGGGCCGGTTGTCAAGCCGGGGCTACAGCCCCTTCCGCCCCGTCTCGCGCTCGACGCGCAGCGACTCCGCGATCTCCGCTCGGGCCTCGTCGATGACCGGCCCGACAATCTCGCTGCGGTAGGTGCGCTCGGCGAAGGAGCGCTTGGTCATCGACTCGATGAAGCGTTCGAACTCGTCGTAGTAGCTGCCGTAGATGTGGTAGCTGCTGGCGGTGTGGGTGTACTGGCCGACCTTGATCTCGCGGCCCAGTCGCTCGGTGAGCTGCTCGGCCACGGCGCGCTGCAGGTCGGTGAAGGCGTACATGTTCATGAACGAGGCCTTGAAGGCGTCGTTGGAGCGCATGTCGGCGTGCAGCACCAGCCGGTCGCCGTACACTCTGAACCACAGCCGCTGCAGGCAGGCGGGGTCGATGCAGCCGGCATCTTCCCACGGCTTCCAGGTGGTGGCCTGCGCGCGGCGTGAGTGCGGCGCCTCGGCCAGCGCCTCCACCACATAGGCCATCTGGTCGACCGGCTGCGCCAGTCCGGGCACGCTGTAGGCGGCGATGCGCTCGTGGTAGGTGTACTCCCACTTGCCCGCGGCCGGGTCGATCCAGTGGTCGTGGATGCCGTCGACCACTTCCTGGCGATAGGCTTCCAGGTCCTTGATGCCGCACGGGATGGCCTTGTGGATGCGCGGCTCGGCGAACGGGTCGAGCACGGTGATCACGGCGAAGGCGTCACGCGAGGGTGGGTCGCCGGGCTGGTCGTATTGCGTGGCGATGGGCGCGCCACGCTCCCAGGTCTGCATGACGGCCTGCTCCCAGGCCGCCGGCAGGTTGGCTGCTGTCACCGCCACCACCGGCAAGTCGTACGCCACGTCCTGTGTGCCGTTGCTCATCGTTTCGCCTTTCGGTTCACTTGGCCAGTGCGGCCCGCTGATTGCCTACGGCCTCGCTGGTGCGCAAGGCCCGTCCATAGATGCGTAGCGCCGTCACCGTCGGCGCCAGCCTCGCGCTGGCCGCGCCGTGCGGCGTGCGCAATGTCGGGCTGTAGCGACCCCAGCCGAACTGCCGCTGCTCGCCGCCGTCACACAGCACGCCATCCACCACGAAGGTGATGATCTTCGGTCCGCCATCGACCGTTGCCACCAGGTGCGTCGGTGCGCCGACGCGCAGCACTCCCCGGTCGCTGTCCCACGCGGCCGACTGGCGGCCGTCGGTGAGTGTCAGGCGCGCGGCGCCGCCGTCGACCGTGGTCAGCAGGATGCCACGCCCGTCGGCGTCACGCGAGTCGAACAGTGTCTGGCCGGCGTCGAGCGAGGTCAGTGCCAGGCTCAGCTCCAGGCTGAAGCCCGCGCGCAGGTCGCGAGTGCCGTTGTCGCCGCGCGCGGTGTCGCGGGTGAGCAGTTCGGGCAGGCGGGGCATGGTCACGGCGGCCGCGGGCGCGAGATGCTCGGCCAGCAGCCCGCTGCGCGCCACCTCACGGTGGCTCGACTGACCGAATAGCCCCTCGAGCAGCGGCCGGGGCAGCAGGTGGACGCGGCCGATGGTCTTCTGCGTCTCGGTCAGGTAGGTCTCGCCGCCATCCTCGACCAGGTCGGGGTAGCTCATGCGGATGAACGGGTCGTCGTCGTACAGCACGATCTCGGGCTGCGACCAGACGATGACCCGGCCCTCGGGCGTATCACGCTCCTCACCCGCGACCAGCCAGGCGGGGTTGCGGTCGTCATACGGGCTGCCCGGGTAGCGCGGCCCGACCGTGTCCGGCCCGCCGGCCATGCGGCCGACGAACGCGCCGCCGTGGTTGTGGAACCAGTACAGGTACTTGCCGTTGGCGCACTTCCAGACGAAGTTGGCCGCGCGCGGATGCTTCAGGCGTGGCCCGCCCGGCTCACGCACCATGTAAGCCGGTGCCGTCCAGGTGTGCCCGCCGTCCCGCGAGTAGCAGGCGGTGGGCCAGCCGGCGATGGTGCGGTAGACGCAGTAGAGCGAGCCGTCAGAGAGCTGCACGACGCTCTGCTCTTCGCTGACGCGCCCGCCGCCCGCCGGCGCACGGAGTCCGACCTCACCGTCGGGTAGGGTGTCGAAGGCGATCTTGGCCGGGTCGCGCTCGATCAGGATGTTGGCGCTGTGGAGGAACGCACCCTCGCTGCGCGCGAAGAACCCATCGCCCATGGCGCCGACCTTGTGCAGCACCATGAGCGCTCCGCGGTCGGCGAGGGGCAGCGGGCGGCCGACGTTCCAGAAGAAGCGTAGCGCGCCGCCGTAGACGTTCTCGCGGTCGCAGGCAAACTCGCGCACCGGCACATCGTAGCGCTGGGCCGACCAGGTCTTGCCGCTGTCGTCGCTGTAGCGGAAGACATAGTGGCCCAGCGAGTCCACACGCCGGTAGACGCCCTTGTCCTCGCGCTTGACCTCCTTCACCCGGTCGGTGTTGTGGTTGTAGAAGGCATAGACGCGGCCGAACGGCGTCCGGAGCAGCACGGCATAGCTGGCCTCGGGGCCGTCGGCGGGCTCGATGGGCACGATCTCCGACCAGGTGCGGCCGTGGTCGAGGCTGCGCAGGGCCACCACATGCTGCCCGGTGGCGCCTTCCTCGCCGCGGCCGGTGGTCATCACGCAGAGCCAGGCGCCGTCGTCACAGCGCACCACGTAAGGCTGGTCAGCATAGCCCTCGCTGGGGATGGGCCAGCCGTTGGACAGATGCCGCGGGTCAGGCACGGGCGAGGGTGCGGTCAGCGCGGCGATGGTCAGCGAGAGGATGGCGGTGTGGATGACGGTTCTCCATAGACCTCGTCGGGGCCCAGTTGCTCTGGATAGTACGTGCGCAGGTGCCTGCGCACCTCCCAGCAGAGATGACACTTCTGCTTGTAGCCGGGCCGGCGCTGGTAGCCGTGCGACTCGGCCAGCGCCAGCAGCGCGAACGGCCCATCGTCGCGCACGGCGCGGAGCACGGCGCTGTCGTCGAAGCCGTTGCCCATCAGGTCGGCCAGCGAGCGACGGCGCAGGTTGCCCAGCACGATGCCGCAGCAGGTCTGCAGATTGCCGTACGGGTCGATGTGGATCTCCCACATGCGCCGCGGGTCGAACTCGATCTGGCAGTGCCGTTGGCTGTGCTCGCCGTGCCACAAGCGATCGCCGGCCAGCTCGTCCAGCGGTCGGTCAGGGAAGTGGGCGGCCAGCGAGTCGCCGGCGCGCCCGACCAGATTGGGCGGATGCGAGCGCGTGTAGTCGGCCAGGCGTTGCTCGTCGCGACCGATCTCGCGCAGTTCCTCCAATTGCGGCAGCGTCAGATCCGCGGCGATGACGTTCTGGGCGCCAAACACCTCGACGGCGATGGTGTACGCGCGCAGTCGGCGCTCGGGCGGCACGAACGCCTGATGGTACGGGTCGGCGCTGTACAACATGCCGCGCAGACCCAGGTCGCGCAGCAGCGTCAGCCGCTCGCGCACCAGTACATCAGAGGTGGCCCAGGAGGCGTTGCTCTCGATGAAGTGCGGCATAGCGCCGGCCGCCGACGCCGCGCGACACACGGCCAGCAGGCGGTCCCAGGCGATCATCGCCTCGCCGCCGGCGATATGCACCACGCGGTTGGTGCTCAGCAGCTGGCCCAGCCAATCGACCGCCTCGTCAAGCTCGCAGCAGACGTCGGGCAGTGTGGGCGAGCAGGCGAACAGGCAGTGCCCGCAGGCGATGGTGCAGCGGTATGTGAACAGCAGGCTGGCCACATGGTGGCTGCCGATGGCGCGGGCGATGCCGACCTCGGCGATGGTCTGGTTCACGTCGGTCGGGTTGGGTCCCATGTAGGCCATGCGCCTGCTCCTACTCGGCCAGGGCCGCCATCAACTGCGCCAGCAGACCCATTCCCATCTGGTAGATGACCCGGTAGTCGCTGCGCTGCAGGGCGCCGCCACCCTTGTTGGACTGCGACACGCCACTCAGGAACCCGTCGGGGGTCAGCCGGGTCAGGAGCGCGTGCTGGCAGCGCTGCGCGGCGGCCCGGTCCTCGGCACCCAGCCAGCCTTGGCGGGCGCCGATGGCCAAGGCCGCGGCGATGCCGGCGCTGCCGCCGGTGTCGGGGGTGAGCGTCTGGTCGTCGGCAAACACCGACCACAGGCCATCGGGCCGTTGCAGCCGCCGCACATGCGTGGCCAGGGCGCGCAGGTCGCCGATGAGTGGTGCCAGGTCCGTGCGGTCACGCAGTTCGCGCAGGACGCGCGCATAGCCCAGCATCTGCCAGGCCATGCCACGCGCCCAGTTGCGGTCACCGCGGCCGCCATCGGCGTTGTGCGTGCGGTAGAACTGCCCGTCGACGAACAGCCGCGCCTGGCGCGTGCCCAGTTGCGCCAGCGCCGCCTTGGCCAGCGCGTCGTCGCCGCGCACGCGGGCCAGCACGGCCAGTGGATAGCCGACGGTGTAGGCGCCCTCGCTGCTGGCGCTGCGGCCGTCGAGTACGGCGCCGTCGGCATCCTGCCGTGCCGCGCAGAACGCCGGCAGCAGGTCGAGCACGGGGCTGCTGGGCGCGAGCTGGGCCAGCGCGGCGAGCGGCAACGGCCCTTCGATGCCGTAGATGCGGTTGCTGATGATCTCGCAGCGGGGGCCGTCGTAGGTCAGTTGGCCGCCGTTGACGAACAGGTCCAGGTGCCGTTGCGCGGCGGCGCGCAGGTGCGCGTAACGGGGGATGGCGGCCAGGTCGAGCAGACCGTCGACCACGCAGCCTTCCATCCAGCCGAACTGCTGCACGCAGGCCAGCGAGTCCAGGCGGCGCAGGAACTCGGCTTCGGGCGAGGCCTGGCCAGGCACGAGCAGATGCACGGCCAGAGCCGGCGGCAGCGTGTCGCCGTGGGTGAAGACACGCATCGGCGCGCCTTCGGCCAGCTTCAGACCGACGCCGTCGGCAGCCTGGTTTCGCGTGATGGGCAGTTCATAGAGCTGGAACTGGCTGGCAAAGCGCACTTCGATGGTGCCCAGTGGGGCGCCGGTCTTGAGCGCGAAGGCGTCGATGCGCTTGACATCGCGCTCATCGAGCGCCGCGGCGATGCGCAGTCGAGTCACCTGGGCATCGGCCGGCAGGTCGGGCCAGGTCAGTCGTAGCGGCTCGGCGCCAATGGCCGCCGATTGCCAACCAAACGAGGCGCGCCGCGCGCCGGGCATCGGGATGGCGCCGGGATCGTCGACCTTGGCCACCAGATGCGCGCAGACCGTGGGGCCTGCGGCCCGCAACCAGCGTGTGCCGGCCAGCGCCAGGCTCGAGCAGAGGATCTCGCGACGGTTCATGCGACCGATCTCCAGCATCGGGCGCCAGTGTATCAAGCCCAGCGGCGCGAAGCCAGTCTGGTCGTCGTGCCGGGCATCGGCTACCATCAGAGCCAGATGGGAAGGACGCCATGCACGCGATGATCAAGCGATCGGTTGGCCTGTTGCTGTTGGTGGCCGCGGTGGCGAGTGCCAGCCTGGCCGCCGAGCCGGTGGTCAAGCTCGACCTGCCGTACAAGGCCGGCGACTCGCTGAGCGCTTATGAGATCACGCGCTGCAAGCTCGACGTCTACTCGCCGCCCGGCGCGACCAAGGCGCCCGTGCTAGTGTGGTTCTACGGTGGCGGCCTGACCGGCGGCGAGAAGTACGGCGCGGGCACCGTGGCCATCGCGCGCAGCCTGGTCAAAGAGGGCCTGGTGGTGGTCGTGCCCGACTACCGGCTGAGCCCTAAGGCTACCTATCCGGCCTACATCCAAGACGCCGCCGCCGCGGTTGGCTGGGCGCACCAGCACATCGCCGAGTTTGGCGGCGACCCCGACCGGCTGTTTGTCGGGGGCCACTCGGCTGGCGGGTACCTGACGCTCATCGTCGGCATGGACCCCGAGTACCTCAAGGCGGTCGGTGTGCCGACCAGCGCCATCGCCGGGCTCATACCCGTCAGTGGCCAGACCATGACGCACTACACCATTCGCGAGGAGCGCGGCATCAGCCGCTACATGGTTACCGCCGACGACGCCGCACCGGTGCGCTGGGTGCGGCCCGAGTTGCCGCCGATGCTGGTGCTGTCCGCGGACAACGACATGCCCGCCCGCGCCGAGGAGAACGCCTTCCTGGTGGCGCTGCTGAAGGCCGCGGGGCACAAGGCGGTGACTGGCCTGTGCGTTGCCGGCCGCGACCACGGCACCGTGGCCGACAAGCTCAAGGACGATGGCGACCCGGGACGCATGGCGCTGCTCGAGTTCGTCAAGCGCTACGCGGCGGCCAAGTGAGGCGCGCACCATGATCACCGACATCAGCTACAAGACCGGCACGGGCCTGAGCGACTATGAGCAGCGCCGCTGCAAGCTGGACATCTACCTGCCACCGGCGTCCGCTGAGGGCGCGCCGGCCGACGTGCTCATCTGGTTCTACGGCGGTGGGCTGGAAGAGGGCAGCAGGGAAGGCGAAGCCAACCAGGCCGTGGCGCGCGCGCTGGCTGACGAGGGACTGCTGGTGGTCATGCCCGACTACCGGCTCTATCCGCTGGCCTGCTATCCCGCGCACAACGAGGATGCCGCCGCGGCGGTGGCGTGGGCGTACCGGCACTGCGCGCACTACGGCGGCAACCCCAACCGTCTGTTCATCGGAGGCCACTCGGCGGGCGGCTACCTGGCGGCCATCGTCGGGCTGCATCCGGGCTACCTGGCGGCGGCCGGCGTGCCGGCGGGGGCGGTGGCCGGGCTCATTCCGGTCAGTGGCCAGACCATGACGCACCACGCCATTCGTGCCGAACGCGGCCTGAGCCTCTATGAACTGATCGCCGACGACGCCGCGCCGGTGCGCTGGGCCCGCGCCGAGGCGCCGCCGGTGTTGGCCATGTATGCCGACCAGGACATGCCCACGCGCGCCGAGGAGATCGAGTTCCTCGTGGCGTTGCTGCGCGCCGCCGGCCACGCCAACGCCACCGCGCTGCGCATCGCCGACCGCGACCACGGTTCGGTAGGCGACAACATCGCCAACGCTGGCGATGCCGCGCGGCTGGCGCTGCTGGAGTTCGTCAGGACCGCGACGCGTTGACCGAACCCCCTCGGCTTGGTATGGTATCGGCGGTCAACGCACCAGAACCGAGGGAAGCACCGTGAGCACGATCTATCGCCCTGTTCCGCCCGCCGACGCCGCGCCCATCACCAAGACCGACGTGCTGCAGGTGCCGGACAAGCCGATCATCCCGTTCATCGAGGGCGATGGTACCGGGCCCGACATCTGGCGTGCTGCCGTGCGCGTGTTCGACGCCGCGGTCGCCAAGGCGTACGGCGGCGCGCGCGCCTTGGGCTGGATGGAAGTGCTGGCCGGCCAGAAGGCCTACGACGCCGTGGGTACCTGGCTGCCCGAAGAGACCACCGAAGCCTTCCGCACCAACCTGGTGGGCATCAAGGGGCCGTTGACCACGCCCATCGGTGGCGGTATCCGCTCGCTCAACGTGGCCTTGCGCCAGGATCTCGACCTGTATGTCTGCCTGCGGCCCGTGCGCTGGTTCGAGGGCGTGCCCTCGCCGGTCAAGCGGCCCGATTTGGTGGACATGGTCATCTTCCGCGAGAACACCGAGGACATCTACGCCGGGATCGAGTGGAAGGCCGGCACGCCCGAGGCGGCCAAGTTCCTCGCCTTCCTGCAGGCCGAGATGGGTGTCAAGAAGATCCGCTTCCCTGAGACCAGCAGCTTCGGCGTGAAGCCCGTCAGTGAAGAGGGCTCGCAGCGGCTGGTCGGTGCGGCCATCGACTATGCCCTGGCCACAGGCCGCAAGAGCGTGACGATTGTCCACAAGGGCAACATCATGAAGTTCACCGAGGGTGGCTTCCGCGACTGGGGCTACCAACTCGCCCGGGACAAGTATGGCGCCGAGCCCATCGACGGCGGCCCGTGGTGCCGGCTGCCCGGCGGCCTAATCATCAAGGACGCCATCGCCGACATCGCGCTGCAGCAGGTGCTCACGCGCCCGGGCGAGTTCGATGTGATCGCCACGCTGAACCTCAACGGCGACTACCTGAGCGACGCCCTGGCCGCGCAGGTGGGCGGCATCGGCATCGCGCCGGGCGGCAACATCAACTACGACTCGGGTCACGCGGTCTTCGAGGCCACTCACGGCACCGCGCCGCGCTACGCCGGGCTGGACCAGGTCAACCCCGGCAGCGTCATCCTCTCGGGTGAGATGATGCTGCGCTACCTGGGCTGGACCGAGGCGGCCGACCTGATCATCACCGCGCTGGAGCAGACCATCGCCGCGAAGACCGTGACGTACGATTTCGAGCGGCTGATGGAGGGTGCGACGTTGCTGAAGACGAGCGAGTTCGCGGATGCGATGATCGCGCGGATGTAGAATGGGCAGGTGGGCTCATGCCAGAACCACGCTGGTTGACCCGCAGGGCCGCTGCGTCACACTGGCGGACGACACCTGGGCACGCCAATTTCTGGTCGGGCATCCCGAGTTGGCGCGGTACCGGGCCTGGGTCGAGGCCGCGATCACTGCACCGGCGGTGGTCACTGAGAGCGCCAATCGCACGGCGCACCCGACAGGCGTGCAGTACTACGGACCGTGCGGCAGGGCAGGTCTGCTCATCATGGTCGCAACAGAGGAAGTGCGCGACGCGGCGGGCGCCAAGCGCATCGTGAAGACCGCCCACCTGGTCAAGAGGGTGGGCAATGGGAGCCAGCTATGGCCGTAGAGACAGTGGAAGGCGTCTCGATGGGCGCCCTGTTCTACCACTACGACGTCCGCAACGATGTGCTCTACCTCCGCCTGCTCGCCCACCGTGACGACGAGGTGTATGGCGAGGAGGATGCCAGCGGGTCTCACGTCATGCGGCTGCTCGACGACGACCAGGTCGTTGGCCTGACCGTCGTTGGCTACTGGCGCCAGTATGGAACGGGCGGCGATCCGCTGTCGCAACCGGACTGGCAGCAGGCGGTCGAACGCAGCGTGGCCGGGCTTGGGGCGCCGCTTCTGGCTGCATAGCCGCCGCTCACGGCCGCCGCGTCGCCACGATCCGCACCGCCTTGGCGCTCGGCGCCGGCAACGGCCGCCAGCCCTGCGCGGTCAGGTCGGCCAGCGTCGCCGGCCAAGCCACCGCGGGGGTGCTATCGGCGTCGAGCGCGAGCAGCTTCGGGCCGTAGCACAGCACGAACTCCCCGCCCGCCGCCGGCCCCGTGGCCAGCCGCGCGCAGCGCCGGTCCTCGGCAAACAGCTTGCCCACGTAGATGAACGTGGCCTCGGTCACGGGCCGGCTGGTGGATACGGTGTCGCCTTGGGTGGTCAGCGCCAGGCTCTTGCCGTCCGCGCCGATGGCCGTCACGCTGTCGGCCCATGCCGGCCGGCGCACGGTGAGCGTCGTGGCCGGCGCGCCCGTCAGCATCACCGTCTGGCGACTGATCTCCTGCGCGCCCTGGCCCGCGCTCATGGCCGAGGTCAGCGTCGCGCCGTCGGCGCTCCAGCTGAAGTCCAGCACCAGTGGCAGCATGATGCGGCCAGCCGTGCGCTCGACGAGGTAGCCGCCGAGCAGTTCGAGCGCCAGTGCGCCGTGGAAGTCGCAGCACCAGGTGGACTCCTCGATGCCCGGCTGGAAGCCCACTACGCCGCCCGCGTCGCAGGTCATGTGGCGGTGGCCGAACCCACCGGCGGCGCTCTGATTGCGCAGCAGGTGGTTGTGCAACGTGCGCTCGGCCATGGCGTAGTAGCGCGCCTTGCCCGTGACACGGCCCAGCTCCAGGTTGAGCCGCAGCCAGTCGGCCAGCGCGCAGCCTTCGTCGCGGTCGAACGCCAGCCGGCACTTCTCCAGGATGCCGCCGGCGGGGTTGATGTAGCCGCCCGCCACCAGGTCGTCCCAGCGCTGCTCAACGCGCGCCAGATACGGCGTCTGCCCGGTTTCCTGGTACAGCATCAGCAGCGCCACCTGGTTGCACAACATGCCGTGCGCATGGTCGATGGGCAGGCGGTCGAACGGCTTGAGGAACTCGGCCATACGGGCCGCGGTGTCGACATAGCGCGCGTCGCGGGTCACGCGGTACAACCGCACCAGGCCCTCCATGGCCGGGAAGTAGCAGATGGGGTAGCCCGCGGCATAGGTGTCGCCGCCCTGATACTCAGCCATGCGCGCCGGATCGCAGAAGCGTGGCAGCAGGCCGACGTAGAAGTCGCCGAGGCGACGGGCCGAGGCCAGCAGGCTTTCGCCGCCGCCGGCCTGGTACGCCTGGACCAGACCGCAGAGCAGGCGGCTGTTGCCCCACAGCGCGGGCATCATGCGCTGGCTCAGGCCCTGGTTGCCAAAGTCGATGGGCTGCTGCCAGTCGATGGTGCCGAACGCGGAGAAGTAGCCGCCGTCGCGCTGCTGGCCGGGCACCTCGGCCTGCAGTTTGGCCAGCAGCGAGCCCGCGTCGATCTGGCCGCGCGAATGCAGCGCCATGACCTCGACGTAGCGGCCCGAGATGTCGCCCGAGTAGTTCTTGAACGGCCGGTTGAGCAGATGGCCCCACTGGCCGTCGTGGGGTGACGCCTGCTCGCCGGTCAGGTCGGCGCGCAGCCAGGCCAGCGAGTCGAACGGCGCCGTGGTCAGCCGACCGAAGGCCGCCTGCGCGGCGCGGCCGATCTCGCCGCCCACCACCACGCGGGGCTCAGCCGCGGCGTCGGCCGCCGCGCCGACCACTGCCATCGCCATCACCGACCAGAGTCCGCCTGCTCGCCACATCCGTGTGCTCCCGCGTCACCCGCCCCCGTTTCGCCGGACTCGCGCGGATCTCTTCCGCCGCTCACCGAAATCCAGCACTGGGTCTGCTACGATCGGCGTCGTTGGGGACTGCATTGTGACTGGTCGACGTGGTGCGGCGTTCACGCTCATCGAACTGCTGGTGGTCATCGCCATCATCGCGATCCTCGCCGCCATCCTGTTTCCCGTGTTCGCCAAAGCGCGCGAGAAGGCGCGGGCCATCTCGTGTCTGAGCCAGGGCAAGCAGCTGGGCGCCGCGCTGGCCATGTACGTGACCGACTACGAGGCCTATCCGTTCATGTCCGCGCCGTCCAGTGCGCCTGTGCGGCCCAAGTGGCCGGACTACATCTACCCGTACGTGAGGAACGTGCAGGCCTACCGCTGTCCCACCGCCCCGGCCGACATGGCCAAGCGGTTCGTGGTCGATCCGACGGCCACCTTCGGCGGCTTGGGCTACAACTACCAGTACCTGGGCAACAGCCGCTTCCCCTGGACGGCGGTCGACGCGCAGATCCAGGTGCCGGCCCAGACGGTCGCCCTGGCCGACACCGCCGGCGTGCGGCGCGACGACGGTTCACTCGGCGCCGGTGAGTACGTGGTCGATCCGCCGTATGTCTCGGCTCGCGGCAGTGGCAAAGCGAGCGGGTACTACGGCGAAGGCGCCGAGGGTGGCAGCGGCGCCGACGGCTGCCGCGCCAAGCCGGCCGCGCGCCATCTGGACACGGTCAACGTCACCTTCGCCGACGGGCATGCCAAGGCGCTGACTCGCGGCGCACTGGACGATTTCGACCGTGACGGCAACCCCGACAACGGTTGGTTCAACGGGCAGGCCGATCCGGGCGTGAGGTAAGCCGGTCGAGGAGTGTCCGCAGCTTCGGTAGATCCGCCGCCGTGGCCACGCCGCCCGCCACGGCCCAGCCCTTCCTCTGCTCCGACGGCAGCCGCCCGCTGGCCAGCAGCTCGTCGCCCGCCTTGCTCACCCCGTCGATGGCCACGCCGCCGCGCCCGTCGTGCGTCAGGCTCGGCTCGGCGACCGTGGTGATGCCGGCCGACGCCAGGTACGCCAGGTCGTTGAGCCAGACCAGCGGACGGCTGTCGGCCAGCGTGGTCAGCGGCCGGTCGGTCTTGCCATGCACATAGGCGACGTAGTCGGCCAGGTTGGCCGCCATGTAGTCCGCGTGCGTGGTGTCGAGCAGCGTCTCCTGCCGGCCATCGGCCCAGTCGATCACCGCGCGCTGCTGGGGCTGGCCGAGGACCCACTCACCGGCGTGGTAGGTGATGCGCGCGTCCGCACACTCGATGACCTCGCCCTGACTCGTCTCGGGGCAGGCGTGCGTCATGGCCAGCCGCAGCTCAACCTCGCGGTCGAGTTGGGCGGTCAGGAAGACGGTGTCCGTGCCCTCGATGGCGTGGGCGCGGTAGAGCTCGGCGCGCACCGAGCGCGGCATGCCCCAGGTCCACGGCTGGTCGCCGGCCCAGAACAGCGTGTTGTGCAGCAGATGCGCCAGCGCGTTGCCCATGGGCGAATCCAGCACCGGCCGGCCATCGAGCAGCAGGCGCCCGGCCCAGCCGTTGCGCTGGTAGTAACTCGCCGGCCGCGGCCAGTAACCCCACACGCTCACCCGCCGCAGTGGGCCGAACTCGGCGCTCAGAAGGCGCGTCTTGAGCGCCCGTCGCTGCGGGTCGACGATCCAGTTGAAGCCGACGTTGGTCAGGCGCGCCGCCTGCTCGTCGACGCCGATCATCGCGTCGAGCTCCTCCCACCACAGCGTCGGCGGCTTCTCCAGGTAGACCGGCAGGCCCAGCTCGACGCAGGCCTGATGCATGGCGGCGTGCAGTGGGATGGGCGTGGGGATGGTGACCATGTCGAGTTCGTGCGCGCACGCGGCCAGCATGGCCTGCCAGTCGTCGAACACCCGCACGCCGCGCGGGCCGAACTGCCACTCGGCCATCTGGTCGAGGAAAGCGTCGGGCCGCGGGTCGCAAGTGGCCACCAGGCGTGCCGTGCCCGCTGCTTCCAGCCGGCGCAACGCGGCATGGTGACTGGCCGCAAACCCGCCCAGACCGATGATGGCAACCGACAATGGATGACTCATGGCGGTGGCTTCGCCGCGGGCGGAGTCGCACCTGCCTCGCTACGCGCCAGCCGCCCCGTTGTATGATGCGTAACTGTGACCACCGACCCGACGAAGCAGCGATGGGCACTGACCGCGCGCGGCCTGGTACAGGGCGTGGGTTTCCGGCCGTTTGTCCACCGGCTGGCGGGCGAACTCGGCCTGGCCGGCCTGGTCCGCAACGACCTGCTCGGCGCCCGCATCGAGGTCGAGGGCACGCTCCCGCGGCTCGCCGCATTCGTCGCGCGCTTGCGCGCCGAGTTGCCCGCGCCCGGCTACATCGAGCGGCTCGACCAGGAGCTGCTGCCGGCCACGGGCGAGCCAGGATTCGTCATCGGTGCCAGCTGCGCCGGTGGACTGGCCGAGGCTTGGGTGCTGCCCGACCTGGCCACCTGCCCCGAGTGTCGGCGCGAGCTGTTCGATCCGGCCGACCGGCGCCTCGGCTACCCGTTCCTCAACTGCACCCATTGCGGCCCGCGCTTCAGCATCGTGCGCGACCTGCCCTACGATCGCGCCAACACCACCATGGCCGGTTTTGCGCTGTGCCCCGACTGCCAGCGCGAGTATGACGACCCGGCCGACCGCCGCTTCCATGCGCAGCCGACGGCCTGCGCGGTGTGTGGGCCGCGGCTGGCATCGGCACTTGACGACGCGACGGCCCGCCTGCATGCCGGCCAGATCGTCGCGGTCAAAGGGTTGGGCGGCTACCACCTGGCGGTCGATGCGCGGAACGACGACGCCATCCGTCGGCTGCGCGACCGGAAGCACCGCGAGGCCAAGCCGCTGGCGGTCATGGTCGCCGGTCTCGACGAGGCCCGCGGCATCGCCGCGGTGAGCGCCGCCGAGGCCGAATTGCTGACTTCGCCCGCCGCGCCGATCGTGCTCCTCTCGCCGCGCGCCGACAACGGCCTCGCGCCGTCGGTGGCGCCGGGCCAGACCACGCTCGGCGTCATGCTGGCCTACACGCCGCTGCATCACCTGCTGCTCGCCGCCATGGCTGGCCCACTGGTGATGACCTCGGGCAACCTGACCGACGAACCCATCGCCTACGTGGACGCCGAGGTGCGGACGCGGCTGGACGGTGTCGCCGACGCCATCCTCAGCCACAACCGGCCCATCGAGCGCCGCTGCGACGACAGCGTGGTGCGGGTCTGGCGGGGCCGGCTGCTGCCCTACCGGCGGTCGCGCGGCTATGCGCCGGTGCCACTGGCGCTGGACGACCACGGCGAGGCGACCGTGCTGGCGGTCGGCAGCCACCAGAAGAACACCTTCTGCCTCACGCGCGGCGGCGAGGCGTTCCTCTCGCACCACATCGGCGATCTGGAGAACGACCTGGCGCTGGCTGCCTTCGAGACCGGCATCGCTGACTTCGAGCGGCTGTTCCGGCTCCAGCCGACGGTGCTGGCCCACGACCTGCACCCCGACTACTGGGCCACGCGCTACGCCCTCGAGCGGGCCGTGCGCGAAGGCCAGGTGCTGGTCGGCGTGCAGCACCACCATGCCCATCTGGCCGCCTGCCTGGCCGACAACGGGCGGCATGACAGGCTGCTCGGCGTCTGCTTCGATGGCACCGGCTGGGGGCCCGATGGCTCGGTCTGGGGCGGCGAAATCCTGCTCGGCGACCGGCGCGACTACCGGCGCGTCGGCCGCTTGCGCCCCTTCGTGCTGCCGGGCGGCGAGTCGGCTGTGCGCCAGGGCTGGCGCGTGGCCGTGGCCCTGGCCGCGCAGGCCGGGGTGTCGCTCGATGCCGCGCGGCTGGGCGTCGAGCCCGAGCGCTTCGACGCGGTAGCGGCCATGGTGGCCAGCGGGTTCGCCTGCCTGCCCACCTCCAGCGCCGGCCGGCTGTTCGACGCCGCGGCAGCGCTGGCCGGCGTAGGCAGCGTCAGTCGCTACGAAGGCGAGGCCGCCATCCTGCTCGAGGGAGCGTGCCGGGCCGGCGGCGATGTGGCACCGTTCGACGTGAGCGCGGACGAGATCGACTGGCGCCCCGCGGTCGACTGGTTGTGGCGGCGCTCCGGTCCCGCGGCCGGTGCTTTCCATCGCGGCCTGGCCGAGGCCACCGCGCGGCTCTGTGAGCGCCTGCGCGAGCAGCACAGCGTGGCCGTCGTGGCGCTGTCGGGCGGCTGTATGCAAAATGTGACCCTATTGTCCGAATTGGCCGATCGGTTGCACAATAGAGGCTTCGAGGTGCTGACGCACCGCCGGGTGCCGCCCAACGACGGCGGCCTGAGCCTGGGGCAGGCGGCGGTGGCGCGGGCGCGCCTGGCTGGAGACTGACATGTGTTTGGCGGTACCGATGAAGGTGACGGCGGTGGAGGGCAATGAGGTCGTCGTCGAGCTTGATGGCGTGACTCAGCGCGCGCGCGCCGACCTGCTGGACGAGGTGGCTGTGGGCGACCACGTCATTGTGCACGCCGGCTTCGCCATCACGCGCCTCGATGCCGACGAGGCCGAGGCGTCGCTGGCCCTGTTCCGTGAACTGGCGGCCAACGCGGAGGCGGCCGATGCCTGACACCGACCTGGCCGCGTTCGCCTCCCGGCAGGCGGTGCAGGCCCTGGCGGCGGACATCCGCCGGCTGGCCGCCGCGCTGTCGCTGAGCGACAGCCGGCCGGTGCGCATCATGCATGTCTGCGGCTCGCATGAGCACAGCCTCAGCCGCTGGGGCCTGCGTTCGCTGCTGCCGCGCAGCGTCGATCTCATCGCGGGGCCGGGCTGCCCGGTGTGCGTCTGCCCCGAGCACGAGATCCGCGAAGCCATTGCCATCGCCGAGCAGGGCGCCATTGTCACCACCTACGGCGACATGCTGCGCGTGCCCACCAGCGCCGGCTCACTGTCCGACGCGGCGTCGCGCGGCTGCGATGTGCGTCTGGTCTACTCCGCGGCCGACGCCGCCCGGCTGGCGCGCGAGTTGCCCGACCGGCAGGTGGTGTTCTTCGCCGTCGGGTTCGAGACCACGGCGGCGCCCACCGCGGCGGTCATTGCCGCCGATCCGCCGCCCAACCTGACCATCTTGACTGCGCACCGCCTCACGCCCGAGGCCATGGTGCTGCTCATGGGCTCGGGCGACATCGCCGTCGACGCACTCATCGCGCCGGGCCATGTCTCCGTGATCGTTGGCGTCGATGCCTGGCAGCCACTGGTCGACCAGTTCGGCCTGCCGACGGTGGTGGCCGGCTTCGAGCCGGCGGACGTGATGCTGGCGGTGCGCGATATCCTGGCCCAGCGAGCCGCGGGCCGCGCCGAACTGACCAATGTCTACGGCCGCGCCGTGACGCCCGAGGGCAACCGCCGCGCGCAGGCGCTGCTGGCCGAGGCGTTCGAGGTGGGCGCGGTGTGGTGGCGCGGGCTGGGCGAGTTGCCGGGCACGGGCCTCGTGCTGCGCGCGGCGAAGCAGTCGGTCGACGCGCGCGAGCGCTTCGGGGTGCGGCTGCCCGCGGGCGAGCACGAGATGCCCGCCGGCTGTGCCTGCAACCGCGTCATGCTCGGACAGATCACGCCGCCCGAATGCCCGCTGTTCGGCACTGCCTGCCATCCCCTCTCACCGCACGGGCCCTGCATGGTGTCGCAAGAGGGTACCTGCTTCATCTGGAACCAGTACGGCTCTTCGCAGCTCGACGCGGTCGACTAGCGCCGCGCCTCCGCTGCAGGATCCCCACGGGGCACAGCGCCACCCAAATGGCCGACGCCGCATCGGAGCCTGGGCGGGAGGATGGCTGGTCGATGCGGCGTTGGCTGTGCTTACTCACCGCGGTTGGGCTCGCGGTGTGTGTTGGGTGGGTGGCGGGTCTCGCTCCTCCGACAGCGGCCACTTGCTCGCTGTCTGGAAGCTCTATGCCACGTTCCCAGCCGCTAGCTGATCACCTGAAATGGCCCATTTGTGTTGCGTTAGTGAGACGCGCCACCACTAGCGGTTGAGCAGCTTGTGGTACAGCGCGTACTCATCGATGGCGCGGCCGGTGCCGACCACGACGCAGGTCAGCGGATCGTCGGCGATGTGCACGGGCATGCCCGTCTCGACCGACAGCAGGCGGTCCAGCCCGCGCAGCAGCGCGCCGCCGCCGGCCAGGTGGATGCCGCGTTCCATGATGTCGGCCGCCAGCTCGGGCGGCGTCGTCTCGAAGGTGGACTTGACCGCGTCGACGATGGCGCTGACGTCTTCGGAGATGGCTTCGCGTATCTCGGTGGAAGTGACCATGACGCTGCCGGGCAGGCCAGTGACCAGGTCGCGGCCGCGTACCTGGCGGGCGTCTTCCTTCTCCAGCGGATAGGCCGAGCCGATACCGATCTTGATCTCCTCGGCCGTGCGTTCGCCGATCAGCAGGTTGTAGGTGCGGCGCATGTAGGCCATGATGCTCTCGTCGAGCTCGTCGCCGGCCACGCGGATGGAGCGCGAGGTGACGATGCCGCCGAGCGAGATGACCGCGACCTCGGTCGTGCCACCCCCTATATCGACGATCATGCAGCCCACGGGCTCCTCGACCGGCAGCCCCGCGCCGATGGCGGCGGCCATGGGCTCTTCGATGACCCAGGCCTGGCGCGCGCCGGCGGCCTTGGCGCCGTCCTCCACCGCGCGCTTCTCCACCTCGGTGACGCCGCTGGGAATGCCGATGACCACGCGCGGCGCATAGAACCACTGGCGCTTGTGCACCTTGCGCACGAAGTAGAGCAGCATCTCCTTGGTCATGTCGAAGTCGGCGATGACCCCGTCCTTGAGCGGGCGGACGGCGACGATGTGCGCGGGCGTGCGGCCGATCATGCGCTTGGCCTCGAGGCCCACGGCCTTGACCGCGCCCGAGTCGGTGTCGACGGCGACCACCGACGGCTCGCGCAGGACGATGCCCTTGCCGCGCACGGTGACCAGCGTGTTGGCCGTGCCCAGATCGATGCCCATGTCGTAGCTGAACAGGCCCAGTATGTGCCGCAATTGCTTCATGTCACCGCTCCATGGACGCCGTCGCGGCTGACCACAGGTCGAAGCCGGCTCGGCGCAACAGACGCCCAACCACCGAGATCGGCAGCCCGACGACGTTGAAATAGCAGCCGTCGAGCTTCTCGATGATCAGCGCGCCAATCCCTTGGGCAGCGTAGGCGCCGGCCTTATCCAGGCTCTCGCCGGTGGCTACGTAGGCCGCGATCTCCGCGGCCGAGCAGGGGAAGAAGGTCACTTCCGTCTGCGCCACCTCGGCCCACACCTCAGCGTCGGCCGGGCCACCACGGCGCAGTGAGACCGCCGTCATGACCGTGTGCCGGCGGCCCTGAAGCTCGCCGAGCATGGCTTCCGCCTGTGCTTCGTCAGCGGGTTTGCCAAACACCCGAGCGCCCAGCACGACAATCGTGTCGGCCGCCAGAATCCAGGTGTCGGACGTGTAGCGCTGAGCCACGGCCGCCGCCTTGTCGATCGCCAGTTGGCGTACCCAGGCGATGACCGCCGCGCGGTCAGGCAGTGACTCCGGCTCGGACTCGTCGATGTGCGGCGGGTCGATGGAGAACGAGAGGCCGAGGCCACCCAGCAACTCCCGGCGCCGAGGCGACGATGAGGCAAGTACCAGAGCCGGCTGACAGGTTGCTGAGTTCACGCCGCCCTATGCTAGCACTGACACCCCCGCACGGCAATGGTTGCAGCGCGCGGCTACGCGCGCAAACGCGCTTGCCATGCGCCGTTCGCTTGCGACTCACCGCTTGTCGTGCTATTCTACCAACCCCCAGGAGGCTTCCTGGGACGGGTCCGTGCGCCCCGAGGGCGCGTAGTCAATATCTGCATCCCGGAAAGGAGGAGACTGAGCATGAGTTCCATCAATGTGTCGTTGCCAGACGGCTCGCGCCTGTCGTTCGATCCGGGAGTTGACCTGACTACCGTCGCCCTGGCCATTGGCCCGGGCCTGGCCAAGGCTGCCCTGGCCGCCGAGGTGGACGGCCAGCTGGTCGACCTGTCGCATCGCCTGGAGGCCGACGCCGGTGTGCGCTTCCTCACCTGGCGCGACGACGAGGGCCAGAAAGTCTATCGCCACAGCACGGCGCACGTGCTGGCGCAGGCCGTGCAGCGCGTCTTCCCGCAGGCCAAGGTGACCATTGGGCCGTCCTTGGCCGATGGCCGCTTCTACTACGACTTCGATGTCGAACAGCCGTTCACGCCCGACGATCTGGCGCGCATCGAGGACGAGATGCGCCGCGTCATCGCCGAGGACCAGGCCTTCAGCCGATCCGAGGTGAGCCGCGACGAGGCGCGCCGCGTCTTCGACGAGCTGGGCGAGCCGTACAAAATCGAGCTGCTCGACGCCATCGCCGAGGACGACACGGTCAGCCTGTATGGCAACGCCAACGGCGACAGCCACTGGGTCGACCTGTGCCGTGGACCGCACCTGCCCAGCACGGGCCGGATTGGCGTGGTCAAGCTGCTGACCGCCTCGGGTGCCTACTGGCGCGGCGACAGCAACAACAAGATGCTGCAGCGCATCTACGGCATCTCGTTCCCGGACAAGAAGCAACTGGCCGAGTGGCTGCGCCTGCGCGAAGAGGCGGAGAAGCGCGACCACCGCCGGTTGGGCCGCGAACTGGACCTGGTCTGGTTCTCCGACGTGGCGCCGGCCTGCCCGTTCTTCTTCCCCAAGGGCGCGCTGATCTACAACAAGCTCACCGACCTGGTGCGCAGCCTGTACCGGCGGTTCGGCTACGACGAGGTGATCACCCCGCAGATCATGTCGGTCGACCTGTGGAAGACCTCGGGCCACTACGACAACTACCGCGAGAACATGTACTTCGTGGAGGTCGACGGCCAGGAATTCGCCGTCAAGCCCATGAACTGCCCGGCGCACGCGATCATGTTCGCCAGCCGGCACCATAGCTATCGCGACCTGCCCGTGCGCTATGCCGACTTTGGTCGGCTGCACCGCTACGAGGCATCGGGCGTCACCGCGGGCCTGACCCGCGTGCGCAGCTTCGCCCAGGATGACGCGCATATCTTCTGCCGCACCGACCAGATCGAGGACGAGGTCTTCTCGTTCATCGACATGCTCATGGAGTGCTATGAGCTGTTCGGCTTCACCGACGTGCGCATCGACCTGAGCACGCGACCGGCCAAGGCCGTGGGCGACGAGGCGGTGTGGGCCGACGCCGAGGCCCGACTGCATCAGGCCTTGCAGCGGCGGGGCGTCGAGTACAAAGTGGCTGAAGGCGAAGGCGCCTTCTACGGGCCCAAGATCGACTTCATGGTGTCCGACGCGCTGGCGCGCCGGCATCAGTTGGGCACCTGCCAGCTCGACTTCAACCTGCCCGAGCGGTTCGACCTGACGTATGTGAACAGCGCCGACGAGCGCGAGCGGCCGGTCATGGTCCATCGCGCGGTGCTGGGCAGCATCGAGCGGTTCATGGGCGTGCTCATCGAGCACTGCGCCGGAGCCTTCCCGGCGTGGCTGGCGCCGGTGCAGGTCAAGGTGGTACCGATCGGCGAGCGGCATGTCGACTATGCGCGCCGACTGACCGCGGACCTGAAGAGTCGGGGCTACCGGGCCGAGATCGACGATACCGGCGAGCGGACCAGCGCCAAGATTGGCCGGGCCGAGGCCGAACGTGTACCCTATATGCTTATCTGCGGCGACCGAGAGGTCGACGCCGAGGCTGTGTCCGTGCGTGAGCGCGGCATGCGTGACCGCGGGTCGATGCCCTATGTCGACTTCGTGGAAGAGCTGAGCGCCAAAGCGGCCTTTCCGCCGCTGTAGGCCCGAGCCAGGGAGAAGCTGCCATCAGACGACGATTTGTCGGCACCGAGATGCCCGAGAAGCGCCTGCGGCGCAACGAGGAGATCCGCGTCCCCAAGGTGCGATTGGTTGACGAGAACGGCGAGCAAGTCGGCATTGTCTGGGTTCGTGAGGCCATTGATGCAGCTCGCGATGCGGGCTTGGACCTGATTGAAGTGGCGCCGGAGGCCAGTCCGCCGGTCTGCCGCATCATGGACTGGGGCAAGTACCGCTACGAGCAGAAGCAGCGCGAGCGCGAACAGCGCAAGAAGCAACGCAGCACCGATGTGAAGCAACTGCGCTTGCGGCCCATGACCGGCCAGTCTGACTTCGACGTATCGCGGCGCAAGGCCGACCTGTTCCTGCGCGATGGGCACAAGGTACGGGTCGAGGTGCGCTTCCGCGGACGTGAGATCACGCACCAGGATCTGGGTTACAACATCCTCATGCGCCTGGCCGAAGCGGTCGGCGATGTGGCGGAGGTCGAGCAGCGGCCGTCGATGGAAGGGCGCAAGATGTTCGTCTTGATCGCCCCCACGGCCGATACGCTCAAGGCGCTGCAGAAGCGCAAGGACGCCGCCGAGGCTGCGGGTGTGGAATTGGTAAGCTTGTCGGCCAACATCGAGGAAGACATCGATGAGGACGACGAGGACATGGCCGCCGAGGCCCAAGCCCCCGAGTCCACCACGGACGAGGGCGCCCCGGCACCGGCCACTGAGGACGCCGCCGACGAGGCTGAGCCCAGCGCCTAGCGCTGGCCTCGTCTCGGGGGTGGTGAGCCCGCGCGCCACGGCTGTCAAGTCGACGCTGCCGCTCTCCCGCGGTCGCGCCGCGCCGTAGCGCGCCTTGGACCCCGAGAGGGAATCATGGGCAAAACTGGTAAGTCGCGGAATGCCGCGGCGAAACGGTTCAAGAAGACGGGTACCGGCAAGATCATGCGCCGGCACGCGTCCTGTGGTCACTTGCTGACCAAGAAGTCCCGCAAGCGGAAGCGCACGCTAGGCTCTTGCGAGGTCGTCGCCGCCGGTGACGCCAAGGTGTTGAAGGGCATTCTGCCCAAGAGCGGGAGGGCCTAGACATGCGAGTTAAGGGCGGCAAAGTCCAAACCCGTAAGCGCAAGAAGTGGCTGAATCTGGCCAAGGGCTATTTCGGTGCCAAGAGCAAGCAGTACCGCACCGCCAAAGCCCAGGTCATGAAGTCGGCGCTCTACGCCTATCGCGACCGTCGGCAACGACGCCGCGACATGCGGCGCCTGTGGATCATCCGCGTCAACGCGGGGGTCCGCCTGCATGACCTCAGCTACAGCAAGTTCATCCACGGCCTCAAGTTGGCTGACGTGATCATCGACCGCAAGATGCTCTCTGAGCTCGCGATCCACGATCCGGCCGCCTTCGGCGCGGTGGTCGAGCTGGCCAAGAAGGCGCTCGGCGTCTGATCTGGCTGCTGTCTAGTTAGCACGGAGCCCTTTTCGCTCGCGAAGGGGGCTCCGTCGCCATTTCGGCGCAACGCCGGCCGGCCGGCGCACCGCGGAGTCTACCCATGCCCCACATGATCACCAGTGCTCAGAACCAGTACCTGAAGCGTGCCCGCATCCTGCTCTCACGCAAGGGCCGCGCCGCCGAGGGCGCGTTTCTGGTCGAGGGGCCACGCGCGTTGAGTACCGTGGTGGAGGCGGGTGGCACCATCGAGGCTGTGCTGATCGAGGCCAACGCCACGGCGCACGAGGAGCTGCGCGCGCGGCTCAAGGCGGACAAGGTCAAGGTCGAGCTGATGCAGCCCGGCCTGCTGGCCACGGTCATGGACACCGATACCCCGCAGGGCTGGTTGGCCATCGTGCGCTCGCCCGCGCGGGTCGATCTGACCCGCCAGCGACCGTCGCGCCTGGTGCTCGTCGACCGCGTGCAAGACCCCGGCAACCTGGGCACCATCCTGCGCACGGCCGATGCTGTCGGCGCCGGAGTGGTGCTGCTGGAAGGCACCGCCGACCCGCTCACGCCCAAGGTGGTGCGCTCCTCCGCGGGCTCCGTGGTGCGCGTGCCGTGGATGCGGTTGAGCGGCGAGGAGACCCGAAACTGGTTGGTTGAAACGGGTGGGGGCGTGGTAGTATTGGATTCCGGGTCTGGGCAGGACCTCCTCACCACGGAGTTGCCCCAACCCCTGGCCATCGTGGCCGGCAGCGAAGCGCACGGGCCGAGCCCCCTGTGGGACGAGGCACCCCGGCTCAAGCTGCCCATGCGCGGCGGCGCGGAGTCGCTCAACGTGGCGATCGCCGTGGCCGTGGCGCTCTATGAGAGTGTGCGACAAAGCGGTGAGGCGCTGTAGCGCCGACAAAGGTTGTGACGGAGCACGAGTAAGCAAGGGACAGGGCTGTCCCGGCGCAAGCCGGCCTGCCCCAGCGCCGGAACAGGGAGGTTGGCCACCGACTGCGAGCCAACCGCGGCGACCCGAGCCGAAGTTCACTCCCGAACCGGTGAGGTGACAAGCCTCACCCGCCTGGCCCCCGTTAGCGGGCCGACAAGAGCGGCGTGATCGCGTTTGCGATCGCGTAAGGCGGGTGGTACCGCGGAGGCGCGTCATGTCTTCGTCCTGCGAGGATGTGGCGCGTTGTGCGTTTTGGTGGTCTGCCCGCTGGATTCGGATGGCACGAGGAGGTAGCGATGGAAGAGGATCTTCGCCGGCTCGAAGCCGAGGCCACGGCGCTCCTGGAGGCGGCCGCCGACTTGCGGGCGCTGGAGGAAGCTCGGGTCAAGGTGTTTGGCAAGCAGGGCCTGGTGACCGTCGGCCTGCCGCAGATGAAGGATGTGCCCGCCCAACTGCGGCCCGTCATCGGCAAGCTGGCCAACCAGGTCAAGCAGAGCGTGCAGGGCTGCTTCGACGCGCGCCTGGCCGCGCTGGAGGCCGCCGGCAAGGCTGCCGCGGGCGCCGCGCGCCGGTTCGACCCGACGCTGCCGGGCCGCCTGGCGCTGCCCGGGCGCAAGCACCCGCTGACGCTCATCTGGGAAGACCTCGTCGACATCTTCACCGGGTTTGGCTTCTCCGTGGCCGAAGGGCCCGAGGTGGAGCTGAGCTACTACAACTTCACCGCGCTGGCCATCCCCGAGGACCATCCCGCGCGCGACGGCCGCGACAGCTTCTACATCCAGGGCACCACGGTTCTGCGCACCGAGACCTCGGCCGTGCAGATCCGCACCATGGAGACCCAGGAGCCGCCGGTGCGCATCATCGCGCCCGGTCGCGTCTACCGCCGCGACGCCGTCGACGCCACGCACTGCCACACCTTCCACCAGTGCGAGGGCTTGCTGGTCGACCGCGACGTGAGCTTCGGCGACCTCAAGGGCATCTTGTACGCCACGGCCCAGGAGCTGTATGGCGAAGGCGCCATCGTGCGCTTCACGCCCGACTACTTCCCGTTCACCGAGCCCAGCGCCCAGATGGCCATCTGGTACGGGCGCGAGGGCATCTGCCGCGACCCGAACGACCCTGACGCGCGCTGGCTGGAAGTGCTCGGCTGCGGCATGGTCGACCCCCAGGTCCTGGCCAACGTCGGCTACGACTCAGAGACCTACACCGGATTCGCGTTCGGCGTGGGCATGGAGCGGCTGGCGATGCTCAAGTACGGCGTCGACGACATCCGCCTGTTCTTTGAGGGCGACCTGCGGTTCACGGGGCAGTTCTAGGGCAGTTCTCATCCACAGATTGCACACATGACACAGATTGGGCCGGCTGACCGGTTCTGATGGTGGCGACCCAGGTTATCGGTGTCATCTGTGGATCAACAAGCAGTCTGGAGTACGGAACCATGATGCGGATTCCGATGGCGTGGCTCTCAGAGTACGTGCGCACGGAGCTGGATGCTGACCAGCTGGCCGAGATGCTCACGGACCTGGGTATTGAGATTGAGGAGATCGAGGACGCGCCCGGCGGTCTGGGCGGCAAGGTCCTCGTGGCCGAAGTGACGCCGAACCGCGGCGACTGCCTGTCCATCCTGGGCATGGCGCGCGAGGTCGCGGCGCGGACCGGCGCGGAGCTGGTCATGCCCGACCTGACCGTCCCCGAGAGCGCCGACGAGCGCATCGACGGGCGGGTGCGCGTGGGCATCGAGGCCGAGGACCTGTGCGCGCGCTACTCGGCGCGGCTGGTGCTGGGCGTGACGCCGGGCCCCTCGCCGCAGTGGATGCAGGACAAGCTGCTGGCCTGCGGGCAGCGGCCCATCGACATTCTCGTCGACGTGACCAACTACGTCATGTTCGAGCTGGGTCAGCCGCTGCATGCCTTCGACTACGACCTGCTGGGACCGAACATCGGCGTGCGCCGCGCACGCGAGGGCGAGATCCTGAGTACGCTCGACGGCGTGGACCGCAAGCTCACGCCCGGCAACCTGCTGATCACCGACGGCGCCAACGGCGTGGCGCTGGCCGGCGTGATGGGCGGTGCTTCGACTGCCGTGTCGAGCACCACGCGCAACGTGCTTATCGAGGCGGCTCACTTCACCGCGCCCAACATCCGCCGCACGGCACGCAATCTGGGGCTGGAGAGCGAAAGCTCGTACCGCTTCGCCCGCGTGGTCGACCCTGGCGGAACCATCCGCGCCGCCGACCGCTGCGCGCAGTTGCTGGCCCAGTGCGCCGGCGGCACCGTGGTCACCGGGGTGGTGGATGCGCTGGTGCGGCCCATCGAGCCGGCCACCATCACGTTGCGCCCGGCGCGCTGCAACACGTTCCTGGGTCTGGCGCTGACCTGCGACGAGATGGCTGGCTACCTGCGCGCGCTGGGCATGGAGGTGACCATCATCGACGGGCTGTTGGCGGTCGAGGTGCCCACCTACCGGCCCGACGTGACGCGCGAGGTGGACCTGATCGAGGAGGTGGCGCGGCTGCATGGCTACAACAACGTGCCCATGACGCTGCCGCCGGCGGCGCAGCGCACCGGCCGGCTGAGCCGCGCGCAGAAGGCCGAGCGCCGCATACGCGACCTGTGCCTGGCCGCTGGGCTCAACGAGGTCTGGACCTTCAGCCTGACCAGCCCGCAGGCCATGGCCCGCGCTGGCTACAACCAGGATCCAGCCGCCATCGGCGCGGTGACCCTGGAGAACGCGCTGTCCACCGACTTCTCGGTCATGCGCTGGTCGATGCTGCCGTCGATGCTGGAGGTGGTCGGTCGCAATATGACCGCTCACGGCGGCGAAGTGCGCATCTTCGAGGTCGGCCGAACCTACGCCGGGCTGGACCCGCGCGTGACCGACCAGACCGCCGCAGAGGCCGGCCGCATCGCCACGGGACACACGGCGGCCAGCCTGCCGGTGCCCTGCACCGAGGAGCGGACCCTGGCCGGCGCGGTCACGGGCCGCCTGTATTCGAGCGCCTGGAACATGCCCGCTGAGCAGCTCGGCGCCGACATCACCGAGGTCAAGGGCCTGCTCGATCTGCTGTGCGGCGAACTGCGCTTGGCTGGCGTGACCGCGGAACCGTGCGACGATCCGGTGTTCGAGCCGGGCCGCAGCGGCCAGCTCAAGCTGGCGGGCGAGACCATCGCCGTGTTCGGCGAGGTGGCCGACGGCATTCTGGACGCCTACGACATCCGCCGGCCGGTGGTGCTGTTCGAGGCCAACCTGGGCCGGATGATCGCCGCGTCGGACCTGAGCCGCGCCTATCGTCCGCTGCCCCGCTATCCCGCCGCGCTGCGCGATATCGCCCTGGTGGTGCCCGACGAGGTGCCGCAGGCGGCGGTGGAAGCAGCCATCCGCGAGGTGGCCGACAACCTGGCCGAGCTCAAGCTGTTCGATGTCTACCGCGGCAAGGGCCTGCCCGAAGGTCAGCGCAGCCTGGCCTACGGCTTGACCTTCCGGCTGCCCGACCGTACCCTGACCGACGTCGAAGTGGACGCGGCCATGGCCCGCATCGTCGAGCACGCACAAACGGCCTGCTCTGCTGTGCTGCGGGCTTAGGGCCAACAACATCCGCAGATGACGCAGATGAACGCAGATGCCTGATCTGTCGCTCATCTGCGCTCATCTGCGATATCTGCGGATGATCCTGATTGCGAGGCAACCCTGATGGCGAATGTGTTGATGGTTGGATCAGTGGCGCTGGATAGTGTCGAGACGCCTCATGGCAAGGTCGACCGGGCGCTGGGTGGCGCGGCAACGTACGCGGGCATCGCCGCGTCGTTCTTCACCGTTGTGCAGGCGGTGGGTGTGGTCGGTGACGACTTCGACCCGGCGCACCTCGAGTTCATGCGCAGCCACGGCATCGACACCGCCGGCATCGAGATCATCGAGGGCGGCCAGACGTTCTGGTGGGGTGGGGTCTACTCGGCCGACATGAACAGCCGGGAGACACTGTTCACGCACCTCAACGTGTTCGAGAGCTTCCAGCCCAAGCTGCCGCCGAACTACCGCGACACGCCCTACCTGTTCCTGGCCAACATCCATCCGGCGCTGCAGCTCGACGTGCTCGGTCAGGCCAGCGGCGCCAAGTTCATCGGCCTGGACACGATGAACCTGTGGATCGACATCACACCCGACCTGCTCCGGCAGGTGGTGGCCAAGGTCAACGCCATCTTCCTCAACGACGAGGAAGTGCGCATGTTGACTGGCGAGCACAACCTCGTGGCCGCCGGCCGCAAGCTGCTGACCATGGGCCCGAGCGTGGCCATCGTCAAGAAGGGCGAGCACGGCGCGCTGATGTTCACCGCCGACGGCCTGTTCGCCGCGCCCGGCTTCCCGCTGGAGACCGTCACCGACCCGCCCGGCTGCGGCGACTGCTTCGCGGGCGGCTTCATGGGCTATCTGGCCGGCGCCGACGACGTCAGCGACTCCGCTCTGCGCCGCGCGGTCATCTACGGCAGCACCGTGGCCAGCTACAACGCTGAAGACTTCAGCCTCGATCGCCTGCGCAGCTTGACCGAAGAGGAAGTGGACCTGCGCTTCGAGCAGTTCTGGCAGCTGACCAGCTTCGAGCGCTGACGGTGGTTGTGAGATCGATCTCAAATGTGGCATAATGCTCCTCGCGTGATGGGGTATCCGTACCATCGTCGCGCGAGGAGATCGTAACCGTGAGTCGGACCCGCAAGGGCTTTACCCTTATTGAGTTGCTGGTGGTCATCGCGATCATCGCGATCCTGGCCGCCATCTTGTTCCCCGTGTTCGCCAAGGCGCGCGAGAAGGCGCGCATGTCGAGCTGCCAGAGCAATCTGAAGCAGTTGGGCACGGCGTTCACGCAGTACACGCAGGACTACGACGAGAAGTACCCCTTCGGCCACTGCGGCCCGTGGGACGGCTCGGTGGCGGATGTCCGCTGGAATGTGGCCGTTCAGCCGTATATCAAGAGCCAGCAGGTGTTCCGCTGCCCGTCCAACACGAACAACAACTGGGCCTGGAACTACGGCGGCAACGCCTGGTCCGACGGCTTTGAGGGCAAGTCGCTGGCCGCGGTCACCCGCCCCGCCAACAAGATCCTTGTCCTTGACTGGAACGACAATATCTCGGGTCCGCCCGAGGCGTTTGGCGACTGGCGCGGCCAGATCAACTACACCATCCACAACGAGATGAACAACATCCTGTTTGCCGATGGTCACGTCAAGGCCATGAAGCCGAGCGCGTTCCACTCGTCGGCGGCCAACACGCCGTGTGCCACCGCCATCTGGCAGAGCTTCTGGTACCTGAGCCAGGACAGCTAGGCTGCCCCTGCCCGCCACGGCTGGCACCGCCGGCGCTGACCCGAGGGTCGGGGCTGTCGGTGCCAGCCGTTGACGTTCATCCTCCTCGCACCACCTCCACCCAGTGCCGCGCGCGCACGCCCGTGCCGTCGAGGATCTGGTGGCGGCAGGAGAAGCCGCAGGCCACGACCGTCGTATCGGCGCCCGCGGCGCGCACCGCCGGCAGCAGCCGGTCTTCGGCCACCTGCATCGACAGCTCGTAATGTTCGCGCTCATAGCCAAACGAGCCGGCCATGCCGCAGCACCCGCAGTCGGCCTCGTCCACCCGCAGGCCGGGCACCAGGGCGAGGATGCGTGTCATCGACTGGGTGCCGAACAGCGCCTTCTGATGGCAGTGGCCGTGCAGTAGCACGCGGTGCGCGGTGGAGCGGAAGGTGGCCGCCAGCCGACCCGACTGCAGTTCGTTGGCCAGGAACACGTCGATCATCGCGATGCCGGCCGTCGCGCGCGCACCGAGAGCCTTGTCGGCGATCAGGCTGGGCAGGTCGTCGGTCAGGGCGCTGGCGCAACTCGGCTCGCAGCAGACGACGGGCACGCCCGTCTGCAGCCAGCGGTCAAGCCGGCGCAGCGTCTTCTCGCCCTCGCGCCGCGCGGTGTCCAGGCTGCCATGGCTGATGGCCGGCCGCTGGCAACAGCCGGCGCGGGCCACGGTCACGCGGTAGCCGCAGCTCTCCAGCAGCTCTACCGCGCCGATGCCCACGGCCGTGTCGTGGTATCGCAGCCAGGTATCGTCGAACAGAACCACTTCCGGTCGTTCGCCATCGGGCGCGCGGTGCGCGGCGAACCAGCGCTCGAACGGCACGCGCGCATAGGCCGGCGGCACGCGGCGGGCGTCGAGGCCGAGTAGCTTGTCGTTGAGCCAGCGCACGGGCCGGCTGGCCGCGACGGCGTTGGCGATGGGCGCCAACGGCCCGCTGAGCAGTCGCGCCAGCCGCGGCGAGGCCACCACCAGGTGCTCGCGCGGCGGCGTGCCGTGCTGGGCGTGGCGCGCGGCCAGCGCCTCCGAGCGCAGGCGGGCCATGTCGACGTTGCTGGGGCACTCAGTCTTGCAGGCCTTGCAGGCCAGGCAGGTATCGAGCACCGGCGCCAGCGCCGGGTCGCCAATGCCGTCGAACGTGCCGTTGAGACCCAGCCGCAGCGCGTTGGCGCGGGCGCGGGTGCTCAGCGACTCGTCGCGCGTGGCGCGGTAGGTGGGGCACATGGTGCCGGCCAGCAGTTGGCGGCAGGCGCCGACGCCGTTGCAGGTCTCCACGGCGCGGTGCAGGCCGTCGGTGACGCTGTAGTCGTAGTGCCCGACCGGCTCGGCGCTACGGTAGTCCGGCCCGTAGCGCAGGTTCTGGTCGATGGGCGGGCCATCGACGATCTTGCCGGGGTTCATCAGCCCGCGCGGGTCGAAGACCGCCTTCACCTCGCGGAACGCCTGGTAGAGCGTCGGCCCGAAGAACCACTCCAGGTAGCTGCTGCGCGCCAGCCCATCGCCATGCTCGCCGCTGATCGAGCCGCCCAAGCTCCGGATGAGCTCGAAGGTCTCGTCGGCGATGGCCTTCATGCGGGCGATGTCGGCCGCGTCCTTCATGGACAGGATGGGCCGCAGATGGATGAGCCCGACGCTGCAATGGGCATACAGTGTGACCTGCGTCTCGTGACGCGCGCAGATGGCCAGCGCGCCGGCGATGTACTCGGGCAGCACCGCGATGGGCACCGCGCCGTCCTCGATGAACGGGATCGGCTTGCGGTCGCCGCGAATGCGCATCATCACGCCGAGCCCGGCCTTGCGCACGGCCCACAGCCGGGCCTGCTGCGCCGCGGTGGGCATCTGTGTCACGGCATAGGCTGAGCCTTCTTGCAGAAGGCTTTGGCCACAGGCCTGCGCGCGCGCGACGGTCTCGGCCGCGTCGTCGCCGCAGAACTCGATGGCCAGGATAGCGCGCGGCTGACCCTGGATCCAGTCACACAGCGCGGCGGTGGTGGCGCTGCTTTGGGCCAGGCCGAGCACGGTGTCGTCGATGATCTCCACGGCGGACGGTCCGAGCCCGAGCACCTCCTGGGTGGCGCGCAAGCTGGTCAGCAGGTCGTCGAAATGCGCCACGAGCAGCGCCACGGCACGGGGCTGCGGCACGAGGTTGACCTTGGCCTCGATGATGGTGGCCAGCGTGCCCTCGCTGCCGCAGATGAGCTTGGCCAGGTTGGGCGCGTCGCCGCACAGCTCGTCGAGGTTGTAGCCCTGCACGCGGCGCATGATCTTGGGGTATCTGGCCGCGATCTCGTCGCGTTGGGCGTCGACGATGGCCATGACCCGCGCGCGCAACTCGGCGGCGACCTCGTCGTCCAGCTCGGGCTCGCCCAGCCAGGTCACGCGTCCGTCGGGCAGCACCACCTTGACCGCCAGCAGATGGTCGACGGTCTTGCCGTGGACGATGCTCCTCATGCCCGAGGAGTTGTTGCCGATCATCCCGCCGACACAGGCGCGGTTGCCCGTGGCGGGGTCGGGCGCGTACATCAGCCCCGTCGGCTTGAGCAGCGCATTGAGGTTGTCGCGCACCAGCCCCGGCTGTACGCGCGCCCAGCGCTCGGCGACGTTGACTTCCAGCAACTGGTTCATGTGCCGGCTGACGTCGATGACCAGCGCGGCGCCGACCGCCGACCCGCCGAGGCTGGTGCCGCCCGCGCGCGGCAGGATGGGTATGCCATGTTCGGCGGCGCAGGCCACGGTGGCCACCAGGTCGGCCTCATCCGCCGGTGTCACGACACCTATGGGCTCGATCTGGTAGAGGCTGGCGTCGGTGGCGTAGATGCCGCGGGTCAGGCGGTCGAAGGCGACCTCGCCGCGCACGCGCGCGCGGAGGGCTGGTTCCAGGTTACTCGGGTGCGACATGCGTGGCAGTTTAGCGTGGATTGGTGGAGATGGGGAGTGGGTGCGGCGGCGGCGGCGGCCAGAAATGCGCGCGGCCCCGCATCATCGATGCGGGGCCGCGCAACGGACCTTGCCGGTAGCTGGGTCAGCGCTACTGCGACTGCTGGTCCACCGACTGCATGTTGGCGATGATGTTGGCCGGAGCGGCCTGCTGCGGGTTCTGGTCCCACATGAAGATCGTGGTGGTGGCAGTCTGGCTGGCCTTCATGGCCTTGACGTGACCATCGCAGAAGCCGTAGTTACCCATGGACATGTGGCTGGAGAACAGCGACGGGCCGCGGCCGGTCCAGTTCGCGCCGACATAGTCCAGGTTCATCTCCGTCCACCACTCGCGGCTCTCGCAGACCAGGATGGTCTGGGAAGGCGCCACCAGCGCCGCCAGTGCCTGTCCATTGTTCCAGCGCATGGGCGTGTTGAAGGCGTCATGGCCGTTGCAGGCATAGGAGCGACGGTACGTGTTGCCCTGGTTGCCACCCGTGCCCCACTCGTTGGCGGTGTTGGACGGGCAGACGAAGACCTGGGAGCTCTTCAGGTACGGCTGAACCAGCACGCGCCACTGGTAGTCCTCGGTGTTGATGGCGCGGCCGGGCCACTTCTCGTCGTAGTCCTGGCTGTACTGAATGAGGCCCAGCACCAGTTGCTTCTCGTTGCTGGCGCAACTGGAGGTCCTCGCCTTCTCGCGAGCCTTGGCGAAGACGGGGAAGAGGATGGCCGCCAGAATGGCGATGATCGCGATCACCACCAGCAGCTCGATGAGGGTGAATGCTCGTCTGCGACTCATGATGCGTCTCCTATCGTGATCAGATATCACATGGTGACTGTTATGCGCCACACCGACTATGGTTGTCAAGTGCACTTCTGCTGTTCCTGCAAGCGCATCGACACATCAGCATCTGGCGTGGGCGGTGGCAGAATCGGCCTCAGGCAATTTCCTATAAGTACACAGATAAGTTCCCTGTATCGCCATAGGAAACAACGGCGCGAGGCAGGCGGCCGGAGTGCCCGGTCCGAGCTCGCGCGGGCAGAGGGCCTGCGCCAGGTGGCTTGGGTTGGGTGGGAGGGGAGCAATATGAAGGCCATATCACCGTGGTCGCGTATCCCCTGATCATCGAACCTGGGGGAGGCTGATGACTGACCGAGCCGCACGGCTGGCCCGCTACAGAGATGCCTATCTCGAAGCCGAACCCCGCTGGCGCAACGACCCGCAGGCGTGGACTCGGCGGCTCCGGCAGTTGACTGACTGGGCTTCGGCGAACGGGGACGTGGATTTCGAGCGGCTGTACGAGGCCAAGTTGATCGCCGCCGAGGCCGGCGTGGGCCGGCGCGCCGAGGTGATGGCACTGCTACGCGAGGCGGCGGCGTGGGGTGAAGAGCATGACGGCCAGGCCGCCCCCGAAGTGCTGCTGAGCATCGCCGTGCAGCACACCGCAGCGCGCGAGCCGGAGCTTGCCGTGCCCATCCTGTCGGAACTCGTGGCTCGCGACCCGGGCGATGCTCGCGCCCTCTGCGAATGGGGCTCGGCTCTACAGCGCCTGGGTGATGCCGAAGGCGCCATCGCCAAGTGCCGAGCGGCCTTGGCGGCTGATCCAGGGCACTGGTCCGCGCTGCTCTGCTGGGGCCATGCGCTGTTCGACGCAGGGGACCTTGACGGCGCCTTGGCCAAGTACCATGCGGCCCTCGGTATCGTGCCGGACGACGTGAGCACACTCGTGGTTGTCGGCACAACGCACCAAACGCAGGGCGACCTCGCAGGCGCCATCGAGCACTATGAGCGCGCGCTCGCCCTCAACCCAAGCGACGCGGAGGCCTGGGCCTGGCGCGGCAGCGCATTGCTGGCTGACGGCCGTGAGACGGCTGGACTGGAGTCGCTGCGCAGGTCGCTCGAAGCCGACGCGAGCTGCGGCGTGGCGCTGCGGTCGCGGGGCCTCCACGCTGTGCGACAGGGCACGCCGGGCGAGGCCGAGCGGTGGTTCGAGCAGGCGCTTGCGGCCGACCCGCGCGATGCCATCGCTCTCCACCACCTGGGGCGCAGGGCACTGGTCGATGGCGACCTGGTCCGCGCCGAAGAGCGGCTCCGGGCCGCGCTGGCTGTCCAGCCGCGCCTCTACCCGTCGCTGCATCTGTGGGGCCTGTGCCTGGCCATGCGCGGTGACTGGGAAGCCGCTACCGGCAAGTTCGCCGCGGCGCTGGCCATCCGCCCGGGCTGGGCGCCAGTCTACGCCGACTGGGCGCTCTGGTTGCTCCGGCTTGGCGAGCCGGAGGCCGCTCTGGCCAAGTGCGAGGAGTGGCTGGCCGCGACGCCAACCGAGGCCGAGGCCTGGATCGTCAGCGCCAACGTGCTGTGTGAGCTGGGTCGCCGCGAGGAGGCGATCGCCCGTTACCGCCGGGCGGTCGAGCTGCAGCCGGGCTCGGCGCCGGCGTTGCAGGCGCTGGCGCTGTGCGCCCTGGAGCTCGGTCGCAAGGAGGAGGCCTGGGAACGCATTCGCCAGGCGGCCAGGATCGACCCGGACTCCACCTGGCCGGTCTACGCCCAGATCGCGCGGGCCAGCGGACTGAGCGGGTTTGTCGGGCCCGTTCCGCCGATGCCGGCGGCGCCTGGAGCGCGGCCGGAGGGCCGCTCAGGCTGCACCGGCTGGCTGGGGCCACGGCGGCGGCGGTGACTCGGTGGCGGATCCGCCGTCGTCGCACGTTGGTTGTTCGGGCAGGCGCCGGATGCCGCGGCCGCTGGGGCGACCGCGACCCGCCCCGAGCAGGAGCTTGGCCATGGCGACGACATTGCGAAGAGATCAGGTCGGGCGCGTCTTCCGCGCCATCGTCCTGGTGTGTGCCGGCCTGGTTGCTGTCGCCTGGTGCTCAGGGCTCGCCGCGGTGGAGCTGATGTGGCTGCGCATGGTGGTGGGTGCCTGGCAGGGCCGGGAACTCAAGAACGGCGGCATCGGCTTTGAGGGCCTTCTCTGCGTGTACCCATTCTTCGGCGGGCTAGCCGGCGGGCTCTGTTTGCTCTGTCTGCGGTCGTGGGCTCGGCGGCGCGGTCGTCCGGTCAGGGTGGCCGCATGGATCGTCCTGGCCTTCCACCTGGCCCTGGTTGCCAGCGTGCCGGGGGGCATGTGGGCGGCGCGGCGCGGCAACGAGGCGGCGAAGGTGCGCTTCGACGCGCGCACCGACACGCTCATCGCGGCCATCGGTCGCTACGAGAAGGACCATCAGCATCCGCCACCCCGGCTGCAGTCCTTGGTGCCTGACTACGTGAGCGCCGTGCCCGGCACCGGCTTGGTCGACGAGCCGCGGTTCGGCTACCGGCCGCGCACCATTGAGCAGAACTACCGACTGGCGCCGCCAGGCAACACAGCGGCGCCCCTGTTGGAGGTGTTCTACACGCCCTGGTCGGGTGCGGTTGAGGTGAAGCTGTGGCGCACTGCCAGGGACCGGGACCCGGTGCCCGCGCGCCGATCGTTCGACGCGGCGCTCTGGCGGCAGGAGCCGGGCCGACGCGTGGCCCTGGCTCTCGACCTGATCGCGAGCGGGCGCTTGCTGGGCCGCTCGCGAGCCGAGGTGGCGGCTTTGCTCGGCGCGCCGGAGTGGGAGGGATGGCTGTTCGCCGGCCGTTGGCGGCTGACCGTGGGCATGGCCATCGGGCTGGACGGCGGCGGGCTGTCGTACCAACCCGACCGCGTGCCGCCGCAGCCGTGGCGTGGACGCTGGAATCAGATGCCCATCTCGGATTCCACCCCGCTTATCGACGCCTTCGAGATCGACGAGAAGTGGCTGCGCTAGAGTCGGGGCCAGTCCGGGCTCGCCGCGCCTTGGCGCCATGCCGGCCTCCAAGCGAATGGCGATTCTACTCGGCGTTGGCCGTCTCCAGCGCCGAGGACCAGCAGCGCTGACGCCGGTACGCTGAGATGGCAGAGCTGGCGACATCTCCAGCTTGGCAGTGGTCCGTAGGACCACCGTTGGCCACAGGTCCGCCGCGATGTCGGCCTGCGGCTGCGCCTCCGGCCGATGCCAATCTGGCGATTGGCGCACCGGCACTGGCGGCACTGGCTGGACAACCGATGCACCGTTTGGCTCCGAGCCGGACTCCAAGGCCGCGCTGGAGCGCGGTGTAACCAGTCTGGCCCGGCCGCTGGCCCAACTGACCGGCGCGGCATCCGCAGCTGACGCCAGGCGCAGTTGCCACAGCCCCTAGCCGACAACCGCCTCACCCGCTACCATCTCCCCCGGAGCCGACAACATGCCCGATCAACCCGCCCGCGACCACCTCCGTCTCGACCTCGGCTGGAGCTTCCATCTCGGCGACATCGCGTTCCCGTCGCTCAACGGTCACGGCGACACCTACATGAACGCCAAGGCCGGCGTGGCCTGGGGCGCCGCCGCGCCCGACTTCGACGACAGCGAGTGGCGCGTGCTCGATCTGCCGCACGACTGGGTGGTGGAAGGGCCGTTCGACCCCCAGGCCAACCCGTCCCAAGGCTATCGGCCGCGGGGCATCGCCTGGTATCGGCGGCGGTTGCGGCTGGAGGAGACCGACCGTGGCCGGCACCTGGAACTGAGCTTCGATGGCGTGGCCACGCACTGCACGGTGTGGGTCAATGGCACGGTGGTGCATCGCAACTGGTGCGGCTACACGTCGTTCCACATCGACATCACGCCGTTCGCCACCTATGGCGATGCGATCAACGTCATCGCCGTGCGCGTCGACGCCAATGCCATGGAGGGCTGGTGGTATGAGGGCGGCGGCATCTATCGCCACACCTGGCTGACCAAGCGCGCGCCGGTGCATATCGTCACCGACGGCGTGCATGCCGACCCGGTGCGCGGCGGGGACGGCTGGCGCTTGCCCGTGAGCGTGACGCTGGCCAACTGCGGACACGACGACGCGGCGGTGCAGGTGCGGTCGACACTGCTCGACGCCGACGGGCGGCCGGTGGTCGGCGGCGCGGTCCAGGCGCTGGTGCCGGTGCTCGGCGAGGCCGAGGCCGCCATGGTGCTGGATGTGCCGTCAGTGAACTTGTGGTCGGTCGATGAGCCGTACTTGTATCGCGTGCACAGCGAGTTGCTGGTCGACGGCGCGGTGGTCGACGAGGTGACCACGACCTGTGGGTTCCGCACGCTGCGCTTCGATGCCGACCAGGGCTTCTTCCTCAACGGACAGCCGGTCAAGCTGCAAGGCACCTGCAACCATCAGGACCATGCCGGCGTGGGCGTGGCGGTGCCCGACGCGCTGGTCGAATGGCGCATCCGCCGGCTCAAGGCGATGGGCTGCAACGCCTATCGCTGTGCCCACAACCCGCCATCGGTGGAGTTACTGGACGCCTGCGACCGGCTGGGCATGTTGGTCATGGACGAGAACCGCCACTTCAACTGCTCGCCCGAGTATGTGCGGCAGCTCGAATGGCTGGTGCGGCGCGACCGCAACCACCCTAGCGTCATCTTGTGGTCGGTGTTCAACGAGGAGCCTATGCAGGGCTCGCCCGTGGGCTACGAGATGGTGCGGCGCATGGCCAGCGTGGTCAGGGCGCTGGACCGCACTCGGCCGGTGACCGCAGCCATGAACGGCGGGCTGTTCGAGCCGGTCAACGTCAGCCAGGCGGTGGATGTGGTCGGGTTCAACTACCAGATCGACTCCTACGACCGCTTCCATGCGGCCAACCCGGCGCTGCCGGTTACCAGCAGCGAGGACACCTCGGCCTTCATGACGCGCGGCGCCTGGACCACCGACAGCGAGCGCTGCATCATGGCCGAAGACGACACGCAGGCCGCGCCCTGGGGCGCCACGCACCGCGCCGGATGGCGCGCGGTGGCCGACCGCGAGTGGCTGGCCGGCGGGTTCACCTGGACCGGCTTCGACTACCATGGCGAGCCCACGCCGCACGTGTGGCCCGTGGTCGGGTCGTTCTTCGGCATCATGGACCAGTGCGGCTTCCCCAAGACCGCCTTCTACCTGCACCAGGTCCAGTGGATCAGGGAGCCCATGCTGCGCATCGCGCCGCACTGGAACTGGGCCGGCCGCGAGGGCGAGCCGATCAAGGTCATGGTCATCACCACGCTGCCGGAGGTGGAGCTGCGGCTCAACCACCGCAGCCAGGGCCGGCAGACGGTCGCACCCGACGGCACCGCCGAGTGGCTGGTGCCCTATGAGCCGGGTACGCTGACGGCCTCGGCGCCCGACCACGGTCCGGGCCTGGTGGAGTATGTCGAGACGCAGGGCGAGCCCGTGGCGCTGCAACTGCTGCACGACGGCGGGCTGCTGGGTGACGGCGAACATGTGCTGCCGGTCGAAGTGCGGGCCGTGGCCAGCGACGACGCCTGGCTCGAGCATCCGACCGCCGACCACCTGGTGACCTTCACCATCAGCGGCCCAGCGCGCATCATCGGCCTGGGCAATGGCGACCCCACCTGCCACGAGCCCGAGCAGGGCTGGCAGCGCTCGCTGTTTGCCGGCCTGGCGCAGGTCATCATCCAGTCCACCGGCGGGCCGGGCGAGGTGGTGCTGACGGCCAACGCCGAGGGCCTGAGGGGCTACGAGTTGCGCCTGACGGTGACCGACGCTCCGGCGCGGCCAGCGGTGGCGCCCGAGCCGCCGACGCTGCGCGTGAGCCGCTGGCGCATGTCGCCGCTGACCAACGAGGCGCCTGACCCGCGGCAGGTCATCGCCGACAGTGACATGAACTCGTGGTTCCAGGTGCGCCCCGAGACTGGTTGCCAGACTCTGCCCAGCGACGGCTGGGTGCTGTTCCGCGCCCAGTTCACGCCGTTCGCCGCGGCGCGCGCGCAAGGCGGGGCGCTGTGCTTCGCCGAGCTCGGCGGCGCGGCCGAAGTGTGGGTCGACGGTGTGCTGCTGGGCACCAAGGCCGACGGCGCGCCGGCGCCGTTCGCGGTGACCATCGCCGCCGGCGAGGGCGAGCGGACGGTGACGCTGCGTGTGCCCGTGAGGGGTGGCGCGCCGGTGGGGCCGAGTGGGACCGTCGAGGTGAGAGGCGCGTAGGCACGGATCAGCGCCGCCAGTGCCGGACCGCCACGCTCCAGCGTGGCATCGGGTCGCAGACCCGAACTTCCCAACGGCGACGCCATCCGGTCGGCCGCCGGCTTCGCCTGTGGCCGATGCCACGCCGGAGCGTGGCGGTCCGGCACTGGCGGCGCCGATCGTGGTTCTGGTGGCCATCCGGCGCGGCAGGTGACCGCCAGCGAACAGCCAATCCCCCACCAGGGGAAGTGCTACCATGCGACCCATGGCACCATCCATGTTCCTGCTGGCGCTGGCGCCGTTGGCGCTGGCGGCGCTGGCGCCGTTGGCGCTGGCCGCGGAGGGCAAGGCTGTGACGGTCACACCAGACGAGCAGGGCTTCGCGGCGCGATTCGCCGCCACGCGGTTGAGTGGTGAGACGCCGGGCTCGCAGCTTGAGCCGGGCCTCACCGTCCTGGCCAACCACGACGCGCCGAGCCTCAACGCGCGGCAGGGCAAGCCGCTATTGCTGGCCGGCAAGAGCTTCGAGCGCGGCGTCTATTGCCATGCGCCGAGCCGCATTCTGGTGCGCCTGCCCGGCCCCGGCGCCACGTTCACGGCGCTGGTCGGCGTGGACAGCAACTCCCAGACCAGCGGCGGCCGCGGCAGTGTCGACTTCGCCGTGAGCGTGGCCGGCGGGGAGCGGTTCCGCTCGGGCACGGTGCGCGAAGGGATGCCGCCGGCCGCCGTCAAGGTGCCGCTCGACGGCGCGACCGAGTTTCTGCTGCAGGTGGACACCACACCCGACGGAATCGCCTGCGACCAGGCCGACTGGGCCGAGGCCAAGGTCGCGCTGGCCGATGGACGCGAGCTGTGGCTGGGCGATCTGCCGCTGCGCGACGACCGCGCGGCGGCGCTGCTGGCCGGCGGCCCGCCGTTCTCGTTCGTCTATGGCGGCAAACCGTCGTCGGAACTCCTGCCCACCTGGAAGCACGAGCGCCGTGGTACTGAGCAGACCTGGACCGATCCGGCTACGGGCCTGCGGGTGCGGCTGGCCGGCGTGGCCTACCCCGGATTCCCCACGGTCGAATGGACGGTCCATTTCACCAACACCGGCGAGCAGGATACGCCGCTGCTGGAGCAGGTTCAGGCGCTGGCGGTCGACCTCAATCGGCCTGGTGGCGGCGAGTACCTGCTGCATCACAACGTCGGCTCGCCGGCTGACGGGAATGACTTCAGCCCGCGCGAGACGGTGCTCGGCGGCGGCTCGACCACGCGTTTTGGCGGCGCGGGCGGCCGCTCGACCAACCAGCACTGGTCGTACTTCAACCTGGAGTCGCCCCACGGCGATGGCAGCCGGCGCGGCGTTGTGCTGGCAGTGGGCTGGCCGGGTCAGTGGGCCGCCGAGTTCGCGCGCGACGTGAGCAGCGGGCTACGGGTGCGCGCGGGCATGGAGCTGACGCATCTCCGGCTGCATCCGGGTGAGTCCATTCGCACGCCGTCCATCGTCCTGCAGTTCTGGCAGGGCGGCGACTGGTTGCGCGGGCAGAACGTGTGGCGCCGTTGGACGATGGCGCATTCGATGCCGCGGCCCGGCGGCGAGCTGCCCCGGCCGCAGTTCGTGGCCTCCAGCTCGCGGCAGTATGCCGAGATGATCGAGGCTGACGAGGCCAACCAGAAGGCCTTCATCGACCGCTACGAGGAGGAAGGGCTCAAGCTCGACTACTGGTGGATGGACGCCGGCTGGTACATCCACAACGGCGCCGGCTGGCCACATGTGGGTACCTGGGAAGTCGATCCCGCGCGGTTCCCCGGCGGGCTGCGGCCCATCTCAGATTATGCGAAGGCGCGCGGGTTCAAGACGCTGCTGTGGTTCGAGCCGGAACGCGTCTCGGCCGGCACCTGGCTGGCCGACAACCATCCCGAGTGGGTGCTCGGCGGCAAGGCTGGCGGCCTGCTGGACCTGGGCAACGACGAGGCGCGCAAATGGCTCATCGAGCACATCGACAGCGTGCTCACCAAGCAGGGCATCGGGCTGTACCGCCAGGATTTCAACATGGACCCGCTGGGCTACTGGCGCGGCCACGACGCCGAGGACCGGCAAGGCATCACCGAGATCCGCCATTGCGAGGGGCTCCTGGCCTACTGGGACGAGCTGCATCGGCGGCACCCGGACATGCTCATCGACGATTGCGCCAGCGGCGGCCGCCGACTGGACCTGGAGTGCGCGCGCCGCGCGGTGCCGCTGTGGCGCAGCGACTACGCCTTCGAGCCCATCGGCCACCAGTGCATGATGATGGGCCTGAGCACCTGGCTGCCGTACCACGGTACGGGCACGGTGGCCTGCGCCAACGCGGGCTACTATGGCGGCGGGCGCACGCCGGTGGAGCCCTATGCGTTCTGGAGCAACGCGGGACAGAGCCTGGGCAGTGGCATCGATGTGCGTGACCGCGGGCTGGACTATCCGGCGCTACGGCGGCTCTATGGCCAGTGGCGGCAGGTCAACAAGTACTATTACGGCGACTTCTACCCACTGACGCCGGTGTCGCGCGACGCCACGGTGTGGGCCGGCTGGCAGTTCGACCGGCCCGAACAGGGCGATGGCATGGTGCAGGTCTTCCGGCGGCAAGACAGCTTCTACGAGGCCGGTCGCCTGAAGCTGCGCGGGCTTGACGCCGCGGCGAAGTACACTGTCACTGACCTGGACGCGCACCAGCCGCCGCGCATGCTGACCGGCGCGGAGCTGGCCGCGGGCCTGCTGGTGACCATCGGCGAGCAGCCGGGCGTGCGCGTGCTGGTCTATGAGCGTGCCGGTGCGTAGGGATGTCGTGATGAAGCGCAAGTTGCTGGTCCTCGGTTGTGTGGCGTTGGTGCTTTTCGGCCTGGGTCTGTACCTGGCCATGGGAAGCGGTGGCCTGGACCGCACCGACCGTGCTTTCGAGGCCCGGCTCGACGCAGCCATCGCGCCAGTCACCAAGGCGCTGGACCAGGGCCAGGCGGTCGACCAGGCGATGGTGGCGGCGCTGGCGCACCGGCTGGACACGCGTTGGCACCTCTACGAGGCACTCGAAGACAGCCAGCGTCTCGACCTCTTCCCGCCTGCGCTGGCCGCCGAGCCCCGGCTGGCGGAGTCGGAGATGGCCACCTGGCTGCTGCATCCGCACGAACTGGGCGCCCTGCCCACGGAGATGACGCTGACCGCCACGCTCACGCGCCAGGTGCCCGGCACCTCGCGGCAGGGCACGTTCTACGTCTTCCGCTTCCGCGTCGATCCACCGCACTGGGCCGCCGGCCATGGCCAGATGGCCGGCGTCTCCGGCCCTTGGCCGGCCGATGGGCCGATGCTCACCTGGAGCGAACTCGCCCCGTACGACTCGGCCACGCCCGACCAGCACCTGGACGCGCTGCTGGCGGAGGCCAGGTCGTGACGGGCCGAGGCGTTCCGCCCGGCGCGGGTGTGGCGCTGGTCAGGACACACTCGGGCTCACCGCGTTACCCCTAGCGACCGCCACCGGCCGTGCCTAGAATCAGCCCAACCGCCCAGCGCTCGCTGGCGGCCGGCACGCTCACGGGTGTTGGGTGCAGCCAGGCCGTCAGCGATGCCGGAGACGTGGAAGGGATGCCCAACATGCGTGGATTGCTAGTGCTGTTGGCCTGCGCCTGCGCCGTAGGCGTGGCTTCACCGACGTGCGCCAAGCTGCCCGCCACCGTGGACGAGTTCAAGACGCGACTGGAGACAGAGGGCAAGGAGTACAAGACGGCGGCGCACCTGTGGCTCGAGGCGTTGTATGTCTATCTGAACGCGGACGAGACCATCAAGGCCAAGGGCCGGGAGATGGTCGGCCTGATCACGAGTACGGACAACGCCGACTGGGAGAAGGAGATGCTGGGGCGCGCCACCCTGCAGAAGCAGCCCTACCTCTACCAGAGCTACGCCAAGGGCGCCGTGCCGGACAACGACTACAAGATGGATCCGGACAAGTTCGAGCTCGAGTTCACCACCGACAAGCTCCAGCAGGAGGGCAAGGTGGTCTACCTGATGGTCAAGTGCGGCGGCGCCGACAACCCACGCCCGTTCCGCATGAAGCTGACCAAGTCCGGCATCTGGAAGATGCTGGAGTGGTCCAGCCTGCAGGTGGGCATCAAGAAGCCGGCCTCCGAACAGGAGTAGCGGTCGGGCTCACGCCGTGCCGCTCGATAGTTCCAGCGCGATGGCGGCGCCGGCCTGGTCCGAGGCGCGGATGGCGTCCATGACCGCCGCCACGCGCCACGCGTCCATGCAGGTGACGGTCAGCGGCTCGCCGCGCTCCAAGCGCGCGGCGAGTTGCTGGTAGATCAGTACGCCGCCGTCGCCGCGCCGGGCATTCTCCGCGGCCGCGCTGGTGTCGAGAATTTCGGGCTCACCGGCGCCCACTCCGACGGTGAGCCGGAACTCGCCGTGCAGGTTGCCGGTCACCTGCAGCGTGCCCAGATCGCCAAGGATTTCCCAGCGCTGCGGCCGCAGGTAGGAGAAGCCGGACATCTCCACGGTGACGTCCAGCCCGTCGGCGAAGCGCAGGTCGGCGCGGAAGTACTCATCGGCATCGCCGCGTTCGGGCAGCACGTGCGTGACGCCCCACACAGTGCCCGGTAGCGTGCCGGCCAGGCTGAGCACCTGGTCGAGCAGATGCGGACCCCAGTCATAGAGCCGGCCGCCGGCCTGTGCGCGTACGGCGCGCCAACCCTCATTGGGCGACGGGCCGCCGACATACGAATGGATGCGCCTCAGCCGGCCGAGCCGTCCCGAGGCCAGGCAGTCGTGCACCACGGCAAAGTCGGGGTCGAACCGCCGGTTGTGGAAGGGCACGGCCACCACGCCGGCCGCCTGCGCCGCGGTCAGGACGGTCGCCACCTCGGTAGCCGTCATGCCGAGCGGCTTCTCGACCAGCACGTGTTTACCGGCCGCGATGGCCGCCAGCGCCACCTCGGCGTGCTGCCCGCTGGACGTGGCCACGGTCACTCCGGCGATGTCGCCGCGCGCCAACAGCGCGTCGAGATCGTCCGCCGCGGGCAGGCCGAAGGTCCGTTCGAACGCAGCGCGCGCCGCCGGTTGCGGATCGTAGCCACCGACGAGCCGCAGCTCCGGTATGTCGGCCAGTCGCCGCGCGTGCCCGGTTCCGGCGCCGCCCAGTCCGATGATCGCCCAGCCCAGCATCGTCGCTTCCCTTCCTGCCGCCGCTGACTGCGGCGCACTACCTCACGGGCACCAGCTTCACGCCGTAGACGTCCATCAGGTACGGGCTCTGCTTCTCGGTCCCGCGCACGACGAGCGTGGCCCCGCTCTCCAGCTCGACCGTGCCCAGATCGACGGCCCGCGTCACGGTTGTGCCGCCGGTGCCCGTCACCGCGAACGGTAGCGCGCGGCCGCCGACCGTGACCACGGCACGGCCCTTCCAGTCGTTGTCCGCCGCATAGGTCACGACCACGCGGTAGCGGCCCGGCGCGCCGCTCAGGCGCCAGGTGATCTGATTGTCCAGCCCGGCCCAGTAGCCGAATTTCGGCGGGTCGCCATTGATCTTCAGGTCGGTCGGCCGGCCGCCGGTGGTGCTGGCCGTGCCATTGGCCGAGCTCAGGGCGTAGCTGCCGTCGGCGGCCGGCGCCACGGCGGGCAACGTGCCGACGAGCGGTCCCCTGACCTCCACCTCGACCACCGTGGCCGCGGAGTCGAAGGCGGTGGCTGGCAGCTTCGACAGGTCAACTCCGAAGCCGTCGGCGCCCGCCGTCAACGGCACCGGGGCGCCGCTAAGCAGCCGCGCCCGACCGATCCCTGCGGCCTTGACCGGCACGGCCAGTTGTTTGTCAGCGGGCAGCCTGGTGACCAGCAGATAGAGCCGGTCGCCGGCTTTGGAGCGCGTGATGCGGCCCCACGCCGGCTGCGCGGGCAGGCTCAGCGCGCGGGTGGCATAGATGGCCGGGCCATTGGCCTTCAGCCACTGGCCCAAGGCGCGGATGCGGCGCTCCTGGTTGGGCGGTATGACGCCGGACCCGTCGGGGTTGATGACCAGCAACAGGTTGCCGCCGCGGCCGACGATGTCGATGACCATGCCGATCAACTCGCGCTCGGACAGCACGTACTTGTCGTCGAAGGCCTCCTGCCAGTTGTACCCGAAGCTATGGCCGATGCCGCGGCATTCTTCCCACGGCTGCTGCGCGCCTGGGTCGAGGCTGTGGTGCTCGGAGCACATGAAGTCCGAGCGGCCCGGCGTGCCGCGGCAGCCTTTGCCGCTCCGGTCGTTGATGGCCACCTCCTGGCCGCGCTGGGCGGCGCGGTTGTAGTACCAGGCATTGATCTCGGGCGCGCGCCAGGTCTCGGCTGGCGCGTCCCATTCGCCGTCGTACCACAGCAGGTCGGGGTTGGTCTTCTCGATCAGTTCCTTACACTGAGGCACCAGGTAGTCGCGCGCGTAGTCACGCACCGGCACCTTGCCGGCGATGAACGGCTCGCCCGGAGTCAGGTCGCCCACGATCTTGCCGCCGAAGCCGAACTTGCGCAACCGGTTGCCGTCGATGGCGGGGTAGGCCCACTCGCCCAGCGAGACATAGGTGCCGAACTTCAGGCCGGCGGCGCGACAGTCGCGGGCGAACTCCACGGCGAAGTCGCGGCCCAACCCGCGGTCAATGGCATCGCGCCGGGTGACCGAGCTGTCCCACAGGCAGAAGCCGCCGTGGTGCTTGAGGAACGGCACGACGTACTTCATGCCGCCGGCCCGGGCGATCTCGCAGAAGGCCTTGGTATCGAACTTCCGCGCGCCCATCAGGTCGGCCAGATCGTCCGCGGTGACATCCGCGCCCCAGGTCTCCGCGTGGTAGGCCTTCCATTCGTGGCCCAAGCGCAGCTCGTACCAGTCCGGGTAGACCGCGCCGGCGCCCGCGAACGGCGCGTAGCCCGCCACCGACCATGGGCCGTAGTCGACGAACAGCCCGAGCTTGGCATCCTGGAACCACTCTGGGCAGCGATGCGCCGACAGCGAGTCCCAGGTCGGCCGGTATGGCCCGCGCTCGAAGCTCTGGACCATTTCGGTCCAGGTCCGGGCGGCGAAGGCCTCGACCTTGGGCGTCTCGTAGCGCCACAGCTCCTCGGTCGAGTAGAGCGGTGGCCGAGGGTGGAAGTTGACCGGCCGGCTGGGCTTGATGCCCACCGGTGGATGGGCGGGATCGGCGATCTGGGCGGCGGCGGCGGCCACGGCCAGGTAGAGCAACAGCAGTCGGAGCATCCTTCATCCCCGTCGGGCACGGCCGAAGTATAGCCAGTCGCGGCGTCGGCGGCTACTCGCCGCGAACGCGATGGCTGCACCGAGCAGCCCGAACCGGTGCCGGACCGCCAAGCTCCTGCTTGGCATCGGGTCGTAGACCCGACCTTCCCAACGGCGACGCCCATGGGTCGGCCTTGCGGCCGATGCCAAGCAGGAGCTGCCGCCAGCGAAGCTGGCTCAGCGGTCCAGCAGCGGCTCGCGGTGCTCACTCGCCCCGGATGCTCTCGATCTCGACGACGCCCGGCGCCGCGCCATGCTCGGGGTCCAGGCGCAGGCCCGTGATGCGTTGGCCGCGCCACTGGGCATGGTCGCCCACCGGCAGCCGCACCTCCTGCACCTGTTCGGTGTGGCGTAGCGGAACGCGCAGGCAGCGCTCCTCCGACCAGCCAGGCTGCGCGGCGGTGACGAAGTAGAGCTGGCCGAAGTCGCCGCAGGACACCTTCAGCCGCAGTACGACCGTCTTCACGCTGTCTGGCGCCAGGTCGAGCTTGGGGCCGATCAGGTAGGGGTCGGGTCCGGTGATCTCGGCACACAGCCGACCGCCGGCAAGCCGCAGCGGGCCGAGGTCGCTCTGACCCACCCAGCCCGCGCTGTCGTGCTCGAAACGGAAGTCGAGCCGGGTCACGGCCGGCGTCGCTGGCGGTCGCCAGGGCAGCGGCTGGCCATCGACCACGGCATCGCCGGTCTTCGGGTCGACCTGCGACCAGAGGCGCCCGCCGCGCCACAGCGTCGGTCGGTCGACGCCAAACACTTGCGCGCCACGCGGGTTGACGAACCGCAAGCCGCGCGCGCGGTCGGCCACATAGTCGATGCGCGTCGTTGTGCCGGGCGCCAGCGCCGAGTAGGCCAACACCGAGCCGTCAGCCTGCCAGGCTGCCCAGCCGGCTTGGGGTAGGGTCAGCGGCCCGCCGACGGCGTCCACGGTGCAGCTGTCCGGCAGGCGGTTGACCACCACCGTCAGGCCGTTGGCATACTCGACGCGGATGCGCCGCAGGCTGTCGGGCTGTGGCCCCCACGGCGACGGCACGGGGTCGATGCCGGCGGCCACCAGGTCCAGCAGGCCGACCCACCGGCCTTCGTGCCAGTAGCGCACCGCCTTGACCGCCACGCCGGCGTAGTGGCGCTGGAGCGTGCCGACCACCAGGCACTCGGTCAACACGTAGTCCCACGGCATCCCGGGGTAGTAGAACAGGTAGCCGCCGTTGCCGTACAGCACGGTTGCCGCGCGGTAGTCGTCATACTGCGCGGGGTCGGTCAGGTACCTGGCCTGGCCGCCGCTCCAGCTCTTGAAGGGCGGCATCTCGAAGAAGCGGTACATCAGCCCCATGCCATGGAAGGCCGAGAGGTGGTGGATGCGCCGCAGCTTGAACTCCGGCGTCATGGCCCGGTGATGGCCGTCGTAGATGCCGAAATCGCCGTTGTCCACCCATTGACCGAGCAACTGCTCATCGATCAGCGTCTCGCTACCCAGCGGCCCGCCGTGCGCCGTGCGCAGCAGCGTGGCCAGCTCGCGCTGCGCTGCCAGTGCGCGGCCCATGCTCACCCGGTCGCCCTGCGCCACATCGCAGTCCTCATAGGCCCAGGCGCCGCCACCGCTGGTGAGCTGGTCGGAGAAGGTGGCGTTGGGCGCGCCGAGCGTGGCGATGTCGGCCTCCTGCCGGCGGGCCAGCGGCAGCCAGTCGGCGGGTCGCGTGAACCACAGCGGCTTGCCGTCGGAGCCCAGTGCGGCCCGGGCCTCACCAGCCTTGGCGCTGGGCGAGCTGGGGCGCAGATAGACATAGTTGGTGCGGAAGCCGAAACGTCCCAGGCGCTTGGCGGTCTGGCACAACTCGCTCAGTTCGGCGACGCTGCCCACGCCGGGGTTGGGTGGATACTCGGGCAGGCGAATGCTGTCGGGCAGCAGGGCATCGAACCCGCCGGCCTGCCAGTTCTCCAGCACGGTGACGAACCGCGCCTCGCCGCCACACACGCTATCCAGATGCCGTAGCAGCGCCGTGTTCTCGCGCGCGGTGCCGCTCCATAGGTCGAGCATGACCTCGCGGCCCAACTCCGCGGCATACGGGCTGGGCTGCTGGGTGGGCAGCGGCGCGGTCTGCCACAGGTCGCGGCCCACGCGCACGCGCAATGTCTCGTCCAGCGGCAGCCGCGAGCCGTCGGTGCGCGCCCGATAGACCACGTCCAGCGCTGTGGCGAACGGCCCGGTACCGGCGAACCGCTGGTCCGGCGCGTCCCACTCGCTTCCCGCGCTGGCGGCCATATCCCAGGCGGCAGCCAGGAACAATCCGCTGTCGCGCCACTGAGCCACGCGCGGCCAGAACGGCTGGCCGTACGGCTCGGCATGGCGCGTGTAGCTGAGCCGCGCCCATGGCCCAGCGCCCACGGCGCGGCCCGCGGTCATTCGCTCCACGGCTTGCTGGGACTGCCAGTGCAAGGCCAACGCGCCGGCCTCGGGCCGTAGCGTCAGCGTGTAGGTGTACTCGCCCGCGGCGTAATGGCAGACCGCGCCATCCACCCGGACCAGGCGCGCTGGCTGGGGCAGCTTGGGCCCGGCGCCGTCGAGCAGCGTCACCGACGCGCCGCCGTCGGTCGCCCTGAGTTGGCCGGTGTCGGGCGCAAAGGCGTAGTCGACCGCGCCGATCCGCCAGGTCAGCGGCGGCGTGGCCAGCGGCAGCAGGAGCAGTGCGGCGAGGTAGGGCATGGTCGGGCTCGATGCCGCCGAGCGTAGCCCAGGCTGACTCTCTAAGTCAACCAGATCGCGCTTGACACGACGTGGTGCCTTGTATACCATTAGTGTCATAGTGCATATGTGCTATATGCCTTTGGTGGCATAGGGAGCGAGTGATGAGGATCGTGGTGTTGAACGGCAGCCCCAAGGGCGATGACAGCGTGACGTTGCAGACGGTGCGCTATGTGTCGAAGCAGCAAGAGGGCCACGACTGGCACTACCTGAATGTGGCACACCGGATCGCGGTGCTCGAGCGCGATGAGCAGCGCTGGGCCGAGGTCATCGACGAAGTGCGCGGCGCCGACCTGGTCATCTGGTCGTGCCCGGTGTACTACATGCTGGTCTGCTCGCAGTACAAGCGCTTCATCGAGTTGATCGGCGAGCGCGGCGCGGCTGACGCCTTCGCGGGCAAGGCCGCGGCTGTGGTGACCACGTCCATCCACTTCTACGACCACACGGCCCACGCCTACCTGCGCGGCATCATCGACGATCTGGGCATGCGGTACTTGGGCGGGCTGAGCGCGGACATGGACGACCTGCCCACGCCCGCGGGTCAGGCCGCGGCGCGCCGGTTCGGGCTCGACGTGCTGACCGCCGCGACGGAGGGCCGACCTGCGGCGCGGCAGACCGCGCCATTGCCGGGCACGGTGGCCGCATATGCGCCCGGCGCCCCGGCGACGAGGGTGGACGCCCGCGGGCGCCGCGTGCTCATCGTCACCGACCACCACGACGCAAACGAGCCGCTGGCGGGCATGGTGCGGCGGATGGCCGAGGCTTGGGGTGACCAGGCCGAGGTGGTCAACCTCAACGACCTGCGCATCAGCGCCGGCTGCCAGGGCTGCTGCCACTGCGCCTATGACAACCAGTGCGTGTTCGAGGGCAAGGACGACTACATCGCATTCCATCGCGAGAAGCTGCAGCGCGCGGACATCATCGTGCTCGCGGCGCGCATCGTCGATCGCAATCTGTCGTCGCGCTGGCGGCAGTTCTTCGACCGCAGCTTCTTCCTCAACCACGCGCCGCACCTCATCGGCCGCCAGTTCGCCGTGTTGCTGTCGGGGCCGGCCGCTCATCTGCCCGGTTTGCGCGAGCAGCTCGAGGCCTGGGTGCAGTTGCAGCAGGCCAACCTGGTCGACATCGTCTCCGATGAGAACGACGGCCTGGACGGCTTGCTGGACAGCGTGGCGCAGCGCCTGGCGCAGGCAGCGGCCGACAGTTGGGTGCAGCCCAAGACGTTCCTGGGCGTCGCGGCTCACAAGCTGTTCCGCGACGAGGTCTTTGGTCGGCTGCGCTGGGTTTTCCAGGCCGACCATCGCGCCTACCGGCGACTGGGCTACTATGACTTCCCGCAGCGCGACTGGAAGACGCGCGCGCTGAACGCGGTCATGATGCTGCTGACCCGCAGCGCTCGGGTGCGCACGGAGATCCAGAACCGCATGCGGGCCGAGATGGTCAAGGGCCACCAGCGCGCGGTGGAGCAGGGCTGAGGCCGAGAGGAGTTCGCTGTGTCGCTGGCACATGCCATCCAGGGCTTCCTGTCGTACGGGCCGATGACCGGCTACGACCTGAAGAAGATGTTCGATGACTCGGTGCGCAACTTCTGGCCGGCCACCCAGAGCCAGATCTACCGCACGCTGCGCGACATGGCCGACGAGGGCCTGCTGCGCGTGGAGGTGGTGCCGCAGACCGACCTGCCCGACCGCAAGGTCTACCACTTGACCGAGGCCGGCCTGGCCGACCTGCGTGCCTGGCTGGCCTCGCCGCCGACGGGGCCCCACGGCCGCAGCGCCTGGCTGGTGCAGGTGTTCTTCGCCCATCACCTGCCCAACGAGGAGATCATCGCCCTGTTCGAGCAGCATGTGGCCCAGATGCGCGACGCGCTGGCGCATCTCAGCGGTGAGGTGCAGGACAACGTGGCCGGGCGCTATGCTAGCCTGGGCACCGAGCGCATGAGGCTGTTCTGGCAGCTCACGCTGGACAGCGGCAAGGCGCATCTTGTGGCCGAGCTGGCCTGGGCCGAACAGGCCATCGAGCGGCTGCGAGCGCTGCCCTGACGCTACTCCCGCCGGTACAGCCCCGGATTCGCATCGACCTGCCGGAAGTACTGGTCGATGTCATAGCTCATGGCCTTGACGCAGCGCTCTCTGAACGCCTTGGCGCGCGCGGTGAGCCCGCGCTGCACGTACAGCGCATACAGGTCGCGCGGCTCCGAGGAGCTGTAGTAGCTGGGCGCTGCGCCGGCCGGCCGGGCGGGTGACTCGAGCGCGTCGAGCACCTCGTCCAGCCCACCGAGGCGCAGCACGTCCTCGTCCTGCCGCTTGGTATACGCGAAGAGGATGTCCCAGCTCTCGCCCCAGGGGATGCGGCCGCCCCACCAGCCCTCGGGCTGCGGACCGGTGCGCACGATCTGGGCGAGCTGCGTCAGGTACCGGCCCGGCTCCTCCTTGGCCAGCGCATTGACGAACAGGCAGCCCCACTGCGCCTGGCCGGCCCGCGCGGTGAGTATCGTCCGGCTGGCGGTCAGCGGGAACGACAGCAGGCTGGCCGCGGCGGCCGAACTCACCGACGTCTCGGGGTCGTCCAGCAGCCGTGCCAGCTCGGGCAGCAGCGCGGTCATCTGGCCGAAGCCGACCGCCTGCGCCGCGCCGGCGCGCACGGCGGCCTGCTTGTCGCTGGTCAGCGTGCGCAGCAGCGGCACCTGGTCGGGATAGTCGGCCAACAGCACCGCTGCCGCGGCGCGGACGGTCGGATCGGCGTCGGCGGCCCAGCGGCGGGCCAGGGGTGCCAGCTCGGGCACCTTGGCGTGGCCTAGCGCCCGGATGGCGGCCGCGCGCACCGTCGCGCCGCGCCGGCTGTCGGCCACCGCGGCCAACTGGCGCCAGTAGGCCTGGCCGGCGGCGTTGGCCGCGGTCAGGTCGCGTGGGCCGAGACCCGGCAGGTTGGCGCCCGCCACCGAGGCCAGCCAGAAGGTGGCATCGCCGGGCGAGAGGTAGGGGTTGTGCCCGCCGATGAAGGTGATGGCGCGCTTGGCCACATCGTCGCGCGCATCGCGGATGAGCGGCAGCACCGCGGGCAGAGCGTCACCCAGGACGAAGTCAGGCTTACCGTCGCGCGACTTGCTGGTGAACTCGTCGAGGTGGTCCAGCCCATAGAGCACGTCGGCGACCTCGCGGCCACGCAGCAGGCCGGTGAGTTCGGCCAGAACGACGCGGTCGACGCTCAGGCCAAGGTGCGGATCGGCATCGGCGCACAGCACGACGCCCTGATCCTCCTGGGTGCGATGGCCCTTCTCCATCTGCCTAAGTACGCCGGGCTGGTCGGTCCTGGCGGCCCAGACCAGGTAGCAGCGCGCGTCGGCAAACTTGTACCACTGCGGCATGTACATCATCGGCCCGCTCTCGGCGGCCGGCGCGTAGTGGCGGAAGGTGAAGCGCTCGGGCAGCGGGCCGCCGCGGTAACAGGCGATGGGACGCATGGTGGTCGCGCGCGCGACGAAACCGCCGACCGGCGTGAACCACGGGTCGGCAACGGCCGCGCCGCTGACGACCTCGACCTTGGCCACGACGTCAGCCTTGGCGGTCAGGTCGCTCAGGCTGAGGGCGTAGGCAACGGGGTAGGCATCAGCCGACGGCGCCGAGCACGCTGTCAGCACGGCCAGTGACACGACGAGGCGACACAGCGACTTGGCCACAACCAGACTCCGGGGATGCTGCTGGTTCTACCTTGCCCGTGGCGCTACCGTGTACACGAATCCGGGTTGGACGCTACTCGGGGTCGGCGACGGGCTTGCGCGTGCCCTTGGTGCTGACCTGCTTCTTCTTGCCACACTTGTCGCAGCTCATGGTGCCGGCGGCGGTGGTGGTGACCCAGCGGTGCGGCCCGCCCTTGGGGCAGTTGGCTTGCTTGACATGCTTGTCCATTGATCGTACTCCGGGGAGTGTCCCAACGGTCGTCAAACGTCGCGCACGCGCAGGCCTCAAACAACAGTTTGGCACAGGTTCGGCCAAACCGCTCCATATCCGCCCGAATGTACCCAGACCAGTGCGCGACTCGCCTGGGCCGGTAGGGCGCCGTCGGGTGGTTGTGGTGGTTCGCGTGTGCTATGTTTGGCCCAGGCAGGAGGGGTCGGGCATGGCGGAGCGGGCCGAGCGCGTGGCGGCGATGTGGAAGGTCTTCAACGAGGCGCTGCGCCTGTGGTCGGTGGATGGTGAGGCGTGCGAGCACCACCTGTGGGCGATGCTTACTCAGGCGTCGGCCGCGGGCGACGAGGACTACCGCCTGCTCGCCGAAGCCGGTCTGATGATCCGCGAAGGCGACGATGAGAGCCGCGAGCGAGCCACGGGCCTGCTCGACCGGGCCAACGCATGGCGCGAGCAGCACGTTCCAGACGAAGAACCGATGGGTGACGGTTGGGCGGAATGCATGCGCCAGGCGGGAGACTACCCTCGCGCGGTGGCCCTGTTCGAGAGGGCTGCCGCCGCTGAGCCCCAGAACGGTGCCATCCGTAGGTTGTGGGCCTTGTCGTTGGTGGGCGCGGGTGAGTATCTCGCTGCCGCCCGGCACTACCCGACAGTCATCGCGTTGCTGCCCAAGGCCACGTTCCTGTGGAACGAGATGGCTGGCGCGCTGAGCCAGGCAGGCGAGACACCCGAATCACGGCGGCTGCTCGACGAGTTGCTGCCATCCGGCAGCGAAAGCGTGCACGTTCGGGAGTTCCGGGCCATCGTGTTGGGCCAATGGAACCTGCACGAAGAGGCCGTTGCCCAGTTCGAGGCCGCTGCCCGGCTCGGGCCGCTGGTGCATGGTGGGCACGGTTACTGGGGCATGGCGCTCAGCGCGCTGCGCCGCCAAGTGGAGGCCATCGCCCACTTCGATGAGGACTGCGCGGCGCGGCCCGACTATGCCTGGTCGCACGCCAACTGGGCGTGGTCGCTGCTTATTCTGAAACAATACGACGCTGCCATCGACCAGGCCCGGCAGGCCTTGGCGCTCGATGAGGGATGCTGGCTGGCCGAGGTGGTCTGGTCGTGGGCCGTCTACCACGCCGGCCGCCAAGAGGCCGGCTGGCAGTTGCTGTGCCGCAGCGCCATCGGCCATCCTCCCGAGGTCTGGCCGCACTTCGCGGCACTGTGCGGCATTCGACGGCTCGACGCACGCAACGAATGGCGCCGGCTGATGGCCGAGCACGGCCTACCCACCGCGCCGCCAGCCTGACCGTTGCCCACCTCGCCTCACAATGACCCCAGGGGCCGGCGCCGCCGGGCGGAATCCTTGACACCCAACCGCCCCATGCTACGCTACCAGCCCAAGAAGGACGTCAAATGGCCAAGCAACCGCTGCTTTTGTGCATCCTGGACGGCTGGGGCTACAACCCGCACAGCTACGCCAACGCCATCCGGCTGGCGCGCACGCCCAACTGGGATGCGCTGACCGCCAAGTACCCGCACACGCTGCTGCGGTGCCAGGGCGAGTCTGTCGGCCTGCGCGAAGGGCTGATGGGCAACAGCGAGGTCGGCCACGAGAACCTGGGCGCCGGGCGCACCGTGTTCCAGGAGATCCTGTTCATCGACAAAGCCATCGACGACGGTAGCTTCTTTGACAAGCCCGCGTTCGTCGCGGCGGTGGAGCGGGTCAAGCAGTCGGGTGGCAACCTGCACCTCATGGGCCTGACCTCCGACGGCGGCGTGCACAGCTCCGAGAAGCACTACCTCGCGCTCATCGACCTGGGTCGCCGGGCCGGGCTCAAACCCGAGCAGGTGCTGTTCCATGCGGTCATGGACGGCCGTGACACCGACCCGCGCTCCGGCCTGGGTTTCGTGCAGGTCGTCGAGAAGCACATCGCCGAGACCGGCTGGGGCCGCATCGCCACGGTCATGGGCCGCTACTGGGCCATGGACCGCGACAAGCGCTGGGCGCGCACGCAGTTGGCTTACGACGCCCTGGTCCACGGCGAGAACCGCCAGACCACCGGCGACCTGGCCGACATCGAGTTCCAGACCTTCCCCACCGCCACGGCGGCCATCGAAGCGGCCTACGCCACCGGCGATACCAAGGAATACGACGAGTTCATGAAGCCGCGGCTGATCACCGGGGCCGATGGCCAGCCGGCGCCGCGCTTCCGCGATGGCGACGCGCTGATCGTCTTCAACTTCCGCGGCGACCGCCCGCGACAGATCCTCTACCCGCTGCACCGGCCCGAATTCGACGAGTTCCCCACCGGCGGCAAGCTGGACATGACGCTGGCCACCATGTGCCAGTACGAGGCGGCGCTGACCATCCCGTTTGCCTTCAAGCGCGAACGCCCCCGGAACATCCTGGGTGAAGTGGTCTCGGCCGCGGGCCTGTCGCAACTGCGCGCGGCGGAGACCGAGAAGTACGCGCACGTCACGTTCTTCCTCAACAACCAGTTCGAGCAGCCGTATCCGGGCGAGGAGCGCATCCTGGTCAAGTCGCCGCTGGTGGCCACCTACGACCTGCAGCCCGAGATGAGCGCGTTCAAGCTGGCCGGCGCCATTGTCGACAACATCGAGCGCTTCGACCTGGCCGTGGTCAACTTCGCCAACCCCGACATGGTCGGCCATACGGGTATCCTCGAAGCTGCCGTGAAGGCCTGCGAGGCGGTCGACACCTGCCTGGGCCGAGTGCTGGCCAAGGTCCGCGAGCTGGGCGGCCGCGCGCTCATCACCGCCGACCACGGCAACAGCGAAGAGATGATCGCGTATGACATGGTCCGCAAGCCCGATGGCACGCTGGACTACTCGCTGCTCGTGCCGCACACGCAGCACACCACCTACAACCTGACGCCGGCGCTGATCATGGATGACGCGCTGGTCGGCACCGAGCTGCGCGAAGGTGGCTGCCTGGGCGATGTCGCGCCCACGCTGCTCAAGATGCTCGGCCTGCCGCAACCGGCGGAGATGACGGGCGTCAGCCTGTTCTAGCAATCATCCACAGATTGCGCAGATTACGCAGATGAGCAACCTGATTGCCGCAATCTGCGTAATCTGCGTAATCTGTGGATGATCAGAGGGCGTGAGCCTCAGATCCGCTCCAGCTTGGCGTACTCGACGAGCAGCTTCTTGACGCCGTGCTGAGAGTTCTCGAAGGCCACGGTCACCGAGGCATCGGTGCCGCCGGTGCAGCTCACCACGATGCCCCGGCCGAACGTGCCGTGGCTGACCTTCTCGCCCGCCTTGTACAGCGCGTCGGGCGGGGTGATGGCCGACACCTTGGCCTGCACCGTGGCGCTGACCGCGGGCGTGCTCGGCGTGGCCGGGGTGCTCGGTACCGCCAGTCGCCGGTCGCGCGAGAGCATGGTGGTCAGGCCCAGGTCGCGCCGGCCGGCGCCCTGATCGGCCATGCCCACGGTGCGGCCGGGCACGGGCACGTCGCGGCCGTCGAGCATCTCGGCCGGCACCTCGCGCAGGAAGCGCGACGGCGTGGTGCGCAGGTCGGCCTCCTGGCTGCGGCCCAGCCACGGTGCCGCGCGCATGTAGGCGCGGGTCAGATAGAGCTGCTCCTTGGCGCGGGTCATGCCCACGTAGCAGAGCCGGCGCTCCTCCTCAATGGCTTCGGGCGATTCCAGCGACCGGCCGTGCGGGAACAGCCCTTCCTCCAGCCCGACCAGGAAGACCACGGGGAACTCCAGGCCCTTGGCGCTGTGCAGGGTCATCAGCACCACGCTGTCGTTGGCCTCGTCGAGGTTGTCCAGGTCGGAGACCAGCGCCACGCGCTCGAGGAACTGCTCCAGGCCCTCACGGCCGGGCTCCTCGGTCATCTCCTCGGCGGCCACGATCAGCTGGTCCAGGTTCTCCAGCCGGGCCGACGCCTCGACGGTCTCCTCGGCGAACAGCGCGTCCTTGTAACCGGTCTGCAGCAGGATGGCGGCGATCAGTTCGCCCACGGGCATGGTGTCGACCTTGCCGCCGAGCCATTCCATGATCCGGTGGAAGTCGAGCAGCTTACGCTTGGCCGCGGCTCCCAGCGTGGAGTCGTCGTCCTCGACCAGCGAGGCGATGGCCAGGCGATGGCTGAGCCCGCGCTCGGCCGCGCGCTCGGCGACCACCTGCACCGTCTTGTCGCCGATACCGCGTGTGGGCACGTTGATGATGCGGCCCAGGCTGACATCGTCGGTCGGGTTGAACAACGCGCGCAGGTAGGCGATCAGGTCGCGCACCTCCTTGCGCTCGTAGAAGCGTACGCCACCGACCATGCGGTAGGGGATGTGCAGCGTGGTGAAGGACTGCTCGAAGGTCCGCGACTGCGCGTTGGTGCGGTAGAGCACGGCGAACTGGCCGTACTTGCGCTCACCGCGGCGCACGGCGCCGGTGATCAGGTCGGCCACATAGAAGGCCTCGTCCTGCGCGTTCTGGGCCACATGCAGCCGCACCAGCTCGCCGCCGGGCACCATCGGCCGCAGCTTCTTTTCGCGCCGCCCGGTGTTGTTGGAGATGACGGCATTGGCCACGCCCAGCACGGCGGCGGTCGAGCGGTAGTTGCGCTCCAGCTTGACCACCTTGGCCTCGGGGAAGTCGTCCTCGAAGCGCAGGATGATCTCCACGCGCGCCCCACGCCAGCCATAGATGCTCTGGTCGTCGTCGCCCACCACGCACAGGTTGCGGTGGTCGCGGGTGAGCGCGGTCACCAACCGGTACTGGGCCATGTTGATGTCCTGGTACTCGTCGACCATGACGAACCGGAAGCGCTCCACCAGCTTGGCGCGCACATCCTCATTGCGCTCCACGAGATGCACCGCGCGCAGGATCAGGTCGTCGAAGTCCATCGCGTTCTGGGTTCGGAGCGACTGCTCATACTGCTCATAGACGCGCAGCGCCACCTTGGTCGGCGGCATGGCCGTGGGGCCGCCGAACTTGGCCGACGCGGCCGCGAAGTCGAGCATCTCGTTCTTGTAGTCGCTGATCTTGTAACCGAACTGGTTCGGCGGGAAGCGCTGCGGGTCCAGGTCCATGCCCTTGACGATGCGCCGGATGAGCGCCGAGCGGTCGTCCTCGTCGAAGATGGAGAAGCTGCGTTCCAGCCCGGCCGCCTCGTGGAACTCGCGCAGCAGCCGCACGCAGATGCTGTGGAAGGTGCCCATCCAGAGCCGCTTGGCGCGGTCGCCGACCAGTTCCTCCACACGGCTGCGCATCTCGGCGGCGGCCTTGTTGGTGAAGGTGACGGCCAGCACATGCCACGGCGCCACATCGCACTCGTTGATCAGGTGCGCGATGCGGTGTGTCAACATGCGCGTCTTGCCCGAACCCGCGCCGGCGAAGACCAGACACGGTCCCGTCACATGGCTCGCGGCTTCACGCTGCTCGGGGTTCAGACCATCTAGAACGCTGGGCATACACTCGTCCAATCGGAGGAACGGCTAACCATCCACAGATTACGCAGACGAGGTGGGGTGGTCTGGGGCTCTGGAGCCCGTCCCCGGCAATCTGTGTAATCTGCGCAATCTGTGTGCTCAAATGCCTGGTCACGCGCCGGCAGGTAGCCCCGCGTGCTTGGCGGCGGCCTCGACGAAGCCGCGGAACATGGGGTGCGGGCTGGTCGGCCGCGACTTGAACTCGGGATGGAACTGGCTGGCCAGGAAGAACGGGTGGTCGGGCAGTTCGATCATCTCCACCAGCAGGCCGTTGGGCGAGATGCCACAGAAGCGCAGGCCGGCCTCGCCGAGCTGCTTGCGGTACTCGTTGTTGACTTCGTAGCGGTGGCGATGGCGCTCCCAGACCACTTCGGCGTCGTAGACCCGGCGGGCCAGCGTGTCGGGGCAGACGTAGCACTCCTGCGCGCCCAGGCGCATGGTGCCGCCCAGGTCGCGCACACCGCGCTGCTCGTCGAGCATGGCGATGACCGGATGCGGCGACTGCTTGTTGACCTCGGTGGTGTTGGCGCCCTCAAGCCCACAGACGTTACGCGCGAACTCGATGACCGCGCACTGCAGACCCAGGCACAGGCCCAGGAACGGGACGTTGTTCTCACGCGCCCAGCGGATGGCGGCGATCTTGGACTCGATGCCGGCCTCGCCGAAGCCACCGGGCACCAGCACGCCGTGCACGCCCTCCAGCGCCGCGGGCATGTCGGCGGGGTCGGTCTCGCGGGCATAGACCCAGCGCAGGTTGACCTTCACACCGTGGTGCAGCGCGCCATGGGTGATGGCTTCAACCACACTCAGGTAGGTGTCGACGCCCTGCTCCTGGTACTTGGGCACCATGGCGATGGTGACTTCGCCCTTGCGGTTGTGCACGCGCGACACCAACGACTCCCAGTCGCGCAGGTCGGGCTCGGACGTGGTCAAGTTCAGCCGCTTGCAGACCAGCTCGGCCACGCCCTGGGCCTCGAAAGTCATGGGCACATCGTAGATGGACGGCGCGTCGGGCGCGGAGATCACCGCCTCGGGCGGGATATCGCAAAACAGCGAGATCTTGGCGCGGTGGTCGTCGGTCAGTCTGTACTTGGTGCGGGCCACGAGCAGGTCGCAGTGCAGGCCGGCATTGCGCAGTTCGCGCACCGAATGCTGCGTGGGCTTGGTCTTGATCTCTTCTTGCGGCCCCACGCCCGGCACCAGCGTGACATGCACGCCCAACGTTGCGTCGGGCGGCAGCTCGCGGCGGAATTGGCGGATGGCCTCCAGGAACGGCATACCCTCGATGTCACCCACGGTGCCGCCGACCTCGATCAGCGCCACGTCGGCCTGTGAGCGCTCGGCGCTCAGGCGGATGCGCTCCTTGATCTCGTCGGTGATGTGCGGGATGACCTGCACCGTGCCGCCACGGTAGAAGTTGCCGTCACGCTCCTTCTCGATCACCGAGCCGTAGACCTGCCCCGTGGTGATGTTGGCGTGGCGCGTGACGTTGATATCCAGGAAGCGCTCGTAGTGCCCCAGGTCCAGATCGGTCTCCGCGCCATCGTCGGTGACGAAGCACTCGCCATGCTGGAAGGGGTTCATGGTGCCCGCGTCGACGTTGATGTACGGGTCCATCTTGAGCACGCTGACGCGTAGCCCGCGCGCCTTCAGCAACCGGCCCAAGCTCGCCGCGCTGATGCCCTTGCCGATGCTGGAAACGACGCCGCCGGTGATGAACACGTACTTCGTCACGGAACCACCTCCTGGGGGAAACCGCCCTCGTTATGATAACCCAAGAGCCCCGCATCGCCAGCCCCGACCCCAGGCTGCGCTGTCGGCCCGACTCGGCTGCCAGCCCTGGTCGCGATTCGCCGGGCCGCGCTGTGCGCAGGTGGTTCTCAATGCGATAAGTCAATTTCGGGCTGGTCGGAGGGCTACCCATTCCGGCCCTGGCTCAAACATCACTCGCCGACCTGCGTCCAGATCCGGGTGCGCTAGGAGTCGGCGCCCTTGGAAAATAGGGTAGTTATATCCTCTAATTACTGGTCGTTCAATAGAATCGTTTGACTGATACCATGCGGTGTATACAGAACCGATTCCAGGGCCTCCAAGGCGCCATATCCTGGCATCGTGGCCGTGTTCCCTGGCAGGTTCCACTGTGGTGCTATCGACATTGTTGCGTTTGTGACAGGGGTTCGTTAGTATCTGCCTGCTGGCGGAGTGACCGCCGCGTCTGGGAGTGGAGTTATGCGCAAGCGAGCGTTTACGCTTATCGAGTTGCTGGTGGTGATCGCGATCATCGCCATTTTGGCGGCCATCTTGTTCCCGGTCTTCGCCAAGGCCCGAGAGAAGGCGCGCACGTCGAGTTGCGGCAGCAACCTGAAGCAGATGGGCCTGGCCATCATGCAGTACACTCAGGATTACGACGAGATGATCACGCCGGCGCGCACGAGCGGCGACGCCCAGTCCTGGCGGGTCATCACCGTGCCGTACATCAAGAGCCGCGACATCTTCAAGTGCCCGTCGAACACGGCCAACGCGAATGCGAGCAACGATGCCGTGTTCCCCATCAGCTACGCGGCCAACGGTGGGACCGGTGCCGCCGGCGCGCAGGGCAACGCCGAGGGCCAGTGCCCGATGGGCTATGCGCCGTCCAACCTGAACTCGGCGGCGATCGGCGCGCCGGCCTCGCTGATCCTGGTCTGCGAGAGCAACAACTCCTCGGTGCGCGTCGGCACCGACAGCCTCGACCGCCTGTGGGCGGGCCACATGGGTCGCGGCAACTACCTGTTCGCTGACGGCCACGTCAAGCTGCTCAAGCCGTCTGCCACCGGCCAGCCGGCCAGCTTGTGGAGCAACGGCTGGGAGAGCACCCCGGCGGGCGCCGCCACCGTGGCCGGCCTCGCCGCCTGTGAAGCTCGTCATCCCTGATCGCGAGCGGACCTGAACTCGGACCGGCCGGCGACCACTCAGGTGGTCGCCGGCCGCTGTCTTTGGGTCGACGCGGGGCGCCTGCCCAAAGCAGAACGGCGCACTCACCCGCCAGGTGAGTGCGCCGTCCGCCAAGCGCTTGGTCAGACCTGAGGCAGGTCCCGCATGGCCTCGTCAATGGCCTCTTCGGGGTACTCGTAGTCCACGAGCTCGCCGGCCAGATAGGCGTCGTACGACGAGGTGTCGAAGTAGCCGTGGCCCGACAGGTTGAAGACGATGGTCTTGGACTCGCCCGACTCCTTGCACTTCAGCGCTTCGACCACGGCGCCACGAATGGCGTGCGACGATTCCGGCGCGGGCAGGATGCCTTCGGTCTTGGTGAACAGGATGGCCGCCTCGAAGCACTCGTTCTGCTGGAACGAGGCGGCTTCGATCAGTCCCTGCTCAGCGCAGGCGCTGACCAGCGGCGCCATGCCGTGGTAGCGCAGGCCACCGGCATGCACGGGCGGCGGAACGAATTGAGAGCCGAGGGTGTGCGTCTTGAGCAGCGGCGTCAGGCCGGCCAGGTCGCCGAAGTCGTAGGCGTACTTGCCGCGGGTGATGGTCGGGCAGGCCGCCGGCTCACAGGCCACCAGCCGCAGTTCGGGCCGCTTGATCTTCTCGGGGATGAACGGGAAGGCGAAGCCGCCGAAGTTGGAGCCGCCACCGACGCAGCCGAGCATGATGTCGGGCACGACGCCGGCCATCTCGAGCTGCTTGACGACTTCCTGGCCGACGATGGTCTGGTGCAGCAGCACATGGTCGAGCACCGAGCCCAGGCAGTAGCTGGCGTTGGGGTCGACGGCCGCGGCCTCCACCGCCTCGGAGATGGCGATGCCCAGGCTGCCGGGGCTGTCGGGATGCGCGGCCAGCACGGCGCGGCCGGCGTTGGTCGAGGTGCTCGGGCTGGCCTGCACGCTCGCGCCGAAGCTGCGCATGAGCGTGCGGCGGCCGGGCTTCTGGCCATACGAGACCTTGACCATCCAGACATCGCATTCCAGGCCGAACTGCGCGGCGGCCATGGCCAGCGAGCAGCCCCACTGACCGGCGCCGGTCTCGGTGGTCACGCGCGGGCGGCCCTCCTGCTTGTTGTAATAGGCCTGCGGCACCGCCGTATTGGGCTTGTGCGAGCCGACCGGGCTGACCCCCTCATACTTGAAGAAGATCTTGGCCGGCGTATCGAGCGCCTTCTCCAGGTTGGAGGCGCGCACCAACGGCGTCGGCCGCCACATGCGCAGGATGTCGAGCACGCCGCCGGGGATGTCCACGTACGGGTCGGTGGTGACTTCCTGCATGATCAGCGCCATGGGGAACAGCGGCGCCAGGTCGTCGGGCCCCACCGGCTGCAACGTGCCGGGATGGAGCGGCGGCGACGGCTGCTCCAGCAGGTGCGGCTTGACGTTGAACCAAGCGTTCGGCAGGTCCTTCTCGGTCAGAAGGAACTTGCGGGTTTCGGACATGAGAGGTGCTCCTATTGATGTCAGGCGATAAGGCTGGTGTCGGACCCGGTCCCATCGGTCAGTCGGTCCGGTTGGGTCGCGAGCGGGTCGAGTGCGGTTACGCCGTCCGCGGCGGCGTCGGTCTCCACGGTCTGCGCGGCGAGGCGCGACGTGTCAGCCGACGGTGCGGCGGCGGCGCGGCGTTCGGTGCGGATGCGGTCGGCCTGCCCCAGCAGCGCGTCGAGTTCGAGATCGATGTCGCGCACCTTCTCGCACTCCACCAGCAGGTCGTGATTACGCACCAGACTGCGCTTGAACAGGATGAAGACCATGCCACCGATGGCCTCTAGCCGTTGCCGGCGCTCACGCTCCTTGGCGCGCATGGCGGCGCGAGTCGACAGCAGCCGACTCTGGCGCGAAAGCCAGGCATAGAACATGCCCAGCAACGCCCAAACGCCCCGCAGTGCGGCCAAGAACCACTGCCACAGCCAATGGCTGAGCCTGATCAGGCGCTCCTTCACGGCCACCTCCCGTCCTTCCGCACACTTCTATCACGTCGTCCCCGTCCTTGACAAGTGCGGATGGTGTTTGGACATGGGGCGTGTGGCGTGCGACGTGGGACCTTGCGACCGGGCACATGGGCGGCCGCGTCGGACTCGCTCGTCCCGCGTCCCACCACCCGCGTCCAGAGATCAGGCCACGAGGTCGATCTGCTGCACCGTGCCGGCGCCGCTGCCGTCTTCGTGCAGGAAGATGCCCGCCGAGCGGCTCTGCCCCAGCGTCTCGTTGGCCGCGGTGGTGTAGGTGAACGGCGTCGCCGTGCTGGCCAGGGCAATGGCGCCCACGTTGGCCGCCAGCAGCCCGGTGAGGTGGTCCTGCCCCTGGTCGTCGCGGGTCCACAGCCGGAGTTGGTCGAACGCGGCATCGTTCTCGTCGATCCAGCCGTTGTGGTCGTCGTCGCTCGCTGCCAGTTCGGCCCAGCCGTCGCCCGTGGCTGGGCCGAACAGCTCGGAGCCGTCGTCGATCCGCCCGTTCTGGTTGCGGTCGACCGCCAGGAAGGCGCTGCCCGCCGTGGTGAAACTGATCCGATCCCTGGTGCCGTCGGCATCCAGGTCGAACTCGAAGGTGCGGTCGGTGAGCTCAGCGGCGTGTCCGGCGTAGTTGAGCACCAGCGGGTCACGGACGCGCGCGTCATCGCCGAAGCGCAACTCCTGCTGAGCCCTGATGGCGTACTCCCGGCTCAAGCCCATGTCCACCGAGAAGCGCAGCGACTGGCCATCGGCGGTGACCACCTGGCCCTGGGCCCGGAAGCGCACGGCCTCGGCCTCCGCATGCTGGTAGTCGCGCGTCACGGTCAGGCCCCAACCTTCGGGCTCATCGGTGGCGGTGCCCTGTTGCTCCGCGGCCACCTGCCGCAGATCGTCTTGGCTCCGCTGGGCCTCGGGGTCCAGTTCGGTGAAGTCGCTCGGATTGAGCCAGTCGAAGGTCGCGCCGAACAGTCGCTCGAGCAGCAGCTTGACCAGGGCGTACTTGGGGTCCGAGGTCTGCCATTCCTCGGGTTGCTCGGCGCTGCTCTGCACCTGGCCCGCGCCGGCATCGCTCAGGTCGAGCCGGTCGCGGCGCGGCTCGGTGGTCGGGCCGGTGCCGTTCGGCGGTTGGCCGATCCACAGCGTGGCGCTCTCGCTGATGCTGGTGAACGATACGGCGACGTGCTGGCTGGCCAGCGACAGCTGCGACGAGGCGATTTTCATGGCTGGTTCCTGGTCAAGCAAGGACGCACGAAAACAAGAGCGTCTGAACACGTTATCGTCCGGCAAGGCCCGCCCTGAAGGCCCTGCGCTCGCGCGGCGGGCGCGCAATACTGAGCTGCCAAGGAGACCGACGATGACCGTTTCTGTCCGGCGACGGCCGCCGTGGCGTGCGACCTGGACCTTCGGCCTGGCCATCGTGGGAGCGGCGCTCAGCGCCTGTGCAGCGCGGGCCCAGGACACGGCGCCAGCCGCGCCGGCCTCGATGGTCATTGACCACACCTGCGTCGACGCGGCCGACAAGGTGATCCCGCTCGACGCGCTGGACCGCGCGCGCGTCACGCAGACGCTGCTCGGCCATGAATCGGTGGGCTGGAACGTGATCGGCGGGCTGGACCAGCTCAGCCGGCAGTTGCCGCGGTATCGGCTCGATATCGGGCACATGATCCAGGCCGGCTGGTACGCGCAGCACAAGGGCTTCGGCGACTTCTTCGTAGGCAACGCGGCCAACGTACCGGGCAAGGCGCAGGCCTTCGAGCAGCGCTTGCGCTCGGGCGTGGGCGACCGCGTGCAGGTCGCCTCGCTCAAGCTGTGCTGGGCCGATATGCAGCCACGCGTCGACACCGACCAGGCCTTCGCGGCTTACACCGGCGTGCTGGAGCGCATGAAGCAGGCCTACCCGCAGGTCACCTTCGTCTACTGGACCATGCCGCTACGGCGTGAGGCCATGCTCCAGGAGCGGCGTCTGCGCTTCAACGAACTGATGGCGCAGTACGTCCGGACGCACAGCGTGGTGCTGTTCGACATCGCCGACATCGAGTGCCACAAGCCGGACGGTAGCCTGGCGGTCAACGAGACCGGCACGCCGGCGCTATGGGACGGCTATACCACCGACGGCGGCCACCTCAACGACGTCGGTAGCCAGCGCGCGGCGCGCGCCTGGTGGTGGCTGATGGCGCGGCTTGGCGGCTGGCCTGGGCCGCAGTAGGCTCCTCGGCCCACCCCATGGCTTACGGCCGAGCGTCGGTGGCCGCCGCCACAGCGCTGGCCGCGGGCACGTAATCGATGGGCTTGGTGCGGTCGATGACCGGCGCGCTCTGGACCAGCGGCGGCACAGCCCAGCCGGGCGGTCGCGGCGGATCGGGGATCTGCCGGATCTCCTCGTCACCGCGGTAGACGCAGTTGCAGTCCACCCAGGCAATCAGCCGCTGCAGGTCCTCGCCCTCGACCTTGACGCCGTAGTGGGTGCCGCTCATGGCCAGGGCGATGAGCGGGCTGGCCGACGACAGCATGGTGTAGGGCCGCAGCGTGCGCAGGCCGCCCATGGTGTCGCCACCGGTGCCTTCCACGCAGATCGGGCCGGCCATGCCATAGCCGGGCTGGCCGCGTTGGGGGGCGGCTTCGCCGTCGGCCAGGCGCGAGGGATAGCCCCAGGCATCGCCCACCAGCGTCAGGTACGGCTGCTTGTAGGGCAGCAGGTTGGCTTCGCTGATGCCGCCCTCGTTGACGCCGCTGCGCAGCGTCAGGTCGAGCACCGGTGTGGCGCGACCGTTGTCGGCGTGGCACAGGCCGCAATTGCGGTCGAGCACGGGCTGGCAGAACCGCTCGAAGCTGACCGACGTGCCCGCGCCCCAGGAGGGCTCGGTCAGCGGCAGGGCGGCGCGCCGCATGGCTGCCGGCATGGTGCGCGGCGGGGTGGGCGCGGTGTTGTGCATCTCGTGGCAGCCGACGCAGCCGCGTTTCTCGCCGGGCTGCACGCCGGTGAACGAGCGCATGATTTGGATGCAGCGGCCCTGCTCGTCGAGCAACTGGAAGTGCAGCGCCTTACCGGCCGGCACCTCGAAGTTGACCGAGCCATCGGGCTCGACGGGGGTCGTGCCGAGGATGCGCTTGACGCCATCCTCCTGCAGGATGGACACGGCCGGGCCGCTGTGGCGCAGGCTCTTGAAGCCCATGGAGTAGGTCTTGGCGTCCATCTGCAGCACGCGCAGCCACTTGGCCGAGCCCGGCTTGAGGCCAGCGGCGCCCTGGTAGACGTTGGAGCTGAAGAAGGTGCCCGGTTGGGCCTGCTCATCGGGCTTGGCCCAGGCCACGGTGCTGGCCAGCGTGGGCGGCTTGGCGCGCGGGCGCAGCGGCTGGGCATACCAGGCGTTGTGGCGGCCGCGGTAGATCAGCTCCTTGTTGCCGTCGATGTCCATCAGGTACAGCCCGTAGCGCACCACCTCAGGATCCTGCTGGAGGGAGTTGCCGCCGGTCTGCGGGCCTGTGCGCGCGGACACGAGGAACAGGTTGGGGCTGAGCGGGTAGGGCGCCATGTAGGCGGTGAAGTCGCCGGTGCGATGGTAGCGCGGCGAGAACGAGCGCTTGTCCACCGGGTCGTTCGAATCGCCCACCTCGGGCCAGGCGACATCGGAGGTGATCTTGTGAACGCCGTCGGGATGGTTCCGACCCTCGTTGACGTTGATCAGGGTCAGGCAGCCATTGAACACGCTGTGATGGCCCGCACAGGTGCACATGATCAGGTCGGTGCCGGGCACAGCGCGCGGCTCCCAGAGCAGGTCGGGATAGACGCTGCTGTTGCCCCAGTAGGCGGCGTGGCCGGTGCCGTCGGGTCGCGCGGTCCACAGCGACTGGACACGCCACAGCGGCCGTTCGGTGTACTCCCAGCGCGTGTAGATGACGCGCCCGTCGGGCATCATCGAGGGCAGGTAGTCCGGCTCGTTGCCCTGGCTGACCAGGTAGATGTTCTTGCCGTTCGCATCGCAGCGGGCCATGACGAAGGCGCGGCTCTGGGGCAGGCAGCGGATGTAGGTGTTGCCGCGGGTCGTGCTGAACATCAGGTTGCCGTCGGGCAGGTAGATCGGATCGAGATCGTCGTAGGGGCTGTTGGTCAGCCGGCGCGGCCCTTGGCCATCGACACCCACCTCGTACAGGTTGTAGGACGGGCCGTCCTTGGGCAGGTAGCAGAACACCACCCGGCGGCCGTCGTAGGACAGGTCGGGCCGCCAGAACACGCCATCGAACCCGGGCGCCAGATCGCGTAGCGGCGCGCCGGGATGCAGGCCGTCGAGCACCAGCAGGCGACCACCGGCATTGGTCGTGCCGTACTGGTTGCGGTGACCCGACTCGTGGGCGTTGTGGCCGAAGCTGTTGTTGGGGAACGGATTGTCGGTCAACACCACGCTCTTGAAGTCGACGGCCGGATCGGCGAACAGGAGCGCGCGCTTGGCCCGGCGCACCGCGAAGTAGGTGGCCTCGATGTTGTCCGCGTTGAGCCCGTCGCGCAGTGCCGCTAGTTCCGCGCGCTGCGCCGCGCCCACGCCCGCCGGCAGGCGACTGGCCACCTGCTGGGCCCACTCGATCTCCTGGCGCACACTGGCCGGCGTGACCTGGTAGTTCGTCTGGAACAGCCAGTCCTGCTCGATCTCCAACTCGCCGACTGCCTCGCGGCCGAAGTCTTGGGCCAGCTTCTCGAGGATGCGGCGGCGCTGGATGACATCGCGCGTGTTGCCCGCCGCGGCCAGGCTGGCCTGCAGGCTTTCGCGCGCAGTGGCGCGGCGCACATAGCTGGCCGGCTCGACGGCGCGACTGCCGGCGACGGGCACCAGCACCGCGGCCAGCAGGAGAGACAACAGGGCGGGTCGGCTACGCATGGATCATATCCCCTTGGGCTTGCGCGCGATTTTAGCAGATTTGGGCGCGCCGTGCTGCTTGACAATCGGTCCGGCGGTGTGTCAGCGTGTGGCCATGGCGATCTGTCTGCCCTTGATGCTCAGCCTCCTGGCCGCGCCGACCCTTGGCCCGCTGCCCTTCGCCTACCAGCAAGGCCAGAGCGCCGAGCGACGCGAGGTGCGCGACCCGTGTCTCATCCGCGAAGGCGACACCTGGTACCTGACCTTCACCATGTGGCCCTTCCGGGGCCGGGACGAGCAGCATCTGGCGGAGCCTGACTGCGGCTCCTCGCCGGGCATCGCGCTGTACTCCACCAAGGATTTCGGCACCTTCAGGTTCGAGAACTGGCTGGTCAAGTCGAGTGAGTTGCCCGAGGACTGTCCCTACCGGCATCGCTTCTGGGCGCCGGAGATCCACCGCATCAACGGCCGCTACTACCTGATCTTCACGGCCGACAACTGGCTCCGTCGCGAGTACAACCCGGCCGGCACCTGGGGCACGGCCGGCTATGCCTTCGTCGGCGTGGCCGACACAGTGACCGGACCGTACGAGCACATCACCGCCATCCCCCATGGGCCGTGCGATACGTCGCTGTTCGGCGACACCGACGGCACCATCTACGCCGTCATGCCCAAGTCCGATGTATATGTGCAGCGCCTCGACCTGAGCCGACTGGAGCAGGGCAAGGCTGAACTGGTTGGCGAGGAGCGGCTGGCGCTGTCGGCCAGGAACGACGACATCCCCTTCCGGGTCGATCCCGAGTACCTGGAAGGCCCGTGGATGGCACGGCTGGGCGGCCGCTATGTGCTGTGGTACGCCCAGAACTACCGCGATCCCCGGGCGCCCGGCTACTGGACCGGCGTGGCCTATGCGGACAAGCCCCTGGGGCCGTGGACCAAGGACCCGCGCGGCCAGGTGTTCGAAGGCGGTCATCTGTCGGTGTTCGATGGGCCCGACGAGCGCCCGTGGTTCTGCTACCGGGTCGAGCACGACGCGCGCACCCGCGGCCTGCTGGCCATCGCACCGGCGGCCTTCGACCTGCCTCGCTGATGCTACAATGGTCGTCATGAACAAGCTTCTGACGAGTCTGCTGGCTGCCGCGCTGGCCCTGGCGCCTGCCGGCGCGCGTTGCTTCCTGGTCACCAGCCACAGCCCCGACCGCGTGGCCATCGTGGACAACGACGGCAAGCTGCTCTGGCAGTGCCCCATGAACCACGCCCAGGATGCTGCCGTTCTGCCCGATGGCAGCATCGTTTGCGCCGTGCTGAACGGTGTTCGCAAGGTGAACCGCGATCAGCAGACGCTGTGGACCTACACCGTGCCCGAAGGTTGCCAGAATCCCGTGGCGCAGCCGCTGGACGGTGGGCTGGTGCTGGTGGGCAACGAAGGCCCCTGCCGCCTGCTCGAAGTCGACGCCGAGGGCAAGGCGCAGCGCACGGTGCAGATGACCAGCGGGTTCAAGGGCAACCACGGGCAGTTCCGCTTCTGCCGCAAGACGCCCGAAGGCACGTACCTGGCGCCGATGTTCGCGGACAACACCGTGCGTGAGTTCGCCGCCGACGGCACGCAGCTCTGGAAGCTGGATATCGGCGGCCCGGTCTCGGCGGTGCGCCTGCCCGGCGGCAACACCGTGGTCGGCTCGTTCGAGGGGGTCACCGAGTACGACAAGGAGCACCGGCTGATCTGGAAGTACGCCTGCGCTGAGGTGCCCGCGCCGGACAAGGTCAGCACGGTGACCGCCGTGGTGCGGCTGCGCAACGGCAACACCATCTTCGCGCACTACACGGGCGACGGCGACAAGGCAGACCTGTTCGAGGTGACGGCGGAGAAGCAGATCGTCTGGCGCCTGGCGCTGCCCGACACCACGTCCGTGGCCATGGTGCAGGTGCTCGACGACCATTGGCTGCCTTCGGCCGATGTGCTGGCGCGTTGACCGTCGCCCAGGGTTTGACTATACTGCCAACGACCGGGGTAACCATGGCATGAAGCGGCTCGGGATGGGCGTGGCAACGTTGCTGGTGGTGGCGCCGGTGGCGCTATTCGTCATCGTGCTCTGGTTCAACTGGGGCAAGGCGGTCACGCTGCCGGTGGCGGATCCGCGCGTGCTGGCGCTGGAGTTGCCAGGCAACAACCGGCTGTATGCCACACTGCCGGAGATGCTGGGGGGCGTGTTCGGCTTCGGCGCGATCATCGGCGCCCTGGCCGCCATCGTCACCTTTGCTTCGCTGGGCCGCACCTGGCGCAGCACCATTGAGGCGCAGCGCCGCGACAACGAACGCCTGGCCGCGGCCAACCGCGCGCTGGAAGGCGCGCTGCCCGTGCTACGCGAAGGCTTCGACACCGCCATCGGCGCCATCGACCCGGTCGTGCCGGCGGCCACACCCATTGGCTCCGCGGAACTGCTCGACGACGACGTGGCGGCCGGGGTGGACCTGCAGAAGCTGGCCATCGAAGACGCTCAGCGCCGACGCGCCGACCGTCGGCGCGGGCGGTAGACGATGCGTTCCAGCATCTGGCGGCCCGCGGCGGACCGGCGCGACGAAGCGCGGCAGGCGGCGCGTGACCTCGCCATCGACCCCGTCGTCGCCCACATCCTGCTCAACCGCGGCCTGACGCCCGAGGCCATGCCCGAGTTCCTGCGGCCCACGCTCGCCAGCCTGCACGATCCCGCGTTGCTGCCGGACATGGCGCCCGCGGCGGAGCGTCTGGCCACCGCCGTGCGCGAGCAGCAGTCGGTGTGCATCTACGGCGATTACGACGCCGACGGCAGCACCGCCGGCGCGCTGCTCTACAAGTTCCTCCTGGCGCGCGGCGTGAAGGTCAACTACTACGTGCCCGACCGCTTCGACGAGGGTTACGGCCTGAACGCCGGCGCGGTGATCCGCGTGCTGACCCAGCACAAGCCCAACCTCATGGTCACCGTGGATTGCGGCGTGAGCGGCGCGGCGGAGATCGAGACCGCGGTGTCGCTCGGTGTCGACGTCATCGTCACCGACCACCATCTGCCGCCCGAGCGTCTGCCAGCCGTGCCGACGGTCGACCCGCAGCGTGCGGAGTCGCAGTATCCCCAGAAGGAGATCTGCGGCGCGGCAGTAGCCTACAAGCTGTGCCTGAAGACCGCCGAGTTGCTGGGCGAGGACCCGAAGGTCCCGGCCGCCGAGTTGCTCGAGTTGGTGGCCATCGGCACCGTCGCCGACATCATGCCGCTGGTCGGTGAGAACCGCTTCTTTGTCTACCACGGCCTGAAGCGTCTGGGCCGTACCACCTCGCCGGGCCTGCTGGCGATGTTGCAGATCGCCGGGCTGGGCAAGAGCGGACGCCTCTCGGCGCGCGACATCGGGTTCGGCATCGGTCCGCGGCTCAACGCCGCTGGTCGGCTGGAGACCGCGCGCGCGGCCTTCGACCTGTTGACCACCGAGGACAACCAGCAGGCCTGGGAACTGGCCGACTCGCTGGAGAAGCTCAACCGCGAGCGGCGCGAGGTGGAGAGCCGGCTGACCGACCTCGCCCACGAGCGCGTGCGCAACCTGAGCCTGCACGAGAAGTGGGGCCTGGTTGTGTCGGGTGACGGTTGGCACGAAGGCGTGGTGGGCCTGGTGGCTAGCCGGCTGTGCCAGCGCTACCATCGGCCGACACTGGTCATCTCCATTTCCGGCGAGAACGCCAAGGGCTCGGGCCGCAGCACCAACGTGGTCGACCTGCACGCCGCGCTGAACGACTGCGCCGACCTGCTCACCGGCTTTGGCGGGCATCATCACGCCGCAGGCTTCAGTCTGCCGGCGGCCAACATCGAGGCGCTGTGTGAGCGGTTCGATGCCGCGGTGCGCAGCCGCATGACCGAGGACGACCTGACGCCCGTGGTCGAGTACGAGTGCGCGGTCAAGGGCCGCATGGCCACGCTGGAGCTGGCCCGCCAGCTCGCCGCGCTGGAGCCGTTCGGCCATGGCAACCCGGCGCCGGTGCTCAAGCTGACCGACGTCGAGATCGCCAGCGTGCGCGTCACCAACGATGGCAACCATCTGCAACTGAGCTTCCGTACCGACATGCGCGGCCAGCTCAAGGCATTCTGGCCGCAAGCCGGGCAGAACGCCGAGCGGGTCGAGGTCGGCGCGCGCGTCGAGGCCGTCGGCTCGCTGGCGGTCGATAGCTGGAACGGCGAGGAACGCGCGCAGTTCACTGTCTCCGACCTGCGCTACGCCAGCCGGGGGTAGCCTGCCATGCCCAAGCCTCGCCGCACCGCTCCACCGGCGCCCGAGCCCGCGGCGGCCCCGCTGGTCAAGCCCGCCGTCGCGCTGCCCGAACTGCTCCTGTTCGCCGTGGCCGCGGCCCTGCCGTTCCTGGGCCGTGGCATCGTGCTCGACAGTCCGGTACAGGTTGGCGTGCCTTGGGGAAGGCTGATCCTGGCCATCGGTGCCCTGCTGGTGGTCATGCTGCGGCCGACGCCGCTGCGCCGGTCGGCGGCGGTCTGGCCGCTGACGGCCCTGCTCGTGCTCGGCGCTGTGTCGCTGCTGCCGCGCGCGGCCGGTTCGGTGGTGACACCCTTCGGCCAGCGCCTGCCGTTGGCCTATCCCGCGGATCTGGAATACGGCGTGGCCGAGTTGACGCGCCTCGGGCTGCTGCTCCTGCTGTGCCAGGCGGCGCTACGCGTGCGGCGCTCCGTGGTGCTGGCCGGCCTGGTGACCGGGGCCACGCTCATCGCCCTGACGGCGCTGCGCGAGTACCTGCCCAACCTGCGCGCGGGCGATGCCGGCTGGCGCGTCTTCGCCGGCTTTGGCAACCCCAACCAGTTCGCCGCCTTCCTGGTGGTGTCGGCGCCGTTGTGCCTGGCGGGCGCTGCCTGGCTGGGCGAAGACAGTGCGCCGGTGCGCTGGCTGGAAGCCAACCAGGTGCGCTCCGCCTCGGCCAAGCTGCGCCTGCTCGGTGCGCTGGGCGCGTTGCTGGTGCTGGCCGCGCTGGGCCTGACCGGCTCCAAGGGCGGATTCCTGGCCGTCATGGCCGGTGCCGTGACGGCCACGGTGGCGTTGGCGCGGGGCGGGCGGCGCAAAGCGGCGCTCGGCGCGCTGGCGGTCATCGTGCTGGTGGCCGCGCTGGCGCTGTTGGGTCCGTTGCGCGCACGGTTCCTGGCACTGGCCACGCAGTCCCACTCGCAGCAGTTCCGCATGCTGGTGTGGGGCGGCTCGCTGGACATGATCCGCGCCCATCCGCTGCTGGGCTGCGGGCTGGGTGGCTGGGCGCTGGCCTATGCCCAGTTCGCCCACAGCGGCTACACCCAGCACGCGCACAGCGACTGGCTGGGCATCGGCGCCGAAGTGGGCGTGGCTGGGGTGCTGGCGCTGGCCGCGCTGTACGCCGTGATGCTGCGTGACGCGCGGCGCCAGGTGGCCGACGGCGGGCAGGTGGCGCTCGGGGTGGCGGCGCTGGCCAGCGTGATCGGCGTGGCCCTGGCCGGGCTGGTGGACACTGGCTGGAGCGTGACTGCCGTGGGCGGCGCCCTGGTGCTGCTGGCCGCGGCCACCGCGCCGGCCGTGACCGCCGCGCCACGGCGGAGCAAGGGCTGGCTGGCGGGCCTGGCGCTGGCCCTGCTGCTGGCGGCCATGTCGCTCAGCGAGACGGCGCGCGCCGCGGGCCAGGCGGCGCACGCCGGCGGCGCGCCGGGCACCGCCGAGAGCGCCTACCAGACGGCCATGACCTGGCAGCCATGGGCCGCGCTGGCCATGGAGGATTGGGCCAGCCTGCTGGCCTCGATGGACCGTCGTGACGAGGCCCGCGCGGCCTATCGTCAGGTCATCGCGCGGCGCCCCACGAGCGCCCGCCCGCATTACCGGTTGGCGGCCTGCGAGGCGCGCTGGGGCCGGCTCGACGAGGCCGTGACGCAGTCGGCGCTGGCCGTGGCGCTCAGCCCGTTGCACCTACAAGGGCGACTGCAACTGGGTCAACTGCTGGAGAAGGCCGACCGCCCGGCGGACGCCCTGGGCGTCTATCGCGAACTCGACCGGCTGGCCCAGACGCCAGCGCTGGCGGTGAAGGCGTTGACCTATCAACTCGACACGGTCCACGCCGAGGCGCTGTTGCGCATCGCGGCGCTGGACACCGATGCCGGCCGCATCGCCGATGCCAGGCGGCGAGCGCTGCCCGATATCGAGGCCTGGCTGGCCAACTACGACGATAACCTCAAGATCATGGCGAGCTTGAGCGCGGACGAGCGCCAGGCGCTGATGAGCGAGAAGGGCCTGACCGAGGCCGAGCACGAGAAGGTGCTGCGGCTGAAGGACGAAGCACAGCGCTGAGACAACAGAACGGGGCGGATGGGCCGGTCTCCCATCCGCCCCGTTCTGTTGATCGGGTAGTCTGCTCCGCGGCGAGCCTTACAGCTCCTTGATCTTCACGTTGCGGAACCAGAGCTCATCGGTGTGACCCAGGAAGCCGACGTGGCCCTTGGGGTTCAGCAAGCCAGGGTGCTGCTGGCCGTCCACGGGCTTGCAGTCCTTCAGATCGGCATCCACGGCGACCTGGCCGTTGACGATGATCTTGATCTTCGTGCCCTGGCAGATGATCTCCTCGGCGTTCCACTCGCCCACCGGCTTGAGCAGGTCGCGCTTGGCCGGCACGACACCGTAGACGCTGCCGTGGGCCTGGTAGTCGTGGAGGTCCTTGTACATCGGGTGGCGGTCGTCCAGGATCTGGATCTCCATGCCACCGTAGGCCGCATTGACGCCCACCGGCGTGCGAATGCCCACGCCGTTGTTGGCGCCCGGCGTCAGCTTGAACTCGAACCGGAAGCTGAAGTCGCCGTACTCCTTGGCCGTCAGCAGGTTGCCGCCCTGGTTCTTGATGCAGTGCAACACGCCCTGGTCATCCAGTTCGTAGCCCTTGGTCGAGCCGACCCAGCCGCTGGCGCCCAGATCCTTGTCGTACAGCAGGTTCTGGTAGCCGTCGGCGTCGGGCTTGGGGGCCTCGACCACGCGCGGCGGAACCACCGGCGCGGCCTTGGGCCCGGTACCCTCGGCGAAGACCTTGAACTCGACCACATGCGAGCTGGGATTGGCGCTGTTCTTGGTCACCACCAGCCGCACATAGCGGGCTTCGACCGTCTTGAAGGTGTCGATGAAGCCCTTGTCGCTGGTGTTCTCGGTGTTGGCGGTGCGGTCGGCGGCCAGGGTCCACTCCTTGCCGTCCTTGCTCGTCTCCACCTTCCACTGATAGGAGCGCTCATTGCCCCAGTAGAACCAGACCTGGGTGGTGTCGATCTTGAAGGTGTCCTTCAGGTCGACGGTCAGCGTGGCCGGCGTGCCGCCGGCCCACCAGCCCTGGTCGGTGTTGTCCGACAGGCCGTCCACGGCGCGTTCGGGCGTGTTGTCGGCCTCGGCGGCCGGCTCACCGGTAACCGGCTTGCCCTCGGCCAGGCTCTTGCCCGCCACCGCCGGCGCGGCCGCCGCGCCGACCGGGAAGACCTGGAACTCGACCACGTGCATCGAGGCGTTGGCCGTGTTCTTGAGCATGTTCAGCCGCACGAACTTGGCGTCGGTGGCCGGGAAGGTGATCTCGTCACCCTTGCTCGTGGAGGCGTCGGTGTTCTTGCTGCGGTCGGCCACCGGCGACCAGGACTTGTTGTCCATTGAGATGTCGACCGTGTACTGATAGGAGCGGCCGTCCAGCCAGTAGGTGTAGACCTTGACGCGGTCGATGCGGTAGACGTTCTGCAGGTTGACGGTGATGCTGGCCGGGCCCGGCGTCCACCAGCCCACGCCCGGGTCGTCGAACTTGCCGTCGACGGCATTCTCGGGCACCTGGTCGGCCTCATGGTCGCCGCTCTCGAAGACCGGCTTGTTGAGCGCCAGGTTGGTGTCCTTGGCCGGTCCGCCGCCACCGCCCACCAGCGCGGCCAGCTTGGCCTTGGCGGCGGGGTCCGTGGCTACCGCGGCGGCCAGCTCGGCGGTCTTGCGGTTGTCGGCGGTCAGCGCCGGCTTGGTGTTGGGCCGGGGCGTGAGCGCCGTGGCCACGGCCGCGGCGGCGTCTGGCCCGAGGATCGGGTCGGTCACGAAGATGCCTAGCACGCGCCAGGCGGCTCCGCCACCGGCCTGACCCAGGCGGCCCAGGTAGCGCTTGGCCTGTGCCGTGTTGTTGGCCGAGCGAATGGTCAGGACCAGCGCCCGCACGGCCTGCTCGTCGCCGAGGCGCGCGAGCTGCGTGCCGGCGGCGGCGATGAGGTCGGGCTGGTCGCCGCCCATGGCGGTCAGCAGGATGCCGGGCCCCGCGGGCAGCAGCCAGGCGGCGGCGTCGATGGCGGCCAGCGCCACCGACTTGTCGGCGTCGTTGAGGGCAGTCCGCAGCGCGGCCGCGGCCTGCGGCGCACCGCGCTTGCCCAGCGTGCGCAGGATGGCGGCCTTCAGCTCGGGCTTGGCGCTGTCGAGCTTGGCCACCAGGGCGTCGGACATGGCCGCGCCGGCGACCGTGCCGCTGCCGGCCAGCAGACCATCGCGCACCTGCTGGTTCGGGGTGTCCAGCGCGGCGATGAACTCGGGCAGGCCCTTGTCGCCCAGCGCGCCGAGCAGGGCCAGGTTGGCGTCGACGACGGTGTTGGGCTCCGCGGCGCGCGCCTTGATCAGGTCACGCGCGGCGGCGGCACCGGCCTCGCCAGCCCGAGCGGCCCAGCGCAGCAGCAGCGCGGTGTTGCCCGCGCGTTCCAGCTTGCCCGCGGCGTCGGCGGCCTTGACCAGCGTGTCGCGGCTGGCGGCATCGCCCAGCATGGCCAGCGAGTAGAGCGCGGCGGCCTTGACCGCGGCGTCATCGGAGGTGGCCAGCGGCAGGATGGCGGCGTTGGCCTCCTTGATGCCCAGTTCGCCCAACGCCCGCACCACATTGGCCAACGGCCGGCCCTTGAGCCCAGCCTGGCCCTTGACGAGCGCGGCCTTGGCGGCCGGCGTGGCCAGCGAAGCCAGCACGCGCACGGCATAGTCGTTGGCGTCGTCGTTGGCCAGCAGCGGCGCCATCTCCGGCACCGACTTGTCGGTGGCCAGGTACTGCAGCAGCTGGATCAGGCGGTTGCGCTGGTCGGCGTCGGTCTTGGCCTTGATCTGGTCGAGCAGGCCGCTCTCGACGGCGGCGCGGTCGGCGTCGCCGCCGGGCCGCATGGCGTAGGTGCGCAGGCCGTTGAGCGCGAAGTAGGCCTTGGCCTCATCGGCCGTGCCCTGCGCGGCGCTCAGTTGCTTGACGGCATCGGCGCCCAGCTTGGCCAGTTCGCCCAGGACCTTCCAGCTCGCGTCCATCGAGGCTTGCGGGTCCTTGGCGTTGTTGATGGGCAGTTGCTTGGCCAGATCAAGGGCCTGGCCGAAGGCGCAGGTCAGGCTGAGCAGCAGACCCGCGGTCAAAGTCAGTAGTCGGCGTCGCATGGAAGCGAGTCCTTTCCGGCTCACAGGTGCCACGGTGCGCGGTAGGGCTGGTCGATGAGGCGGTTGGCCTCGTCATCGCCCACAAAGCGCATGGTCGCCGAGTCGAAGCGCAGCTTGCGCCCGGTGCGGATGGCGGCGTTGGCCAGGTTGATCAGCGTGCAGCTGCGGTGGCCGTTGACCTCGTTGAGGCCGAACGGCTTGCGCGTGCGCACCGACTCTTCGAAGTCCTGGATCATCGGCTCCGGGTCGGGCAGGTTGGCCAGCGCATCGCGCAGCTCCGGCGGATCCAGCCGGAAGCCCGGCCAGACCTTGCCCTTGGGGCCTTCGATGTAGGGCTTGCCACGGGTCACCGAGTTTTCGTCCGGCACCACATCGGCCTCGAGGATGATCTTGCAGCCGTCGGCGTAGGTCATCTCGACCTGGTACCAGGAGCCGCAGGCATCGGGATGCACGGGGTACGGCGCCCAGGCCTGGATCTCGACCGGGCTCTCGTTGTCCTTGCCGAGGAAGTACTGCACCGGGTCGAGGTAGTGCTGGCCCATGTCGCCCAGGCCGCCGCCATCGTAGTCCCAGTAGCCACGGAACGTGCCGTGCGTGCGGTGGGCGCTATACGGCTTGTAGGGCGCCGGTCCCAACCACATGTCGTAGTCGAAGCCCGCGGGTACGGGTTCGGGCTTGAGATCCGTGCGGCCCGACCATCGGTGCCCAGCCCGTAGAACCCGCTGTTGAGTCGGAACCAGGTGTTGAGTCGGAAGACGCGGCCGTTGCGGCGCACGGCTTCGATCACCGGCGAGCCTTCGCCGATGTGGTGGGTCATGGGCTTCTCGCACCACACGTCGCAGCCCGCGTCGAGGGCCATGACCGAGGCCAGCGCGTGCCAGTGCGGCGGCGTGGCGATGTGGCAGATGTCGATCTTCTCTTTGTCGAGCATCTCGCGGAAGTCGGTGTAGCCGCGGCAGGAGGTGTGGCGGTTGCCCTTGGCCTTGGCCACCGCGCCTTCCATGCGCCCTTTGTCGCAGTCGGCGACGGCCACCAGGACCGAGCGGTCGGCGTTGACGTAGTCGATATGGCCACTGCCCATGCCGCCTACGCCGATGATGGCGTGAGTCAGCTTGTCGGCTGGCGACTGGGCAAGGACTCGGCTGGGCACGATGGAGAAGGTTGACACGGCCGCCGCGGTTCCCAGGCTTTGGCCTAGGAAAGTGCGTCGGGTCACATTCGAGTCTGGCATCTGGAGGCTCCCGATTCGCTCCTCGTTATCCAAGGACACGAGACTGGTTCGCGGCTCCGCGGGCTCCTCCTGCCCACAGCTCCACATCGTCTCGTCCGGCGCAGCCCCCGAGGACGTTGTCCTCAGCGGCGCAGTATAGCACAGGCACTGGGCCGGCAATGTGAGAAGCTGAGGCGCGTCTCATTGCACGTCTCGGCTGGGCTGTGGTAGGCTACCGGATGCATCCGGGCGGCGTACGCGGGGGCTGCGCGGGGCCTGGGAAAGAAGGGATTGGGCATGGCTAAGCAAGAAGGGGCCGGCGGCGGGAACATCATCCTCAAGCTGTCGGCGATGTTGTTTCTCCAGTTCTTCATGTGGGGCGCCTGGTACCTGTCGGTCGGCGTCTACATGAACGCGCATGGCATGGACAAGAACGTGGCCATGGCCTATGGCGCTGGTCCGTTGTCGGCCATCGTGACGCCGATTCTCATGGGCCTGATCGTGGACCGCTTCTTCAACATGGAGAAGGTCCTCGCCGCCCTGTTCTTCATCGGCGGTCTGGTCATGTTTGCCATGCCGCACATCACCGGGCCGGTCTTCGGCATGTCGCAGGGCGTGGCGTTCATCGTCCTGATCTTCATCCACATGCTGTGCTACATGCCCACCCTGGGCCTGACCGCCAGCCTCTCGTTCCACCACCTGCCCGAGGGCAGCATCCAGTTCCCGCGCGTCCGCATGTGGGGCACCATCGGCTGGATCATCGCCGGTTTTGTCCTGGCCTTCTGCTTCCATGAGGGCAACAAGTCGGCGGTCCAGTTCTACCTGGCCGGCGGCGCTGGGGTCCTGCTCGGCCTGCTCTGCCTGAGCCTGCCGGCCACGCCCGCGCCCAAGAAGGGCCAGCCGGTCGACACCCGCTCGCTGCTGTTCATGGACGCCTGGGCGCAGATGAAGAACCCGTCGTTCCTGGTCTTCATCCTCTGCTCGTTCCTGGTCTGCATCCCGCTGGCTGCCTACTACTCGATGTTGCAGCTCCAGTTGGTCGCCATGGGGGTGGTCAAGACCACCGCCTTGCAGAACATCGGCACCTTCTTCGAGGCCGGCATGATGTTCGCCATGGCCTGGTTCCTGCGCAAGCTTGGCGTCAAGAAGCTGATCTTCATCGGCATCGCCGCCTGGATCACGCGCTACGTGCTGTTCGCCATCGGTGCGCCGATGGGGAGCTTCGGCCTGGCGCTGGTGACCATCGGTATCGCGCTCCATGGCGTGTGCTACGACTTCTTCTTCGTCACCGGCCAGATCTACGTGGACAACAGCACGCCCAGCAACGTCCGCGGTCAGTGCCAGGGCATGAACATCCTGTTCACCCAGGGCATCGGCATGTGGATCGGCGCCATGGTCATCTCCAAGTTCTCGGCGACGGTCTTCGCCAACGTCGACAAGGGCACCGCGGCCTCGCTGGGCCAGTGGCCGACGTTCTGGTGGCCGCTGGCGGGCTTTGCTGCCATCGTCATGGTCGTCTTCCTCCTGTTCTTCAAGGACGAAGGCAAGATCGAAGGCAACGGGGGTCACTGAGCCGCATGAGCGGTCGCGGAGCCTGTTCGAACGGGCTGCGCGACCGCCCCAGGGCGTACTCTGACCAACTCCACGAGCCCGCCGCTCCTCTCGAGGTCGGCGGGCTCGCCGTGTTCCTACCAGGTGATCTGCCGTGCCGCTGACCAGTCTGGCTTCGTATGCTCAGCTCTATTTCTGGCTGTTCGCCGGGTTTGCGCTGCACGTCACCTACCTGACGCTGTTCTACCATCGTCGTGGTTTCGACGACTGGACCATCGGCGTGCTGGAGGCCGTGGGCAGTCTGTGCGTCATCGTCTCGGCGCTGGTCTGGGGGCCGCTGGCCGACCGCCTGGGCCGCAAGGGCCGGCTGGTGGCGCGGCTCTCGCTGGGGCTGGCCATCTGCTTCCCGCTGCTGTGGGTCATGCCCGCCCGCGTGTGGGCGCTGATCCCGGTGGTGGTGGTGTTTTACCTGTGCCGGTCGCCGCTCATTCCGCTCATCGATACGTTCTTCCTCGATGCGCTGCACGCGCGTGGCGACAGCGACGGCCGCACCTATGGCCGCGTTCGGCTGTGGGGCTCGCTGGGTTTCATGGTGGCGGCCACCATCATTCCGCTGCTGCTGGCCGACGAGCAGACATCAGACCCGCTGCGGCGGCTGTTCCCCGTGTTCATCGCCTTCAGCCTGACTTCTCTGCTGCTGTCGGTGCGGGCCATGCACATGCCCGAAACCCACGGCGAGGCGCATGAACCGCTGGATGGCGGCCACGTGCGCGCCGTGCTGGCCCTGCCGAGCTACAAGTGGTTGCTGGCGCTGCTGCTGGTGAGCTGGATCGCCAACCAGTCGTACTACCTGTTCCTCAGCCTCTACCTGCAGAGCATCGGTGTCTCCGACCGGCTGAAGGGCGCCTACTGGTCGATGGGGGTGCTGGCTGAGGTGGCCATGCTGGCCGCGGCGCCGTGGCTGCTGTCTCGCGTGTCGCTGCGTACACTCATGCTGTGGGGCTTCGCCGGCCGGCTCATCCGGCTGACCGCGTTCTGCTTCCCGCTCTCACCGATGGTGGTGCTGTGGTGCTTCCAGCCCTTGCACGCGCTCGGCTTCGCGGCGGTGCACCTGGCCACCATGGGCTACTTGTCGCGGCTGGTGCCACTCCCCCTGCGCGCCACGGGCCAGACGCTCAACGCCGGTCTGGTCACCGGTGTCGGCGGGGTGCTGGGCAATCTGCTGGCTGGCCGGATCAGCAAGGTCACCACCGGCGGACCGGGCTTGCTCGGCCTGCACGGCATCCACGCGGCCTACGGGGCCGCGGCGATCATTCAGCTGGCGGTGCTGCTGCTGGCCTGGGCGACACTGCGGGAGCCGCCGTCGGCGCCGATGGGCGGCGTGAAGCCCGAGGGCCAGACGGTCGACGAGTCGTAGCGACAGCCCGCCAGGATGGCCCCCTCGAGGTCCGCGTAGACCAGGTTGGCGCCGCTGAGGTCGCTGCCCGACAGGTTGGCGCCGGTCAGCCGCGCACCGGTCAGGCTAGCTCCGGTCAGGTTGGCGCCGCTCAGGTCGGCCTGGCGCAGGTCGGCGTTGGGAAGGATCGAGAAGCACAAGGCGCTGCCACGCAGGTCGGCGCCGCGCAGCCGTGCCGCCAGCAACTCGGCGCCGACGATCTGGTAGCCACGCAGGTCGGCGCCCGGCTGCAGCTGGACCAGGCGCGCGGCGCTGTCGGTGGGCCCAAGCGCCCAACAGGACGAGACGGCCATTCGGGATGCGGCGCGCTCAGCCGCTGACACGGCTTGAGCCAGGCCTGGCATGGGGCAACTGGTGGGTAGCCTGGTGCCCACGGTGAGCCTGGCGCCGGCAAGCTGGACCCCGTCCATCCGCGCGTGTCGCAGGTCGACTCCGGCCAGTGTGGCGCCGCGCAGGTCCGCGCCGCGCAGGTCGACACCCGGCTCGAACACGACTTCGTGCAATGCCGCATCGCGCAAGTCGGCGCCACGCAGATCGACATCGCGCCAGCGGCCGTAGCTGATGACCATGTTGCGGCACCGCGCGCGGCGCAGACTGACGCCGGTCAGATCAACGCGATGCAGCCGCGTGCCGTCGAGGATGGCGCCCACCAACCGGACATCCTGCAAGCGGCTGTGCCACAGAGTCATGCCACGGGCGTCGGCAAAGGCCAGTCTCGATCGGTCGAGTTGGGCCTGCTCCAGGTGCCAGTGCGTCAGGTCGGCGTTGGCCAGGACCAGGTCCTTGGCGCGCAGGCGGCGCACCGCCGGCGCGCGATAGACCACAGCGCCAGTCACGCGGCGCCACGGCGTCAGCCGCATCCTGGCCAGAACGCGGCCCGTGCCCCGCTGGCGCACCGGCGCGGCCGCCCACGGCCGCGCCCAACCGAGGGCTGCGACACACAAGATCACCGTGACCCATGCGCACCAACGTCGTAGCCTGGCCATGGCTCGCCCCGCTGCTCTGATGTAGCCACAGAGGCAACTCGGTTGCCCTCGACTACACCTGATGGAGGCTTACCCAGATGGACCAGGTTGTAACACGATACTTAATGACGATCTTACCGTCACGGTGTCCGGCTGTCTACCCGCGTCGTGTTACCCATACTGGCCTGGCTGATGGATTGTGTCTCGTCGCGAGCCAGTGCGTGGGGCGGTTGGAACCCTTCGGGCCAGCGTGTCCGCGAGTCCCAGGAGCAGCCATCGAGCACGGCGCCGTCCAGGCGTGCGCCGGTCAGGTCGGCGCCGGTCAGGTCGACTCCGGTCAGGTTGGCGCGGCGCAGATCGGTATCGCGCAGATCGGCTGCGTGCAGCGTGGCATAGCACAGCACGGAGTCGCGCAGCGACGCGCCGCGCAGCAGGGCGCGACCCAGGTCGGCGCTGAAGAACTGGTAGCCGTCCAACTCGGCCTGCGGCGCGACATCGGTGAGCACGGCGGCGCTGCTGTTCGGCGGCAGGCTCAGTTGCTGTCGCGACGACGGCCGGCGGCGCTCCTGCTCCTCCTGGCCGTCGCGCATGCCACGGCTCGCCGGGTCGAAGCCGGCGGGCCAGCGCGTGTTGCCCAGGTACCGCGCGCCCTCCATCCGTGCGCCGTCGAGCCGCGCGAGGCGCATGTCGGCATCGGCGAAGACCGCGCCGCGCAGGTCGGCGTCGCGCAGGTCCACCGGGCCCAGCATGTCCGTCTGCTGCACTGCCGCGCCGCGCAGGTCGGCCTCGCGCAAGTCCACGCGGAGGAGCTGGCTATTGGACAGGTAGGCGCCGCGCGCCTTGGCCCCGCGCAGGTTGCTGTCCGAGATCTCCACATGCGAGAGGCGAGCGTGGTCCAGTTGCGCGGCGACCAGCCGCACATGGGCCAGCCGGCTGTACCAGAGCGTGAGCCGTTCGCCGTTGGCCCACGGCAGGTTGCTATTGGCGAACTGGGCGTTGCTCATGCGCCAGTGGCGGAAATCGGCTTGCGGCAGAGTCACGCCTGCGAGCACGAGGCGGTCCACGGCACCGTCAGGCTCGGGAGCGTCGGCCGGGACGGGTCGCCACGGGCCCAGCCAGGCCCGATGCAGCAGACGCCCGGTCTGGGCCTGGCGGATCGGCTGCCATGCCCAGGGCCTGGCCCACACAAGTGTTACCGTTGCCGTCGCCATCACCGTCAAGATGGCGAACCTGACCGCGCGCTTCAACGACCTTCTCCCGGCTCTGCGAGGTTGGACCGGCGCCCTGACCTCCGAAGTTCCCCCCAGACTACGGCCGATCGCGCTAACGCGTATGTCGGGTACGTAAGATCGGCGTTCATTCTCGCCTTTGGGGCCGTTCGACAGGGCCGTAACGGGTCCTTAACGCCAAAATGGCGTCCGCCTGGAACCTATTGGGCAGGCGCCTCGTCGAGGTAGAGCATTGGAGAGGTCGGATGAGCGGGTTCCTGACACGAATGGGCATGGGCGTTGTGATGACGGCTGGAGCTGCCAAGGCGGCCCCCGCGCCGGTGGTCACGCCGCGTGTCTCGCGTGAGGCGGGGTCCGCGCCGACGCTGCGCAGTGTGCCGCTGAGCCGCAAGCCGGTCGGGCCGTTCCAGGCCGCGGTCGAGCGCCTGGTCGTGGCGCGCAACGCCGGCGGCCGGCCCACGGCGCTGGTCCAACTGCACCTCAGCCGGCCCGCGGGCCCGGTCCCGTTCGGCGAGCGCCGGCGGGTGGACGGCGTGGGTGCGCTGGGCGGCCGCTGGATGCTCAGCAGCATCACCTGGTTGCCCGAGGGCACCATGCCGACGCAGGTGCCTGGCCTGGGCCAGGTGGCGCCGGCCGAGCACGAGGCCGAGGCGCGCGGCGTCTTCCGCTTCGTCTACATGGGGCGCGACCGCCAGCCGATCCCGCCCAGTAGCTTCACCTTTGAACTGCCCTCGGGCGACGCCACGGTCCTCACCGGCCTGGTCACCGAGGGACAGTTGTCCTGAGCCAAGGAGGCTGGTGGTCGCCACCAGCCTCCTTAGCCTAACAGCTCCTGGCCGGCCGCCCTGGTCGCCGCCATCAGCGCCACCAGATCCTCTTCCGTGGTCAACGGATTGATGATCGTCACCCGCAACCAGACGCGACCGCCGAGTTGTGTCTGCACGATGTGGAACCGTTCGTCGGCCAGCAAGCGCTGTCGGATGGCCGCTTGCAGGCCCGGCATGGCGGCTGCGCCTGGCGGGCTGTAGGCGAAACACACGATGTTGCACTCGGGCGCCACCGGCATCTCGAAGTCGTCGGCCTCGTCCAGCATCTGGCCAAACCGCCGGCCCAGATCGAACCGGTCCGTGACGTAGTCACCCAGCACGCGCGGCCCCAGCACCGCCAACGCCGCATACAGCCGTAGCGCGGTCATGGTCTTGGTGCACTCCACGGTGCGGCCGCACAGGTTGTACCACTCGTCGCGCGGGTTCTGCTGGTGCAGCAGGTAGCTGGCCTGCTGGGTGAATGCGGCGAAGGAGTGGTCGCCGTTGCGGAACAGCACCGCGGTGCAGAGCGCCGGCGTGAGCAGCATCTTGTGCGCGTCCCAGAGGACCGAATCGGCCCGCTCGATGCCCGCCAGCAGCTCGCGATAGCGCTCGCTGAGCGCCGCCGAGGCGCCGTGCGCGCCATCCACATGGAGCCACAGCCCGTGTTCGGCGCAGAAGTCGGCGATGGGCCCCAGCGGATCGAACGTGCCGGTGGCGGTGCAACAGGCGCTGGCCGCCACGGCGATGGGCCGGCGCCCGGCGGCGCGCGCCTGCGCCAGCGCCGCGGGCAGCGCCTCGGGCCGCAGGCGGTAGCGCTCATCGACCGGCACCTTGATCACGCCCGGCTGGCCCAGTCCCATGATCTGCAGCGACCGCGTCACCGAGTAGTGCGCCGACTCGGACACCAGCACGGCCAGCGGCTCGCCGCCCAGCAGGCCGTCGGTGAACACATCGAACCCGGCCTGCACCTGGCGCGCGGCGAGCAGTGCGGTCAGGTTGCCCAGGCTGCCGCCCGAAGTGAAGAACCCGTCGCACCGCGCGTCCCAGCCCAGCCGCGCCCCGAGCCAGCGCGACAGGTTGCGCTCGATGGCGGTGACCACCGGTCCCATCTCGTACACGGCGTTGGCGTTGTTGAGCAGCCCATCGATCAGCTCGCACAGCGCGCCCAGCGGCAGCGGCGCGGTCACCTGATGGCCCATGTAGCGCGGGTGGTGCAGGTGGTTGGAGCCGGCCAGCACGCGCTCGGTCAGCGCCTCGAAGCTGATCGGCTGCTCGAAATCGCACGACCACTGGGCCAGGAGCTGGTTGGGGTCGGCGTGCGGCAGCACCGGCAGCTCGGGGTCGCCGCTGACCGCCTGCGCCAGGTAGTCGGCCAGGCGGTCCACGAGGCGATGGCCTTGGGCGCGGAAGGTGTCGGGATCGAAGGGAGCGAAGCCTGCCATATTCGTCCTCGGGCCAAGTATAATGCGCGCCGTGACAGACCACGAGCCCAGCATCAGTCTGACGTACCAGGCCGTCGGCCACCGCTTCGAGCGTCGGGCGCTGTTCGCCGGCCTGAGCGCCACGTTCCAGCGCGGCGATGTGGTTGCCGTGCTCGGCGCCAACGGCGCGGGCAAGTCGACGCTGCTGCGCATCACCGCCGGGCTGGTGCGGCCGACCAGCGGCACGGTGGACTTGCGCGCCGGCGAGCGACGGCTGACCAGCGCTGAACATCGCGCCCAGGTGGGTTATGCCGCGCCCGACACGCTGCCCTATCGACCGTTGACCGTCGGCGAGAATGTCGCCTTCTTCGCCAAGCTGCACGGGGTGACCCCTGAGCCTGACCTGCTCGACCGGCTGGGCCTGGCCGATCGTGTCGATCAGAGCGTGTCGGAACTGTCGTCGGGCTACGTGCAGCGCGTGCGGCTGGCGCTGGCACTGCTGCATCGGCCGGCGCTGCTGCTGCTCGATGAGCCGGGCGCCAACCTCGATGACGCCGGCCACCAGATCGTCGCCGAGACCGTCGCGCTGCAACGCAGCCGCGGCATCTGCCTCATCGCCGCCAACGACCCGCGAGATATCGCCCATGGCAACCGCATCATCGAGCTTGGCCGCTAACACCGCCACGGCGGCAGCCGTGGCGGTGCTGCGCAAGGACCTGTTGGTGGAGTTCCGCACGCGCTTTGCGCTGGCGGCCATCGGCATGTTCGCGCTGACCACACTGGTCGCGGTCAGCTTCGCGGTCGGGTTGGGCGCTGCGGTCTCGGTGCAGGCCGCGCTGCTCTGGGTGGTGCTCTACTTCGCCGCACTCAGCGGCCTGACGCGTGGGTTTGTGGCCGAGGAGGACGGCCGCACCGCCGATGCGTTGCGGCTGGCGGCCTCGGGCACGGCGGTGTACTGGGGCAAGTTCGCCTTCAACCTGCTGCTGCTCGCGGCGTTGTCGGTGCTGTTGCTGCCGGGCTTTGTCATTTTCATGGGCGCCGAGGTCAAGTCGCCGGGCCTGATGGCCGCGTCCCTGGCCGCCGGCTGCTTCGGCCTGACCGCGGCGCTGACCTTCACCGCGGCGCTGGTGGCCCAGGCGCGCTCGCGCGGCGCGCTGGGCGCGGTGGTGTCGTTCCCGCTGGTGGCGCCGTTGCTCAAGCTGTCCATCGACTCCACGCAGGCGGCCATGATGGGCGATGCGGCGGGGTGGGGGCCGGTGGTCACCGTGGCGGCGCTTGGTGGGATCGTGACCATTGTCGCGGTGCTACTGTTCGACAGCGTCTGGACGGCGTAACATACGAGTGCCAGGAGGAAGACACGGTGGATAAGGTACGCATTGGCATCGTTGGCCTGGGCGGCATGGGCAGTGGCCACGCGAGCTATCTGACCCGCGGCGACGTGCCCAACGCTGAACTCACGGCCGTCTGCGATGTGGCATCGTCGCGGCTGGACTACGCCAAGAGCCAGTGGGGCGATGCGGTCGCCCGCTACGACAACCATATCGATCTGCTCGAATCGGGCAAGGTTGACGGTGTGCTCATCGCCACCCCGCACTATTTCCATCCGCCGGTGGCCATCGATGCCTTCGCGCGCGGCAAGCATGTGCTGTCCGAGAAGCCGCCGGGTGTCTACACCAAGCAGGTGCGGCTGATGAACGAGGCGGCCGAGGCCAGCGGGCTGGTCTTTGGCGTGATGTTCAACCAGCGCATGGAGAAGCGCCACCAGAAGCTGCGCGAGTTGCTGGCGTCGGGTGAGATCGGTGAGATCCGCCGGGTCATCTACATCATCAACAACTGGTTCCGCAGCCAGAGCTACTACGATAGCGGCGGCTGGCGCGCGACCTGGGCGGGTGAGGGCGGCGGCGTGCTGATGAACCAGTGCCCGCACAACCTCGACCTGTGGCAGTGGTGGTGCGGCATGCCCAGCCGGGTGCGCAGCTTCATCTCGTTCGGCAAGTACCACGACATCGAGGTCGACGACGACGTAACCGCCTATGTCGAGTATCCCAACGGCGCCACGGGCGTGTTCCTCACCTCCACCGGAGAGTGCCCCGGCACCAACCGCATCGAGGTCCACTCCGACCGCGGCAAGGTGGTCATGGAGGGTGGCGCGATCACCTTCTGGCGCACTCGGCAGTCGGTCAGCGAGTTCTCGCGGACGTTCCAGGGCGGCTTCGGCGAGCCCGAGGTGTGGAAGATCGAGGTGCCTGCCGGCCACGGCGGCGGCGGCCACTCCGAGATCACCCGCAACTGGACCAACGCCATCACCAAGGGCTCGGCGCTGCTGGCGCCCGGCATCGAGGGCATCAACACCGTCCAGCTCAACAACGCTATGCTGCTCTCGGCCTGGACCGACAGCTGGGTGGACATCCCCGTCGACGAGGATCTCTACGAGGAAACCCTCCAGGCCAAGATCGCCGCGTCCGCGGGCAAGAAGGCCACGTCGGGCCAGACCATGGACGTGTCGGGCACGTTCAACGTGTAGCCAAGGACCGTTTGCGCAATGCCCGGCGCGCGTTGACACCAACGTGCGCTGGGCGTTGTCCAAACTAGCCGGCGAGGCGGGTGCGTGGTATGCTAGCGGCCCACGCACCCGCTTTGACTGGGTTGTGCGGAGTGCTTGACCAAGCCAGGTCACCGAGGTGAGCAATGAACGGGCCCATCATCCGAGTCATTGGTGTCGGCAACGGCGGCTGCAACGCCGTCTCGCAGATCATGCGCAGCGACGTGAGCGGCGTTGAACTGTTCGCCGTCGACACCGATGTGCGCAAGCTGCGCGACTGCGCGGCGCCGAACAAGATCGTCATCGGCCAGGATGTGACCCAAGGCCTGGGCTGCGGCGGCGACCCCGAGCAGGGCCGGCGCGCCGCGGAATCGAGCGCCAAGGACCTGGAGAACGTGCTGTCGGGCGCGCACATGGTCTTTGTGGCCGGCGCCATGGGCGGCGGCACGGGCACTGGTGCCGCGCCGGTCATCTGCCGTATGGCCAAGGACATGGGCGCGCTGACCGTCGGCATCTGCACCAAACCCTTCCGCTTCGAGCGCCAGCGCCGCATGGCCACCGCCATGATGGGTATCGAGGAGTGCGGCGACAGCGTCGACGCGCTGATCACCATCGACAACCAGCGCCTGTTCGACCAGGTGGACAAGCACACCCGCCTGACCGACGCCTTCGCCCTGGTCGACGACGTGCTGCGCCAGGCGGTGCAGGGCGTGTCCGACCTGATCACCATTCCCGGCACCATCAACGTCGACTTCGCCGATGTCTGCTCCGTGCTGCGCAATGCTGGGCCGGTGCTCATGGGCATGAGTGAATCGCCCGTGGACGCGCCGAGCACCGACATCGTCTCGCGCACCGTGGCCTCGCCGCTGCTCGAGAACGGCATCGTCGGCGCCACCAATCTGCTGCTCAACATCACCTGCGGGCCCGACCTCAGCCTGTGGCAGGTGCACGACATCGCCGACGCCGTGGCGCAGGCCACGCAGACCGACATGCCCAGCACCATCTTCGGCACGGTCATCGACGAGCAGATGAAGGGCAAGCTGCGCCTGACCATTCTGGCCGCCAGCTTCGTCGAGACGGCCGGCACGCAGGCGCAGAACCCGCTGACCAGCGGCCGCCCGCTGTACAGCAACCCGCCCACGCTGCGGCGCACCACGCCCAGCGGCGGCACGCCCATCGGCAGTGGTCTGCCGCCCGCGGGCGGCGGCTTCCAGAGCTCAAGCAGCAGCTCGAGCCTGTCGACGCCGAGCGCGCCCGCCTCGAGCCCTGGTGGCAGCGGCATCCCCGGCCTGCCGACCATGCCGCCGCCGGCGTCGGGCTCGCCCGAGAGCGACCTGGACATGCCGACCTTCGTGCGCCGCAACCTGGAGCGCCGAGGCGAAGGCTAAGCCCCGAGCCCAGCAGGATCTGTCGTGCCCAAGCTACCCAAACTCGCCGCCTTTGACCTGGACGGCACGCTGCTCAACTCGTCCAAGGTGATCTCCGACCGCACGTTGGCCGCCGTGCGCGCACTGGCCGAAACGGGCTGTATCTGCGTGCTGGCCTCCGGCCGCATGTACCGCGACTGCATGGATGTCCATGTGGCGCGGCTCGGCCTCGACACCCCGGTAATCGCCTACAACGGCGCGCTGGTGCTCAACCCGGCCAGCGGCGAGATCTGGCACGAGACCAGCGTCTCGCCCGACCTGTGCGCACCGGTGCTCGACCATGTGCGCGCCAGCGGGCAGCACCTCAACTTCTACGCCGACGACCGCATGTACTGCCCGCGGCCGTCGGAATGGGGCGATCTCTACATCCGTCGCGTGGACGCCAGGCCCATCTACCGCGAGGACCTGCTCGACTGGGCTTCGGGCCGTGCGGCCACCAAGCTGCTCATCGTCGACGACCCGGCCGAGATCGAGCGCTGCCGCGTCCACTTCCAGGCGCTGTATGGTGATCGGCTGTACATCACCATCACCGAGCACGAGTACTTAGAGTTCATGGACCCCACGGTCAGCAAGGGCAAGGCGCTGACCGCGCTCTGCGCGCGGCTGGGCATTGACCCCGCCGACAGCGTCGGTTTCGGCGATGCGCCCAACGACATCCCCCTGCTCGAAGCCGCCGGTACCGGATACGCCATGGCCGGCTCCCGACCCGAGGTGCTGGCCGCGGCCGACGCGGTCGCGCCGGGCAACGATGAGGACGGCGTGGCGCAGGTCATCGAGGGTTGGTTGTCCCGCTGCTAGGCGGCGGCCGTGCGCGAAGCGACACCGCCTAGCAACGAATGGCGATGCCACGACGTCGGCAGCCCCCCTGTAGTCCCCCCGCGAGCGGGGGGACGGTGCATGGGCTCCCTCCCCGCGCGCGGGGGGGGCTGGGGTGGGGGCTGTGCGCGACTCCATCACAACGCGCCCTTCGGCGCCACCGCCTCACACCTCGCCGGGCCAGGCGTAGGTGTCGGCCTTCACCGCCTCATAGTTGGCGTCGAGCTCCGGCTCCAGCAGCACAATCGCGGCCAGCCGGTGTGATGTCGATCCTCGCCAGATCCGAGTCAGCTGCGCTCGGCCGGCGTGTGTCCACGCAGTCCAAATACCGGTCAGGTTTGCCAGGACTCGATCGGGCGGGGCTCCGACGTAGGTGATGTGGCGCACAGGGTGAGGATGTGTTATTTAGTGTCATGAGCCCCGAGTTCTGGCTGTCCGCCCAGGCCTCGCCGTCGAGTGGTCTGCAGGTTGCCGGCCCGGGAGCATACTGCCGCCGGCCTCACTGATGAGGTACGGCAAGGTAGTTGAGGCACAAGGGAGGGCCAAACATGACGAAGGAACAACTGCTGGCCGCCGATGTGATCACGTGCTGGGACTACGGTAGCCGCGGGGCGGAGCTTGGCTCTGCTCCGGGCGATGATGCTGCTCTGGTCACACTGGCGACGCCGACCCTCGCCGAGATCGGCACCAACAGCATCCACTGCCACCGCAGGATTGCCGCCATGCTCGGACGAGCCTTGAGGCTCGTGGACGAGTGCGGCCTGACCGGTAAGATCCTGACCTATGACGGCTGCTACAACAACCGCCCCAGCCGGGGCGGCGGCGCCAAGAGCACGCACGCCTGGGGCGCGGCGGTCGACTTCAACTGCGACTGGAACGGGTACGGCGACGAGCCGGCGAAGCGCGGCGACCAGGGCAGCCTGCGCGAGATCGTGGGCGTTTTCCAGAAGTGCGGCTTCGCCTGGGGCGGCCACTTCAGGCGCCCCGATGGCATGCACTTCGAGCCTTACCGACTGCTGGCCGAGGGCGAGTTGCCGACGCTTGAGGCGGTCACCCCCGAGCAAGCGGCGGCACGCAAGAGCGGCTACCAGAGCCGGCTCCACGCGCCGCTGAGCGAGCTGTTCACGGCGGTCCCCCAGGTGCTGGGTGATGACGTGGCGCGCGAGGCCATGGCCGCGCTCAACCTGCTGGACGAGGCACTACGCAAGGCCGGGTGCAAGTGAGGCCCATGGCCACGGCGCTGCTGGATTGTGGTTCCGCCTTTGGCCGCAGGCTGCGCGCGGCGCGACCCCGCCTGAAGGCGGAACCACGAACCAGCGTCACTTCAGCGCCACCTCACCCAGCTCCCGCAGTCGATCCAGCGCGAAGATCGTCTGGCGCGTGCCTTGGGTGAAGCCCTTGCCCATGCCGCCCAGCGGCTTGTCGAACACGCCGCGCAGCACCTCGTGGGCGAAGTCGAGGTAGCGCTGGTCGCCGCTGAACTGCCGCGCCGCGACGATGGCCTCGGCCACCATGAGCGCGGTCAGTCCGCGTTCGCCGGTGTCCTTGTACTTGGAGGAGTTGCTGATGTAGCGGAAGCCCTTGTCCGGGTTCCAGCTCTCGCGCTGCAGCCAGTCCACGCCGCGCTGGAGCATCTTCTCCACGTCGGGCCGCCTGGCCGGCTCCTGCTCCAGATAGCGCAGGATGCCGTGGGTCAGGATGCCCACGGCGAAGGCCTTGCCGCCGAGCACCTTCTCGCCGTCGGTCTCGTCCAGCGGCGGGTTGTGCAGCCAGCCTCCGGTGGCCGGGTCCTGGCGTTCCAGGGCGCGCGCGATCATCAGGCGCGCGGCGTTGAGGTAGTAAGGCCGGCCGCTGGCGGCATACGCATGGACCATGTTGATCAGCGGCCAGCCGCCCGCGCGCTCGATGCCGAAGTCGAAGTTGCGGGTGAGCATGGCGGCCTGGTTCTCACTGATGCGCCGCGCCTGCTCGGCCACGACGAGGTCGCCGGCCAAGGCGCCATAGAGCCACAGCCCGCCGACGAAATGGTGTCCCTGGGGGTCGATCGCGCCGGTGAACATGCTGCGGCCATAGCGCGCCAGGTAGGCGCTCATGTCGGTGCCGGCCAGCTCCGGGCTGTCGCCGGTCAGGTCGGTGCCCACGTGGTTGAAGCTGTGCTCCCACAGCAGTCCGTTGCGGCCGGCCGCCGGCGCGCCATGCAGCGTGTCGATGGTGGCCACGTGCCGCGCGGTGGCCAGACCGTCGGCGAACAGCTCGGGCCGCGGATCGCGCATCCAGTGCAGGGCCAGCGTCGCGGCGGCGTCGTACTCGTTGTTGCCCCAGTTGTTGCCCCGCTCGCCATACCAGTCGCCGTAGTTCATGAAGCCGTAGGCGCGGTCGGCCTCGCGCCGCGCGCGATAGGCGTCGAAGCCGCGGTCGAACCAGGCGTCGTAGACGTCCCAGGTGCCCGCTGTGCGCGGCAGCAAGGCGCGGCCCAGTGCGGCGGTGGCGCACAGATACGCGGCGCTGGGCGTGGGTCGAGGGGCATCCTGGTAGGTCTTGGCCCAGGCCCCAGCGTCGGCCAGCGGGCCGAAGTGCACCTGCACCTCGCGCCGCAGCATCTGGCCAGCGCGCACCTGATAGCGGCCCGAGCGGCACCAGGAGTAGAGCTTGCCCCACACCGGCCGGCTCGCGGCGTCCTGGTACTGGTCGGCGGGCAAGGGCGGCAGCAGGCGGATGTGCAGCCCGTCGGGCTTGATGGCGTAGCCGCTGGGATAGGCCTGCTGGAAGTCGCGCATGACCACGGCCACCTGTGACCGGTCGTCGCGCACCGTGGCCAGACCCGCGACGCCGCGCGTGGTCAGACCGTCGCGCCGGACGAAGTGCTTCTCCGTGTCTTGCAGGATCCACTGGCCGTCGGCATCGCCTGCCGGCTGCTCGGCCTGGCCGTCGAGCGCGCCGCGCACGCCGCCTGCCGCGTCCAGCGGCAGCCGCAGCGCCAGCGCATTGATCGGCGCGAAGGCCGGTTGGGCCTGGTCGCGGATGACGCCCAGGTCGATGGCCAAGTCGGTGCCGCCGCGCCACAGGGTCAGACGCAGTTCGTAGGACCAGCCGGCCGGGCCGGCCTGGCTGACCAGCGGCCCGGTCAGGAGCAGCACGACGCGCAGCGGACCGTCGACCTCGCGCCGCAGGTCACTGGGCGGGCCGAGCGTGCAGAACGAGCCATCGCCCAGCTCCAGTTTGACGTTGGCGCCCAGCGGCGCCGCGGCGATGCGCTCATCGTCGGCCACGCGGCCGTCGGCGTTACGATCCCAGCCCAACCGGGCGAACAGAGCGGGCAGCCGACGGCCCAGGTCGAAGGCTAGCGAGCCGGTGTCGACGCGCCAGGCCTCGGCGTCGTCGTTGACCTTCAGCCAGGTGGTGGCAGGACTGACAGCGGAGCGCGTCAGGCGCAGCTTGGCGCGCGGTTCGGCGACGAACGAGAGAACCGCCCACTTCACGCTGCCATCCGGCCAGCGCGCCTGCAGGTCGGCCTGCAGCGGCTGGCGCGTGCCGTCGGCCAGCAGCGCCAGTTCGCCCGGCTCGGCCACCACGCCGCGCGGGAAGGGCAGGCCCATGACCACCGGCGTCGGCCCCGCCGACTGCGTGCCCGCGGGCCAGGTCAGCGGCACGTCCAGTGCGCCGCCAGCGGGCAGGGGCAGGGCGAGGCTCGTTTCCGCGCTCACCTCGCGGCCATCGATGGTCATGGTGATCGTGGCCCGCCGGACGGCGGGGCCGAGGCCGTCGAGACGGACGAAGTGGTTGCGGCCGGTGGTGGTTACCGTGCGCTTGATGTCGCCGGGCTGGAAGACCACGGTGCCCTCATCGGCCTGACCGCTGGTCGTCCAGGCCAGCTCGCCTGGCGCGACAGTCAGGTGGTCGATGCTCGGGGGCCGCACCACCTCGCCGGGCCTGGCGGGTACGAAGCGGATGTAGTCGAAGTAGCCCGACCCGGCGTTAACGGCGGGATGCGGGTAGCGGTCGTCGATCCAGATCTCGAACCGGCCATCGCGCAGATCGCGCAGGCCGAGCGCCAGTTCGGCGCCCGCATAGGGCCGCCAGCGCTGGCCGTCGAGCGAGTAGCCCAGCGGCCGCGCGCCAGGCGAGCTGACGAACACGCGGTAGGCGCCCGGCTTGAGGTCGGTGATTACGCAGTGCAGGGCCGGCGCGCCATCCTCGGGCCGCGCGCGCTCGGTGGCGGTGGGCGGCGAAGCCAGTACGGCGCCGCCCGAGCGCTTGCTGGCGATGTCTTCCTCGGCGGTCCACAGGCACCAGAAGCTGGGGCCTCGTTGGTCCTTGCGCCAAGCGTCCCGGGGGCTGGCTACGGCTTCGGCTTCGTAGACGATGCCCTCGGGCGACAGTGCTCGAGCCTGGCCACCCAGGAGTAGCGCGATGACGGCGAGAGAGAGGATTCGGCCTGCTGACACGGTATGTCCTCCGCACCAGCCTGGAGCATACCATGAACGCGAAAGCCACTGCGACGACCATACTGACGCTGGCGGCCGGCTTGGCCTTGGCCGCTGGCCGCACCAACTACCTGGTGGACGACCCCTATGAGCGCGATGTCGTGACCATCACGTCCGTCGCGCCGCTGGAGACCATCGTCACCCGCGCGCAGTCGGTCAAGGGAACCGTCGATGTCGATCCGAACAACGTGCTGGACAAGCCGGCGGCCAAGTTCGAGATCGACGCCGCCAAGCTCGGCACGGGCATTGCGCTTCGCGACGAGCATATGCGCGGCGCCGGCTGGCTGGCGGTTGACAAGCATCCCAAGGTCACGCTGGAACTGAAGGCTATCAAGTCGGCGGCCACGACTCTGGCGCTCAGAGCGCTGGAGCCGGCCGACCTCGATGCCACCGGAGACCTGACGCTGCGGGGCGTGACCCGCGAGGTGCCGCTCCGGCTGCGAGTGACGCTGATCCCCGCGACCGATGGGACGGCGCATCGATTACCCGGCGACCTGCTGCGGGTCGATGCGGATTTCGACATCCTGCTGAGTGACTACGGCATCAAAGTGCCCGACGCCGCGCTATGGGCCGTGTCCAATCGGCAGAGCGTGCGAGTCTGGCTGATGGCCTCGACGCAAAGGCTGGTGCCCAAGCCCGAAGGCTGAGGCCGGCCTCCTGGCAGGTGCGGCGTCAGAAGAACGGACGCACCTCGACCGGTACCCGACAGGCGATGGCGGCCTTGCGCCCCCACGCCAGCGCTTCGTCCAGGTCAGCGACTTTTGCGCCCCCACGCCAGCGCTTCGTCCAGGTCAGCGACTTCGAGCACCCAGAAGCCGCCCATGTGCTCCGTGGTCGCCAAGTAGGGCCCATCGGTGATGAGTACCGCACCATCGGGCTGCGGCCGGATCGACGTCGCGCTGCCGGCGGGGCGCAGGCCGCCCACGAACAGCCTGACGCCAGCCGCGACCATCTCGTCGTTGAGCGTGTCGATATCGGCCGACATCGCTTCGTCCTCGGCGACCAGCGGGTCATAGTCGTCCGGGTGATGAATGGCCACCAGGTACCGCATGGCTTCTCCGAGTCCCACCTTGGCTCAGGCCGGCAGGGGCAGGTAGAGGCGGAAGGTGGTGCCTTCGCCTTCGCGGCTGTGCACTTCGATGCGCCCGCCATGGGCTTGCACGGCACTGCGGACCACGGCGCCGCCCAGACCGGTGCCGTGCACCTTGCCGTGGCTGAAGAACGGCTCGAACACGCGGGCCAGCACGTCGTTGCTCATGCCCACGCCGGTGTCGCCCACGGTGATCACTGCCTGGCCGGGCTCGCGATCGAGCCCGAGCGCCAGTACTCCGCCTTGGGGCATGGCTTCGCCGGCGTTCTTGACCAGGTTGTGCAGCGCGCGGGTCAGCTTGCCGGCGTCGGCAGGGACGATGAGCGGCTCGGAGACCATGCACAACACCTGCACGCCGCGTCGCTCCTGCTCGGGCCGCACGCGATGCGCCAAGTCGAGCAGCAGCTCGGCGAGATTGGTGTCGGCCAGCACGAGCCGGTCCGATCCCGAGACCAGGTCCGAGAGCTCGGCGCACAAGCGGTCGAGATGGTGTGTCTCGTCGCGGATCATGTCCGCGTAGTCGGGAGTCTCGAGATCGAGTTCGGCCACCGCAGCCTCGATGGCCTGCAGCGGGGTGCGCACGCGGTCGCAGATGACGCCCGCCATGCGGCCAACCAGGGCCAGCTTCTCCTCGCGCAGTTGGCTCTCGAACAGTCTTAGGTGCGACAGCACCAGCGCCGCCTGCGAACTGAGCAGGCTGAGCCGCTCGACGGCGGATGTGGTCGGCCGGTCACCTTCCTGACGCAGTAGCAGGCAGCCCTCGACGGTCCCGTCGCAAGTCAAGGGCAGCCGCACCAGCCACTGATCGCCATAGGGTTCGACTCCGCCCTGCACCGAGTCGGCGCTCTGGCCCGACCACTCATCGACCAGATCCGCCCAAGCGGCTCGGTCGGAGCGGCCGCGCGGCGCATAGAGCCGGCCCTCGGTGGCGTCGGCCAGCAGAACTAAGGCTTCGCAGCGGGACAGGCGGGAGCGTACCAGTTCGGCCAGGGCCAGCGCCAGCTCGTCGCGGTTGCGCGGCCGATGCAGACTCTGGCGCGCGGAGTACATCTCGATCACGGCGGACAGCCGCTCGTTCTCCGCGTTGAGCCAGCGCTGGCTCAACGCACGCTCGACCGTGGCCACCACGCGCTCGAGCGGGAACGGCTTGAGCAGAATGCCGTTGAGTCCGCGGCGCATGGCTTCCTGGACCAACTGGGTGTTGCCAAAACCGGTCACCAGCACGCCGACCAGATGGACATTGCTCAGGCGCAGTTCCTCAAACAGTCGGATGCCGTCGGTGCCGGGCATCTTGTAGTCGGTGAGCACGATATCGAACGAGTCGGCCGGCAGCGCCGTGGCTTTGGCGGGATGGTCGACGCCCGTCACTTCGAAGCCGGCGGAACGCAGCACCTCGACGAGGATGGTGACGATGGGCTTCTCGTCATCGACGACGAGTACGCGTCCGCGAGGATGCGTTGTCGTCTCTGGCACCACCAACTGCTCCTCAACCAAGCCCATCGCGCCCAACGCCTGCTCCCGTCGGGCGCTCAGCGCGCCCGTCACTTCTTTTCGTCCTTCTGCTTCTTGCCGTCGCCGCCGTCGGCGGTCGCGGCGCCCCCGGCTTCCTTCGGCGCCACCACCGTGGTGAAACTGAACTGGTAGCCGCCATCCAGGCGACCCAGCCCTTCGGCCTCAGCGTTCTTGTCCACCACTACTGTGTATGTCGTTCCTTTGGCCCACGAACTAGAGGGCCTGAAAGTGGCAGTTTTGGTGCTGACAGCGTAAAGAGTCGAACCTGCCACGGCGGCGCCTTCGGCCGTCTTCACCGTTACCAATGCGGCGGAGCGCGCGCTGTCGTCGCTCAGCGGCTTGGAGAAGACCACTTCCACGATCGCGTCCTCGGCCACATCCTTGCTGTCGGCGGCCGGCTTGGTCTGAACCACTGCCAGGCCGATGACGATCGCGATCTTGTCCTTGTCCAGCAGTGCGGTGGCTTTGGCGTTGAGGGCGCGGACCTGCTCGGCATCGGCCGCGGAGATGACCACCGAGCCCTCCAACGGGTCCTTGTCCTTGACCTTGAGCGCCTTGACGATCAGCGGCTTGGCGCCGACACGGGTCTTGTCGGCGCGGGCCTCGGTCAGCGTCGGCTGGTAGCCCTCGAAGCCCTGGTAGTTCGGGTCTTCGCAGAGCTTGGGGGGCGGGTAGAGCAGCTCGCCCGCCTCATCGAAGACGCGCGGAAACCGCGCTCGCTTGAGCGGCAGGTGGGAGGCGTCGACGACCAGGCCCGTGACGCCGTCCGACGCCCAGGCCAGCGACGAGCAGCCCAGCACCGCCGCCATGATCCACAGCACCCAGCGCATTGGACTCTCCTCCCCAGATCGTATCGTCAGTCGGCGCCATCGGACAGAGCCAACATGGCCTCGAATTCGTCTTCCGTCAAAATGGCCAGGCCTAACCGGGTGGCCTTGTCCAGCTTGCTGCCGGCCTTTTCGCCGGCCACGACATAGTCGGTCAACTTGCTGATGCTGCCAGCGGTCTTGCCGCCGCGCCGCCGCACTTCCTCGCTCGCCGCGTCTCGGCTCAACCGCGTCAGCGCGCCCGTGAACACGAACGTCTTGCCGTCGAAGCGCGGGTCGGCGCTCACGCGGTCCGGGGCCTGCGGTTCTATACCACGCTCGGCCAGCTTGCTCAGTAACGCCTGGCTGGCTGGGTCGGCGAACCACTCCACCAGCGCCGCCGCCGTGGTGGCGCCGATATCGGGCGTGGCGGCCAGGGCCTCCAGGTCCGCGGCGGCCACGGCCTCCAGTGAGCCAAACGCCGCGGCCAGGCCGCGCGCGCCGCTCTCGCCCACATGGCGGATGCCCAGCGCGAACAGCAGGCGCTCCAGCGGCCGCCTGCGGCTGGCCTCGATGGCCGCCACCGCGTTCTCTGCCGACCGCTGGCCCATGCGCGGCAGTGCCGCCAACTGCTCGACCGTCAGCGTGTACAGGTCGGCCACGTCGCCTACCAGTTCGGCGCTGACCAACTGTGCCAGCAGGCTCTCGCCGACACCGTCGATATCCATGGCGGCTCGCGCCACCCAATGCTCTAGACGCGCCTGGAGCTGCGCCGGACAACCCGAGCGGTTGGGGCAGCGCGTGATGGCCTCGCCTTCTGGCCGCAGTACCGGTGTGCCGCAGGCCGGGCAGGCGGTCGGCAGCTTCCACGGCTCGCGGTCGGCGGGCATTTCGTCCAGCGTGCGCACCACCTCGGGGATGATGTCGCCGGCCTTCTGCACGATGACGCGGGCACCGATGAACACGCCCTTACGGTCGATCTCGTCCTGGTTGTGCAGCGAGGCGCGCGTGACCCGCGTGCCGGCCAGTGTCACCGTGTCGAACACGGCGGTGGGCGTCACCGCGCCGGTGCGGCCGACGCTGGCCTCGATGTCGCGGATGACCGTCTCGGCCTGTTCGGCGGGCAGCTTGAAGGCGATGGCCCAGCGCGGCGACCGCGACAGCTCGCCCAGCACCTTCTGGCGACCGGCGTCGTCGACCTTGATGACCACGCCGTCGATATCGTAGGGCAGGGCATGACGTCGCTCGGCGGCCTCCTCGCGGAAGAGCACCGCCGCCTCCGGGCCGTCCAGCAGGCGGTGCTCGCCGGCAGCAAAGCCCGCTGCCGCCAGCCAGGTGAGAAAGGCGCTCTGGCTGGGCCATGTGGCGCCTTCCACGGCGCCGCAGGTATAGGCGATGAAGTCGAGTCGGCGCGAGGCGGTGACCCGGCTATCGAGCTGGCGCAGGCTGCCGGCGGCGGCGTTGCGCGGGTTGGCGAACAACGGCTCACCGGACAGCTCGCGTGCCTCGTTGAGCCGCACGAACTCGGCCTTGCTCAGATACACCTCGCCACGCACCTCGATGCGCGCGGGCATCGGCTCGACCGCGCCCAGTCGCAGCGGAATGGAGCGGATGGTGCGCAGGTTCTGCGTGACATCCTCGCCGACGCTGCCGTCGCCACGCGTGGCACCGCGCACCAGAATGCCCTGCTCGTAGGTCAGCGACACGCCGAGCCCATCGATCTTGTACTCGCCCACGTACCGCACCGGCGGATCGGACTCGCCGAGCTCCAGTGTGCGGCGGACACGCTGGTCGAACTCGCGCAGTTCGTCGGCCGACATGGCGTTGGCCAGCGACAACATGGCCTGGCCGTGGGTGATCGAGCCGAACGACGCCAGCGGCTGGGCACCGACGCGCTGGCTGGGCGAGTCGGGTGTGGCCAACTCCTGATGCTCGGCCTCGATGGCCTGCAGTCGGCGCAGCTTGGCGTCGTACTCGGCGTCGGTCAGCGTCGGGTCGTCGAGCACATAGTAGCGGTGGTTGGCCTCGTGTAGCTCGGCGGCCAGCGCCGCGTGTTCGTCGCGCAGGGTCTGGGGGATGATGCTCATGGCCCAGGGTTTGGCCGACTTCGGGACGAAACCTCCCCGCGCGGCAGGTATGGTCGTCTTCACGTGGAACGCTGCATCATGCGCCAAATACTGCTGATCTGCTCACTTGCCCTGGCTGCACAGGCTGCCGACCCGTCGTGGTATCGATCCCAGGCGAGCTGGCTGGAATCGTTCATCGCCTCACGCGCCGCGCTCGATGCGCAGAGCGCGGGGCCGCCCGCGCGGGCCTTGCCCGACTTCGGCCGGCAGGACTTCACCGTGAGCGCTTGGGTCAAGACGCGCCTGGGCGGCACCATCGTCGCCACGGCACCGGCCGAAGGCGTCTGGGTGCAGCAGGGCAAGAGCTTCTTCGTGCGCGACGGCAAGCTGGGCTACGACATTGGCTGGGTGGGCACGCTTGGCGGTCGGACCGTGGTCGCCGACGATCGGTGGCACCACGTCGCTGTCACCGGCCCGCGTGACCTGACCTTCTATGTCGACGGCCAGGCCGACGGTGGCGGGTCACTGGCCGGTCAGCCCGACGACGCCTCGTGGGTCACCAAGATCGGCTACACCAGCACCAACTTCCCCGCGCAGTCGGGCTTCGACGGTCTTCTGGACGACGTGGTCATCTGGGATCGGCGGCTCTCGGCGACGGAGTTGGCCGACCTGGCCAAGCACGATGGCGCCGTGGGCTGGTGGCCGTTCGACGGCAACCTGGTGGATCGCGCCGGGGGCAATCATGGCGCCGTGTCCGGTGTTCAGCCGGCGTTCGCCGCGGGCCACGCCGGCCAGGCCGTGCGGCTCGACGGCAAAACCGCCGTGGTGCTCTCCGCCTCGCCCGCCGTTGGCTTCCGCGCGCAGGTCTGGCCGCTGCTGCGGCGCGACTTCACCCGGCCCGAGGCCGTGCGCCAGATGGACTGGGTGCAGCGTGACAAGCTGCTGGCCGCCGACTTTGACCCGGCCGACCCGCGTGCGCTGGCCGCGCGCTTCGTCGCCGCCATCGCCGACGCCAGGCTGGCCACCGAGGCCAAGGTCAAGCCTGCCGACCTGGCCGCCGCGGCCGACCTCTACTACCGCGATCGCCGTCTGACCGAGCAGCGCGCGCGCACCGCCGATCTCGACCCGGCAGCCTTGCGCCGGGCCATCACCGCGCTGGGCAAGGACTACGCGCCGGGCTACCCCGCCGCCGACCTGTTGGCCCGGCTGGCGCGGGCCGAGGCCGATCTCGACGGCGCCAACCGTGCCGTGGCCGATGGCGCCGCCGACGCCGAGGCCCGCGCTGTCGCCGCGGCGCAGAGCCTGCGCGGACTGGCGCGCGAGGCGCTGGTCGGACGCAGCCCGTTGTTTGGCGACTTCGACCGCGTGCTATTCATCCGGCGCCGGACCTATGCCTCGTCGCACTACTACACGGACTACATCGACGGCTGCCGCGAGTACGGCGGGAATCTGTGTACGGTCTCGCTGCGCGACGGCAGCGTGCGCGAGCTGCTGCCGCAGATGAGCGGGGGCATCTACGGCCGGTTCGATCTGTCGTTCGATGCCAAGCGCGTCGTCTTCGACTACAAAGCGGGCCCTGGGCAAGGATTTCGCATCTGGGAGTGTGCGGTCGACGGCAGCGGCCTGCGCCAGCTCACGCGGCCGCCGAGCAACGAGGCCGATCTGGCGCTGCGCTTCCGTGGTGTCGGCACGCCGACCGGCCTGCCCTATGACACCGGCAGCGATGACATGCACCCGTGCTACCTGCCGTGTGGCGATATCGTCTTTGTATCCACGCGCTGCCGCAAGGGCATTCTGTGCGATGGGCCCGACGTGCTGACCAGCACCGTGTTGTACCGCATGGGCCCCGATGGCCAGAATCCCGTGCCGCTGTCGTTCAACACCGTCAGCGAGGCGGCGCCGAGCATCACCAACGACGGGCGCATCCTCTATACGCGGTGGGAGTACGTGGACAAGGGCGGCTCGGCCTGCAAGTGCCTGTGGGCCATGCGCCCCGATGGCAGCGGCTCGGTCGACGTCTACGGCAGCCACATCACGCACCCCACCACATTCCTCGATGGTCGCGAAGTGCCCGGCCGGCCCGGCCTGACCTTCGCCGTGGGCGCGCCACACATGCCGCTGGGCGTGGGCAGCATCCTGCGCATCGATCCCGCCGGCTCGCGCCGCGAGTTGGCCACGATGACGAACCTGACGCCCGATATCGACACACCCGACGAGTTCGGCTACCGCCATCGGCGCGACGGCCAGTGGGTCGGCGATATGCAGGGCCCGCTGTTCTGCCAGCCCTATCCACTGTCGGCCGACTTTGCGCTGTGCGCGGGCAACCTGGACCAGCCCGCCCAGGCGCCGGACGGCTACGCGCTGATGCTGCTGGACACCTACGGCAACCGCCTGCGGCTGCACGCCGAGGCGGGCTCCTCCTGCTGGATGCCGACACCGCTGCGACCGCGCGTCCGGCCGCCGGTGCTGGCCGACCTGCCCAGCTGGAAGACGGCCAGCGTCGAGGCGCAGTACCAGCCGGGCTGGAGCCGCGGCAGTGGCACGCTCTACCTGCAGGACTGCTACCAGGGCATGACCGGCATCGCCCGCGGCCGCGTCAAGTGGCTGCGCATCTGCGAGGACGTGCCGCGCCCGTGGGAAGCCCGGCGCTACTGGCCGGGCGACGACCGCAAACAGCAGCACGACGTCGTCGGCCGCGACGGCCACCTCGCTCCGCGCATCGTGTGGGGCATTGTGCCGGTGCAGCCCGACGGCTCGGCCTACTTCGAGGTGCCCGCCGACAAGAACATCTTCTTCCAGGCGCTGGACGAGAACTACATGGAGCTGCAGCGCATGCGCAGCTTCGTCAACGTGCGGCCCGGCGAGCAGCGCGGCTGCGTAGGCTGTCACGAGGAACGCCAGTGGGCGCCCCAAGGCGGCCGGGGGCCGTCGCTGGCCGTGGCCGGCGCGCCGGCCCGGCCGACGGCCACGCCTGGCGAGGTGGTGCCACGTACCGTGCACTACACGACTGATGTGCAGCCGGTCTGGGACAAGCACTGCGTCACCTGCCACGACGGCACCAAGAAGCAGGGCGACCTGGACCTGAGCGGCGAACTGACCGAGCAGTTCAACCGCTCCTATGAGCAGATCATCGACAAGCATCTGGCAGGCAATGTGGTCGACGAGATCGGTGCCAAGCACGGCAACATCGAGGCCACGCCGCCATTGACCTACGGCAGTCCCACCAGCCGACTGGCCAAGGTGCTGCGTGGCGACCACCACGGTGTCAAGCTGAGCGCCGCCGAGTGGATGCACGTGGTCACCTGGATCGACGCCAATGCGCCGTACTACGGCTCCTGGGATGGCCGGCGCAACCTGCGCTACCGCGACCTGGCCGGCTTCCGGCCTACGCCCAAGGCCGGCGAGGAGTGCGCCGCGTGGGACGGCAACCGCAGCTTGGTGCCCGCGCTCACCGGGCCAGCGGCGCCAGCCCGGCGCTATCTCTGCGCCGACAACGGCCGTGGCCGCGTGTACCTGATGGCAGCCGACGGGACCGTCGAATGGGAGTACCCCGCCGAAGTGCCCCAGGACGTGTGGATGCTGCCCTCTGGCAACGTGCTGTTCAGCCATCTGCGCGGCGTGCGCGAGGTGAACCGCGCCAAGGAGATCGTCTGGGAGTACAAGGCCGCGCCCGGCACCGAGGTGCACACCTGCCAGCCGCTGGGCGATGGCCGCGTGCTGCTGGCCGAAGGCGGCACCAGCCGACTGCTGGAGGTCAACCGCGCCGGCGCCGTCGAGCGCGAGGTCAAGGTGGCCGTGGCCAGCACGGGTGCACACACGCAGTTCCGCATCGTGCGCAAGCTGCCCGGCGGCAACTACCTGGCGGCGCTGGTGGGCGACCGGCGCATCCGCGAGTACGGCCCCGACGGCGCGACGGTGCGCGACATCCCCGTGCCGGGCGATCCGTTCTGCGCGGTGCGGCTACGCGACGGCAACACGCTCATCGGCACGGGCGACGGACATCAGGTGCTGGAGGTCGACGCGCGGGACAAAGTGGTCTGGAGCATCACCGAGAATGAGTTGCCCGGGCATCCGCTGCGCTTTGTGGCGGGCCTGGAGCGCCTGGCCAACGGCAACACGGTCATCTGCAACTGGGGTGGCCACGGCCATGTGGGCGAGCAGCCCCAACTGCTGGAGGTGACCCGCGACAAGCGCGTGGTCTGGCAGGTGGCCGACTTCGGCCGGCTGCGCACGGTGTCCAACGTGTTTGTGCTCGACGAGCCGGGAGAAGTGCTGCGCTGATTTGCGACCGACGAGGGCCGGCGTCGGCTATCATAGGGTTGCCATGACTTCGGGAACCTGGCTGGTCATCGCGCTACTGGTGGGGTTGTCGGCGCTCTATGTCGCTGCTGAGTTGTCGGCGGTGGGCGTGCGCCGCAGCCAGTTGCGCGCGCTTGCCGACGAGGGCCACGTCCTCGCGGCGCGTCTGCTCGACCTGCTCGACGACCCGCGCCGGCTAGACCGCTACATCTCTGCCTCGCAGATCGGCATCACGCTGACCAACCTGATCCTCGGTGCCTTCACCGCGGCGCGGGTCACGCCGTATGTCGAGGAGGCGCTGAAGGCCTGGGTCAGCCCGGCGGCGGCCAACGCCATCGTGCTGCTCCTGCTGTCCGTGCTGCTGATGGTGCTCGGGGAGCTGGTGCCCAAGTCCGCCGCGCTCCACGCGCCGCTGCGGGTGGCGCTGCTCACCGCGCGGCCCATGCAGGTCAGCCAGGCGCTCTTCCGCCCGCTCATCGGGGTGCTCAACGGCACCGCCGAGGCCATCTTGCGAGTGCTGGGCTTCCAGTCGACGGGCCACCGCCACGTGCATTCGCCCGAGGAGATCGACCTGCTGCTCGTGGAGAGCCGCGATGGCGGTCTGCTCGAGCCCGATGAGCAGGAGCGGCTGCACCGCGTGCTGCAGCTCGCACACCTCACCGCGCGACAGATCATGGTGCCGCGGCTCTATCTGGACATGGTCAACCTCGACCTGGGCGACGAGCAGGTGCTCGAACACCTGCTGCGCTCGACCCACACGCGCCTGCCCGCCTATCGCGAGACGCCCGACAACGTGTTGGGCCTGCTGCATAGCCGCGACGTCGTGCTGCACGTGGCCGAGCACGGCACGCTGACCAACCCCGAGCAACTGCTGCGCGACGTGCCGGCGGTCTCGGAGCATGTTTCGGCCGACCGGCTGTTGATGCTGTTGCGCGAGCACCGCACCGAAGTGGCCCTGGTAGTCGACGAATACGGCGGCGTGGCCGGCATGGTCTCGGTGCAGGACATCCTCACCGAGATCCTCGACGAGATCCCCGACGCCTCGCTCGGTGGCCAGCCGGAGCCCGAGCGCCTGGCCGATGGCCGGGTGCGCCTGCCCGGCCTCATGCGGCTCGACGAGGCCGAGGTGTGGCTCGGCGTGCTGTGGTCGGGCGAGGCTGAGACCGTCGGCGGGCGAGTTACCGAGGAGCTCGGCCGCCTGCCCGCGCCGGGCGCCGAGGTGGTCATCGACGGCGTGCGGGTCCGCGTCGAACGTGTTGCCCGCCAGGCGGTGATGGCGGTGCTGGCGCTGCCCGTGCCCGACAGCGAGGAGGCCGGCGATGGGTAGCCTGGCCTCGGTCATCGTGGTCATCGCGCTGCTGGCGCTCAACGGCGCCTTTGTGCTGGCCGAGTTCGCCGTGGTCGGCGCGCCGCGCGCGGCCATCGAGCGGCTGGCCCAGGACGGCCATCGCGTGGCGCTCGCGGCGCGCCTGCTGCTGCACACTCCCAAGCTCCAGGACCGTTACATCGCTACCGCGCAACTCGGCATCACCCTGGCCAGCCTCGGGCTGGGCATGGTTGGCGAGCACGGGCTGGCCGGCTGGCTGGCGCTGCACCTGGCGCTGCCCGCCGTGGAGCGTGTCATTGCCGCCCATGCCCTGGCCAGCATCGTGTCGGTCGCCGCGCTGACCTTCTTCCACATCGTGCTCGGCGAGATGGTGCCCAAATCACTGGCCCTGGCCTCGGGCGAGCGCGCGCTGCTGCGCATCCTGCCGTTCATGACCGTCTGCTTCTGGCTGACCGCGCCGCTTGTCGTCGGTCTGCACGCGCTGGGCGGGCTGGTGCTGCGCGCCATCGGCATCCGACGCGACGAGGAGTCGGGCGCCCACTTCCACAGCGCCGAGGAGATCGAGTACGTCGTCGCGGAGAGCGAGGCCGGCGGCCTGCTCGAAGGCACATCCAGCCGCATGTTGCGCGAGATCTTCGATTTCGGCGACCTGAGCGCGGGTGAGGTGATGGTGCCGCGCACCCAGGTGGTCGGCCTCGAACTCGGCGCCCAGCCCGACCAGATGCGCGCCGCGCTGGCCGAGCATCCCTTCACGCGCTATCCGGTCTACGACGGCGACCTCGACCACATCGTCGGCGTCGTCTCGGTCAAGCGGATGCTCGGCCTGCTGTTGCGTGGCGCGCCGTTGGGGCGCGAGGTCACCTCGCCGCTGCCGTATGTGCCGGCCACGGCGCCGCTGGACACGGTGCTGGAGGCCATGCGCCGCGACCACTGCCAGATGGCCGTGGTCATGGACGAGTTCGGCGGCACCGCTGGGCTGGTGACCACCGACGACCTGTCGGCCGAGATCGTCGGCGAGATTGCCGCGGGCAAGCCTGGGTCCATCGAAATCCGTGAGGACGCCAGCGGCCGCCTGTTTGTGCTGGGCACGGCGCGGCTCGAAGACCTGGCCGAGACCCTCGACCTGGCGCTCGAGAGCGAGGACGTCGACACGGTCAGTGGCCTGGTGCTGATGCTGCTCAACCGTCCGCCGCGCGTCGGTGACCTGGTGACGTACCACGGCCTGACATTCGCGGTTTTGGAGGTCATTGGGCACGGAGTGGGCGCTTGTAACGTTTCGATTGGTTCTGACTTGCCCAATCCTCGATGATGGTCGCACTCCGATGGGAGTGGCGGCAGAACAAGTCAAGGCGCTGTCGTACCCACCGAGGGTTTACCCTCATCGAACTGCTGGTCGTCATCGCGATCCTCACCGCAATCCTGTTCCCGGTCTTCGCCAAGGCCCGCGAGAAGGCGCGCATGTCGAGCTGCGCCAACAACCTCAAGCAACTGGGCACGGCGACCCTGCAGTATGTGCAGGACTACGACGAGAAGTACCCGGCCGGCTGGACCGATCCGCAGGGCAACCTGGCCCGCGGCTGGACGGCTCAGCAGCAGATCACGCCGTACCTGAACAACCTCCAGGTCTACAAGTGCCCGAGCGACCCCGATCCGCCCGCGTGCAGCTACCTGTGGAACTCGGACGGGCTCGGCTGGCGGTCCATGGCCATCGTTGATCAGCCGGAGCTGCGCTGCATGTTCATCGACGGAGCGACGACCCGCAATGGCGGCAATGCCGGCAACTGGGAGAGCCCGTTGAACGCGACCGCCGGCTACGGCCTGCAGGCGGACTACACGCTGGCGGGCGGCTGGCAGCGCGTGGTCAGTGACGGCAGTCCGGGCTGGGACCCGAACCTGCCGCGCCACATGGGCCAGAACGCGAACATCTGCTATGCCGACGGCCACGTCAAGGTCTCGCCGCCGCTCAAGCAAGGCGACCGCAACGGCTTCGTGACCGCGTTCCCCTACACGACGTTCAACGTCAGTGACCAGCCCGGCTGGAACTGGTGGTAGGCGTTCGGCCTCACGGCCTAAGCCTGTGAAGCGCGATCGGCCCCGGTTCAGCGCCGGGGCCGATTTGTTTGGGCCACGGTCTGGCGCAAGATTTCACAAGGAATCGGCATCGACGGCGCGAACAACGCCACGTGACCAGCGCGCTTCACATCATCGCCTCCGCCGCGCCGGGCCTGGCGCCGTTCGAGACGGCTGACGCCATCGAGGCCGTACTCGCCGCGTTGCGCCGCCTGTCCGACCGCCACAGCGCGCCGGTGCTGGCCTTCGCCGTGCTGCCGGCCGAGGTCGACCTGCTGCTAGCCGGTGGTCCCGAGCCCTCGGTTGCGGCCGCTGACCTCCAGCGTGCCCTGGCCCGCGCTGTCAACCCGCTGTTGGGTCGCTCGGGCATGCTCCTGGGCGACACGCCGCGCGTCGTGGTCCTGCCCGACGACGCCGACTGGCTGCCGCTGGCCGAGGCCATCGAGCACCGGGTGGTGGCTGCGGGCCTGGCCGACGAGCCGGGCGAGTGGCCGGGCTGCAGCGCCCATGGCGACAGTCTGGAGTGGGTCGGCCAACTCGGTGCCGGCGGCCGGGCACCTCGTAACGCACGCCGGTCGGCGGCGCCGGTCGACGCCCCGGCCGCCGCGCCCACGACGGTGGGCGACATCATCACCGTGGCCGACGTGCCGACCGTAGTGCAGTTGGCCCAGGTGGCGCCCGGCCTGACCCGCCGCGACGAGGCGCTGGAGGCCATGTTGCTGGCCCAGTGGCACCTCGCCGACGGCGGTACGCTGGCTGTGGCACGGCGCGTGGTCGCCGGCCTCTCGGGCCCGACCGGTGGCGGGTTCATGGTCACCGGCCTGTACGGAGCGGGCAAGTCGCATCTGCTCGGCGCTGTCGCCCTGGCGGCAGCCAGCGCCGAAGCCCGCCTCACGCTGGCCGCGCACCAGCCCAGCCTGCGCGATCTCCGCGCCGGGCTCGATGCCGCGGGCGATCGGCTGGTGGTACTGGTGCCGCTCGACGAGCATCCGCCCAGCTCGGCGCTGGAGGATGTCGTCTTCGGCGCGGCACAAGATGAGCTACGCCGCCTGACCGGCCGCGACGCGCCGCTGGCCGAGACCAGCTACGTGCTGGCCACGACGCGCGCGCATCTGCTGCCGACCCACGCTCCCGGGCTCGACCGCGCTGCCGGCGGCGACTGGTCGGCACTGGCCGCGGTGGATCCCGCCGCCGCGGCTGCCGCCGCGCAGGCCTATGTGGCCGAGGCCGAGCTGCCCATTGCCTTCGCCCAGTCGCGCGTGGAGCGGCTGGGTCGCCTGCTGGAACTGGCGGCCGAGGCCGGACGCTCGGGTGTGCTGTTCGTGCTGGATGAGCTGTCGGTGTTCCTTGGCGCCAAGCAACATGCGCCGCTACAGGCCGATGCCTCGTTTCTGCAATTCCTGGGCCAGCGCGGTGCGTTGCAGCCGGTGTGGACGTTGTGTGCGCTGCAGAAGCAGATCGAGGATATCGGCGACATCGAGCACTACAGTCTGCGCCAGATCAAGGATCGCTTCGAGACGCGCCTGGCGCTCACTCTGGCCGCGACGCGCGGCGTGCTCGCCCGGCGCGTGCTGGCGCGGCGCGACGAAGCGACGTTCCAGGCCGCCGTGGAGACGACGCTGCGTGCCTGGACGGGCGGCGCGCGGCTGGCCGACCTGAGCGCCGCGCGGCTGGCCGAGGTCTACCCATTGCACCCGCTGACGTTCACCTGCCTTGAGGCCTGTGCCGAGCGGTTCCTGGCGCAGACGCGCAGCGTGCTGGAGTTCGCCGTGGCCCGCGTGCGCGGCGACGGGCTGGCGCCCGGTGTCATCGACCAGCCGTTGCCGGCGCTGGTCACGCCCGACGCGCTGTGGGCCCACTTCGCCAAGGACATCGCGCAACATGCCGAGCTGCGGCGCTACCGCGAGCTGGTCTGGGAGTGGTACCAGCGCAACCTGCCCACCGTTGTCGAGCCCGACGATCGGCCTCTGGCCGAGCGGTTGGTGGCGCTGCTGCTGGTGCTGGCGCTGGCCGGCGTGGAGCGGGGCATCAAGGATCTGGCCGCGGCGCTGCTGCCGGCCGATGGCGCGCGCGAGGAGCGCGTCGCCGCGCTGGTGGAGCGCTTGCGCCAGCGCGGCTCGTTTGTCACCGTCGAGCGCCGGCCCGGCCGCTTCAACGATGTGCCACGCATCGACCTGGACTGCGATGTCAACGAGACCATCCGTCGCCGCGCACGAGCCATGCAGGCCACACTGCTGCCCGGTGACGGTCGCCTGACGGCCGTGGCGGTGGAGTCCTGCGTCGACGCCGCTTTCCCACTGGCCACCGCGCTGCACCCGCACGCGGCCGAAGTGGTCTGGCGCAACACCACGCGGCCGGTGTTCGTGGCGCTGCGCGACCTGGCCACGCTGTCGGCCGACGAACTGACCAACCAGGCTGCCCTGCTGGCTGGGCCCGAACTCGACGAGGCTGTCTACCTCTACCTCGCCGAGCCCCAACGCTTGGACCGGCAGACGGAGCCCTTCGCCCAGGCGCTGGCTCGCGTGCCCGACGAGCGCTGGACGCAGTCGCTGCTGGCCTGGGTGCCGCGCGAGGCCACCGAGGCCGAGTGGACCGCCTGGAGCGAGGATGTGGCGCTGGAACTCGTGCGCGGGGATCCCACGCTCACGGCCGGCCATCCGCTGCGCTCGCGCCTCGACGAGGACGCCGAGGCCCGACGCGCTCGGCTGGCGGCGCTGATGGCGCGGCTGTATGGCGACGGCTACGTGCTGGCTCGATGGGGCTCAGCGCCCGTGGGTGGCGGCTCGTGGCGTGAGTCGCTTGAGCGCCTCGCCGGCTGGTCGCTGGACCGGCTGTTCCCAGCCTTCGCCGCGGTGGCTCCCCGGCGGCATCTGCTGACCCGCGCCGTGGCCGACAGCCTCATCGCCCGGTTCATTGTGCCCGGCGAGGTGGTGGACTCACCCGGCGGCGAGCAGGCGGCCGACGTGGAGGACTTCGCTCAGCCGCTGGGCCTGACCGAAGGGGAGCAGGGCCACTACCGCCTGCATCTGGCCGAGGACAGCCCGGCGCGCGCTCTGGTCGAATACCTGCCCGATCGGCCGGTGACACTGACCGCTGTCGAGCGGTGGCTGGCCAAGTCGTCCTACGGCCTGGTGACCGACCAGGCCGATCTGCTCGTCGCCGCGGCAGTGCGTCGCGGCTATCTGGAAGCGCTCGACGACGACCGCCGGCCCGTGGCGCTGGCGTCGCCGTTACGCGCCTGCGTGGCCATGGTGCGCCACGCGCCGCTGCTCGACGAAGCCGGTCAACAGGCGCTACGGCCACTGGTGCGCGCCGTGTTCGGCCGCGAACTCGCGGAACTGGGCCATGCGCAGCAGCAGACGCTGTTTGAGCGGCTGGTAGCCTGGCGCGCGGCAGCCGAGGCCGGCGTGGCCGGCCTGCGTAGTGCGGTCGACCGTGCGGTGGCCGAGTTGGGCCATGAGCCGTTGCAGTGGCGCGAGACACTCGACCTGGCCGAGCGCATCCTGCGGCTGGCCCTCCTCGTCGAGCCAGCGCTGAGCGCGCGCGACGGCCTGGCGCGGCTGGTGGTCGAGGCGGGCGACCTGGACGAGCAGGCCTGGCCTGAGTTCCGCCGGCTGGTCAGCTTCGCCGAGAGCGACCTGGACGCGCTGATCGAGGCCCAGCGCCTGCTCCGCGCCGCCGAGCTGCCGGCTGGCACGACGCTGGCCAATGAGCGCGAAGCACTCCTCGCACGCCTTGCAGCCGGCGAGGCCGTGGCCTCGGCCAATGCCGACCTGCCCGCGGACTGCGGCGACTGGCGGCGCCGCTATGTGCGGGCGTACGCCCAGTGGCACGCCGAGCAGCACGGCGCCGAGCGCTTCGCGCCCTACGATGCCTTCCGCACCGGGCCGCATATGCGTGTGCTGGCCAACCTGTCGCGCCTCGCCCTCGACGCGCCCGACAGCGCGGCCGCGGTGGCGTCGTCGTTGCGGGCCGAGCGCGTCAAGCAATGCCGTCGCGCCGACCTCGCCGCCACGCTACGCACGCGCCTCGTGTGCGACGAGTGCGGGTTGGTGCTGGGGCAGTCGCCGGCTCTGCGGCCCGTCAGCGCGCTCCAGGCCGAGGCCGAGCGTGGCATCGCGGCGCTGTTGGCCGAACTGCGCCAGGATGGGCACGCGGTGCCCGTGCGCGACGGGCTGCGCGCCATGCCGCCTGACGACCCGCGCCGACGGCAGGCCGAGGTGCTCCTCGACGCGCCCGAGCCCGCGCTGGACATGCTGCTGGCCGCGACGCCGTTCGGTGTCATCGACCTGATCAACGGCTTCCTGACCACGCGCGTCGTGGCCCATCGGTCGCTGCGGACCCTCGGATCGCGACTGGCGGGTCAGCGGCTCACCAAGCGCCAGGCCATCGACGGCTTCGCCCAGTGGCTTGACCCCGACGGCGCGGTAGAGCCTGACGGGCTGATCGAGTTCGACGACTGAGCCCGCTAGCGCAGCGTCCGCTGCCGCCCGACGAGTGCCGTGCGCTCGGGACCATAGACCTCAACCGACTCAATCGTCGGCACCTCGTTGGCGGCCAGGACGTTCAGACGGACCCGCCGTACCAGGCGCGGCTCGAAGTCGAAGGTCCGCGTGCCGGCCAGCGTCTCGCCCGTGGCGACCGTCTCCCAGATCGAGCCATCGCGGCTGAGTTCGATGGCGAAGCGCTGCGTGCGGTGGAAGCCAAGCTCCTTCACCACCACCCGCGCGACCAGCCTCGGCTGGCCCAGGTCGACCGCCAGCCAGCCCGCGCGGGCGTCCGGCGCGGCGCCCCAGCGGGTGGCGTCGCTACCGTCGAAGGCTTTCGCCGCCTCGTAGCCGGGGCTGTTCCAGGTGCTGGACGCCGTGGCGGGGCAGCCGACAGACAGCGGCTGCGGCTTGGCCGGCCGGCTCGCGCCGGCGCGGATCATGCGGCCGACGGTGCGCAGTGTACGCACGTCGATGTCGCGCAGCCGGCCGGCGTAGTCCGGGCCCACGTCGAGCGCAAACACATTGCCGTAACGCACCGCGCCCAGGTAGTCCTCATACAGGCTGGCGGCGTCACGGCACAGGTTGTCGTGGCGCGGCAGCGAGTAGAACCACATGGCCCCGCCCTCATGCGTGGGCAGGATGGGGTAGGTGAACTCGGCCAGCCGGTAGCTGTTGGCGGCCTTGGCGGCGTACGGCCCGGCGGCTGACTGGTCGGCCAGCGGACCGGGCCGGCCCATTTCGCCCAGACGGATATCGGCTCCCTGCTGGTCGCCGTGGTTGAAGCCCACGAAGCAGCCGGGCTGCAGGCTCTTGCAGAAGGCCACCGTGTCGGCGTGGCTGAGCCCGCCGTCGCCCACGGCGTGGTCGAACCAGAGGTACTCGATGGGCCCGTACCGGGTCAGCAGTTCACGGAGTTGGGCCTTCTTCTGCTCGGGCCAACTGCCACCTTTGCCGCCGGCGCCATCGGTTGCGCCAGGCCAGGTCCAGTCGCCCTCGGAGAAGTACAGTGCCAGCTTGATGCCGTACTTGTCGCAGGAGCGGCGCAGTTCGGCCAGTACGTCCCGACCGAGCGGCGCGCGGGTCACCCGCCGCTCGGTGGTGGCCGTGTCCCACAGGCAGAACCCGTCGTGGTGCTTGGTGAGGAAGAGGATGTAGCCCATGCCCGCTTCACGTGCGGTGCGGGCCCACTGGTCGGTGTCCACGCCCGTGGCGCGGAAGAACGGCACGTCCTTCACGCCGCCCGTCCACTCGCGGCCCGAGAACGTGCTGAACGACCAGCACACGAACATGCCCCAGCGTTGCCCGGACAACTCGCGCGTACGCCGCGCCATATCCACCGGCTGTGCCATGGCTGTGCTCGCGCGCCGCCCCAAAAGCAACGGGGCCGCGGCCGATGGCCGCGGCCCCGAGGCGTGTCTAGCGGATGTTGGGGATATCGGGTCCACCGCCACCGGGGGTGCTGCCACCGCCCACATCGCCCGGCGTGGCCAGCCCGTTGACCGTCACCGTCACCGTGGACCGCGTCGTGGTGCGGCCGTCGTTGGCGGCGAACTGGTAGTTGTAGGTCCGCGCGGTCACGCTGTTGTTGGCCGGCAGCAGCACCGTCGCGCGGTACTGCCCGCTACCCAGGCTGGTCAGTTCCACCGCGCCGTCGGGGCCGGTCAGCGTCACCGCCAGCGTGTCGCTGTTGGCGTCCGCGGCGGTCACGGTCAGCGTCGACGTGCCACCCACGAAGGTCACCGTGGCGGGCGCCGCCTGCGCGGTCAACTGCGGCGCGTCGTTGGCCCGCGTACCGGTCAGCGTGGCGATGACCGTCCCGCCGCCGGTCACCGTGACCGCCGCGCTGCTGAACGTATAGCCGGTCTTGGTGGCCGATACCGAGTGCGCGCCGGTGCTCACGCCGGCGATGCTGAACTCGCCCAGCGCGTTGGTGTCGCCGGCGGACGCGCCCACCAGGAGGTGCACGCCGGCCACCGGCGCGCCCAGGTCGTCGAGCACCCGGCCCGCCACCGTGCCGATCTTGGGCGAGCCCGAGCCGCAGCCGCCGGCCAGCACGGACAGCACCACGCCCAGGACCAGGAGCGCACTATGTCGTCGCGTCATGTGAGTTGCCTTCATCGGACCTGCTCCTTTCGTCAGCGCACCGTGATGGCGCGGACCGCGCGGCTCACAGCGCCATTGGGCGCCACCGCGGTGGCCTCGAGTTGGTAGGTGCCCGCGGGTACGGTCCGACCGTCCTGGTCGGTGCCGTCCCAGCTCACCTGCACCGTGCCGGCCTCGGTGGCCGCGCTGGTCACTTCCTTGACCAGTCGGCCGCCCAGCCCCTTGACCCGCAGCGTGATGTCCGCGGGCCCGCTGACGCCGATGGCCACCGTGGTGCCCGCCGCGCGACCGCCCACCAGGCCCAGCGCGGTGATCGCGCTGCGCTGGATGTGGCCGGGCTGCACCGTCAGGCGCAGGCGGCGCTGCTCACCGGCGCGACCCGCGGTGAAGCGGTAGGTGGACAGCGTGTTGAGCAGGATCGAGCGACCCGTCTGCTGGTCGGTCAACTCGGCGGTCAACCCACCGGGCAAGCCGCGCAGCAGGCTGGGCCAGGTCAGCGTGACGCTGCCCGCGCTGGGGCTGGTGACCAGCAGGTCCCAGCTCTGGGCGCCCGCCGACCAGGCCCGCAGGTCGCCGGCCAGGCGCGTGGTGCCGTCGAGCACGGCGAGGCTGACCCCGCCGCTGCCCGCGGGGCGGGGCGGCTCGGCGATGCGCAGACCGCGGCTCAGCGCGGCCGACACACCGGCCGATGCGCCGGCACTGCTGCCGTCGGGGCCGACGGCGGTCAGCGCGACGGACCAGTCACGCGTGCTTACCGAACGCACGGCGCGGCTGGCGCCAGCCACCGGCGGCGGCAGGCGCAACGTGGTGTTGGCCGTGGCGCACCACACCCACAAGCCACCCGCGCGGGGCACACTGCTCAGCGCGTTGGCGAAGGCGGGCACGGCCGGGTCGAACACCAGGCGGTTCTGCGTGCCGTCCCAGTACCAGGCATAGGGGGCCACGGTGTCCCAGGTGGTGGGGTTGCTCAGCGGCACGAAGTCGTTGCCGACGAGCACCTGCATGGCGCTCAAGTCCCACGGCATGACGCCGTCGAACGGGTTGGCCAGGCAGTTCCAGCCCTGGCCCAGGGTCACGTCGAACGGCTGGTTGGGCGTGACCTCGCCCAGCACCCGCAAGGTGCGCGCGCTCGAGCGAACGAGAAGCGCGGGTCGTCGTTGTCGGTCTCGCCGAACGCGACGAACGCGTTGCTGTCCGCGTCGTACCGCGCCATGCGCCAGCCCGCGGCGCCCAGCACCGTCAGCGGCCGGCCGTCGGTGTTGTCCAGCGGCAGCCCGAGGCAGTGCAGGCCGGCGGCGTAGTCCTGGCTGAACACCTGCTTGACCACCAGAGGCACGCTGGCCAGCGTGACCGAGCCGATGCGCGGCGCCACCGTGTAGCCGCCGGGCACGGTCGAGCGGATCTTCACCTCGCACCTGCCGTCGTCGTCGCTGGCCGCGCCGGCGTCGCTGATGGTGACGCCCGTGGCCGGGTTGGCGACCAGGCTCCGCGCGCCGCGCGGCGAGCCCTGCACCGGCAAGCCGATGCTGTCGAGCAGCACGATGTGCAGCGTCGCGTCCTGGCCGTCGATGCCGATGGTTGGTGGGCTGATGGTGACCGTTGATCGGGTGGGATCAGGCGTGCGTTCCAGGATGGCGAACGGCTCGCTGGCCACGGCGGGCTTGCCCGTGGAACTGGCCAGCAAGGTGTAGCCCGTGCCCACGCGGTTCACGCTGAGGTCGCCAAAGGCGACCAGGCCGGCTTGTGCCGTGGCCGTCAAGGTGCCCGCCAGGGTCGCCGACGTCGGGTTGCTGCCGAGCGTCAGATCCACGGTCGTGGCGCTGTCGTTCGCGGCGACGTTGCCGTAGGCGTCGAGCAGTTGCAGCCGGGGGCCAGGCGACATCGTCGCCAGGGCCTGCGTCGCCACCGGTTGTTGCACCCAGGCCATGGCGGCCGCGGCGCCAGGCACGATGTCGAACGGCGTGCTGACCGCGTCGGTCAAGCCGGGCGAGGTGAAGCGCAGTTGGTAGCCCGAGCCAGCCAGCGTCAGGACCAGATCGCTGAAAGTCGCCAAGCCGGCCGAAGCGGCCCGCGTCACGGTGCCGGCCAAGGTCGGCGGCGTGCCGCTGCCCACTTCCACCGTCACGCTGACATTGTTGGTGGCGGTGGTCGCGTCGTTGCCGAAAGCGTCGGTGATGAGCACTCGCGGTGTCGGTGCCAGGGCCGCGCCAGCGGTGCTGTCGCCCGGTGAGGTGACCATGGTCAGCGCCGATGGTTGGCCGGCGGTGACGCGGAACACGGCGCTGGGCTGGGAGGTGGCGCCGCTGATGGTGGCCTCCAACCGATAGCCCGTGCCCACCTTGTCCATGTACAGGTCGGTGAACCGCACCCGGCCGGCGCGGGCGGTCGCGCTGGTCGTGCCGCCCAGTGTGGCGCTGGTGGCGTTGGAGGACGGCTGGATGCGCACCGAGACCACGGTGGTGTTGTCCAGCGAGGCCGCGTTGTTGTCCACGTCGTAGAGCTGCACTTCGACCGGCGGGCTGATCTGTGCGCCGGCCGCCACGTCGGTCGGGTCGACGACGATGGCGCACGAGGCCGCGGGGCCGGGCACGATATCGAAGGCGCTGCTGACCACGTCGGGGCAGCCGGCTGAAGAGATCTTCAGCGTGTAGCCCGTGGCGGCCTTGTTCAGCGCCAGGTTGGCGAACGTGCCGACACCGCCGACCACCGGGACGGTCGTGGTGCCCGCCAGCGTCGAGCCACCGGGGTTGTTCTGGATGGCCACCGTGACGTTCTGCGTGCTCCAGTCGACCAGAGTGCCGGTCGCGTCGAGCAGCCGGACACTAACCGCGGGCGTGATGGGCTGCGTCGCCGCGGTGGTGGTGGGCTGCTGAACGATCTCGATCTGCGTCGGCGGCCCCACGTTGGTGGGGGTCATGTCGAGCTGGATGTTCGCGCCCTGCCGCAGGATGTTCTGCAGCTTCACTTCGCTATCGGAATCGTCGTAGGCGTGGCTGGACGGCGTCGTGGTGCCGTCGAAAGCGCTGGCCAGCGCCAGAGGATAGGCGTCGTTGGCGTCGCCGCGGTTGCGCTTGTGCTCCATGTCCCAGCGGCCGTCCGCCTGCTCCAGGGCGACCAGATAGTGCTGGTTGGTCGGCTGGCCCGGATACCACTCGAAGTCGTTCTGGATGAAGTAATCGTTGTTGGCGTCGTCGCAATGCCAGATCATCAACCCGCGCGAGGGCAGCTGGCTGTGCTGCATGTTCTCAACCAGGAAGTACTCCTGGCTGCTGGCGCCCCGCCGCCAGAGCCGGTAGACCACATCCTGCGCCGGTGTGCCACCCACATCCGAGGGTGTGAGGATCGTTCCGGGCCGTGGGGCGGTGACGTTGATCGGTGTCACCCAGCCCAGCGCGGCGCGGCACCAGGCGGACATGACGCCGGGGTCGGTGCCGTAGACGCCGCCCGAGCTGCCCAGCCAGGACCCGCCGGCCATGAGGCAATAGTTGCCCACGCCTTGCGAGCTGTTGTCGCGGTCGTAGAGGTCGGGCAGGCCCAGGCCGTGGCCCATCTCATGGCAGAACACACCGACGCCGCCGTCCTCGGGCTGGATGATGAAGTTCTGGGCGGCGACGCCGTCGACCATCACCGGTGTGTCCAATCCCCAGGACTGCGACCAGATGTCGTTGACATTGGTCGTGAACTCCGCGCCCGGCCCGGCATGGACGACCATCAGGTTGTCCACCATGCCGTCGCCGTCGTTGTCGTACTGGCTGAAGTCGACGATGGGGTCGGCCAGTGCCACGGCTTCGGCCACCAGGCCCTGGACGTTCTTGGGGAACGTGCCGTCACCGTACTGCCCATCGGCGTAGTAGTCGTGCGTCTGCGAGGCGGTCAGCCACGAACCTGTGACCTGGCCGGTGAAGTCCAGCTGGCCGTGGCTGGCCTTCTGGTAGTAGTCGTGCATGCTGCCGGCGCCCACGTTGTAGGTGCCTTGGCTGAATAGCAGATCGTCGTAGTGGCTGGCCGGCAGGGTGGCGGCCATGTCGCTGTACTGGATGAGCAGGCAGACCGCGCGGCGCGTGCCGATCTGGGGGGCCCGGGCGGTGCGGCGGCGGAGAGTCTGCTGCACGGCGCCGATGGCCTTCATGCGGCGCGCCACGACGGCCGGCAGGTCGGTGCCCGGGCGCGGCGGCATCAGGTCGGAGGGCAAGCCCACGACGTCGACCAGCCAGCCGTTCTGACGGACCTGCACCACGTTGGCCGAGGTGCGGGCCCAACCAGGTCGCGGCAAGGACCGGACCTCCGTTGCACTGGCTGTCGCCAGACAAGTCAACATGGCCAGAATGGCGGCTGCCACCCAACGCCCCAACGATCTCTGCACCATGGTCATGCCTCCCCGCCTGGCCTCGCGCCAGGTCGCGCTTGGGTCCTACCGCATTGTAGCATTTCGCAACGATGGCGTGCGACGCAGAGCCGGCCGAAGCGCGAACTTGCCTCGGGACCGAACCGATCTCGCCAACGGAGCGTCGAGTCTCCAGGCGTGGTGTCGTCCAAGCTTGACACCAACGCCGCAACCTGACGACACTACGCACGGAGAGCGAGATATGCAAGGCACGGACCGACGCGGATTCCTGCGCGGGGCATTTTGGGCCGGGCTCGGCGCGAGCGTGGCGCCCGGCGCCGGGCGGGCCGCGGAGCCGGCCGCGGGGCAGGTCGACCGACACCTGCTGGGCAGCACGGGCCGCGAGGTCAGCATCTACGGGCTTGGCCTGGGCAGCGTGTTCTGCGGCGCCTTCAAAGACGACCGGGACGGCGCCGCCGCCATGTTGCAGCGGGCGATCGAGGTCCACGGTATCAACTACTGGGACAGCGCCGACGACTACTCGGCCAAGAACAAGGCCGGCGAGACCGTGTTCAGCGAGGATCTGGTCGCCGGCATCCTGCCGCGGGTGCGCGACAAGGTGTTCATGGTCTCCAAGACCAATGCGCGCTCGTATGACGGCTTCAAGAAGAGCGTCGAGAAGACGCTCAAGAAGCTGGGCACCGACCACCTGGACTGCTACCACCTGCACTGTCTGACCATGCGTGACAAACTCGACACGCTGGAGGTGGGCGCGGTCAAGGCGGCGCGCGAACTCAAGGAACAGAAGGTCCTGCGGCACTGGGGCATGACCAGCCACCTGGGCGCCAAGTTACTGCTCGAGGCCGCCCGGCGCTTCGACCCCGATATCGTCACCTGCCCCTATCCCGCGGGTCGGCCCGACCCGGTGGCCGAGGATCAGTTGCTGCCCCATCTGGTCGAGAAGAAGATCGGCGCGGTGGCCATCAAGCCGCTGCGTGGCGCGCGCAACTCCGACCTCAAGGGCACGGACCTGGTGCGCTATACGCTCAGCCTGCCGGGCATGGGCGTCGTGCTGGTCGGCGCGGACAGCCTCGCGCACATCGACGATCTGGCTGCACTGGCCACCGGCTTCAAGCCCATGCCGCACGAGGAGCGGCACGCGCTGAGCGAGTCGGTGCGGCTGGCAGTCAGTTACGAGCAGCAGACGCCCTGGCTGCGGCCGGGCTACATCGACGGAAGGATCGCTTGAGATGATGACCCGACGTACCCGCGTGGCCCTGCCGGCCCTGTTGGCGGTTCTCCTGGCCTCGTTGGCCAGCGGGCAGACGCGACCGAAGAACGTGATCATCATGATCAGCGACGGCTGCGGCTTCAACCAGATCGACGCCGCTGGCCTGTGGGCCAACGGCGCGCTCGACCGCGAGGTCTATCGGCAGTCGGGCTGGACCAGGCTGGCCATGAGCACCTACTCGGCCGACGGCACGGGCTACGACCCGACCCGGTTCTGGGCGGACGCCGAGTACGCCAAGCAGAACTCGACCGACTCCGCCGCGTCGGCCACGGCCATGGCCACCGGCACCAAGACGTACAACGGCGCCATCGGCGTCGGCCTGGACAAGAAGCCGCTGGTCAACCTCTGCCAGGTGGCTGAGAAGCTGGGCAAGGCGTCCGGCGTGATCACCAGCGTGCCGCTCAGCCACGCCACGCCGGCGGGCTTCCTGGCGCACAACGCGGGCCGCGGCAGTTACGCCGAGATCGCCCGCGAGATGATCGACGAGAGCGCCGCCGATGTGGTCATGGGCGCCGGCAGCCCCCTGTTTGACGACAACGGCAAGACGCGCGAGAAGCCCGACTACCAGTACGTCGGCGGCGACAAGACCTGGGCGCAGCTCCGCGCCGGCCGCGCCGGCGGCGATGCCGATGCCGACGGCAAGCCCGATCCCTGGACCTTGATCGAGAGCAAGCAGCAGTTCGAGGACCTGGCCAGCGGCAACCTCCGCGCCAAGCGCCTGTTCGGTGTGCCGCAGGTGGCCACGACCCTGCAGGAAGGGCGCGCCAAGGGCGCGCCGCGCAACGACAACGTGCCCACGCTTGGCGTCATGGCCCAGGGCGCGCTCAACGTGCTCAGCGCCGATCCCGATGGCTTCTTCCTGATGATCGAGGGCGGCGCCATCGACTGGGCCGGGCACTCCAACCTGCTGGACCGCTCGGTGGAAGAAGAGACCGAGTTCAACCAGGCAGCGGAAGCGGTCGTGAAGTGGGTTGAGGCGCACGGCGGCTGGGAGCAGAACCTGGTCATCGTGACTGGCGACCACGAAACCGGCTACCTGTGCGCGCCCAAGCCCGAGGGTGGCAAGCCCAACGCGGGCACGCGCCTGACCGGCAACGGCAAGGGCCAACTGCCCAATGCCGAATGGAACTACAAGAGCCACACCAACAGCCTGCTGCCCTTTGCCGCGCGCGGCGTGGGCGCAGACCGGCTGGCCCAGATGGCCGTGCTGAACGACCCGGTGCGCGGCCGCTATCTGGACAACACCGACATGCCCAACACCGTCCGCGAGCTGTGGGGCCTGGGTCAGGCCGAGCCCGCGGGCAACAAGCCGCCGGCGGTCAAGTCCGCGGCCACCAAGGCGGCCGAGAAGGCGGCGGCTGACAAGGCCGCAGCGGACAAAGCCGCGGCTGACAAGACCAAATGACCAACCGCCGCCGAGCCGGGCTGCTGGCCGGCCTGGGCCTGGCCGCATGGCTGGCCGCGGCGGCGGCACTGGATAGCTACGGGCACCGTCCGGTCAAGGCGGGGCGCTACGACGCGATCATCGTGGCCGGCTGCCGGGTCTGGCCGGGCGGCGTGCCGTCGCCGGCGCTGGCCATGCGTACGCGCCGCGGCGTGGACCTGTGGCGGCGCGGCGTGGCGCCCAGACTGGTCTTCACCGGGGGCGTGGGCACGGTGCCGCCCGCCGAATCGGTGGTGGCCGCCAACCTGGCCCGGCAGCTCGGCGTGCCGGACGACGCCATCCTCGTCGAGCAGCGCTCCACCAGCACCGAGGGCAACGCGCGCGAGGCGGCGGCGGTGCTCGGCCGCGTGCGCGTGGTGGTCGTCACCGACTACTACCACGTCTTCCGCTGCGAGCGCGTGTTCCGTCGCTACTTTGCCGCGGCCGACGGCGCGGGCAGCTGGGTGCGCTGGCAGACGCGCCTCAAAGGTGGACTGCGCGAGGTGCCGCTTCTGGCATACTATGCCCTGCGACGAAGGATCTAGCCATGAAAGCCCTGTCCTGGATGCTGCTGTTGTTGCCGGCCGCCGTGGCGGCCCAGACCACCGTCGATCCGGTGGCCGCCTCCGAGGCGCGCGAGTTCCGGGCCGAGGGTGGTGGCAAGCTGCTCTACCGCCTGCTCAAGCCGGCTGACTACGACCCGGCCAAGGCCTACCCGCTGGTGCTCTGGCTGCACGGCGCGGGCGGTCGGGGCGACAACAACAGCGGCCAGATGACCGACCAGATCGAGGGCCTGCGCCAACTGGCCAACGAGCCCCAGCGCACCAAGTACCCCTGCTTCGTGCTGGCGCCCCAATGCCCCGGCCCCAAGCGCTGGGTCGATGTGGACTGGAACCACGGCTCCTATTCGCAGGAGAAGGTGGCCATCACGCCCGAGCTGACCATGGTGCTCGGTGCGCTGACCGCGGTCGAGAAAGAGTTCAAGGTCGACGCCACACGGCGCTACGTGGTGGGCTTGTCCATGGGCGGTTACGGCACCTGGGACCTGCTCGGCCGGCAGCCCGAGATGTGGGCCGCGGGCATTCCTGTCTGCGGCTCGGGCGACCCGTCGCGCGCGGCGGCCATGGCCAAGATCCCGGTCTGGGCCTTCCACGGTGACAAGGACGGCGTGGTGCCGCCCCAAGGCTCGCGCGACATGATCGCCGCGCTCAAGGCGGCCGGCGGCGACCCCAAGTACACCGAATGCGCCGGGGTGGGGCATGACGCCTGGAACCCGACCTTCCGGACCGCCGGCCTGTGGGACTGGCTGTTAGCGCAGCATCGGTAGGCCCTGCGGCCCGTAGGCGGTGAGCGATGAACGTCCTGCTGATCCTGGCCCATCCCGACCCGGCCAGCTTCAACCACGCCATCGCCGCGACCTGCCGCGAGACGACGCCATCGCCGCGACCTGCCGCGAGACGCTGACAGCCCTCGGTCACGAGGTGGTCTACCACGACCTCCACGCCGAGGGCTTCGACCCGCTGCTGCCGGCCGGCGAGATCCCCCGCGGCGCCGACCTGCCGCCCGATATCGCCACCCACTGCGCTGACCTGGCCAGCGCCGACGGCATCATCATCGTCCATCCCAACTGGTGGGGTATGCCGCCGGCCATTCTCGCCGGCTGGGCGGACCGCGTGGTGCGGCCCGGCGTGGCCTACGAGTTCGTCGAGGGCGACAGCGGCGAAGGCGTGCCGCGCGGGCTGCTGCGGGCGCGCTGGGCGCTGGTCTTCACTACGTCCAACACCGAGGCGACACGCGAGCAGACGGTCTTCGGCGACCCGCTGGAGCGCATCTGGCGCGATTGCGTGTTTGGCCTGTGCGGGGTGAGCGACGTGCGGCGCGAGGTGTTCCGCGTGGTGGTGACGAGTTCGGCGGCAGAGCGGCGGGGGTGGTTGGGCGAGGTCGCGCGAGCCGTGTCCGACGCGACGACCGGCTAGACGAGCGCCGTCCTGACCGTTCGATGAACCGGCTTCAGCCGGCTTCCCAACACATCGAGCCATTGCCGAGCAGCGGCGCGACGGTTGGCGAGCCGGCTGAAGCCGAATGGCGCCTCCACTCCGCGGTGGCAGACTCCCGCGCCGATGACCGGCAATGCCGACGCCGGTACGCTGAACGAGCAGAGCTGGCTGCATCTCCAGATTGGCAGTGGTCCGCAGGACCACCGTTTGCCACCGGTCCGCAGCGATGTCGACCTGCGGCTTCGCCTCCGGCCGATGCCAATCTGGAGATTGGCGTACCGGCCCTGGCGAAGCTGATCCTGAGTGGAAGCGTCATTTGGCTGAAGCCGGTACAACCAACGAGGCGCTGACAGCGCCTCGCACGGCGCGCTCGCTCAGCCCACCTTCACCACCCACGCACACCGACCCACGACCTCATCCACCGACAGCGCCGGCACACTCACCCGCACGCGCCCATCGGCGACCGTGCAGCTCAGCGGCGCATCGCAGCCGAGCAACCGCGCTTCCACCGGCCCGGAGATGCCCGGCGCGTCGAAGCACAGCTCCGGCCCCGGCCAGCGCAGGCTAATGGCATACAGCGTGTCGCCACGGCGCGTGAAGCGCAGGTCGCCTTGGGCCGGTCCGCCGGGCTGGGTGCCGTAGATGGCCTCGCCGTTGATCGCCAGCCAGCCGCCGAGCTGGCGCAGACGTTCCTCGCAGATGACGGGGATGCGGCCGTCGGCGGTGGGGCCAACGTTGACCATCAGGTTGCCGCCGCGGCTGACCGTGTCGATCAGCAGGTGGATGAGCGCCTGCTCGCTCAGGTAGTCGGCCAGCTCCTCATTGCGGTTGAAGCCGAACGACGCGCCGATCGAGCGGTTCTCCTCGAACTTGCGGCCGGCCGACAGCTCCTTGCCGCCGCCCACCTCGCCATACTCGGTAGTGTAGTAGCCGCCATGGACACTGCGCGTCTCGCTGCCCCAGCGGTCGCAGATGGCGATCTCGTCGGCCACCGGCGAGTCGTTGAACAGCCAGGCCAGGAATTCGGTCGAGTGCCAGGTCTCGCTGGGGTGCGCCCACTCACCGTCGGTGAACAGCAGCGACGGCTCATAGCGCGTGACGATGTCGCGCAGTTGGGGGATCATGTGGGTCAGCGCATACTGCTCGGGATCCTGGAGATACAGCGGCCGGTACCACTCGTACAGCGAGTAGTAGAGCCCGGCGCGCAGGCCCTTGGCGCGGACGGCGGCGCAGACTTCGCCGACCAGATCGCGCTTGGGGCCGACGTCGACGCTGTTCCAGTTCCAGCTCTGGGCGCTGGGCCACAGGCAGAAGCCGTCGTGGTGCTTGCTGGTCAGCGTGACGTAGCGCGCGCCCGACGCGGCGAAGATATCGGCCCAGCGCTCGGCGTCGAACAACTCGGCGGTCCACTGGGGCGCGAAGTCCTGATAGCTGAAATCGGCGCCGTAGGTGCGGTCGTGGAAGGCGCGCGTCTCGCCGACGCTGTTCTGCCACTGGTCCCAGTACCACTCGGCATAGGCGCCCTTGGGCCCCCAAGCGGGTACGGAGTAGACACCCCAGTGGATGAAGATGCCGAGCTTGGCGTCGTCGTACCAAGGCGGGCAGGGTCGTGCGTCGAGCGAAGCCCAGTTGGGCTCGTAGCGGTGTTCGGCCATGGCGATTCCCCGAGCTAGAGCAGCGGTGCGATGATGGACTGATAGGCCTCCACGACCTGCGCCATGGCGGCTTCCTCGTCGGCCAACAGTTCGGCTTCCACCGCGCGGCGGCGAGCGCGCGCCGCGCCGTTCTCCACCAGCGCGAGGCCAGCGGAGCCCAGCGTCATGAGCGTGCCGGCCAGGCCGATGGTGCGGCCTGGCAGGGCCAGGGAGCCCGGCAGTGCCAGGCTTCCTGGCAGGGCCGAAACCAGCGGGATGGGCGGCGGCCAGCGGCGGCGGCTGCGCACCAGACCCAACAGGCTGGTCACCACGCCGGCGCCGGCGCCACCGCCGGCGGCTTTGAGCAGGCCGCCCGCGGCGTCTTCGAAGCGCTTGGCCAGTCCGCGCTGCTCCTCGACCACCCGCGCGGCGAGCGCGGCGATCTGCGGCTGGGCCTTGGCGGCCAGCGGATCGTTGTCGGCGCGGACCATGGCGGCCAGCGTGCGGCCGGTGAGGCCGAGGCCGTGCATCACGTTGCCCGAGCGCGCTGGTCCGCTGGCGACCATGCCGCGCGCGAGGCGCAGCACGTCCAAGCGCCGGCGGATGTGCAGCAGGCTGTCGGTGGCGAAGCGGATGGCGCCGTCGGCGCGTTCGGGCCAGAGCTGTACCAGGGGCCAGCCCAGCCACGGCGCCTCGGCCAGCAACTCCGCGGCCAACGGCGAGCGGTAGGGTGTGAAGGCCGTGGCGGCCAGCGCGGCGGCGACCGCCTTGTTGGCGCCGGCCTCGTCGTTGGTGCCAAAGCGCGCGGCGGCCGAGAACAGGTGGGGCACGGCGTTGTCGGGGTTGAGCCGGGCGGCCTGGTGGAAGGCGCGCCGCGCGGTGAGCGGCGTTGCGCGCCGGCCGCCGAAGGCGCCGGCGTGGGCCAGGCCGAGGCAGACCTGCACCGCCGGGTCGTCGGGCGCCAGATCGGCGGCCTCGGCGGCGATGTCGGCCATGGCCACCGGACTGTTGAGTGCTTCGCTGCCGGTGCGCGCGCCGATGGCCCAGGCATAGGTCGCCGTGGCGCGCGCCTCACGCCGACTGGCGGCGCGGCGCAGCAGCCGGAGCGCGGCCGCATCGACGGTCAGTCGCCGTGTGATGCGGGCGACGGCCGCGTCGAACGGGTCGCCGGAGAAGAAGTCAAGCACCGGCTCCAGGTTGATCGGCGCGGTCATCGGCAGCCTCGTCCTCGTCCTCGTCTTCGGCCGTGGGTCGCGGGCCCTGCACCGCCGGCTCGGGCCGGCGTGCCGGCTCCGCTTCGGCCGGTGGTGGGCTGGCCGTCCCACCCTTCATCTGGGCCAGCTCAGCGTCGAGCGCGGCCTCGAACTCGGCGCTACGCTGCTTGCGTTCGATCTGGTTGAGCAGGTGCTCGCGCATCTGGCGCATATCGCGCGGCGGCCGGTCCCAGGGCGCCGGCTCGTCAGGCTCGGGCTCGTGGCCATTGCGGCGGCGCAGCACCGGCTCGTCGTGAGCCTCGGGCCGCGGCACCTCGCCCAGGCCGCTCAGCGGCTCCGGCGCGGTCTCGGCGCTGGGCTCCTCGCCCGGCGCGCGCCGCGACGCGCGAGGAGCACGCGGCTCGGCCTCGAACTCCTCGGGCAGCGCGTCGGCCGGCCCGTCGGGACCGGGTCCCAGCGGCAGCGCCGGCGCGCCAGGCCCGCCGAGCTCGAACTCCTCGCCCAGCGGCATGGGATCGAGCCCGAAGTCGCGGCGGTAGCGCTCGTAGCGTTCCTTGAGCGCGCGCACGCGGCCCCGGGTGCGCACGAAGTCGCGCTTGAGGCGCACCTCCTGCAGCTTGTCCTCCAGCTCCTCGACATGGTCGGAGAGCATGGTGATCAACTGCTGGTGCTCGGCGAACTGCTGCTCGAGGATCTCGACGCCACGCAGACTGCGGCGTCGTCGCTTGATGTAGTCGCGCGCGGCCTCGTCGTCGCCCTTGTCGACTGACGCCTGCGCCTGCTCGCGGTAGCGGTCGGCGTCGCGGTTCTCCTGGTCGATGCGGGCGCGCAGCCGCTTCTCATCGGCGATGGCCAGGCTCAACTCCGAGCGCGCCTCGTTGACGTCGGTTTCGAGCAGGCTGGTGACCTCCTCCACCTCGTCACGCTGGGCGTTGGCGTTGAGCAGTTCGTCCAGCCCCTCGCGCAGTGCCGCTTGCAGATCGCGTAGCAGACCCATGGCCGCCTACAGCTCCAACTGGCGGCCCGTGCCGCCGGCTTCGTCGCCACCCTCGTCCGCCGCGTCGTCCTTGGCCGCTGCGTCGGCCGGCGGGGCGGCCTCCGCGGCGGGCTTCTCCAACTCGCGGCGATGGCTGCGGCGCGGCTGCGGGCCAGCGTCGGCAGCGGGCGCCTCGGCCGGCGGCGCCGGTCGACCAGCGCGCTTGCGCATCTCCTCGAGCTCGATGTCCACGGTCAGGTCGCGTTCGCCACGGCCTCGGGACTCCGCCGCCGGCGCACCGCCGAGCGAGTCGATCTGCGCGGCCAGCTTGTCCTCGCCGGCCAGCATCTGCTCGAGCTCCTGGCGGGCGCTGGTCTCTGACTCGAAGCGGTCGACCTTGTCGGCCATCTCTTCGAACTTGTCAAAGGCGCTGCGGTCGCGCACCAGGCCGCTGTCCACCCGGCGCACACTGGTGTCGGCGCCGCGCTCGTTGGTGCGGCGGTAGCGCTCGCGGGTGACCTGCTTGCGGCGCTCGCCGGCCTCGGCGATACGCTGCTCCAGCAGCTTGTACTCGGCGCGCAAGTTGTCCACGGCCTTCTGCTGGTCGGCCAACTGGCCGTCGAGCTGCGCGGCCAGGTCCTCGTAGGTGCGCTTCTTGCGCAGCGCCTCGCGGGCCAGGTCGTCGGCGCCGGCGTCCACGGCCTTCTGCGCCTTCTCCTGCCACACGCGGCCCATGTCGTCGGCCTGGTCCAGCTCGCGCTGGAGCCGCTTCTCCTCGGCCAACTGCTGTACCAGGACCTGCTTGGCTTCTTTCAGCGCCGATTGCATGTCCGTCAACGCCAGGTCCATCTGCTTCTCGGGGTCTTCCGCCGAGGAGAGCAGGTCATTGAAGTTGGCGCGGATGATCTGGCTGATGCGCTTCCCGATGCCCACAGTCGTCTCCCTTATGGTCCAATCGCTGCCGAGCGGCCGACAGTTCCACATTGGCCGTCGGTCCGTCGGATCCTCTTTGCCCTAGCTAGTCGTCACCAAACAGCGACATCTGCTCGCGCGGCGCTGCTTCAGCCTCGGGCTCCGGCGCGGGCGGCGCCGGCGGGGTCGGGGCCGGCTCCTTGAGCAGGCGGGCCGTGGTGCGCCGGGCGCTCTCCAGGTCGTCGACCAGTTGCTGCCGCAGCGCCTCCAGCTCCTCGCCATGGTGGCGCAGGATGTAGGCTGGGTGCAGCACGGCCAGCACCTGCGCCGGCCGGAACCGATGGTCGGTGTAGAACCGGCCGCGATCCTTGGTGACCGACACGCGCCGGCCAAGGATGAGCTGGGCCGAGGGCGCGCCGATGCAGACGATGACCTTGGGTCGCAACAGCGCCAACTCGGCCTCGATCCAGGCCTGGCAGGCTTCGACCTCGTCCGGTTCCGGGTCGCGGTTCTTGCCACGCGCGGACGACGTGCGCTCGAAGGGCCGGCACTTGACGATGTTGGTGATCCACACCTGCTCGCGCCGGATACCCACCTTGCCCAGGCATTCCCCGAGCAGCTGCCCGGCTGGCCCGACGAACGGCAGGCCGGTCTGGTCTTCCTGTTCGCCCGGCGACTGGCCCACGAGCACCAGCGGTGAGCGCGGATTACCCACGCCGAACACCACCTGCGTGCGCAGTGCGTGTAGCTTGCAGCCGAGGCAGCCCATGGCTGCACGACGCACGTCCTCGATGGCCGCTTCCACGCTCATGGGTTCGTCGCTTGCCAGCATGGCCCTCACTCGCTGCGTGATATCTCGCGGACTGGTGCCCTGATTACCGTCCATTGTAACGCGGTCGGGCCGCTCATTGCACATACGGCGATTCGAGCAGTCGGGCCCGCACCTGATCGGGACTGGCGGTGCCCGTCGTGCCCAGCTGCTGCACGGTGATCGAGGCCACCAGGCAGCCCATCTGGGCGGCCTCCACCGGGCTCGCGCCAGCGGTCAGCGCCGCCGTGCTCGCCGCACAGAACGAGTCGCCCGCGCCGACGATGTCGATCGGCCCGTCGACCGTGATGGCCGGCACGCGGCTGGACTGGCCCTCGTGCCCCACGACCACGCCGTCCTCGCCTTGCGTGATGAATACCGGCCGAGCGCACTCGGTGGCGAGCCGGGTGGCCAGCGCCTCCACCGGCTCGTCGCCAAACGCCGCGACCACCTCGTGGCCGTTGGGCTTGATGCTCACGCCGCGGAAGGCGCCGATGTTGCAGCGGGAGTCGACCATGATGACCAGCTCGGGCGCCACCTGGGCCAACTGGCTGATGAACTCGCGTAGCCGTGCGGTGACCACGCCGCAGTCGGGCTCGGGCACCTGGTCGGCCACGATGATCGCCTGGCAGCGCGCTGCGGCGATCTCCAGCGCCTCGCTGACCCGGTCCTCCAACTCCGTCGAGGTGCGCGTGCGGTTCTTGGTGTCCAGCCGGCTGAGTTCCTCGGGCGGCTGACCCTCGCGGCAGACCAGCGGCTTGCAGTAACAGGGCGTGCAGCGCTCGTCGGTGTCCAGCAGCGTGGTCGTGGACACGCCCGAGCGGCGCAGCGCGCGGCGCAGCTCATAGCCGTCGCCATCGGCGCCACGGAAGCCCACGGCCTCGACGGTGCCCACGCCCAGCGCGCGCAGGTTGTTGGTGACGGTGCCGGCGGCGCCCGGCTGGCAGCGTGTCTCGATGACCTGATGCGCCGGCAGACCCGTCTCGATGGACGTTTCGGTCAGGTCGGGATCGAGAATCAGGTACTTGTCCAAGAAGAAGTCGCCAAACACGGCGATGCTGACGCTGGGCAGACGGTTCAGCAGTTCGTCCAGTCGCGATGGGGTCATGGGCGCCTCCAGAGGGGGATGGTCGGTCACGGCGGGCTTGGCGTCAAGCGGGCGTCGGGCGTCGGGCGTGAGGCGTGGGCGACGGCCAGCACCAACCGGGCACGGTCCCGACGCCTAACGCCTGACGCGCGACGCCCGGTCATTGCGCCTCCCCGGTGTCCACGGCACGCAGGTCCATGGTGTAGTGGATCTGCCGGGCCAGTTCCTCGAAGCCCATCGCCGGATACAGGTGCTGGCCGGCCTCATTGCTGGCCAGCGTCTCGATGCGGGCATGGGTCATGCCCTGCTCCCGGAAATGGTTGAGCGCGGCCTGCATCAGCGCGCGCGCCAGGCCCTGGCGCTGGTGGTCGGGCAGGACGGCGAGGTTGGCGATCCAGCCGGTGGCCACCTCGCGCCACAGGCGCGAGGTGATGAACCCGACCACCTCGCCGGAGTCGCTCGTGGCGACGAAGATGCCCGGCGGATAGGCATCGCAGTCGGCGTCGATGGCGGCCTGCTTGCGCTGCCACCAGGGCGTGCCGCCCAGCTGGCCCCAGCGCTCCTCGCACATGCGGTCCAGGCTGGCGACACCGAACGCTTCGCGAGTGATATCCTTGAGCGCGGCGCGGTCGGCTTCGGTGTAGGCGCGAATCTGGTAGGCCATCGACCCGATACTCCGGGCAAGCTATTGGACGGGTGCGAGGCTAGTCCTCTGCACGGGAGCGTGTGATGAGCGGTCAAGGCCAGAGCAGATGGTCGTCCGGCATGTTCCTGCCGGTGGCCGTGGAAGTGCACTATGCTGAGGATGAGCTGGTGGCGGCAGGCGTGCTGGACTACCGGCACAGTTGGCGCCGCTGGGCGGTGATCGGCATCGGCGTGGCGTCTGCGTACCGCGCGGCCAGCCAACTCCTGTGCTGGCCGGCGCTCTCGGCTCTGGCCAGGTTGGTCAATGGCGCCGAGTTGCTGCTTTGCGGCGGCCTCCTGCTCGGCTTCGACCTGGTGATCGCTTGGCTGGCCCGCTATGTGCTACGTGCGGACGAGGCTTGGCGCCAGCCCGCATTCTGGGTGATCAGCGACGACGGGATCATGGTTCAGCAGCCCGAGCCCGGGCGGACGCCGTGGTCGCAGGTCAAGGACGTTGTTGAGGGCGGCGGCGTCTTCCTGATCAGGACCCCTGACGCACTCGTGCTTCCGACGCGCTGTCTGAGCGCGGAGCAGGCGGAGCGGGTGCGGTCCCTTGCTCAGGCCCACACTCGCTACAGATGTGCCGCCCGGCGTCCACCGGCCAGGCCCGGCGAAGGCGGCGCCGCGGCGTAGGCCCAGGTCAAGTCTGGTCGCTGACCCACGCAAGAGGACGTGCTGATCAGGCGCGGCGTACCATCACAGTCTGGCGGAAGCTCACCGAACGCCTCGCGAGTGATATCCTTGAGCGCGGCGCGGTCGGCTTCGGTATAGGCGCGAATCTGATAGGCCATCGACCCGATGCTCCGGGCGACGGATTGGCCACTGGCCGACAGTCCTCCGCGCTGGTGGGAACCATGGATCTACGGCCCGACGACAGCCTGAGCGTGGATGTGACTGGTGCTGAGCGCGTGGCCTTCGGGCCGGGCACCGAGGGTGTCGCGCGCCTGCGCGCCCACGCCGCCGGTGAGGACGCGGTGGAGGTGACGTTCAGCTACACCGAGGCCGACCTGACCAAGGTCTTGCTGTTCTATCGTCGGCATGGCGCGCTGCGCCGGTCGCGCGCGGGCCTGGCCGCTCTGTTCGGCCTGGGCGCGCTCATGGCGGTGGTCTCCGGCAGCATCGCGCTGCTCACCTTTTACGTGGTGATGGGGGTCTTCCTGGCCGGCTATGTGCGGCTGCTCTATCGCCTGCTTGCCGCGCGGATGCTCCGGCGTGATGATGCCTGGCGGCACGAGCGGAGCTGGACGGTCAGCGAGGATGGCGTGCTGATGGTGCGACCGGACGCCGACGGCCGCCTGGGCTGGCCGGCCATCCAGCGCGTGCTGGAGAGCCCCGACGGGTTCCTGGTCTTCCCCCAGGCGAACCTCTTCCACCTGCTGCCCAAGCGCTGCCTGACCGACGAGCAGACCGAGCAGGTGCGGGCCTTGGCGCAGGCCAACTGTCGCTACGAGCGGCTGGGCTGAGCCGCCCAAGAACAAGGACCCGCCGACCAGGTGCCTCACACCCTCACCGTCTGTCGGTAGCTCACCGGCACCACGGCATCCCGGTCAACGGGTCCTTGATCTTGTGTTGTGGACCAGCTCAGTCGCGGCGGCCACTCAGCAGACTGAGGATGGTCAGGAACAGGTTCACCGCGTCCAGATACAGCCGCAGCGCGCCGCCGGTGTAGTCCTGCTCGTCGAGTTCGCGCAGGATGACGCTGGTGTCATACAGCACGTAGCCACCGAAGATGACCACGCCGAACCAGGCCATCAGGTAGTGCGTAAACGGCGAGTGGAAGAACAGGCCGTTGAGCAGCCCGCCGATGATCAGCCCCCACAGCGCCATATTCAGCCCGGCGCCGAGGAAGCTGAAGTTGCGGCGGCTGATGAACGCATAGAGCGTCAGCGTGCCGAACGTGATCGCGGTCATCGCGCCGGCCATGGCGACCGTGCCGGGGCCATCGGCGATGGTGGCGATGAACACGCGCGGGGTGATCATGAGCCCGGTAATCGCGCAGAACACCAGCATCATCAGCACGTTGAGGCCCGCCACCCGCCACACCGCTCGCGCGATGAAGAAGCTGACGATGAACGCGATGAGGACGCCGATATAGGCGTTGGCCACCGCGGCCAGGGCCAACGGCACATGGATGGTGCGCTCGCCCACGGTCACCGCTTCACTCGGCCCGGCAAAGAGCATGGCGCCCGCGCCGATGGTGGTCAGAATGCCCAGCATGAACAGGGCGTAGACCTTCTGCACAAACGGCAGGCGCCCGCCGAGCGCGGCGGCCATGGCCCCGCTCTGTTCCGGCCGCGAGCTGTAGACGTTGTACTCGTTCATCGTCCGTCCCTTCACTTCTGGCATTATGCCCTAGATAGGGGTGCCTTGTCCGCTTTGTGATGTTGCACTTTCCTTGACCGACTCACCCCGCCGGCTGCGAACAGAGCGGTGAGAGCCGTTCCCAGACCACTTCGGCGCCGTCGAACACGGGTCCCTCGTGGCAGACGCGCTGGTACTGGCGGAAGCCCGGCGCGGTGGTCTCGATGACGCACGACAGGCAGGCGCCCACGCCACAGGCCATGCGCGCCTCCAGGCAGACCTGGCAGGGCAGGCCGCGCCGCGCCGCCCACTCGGCCGCCGCGCGCATCATCGGCGTCGGGCCGCAGGCGATGACCTGGTCCACGGGCGTCTGTTCGGCATACTCGTCGAGCGCGCTGACCACCGTGCCGCGGAAGCCCGCCGATCCGTCGTCGGTGCTGACCACCACCTGGCAGCCCAGTGCGGCGAACTCGGCCGCGCCCAGCAGCCGCTCGGCCGAGCGCGCGCCGATGAAGGCCACCAGTTGGGGCGCCGATGCCACACAGCGGGCGGCCAGGAAGCGTAGCGGCGGGATGCCCACGCCACCCCCGACCAGCGCCACGCGGGAAGCCCCCGCGGCCAAACTCAAGGTGCGGCCGCCTAACGGGCCCAGCAGGTCCAGACTGTCGCCCGGCTGCCGCGCGGCGAGCCATGCGGTGCCCGCGCCGTGGATGCCGACGACCAGCGTGACGATGTCGCCCTCGACGCCGAAGAAAGAGATGGGCCGACGCAGGCAGAGGTCCCGCCCTTCGACCAGGATGTGCGCGAACCCGCCCGGCTGAGCGCCCGCGGCGATGGCCGGGCAGTGGACATCCAGCGCGAAGTAGCCCGGTGCCAGGTCGCGACGATCGGTGATGGTGGCCAGTCCCTGCCACGCACCCACATGCTCGCCCATGTCGGCTCCTAGAGGCTCTGCACGAACCGCTCGATGCGGGCCAGGGCCTCGCGCAACTGCTCCATGCTCGCGGCGTAGGTGGCCCGGATGTGGCCGGCGCCGCAGGCGCCAAAGGCGCTGCCGGGCACGGTAGCCACCTTCTGCTCATTGAGCAGTCGCTCGCAGAAGGTCTCCTCATCCAGCCCAGTAGACTCAATGCAGGGGAAGGTGTAGAACGCGCCGCGCGGCTCGAAGCAGGTCAGCCCGATGCGGTTGAACCCGTCGACCACCATGCGTCGGCGCTGGTTGTAGGCCTTGACCATGTCCTGCACATGCCGTTCGCCACGCTTGAGCGCTTCCAGCGCGGCTTCCTGGCTGATGATCGAGGCGCACATCATCGAGTACTGATGCACCTTGTTCATCGCGCCGATGATGTCGCCGGGCGCGCAGGCATAGCCGATGCGCCAGCCGGTCATGGCATAGGCCTTGGAGAAGCCGTTGAGCAGGATGGTCCGCTCGCGCGCGCCGGGCAGGCTGGCGAAGCAGGTGTGGCCCTCGGGGCCATACGACAGCCGGTCGTAGATCTCGTCGGAGATGACCAGCAGGTCGTGCTGGGCGGCGAGTTCGTTGATCTCCAGCAGCCGCTGCCGGCCGATGACCGCGCCGGTGGGGTTGCTCGGGGTGCTGACCAGAAAGGCCCTCGTGCGCGGGCTGATGGCGGCTTCGATGGCCTCGATACGCGGCACGAAGTGGTCTTCGGCGTGGGTGCTGACGGCCACCGGCACGCCATAGGCCAGCTTGACCGTAGCGCCGTAGCTGACGAAGCAGGGCTCGATGATGATGACCTCGTCGCCGGGATCGAGGATGCTGCGGCAGGCCAGGTCCAGCGCTTCGGACACGCCGACGGTGACCAGCACCTCGCCGCGCGGGTCGTAGGTGACCCCGTAGCGGCGGTCGAGGTGCGCGGCGATGCCTTTGCGCAGGCTCAGCAGACCGAGGTTGGAGGTGTAGTTGGTGCGGCCGACCTCAAGTGCGGTGATGGCGGCGGTGGAGAAGGTCCAAGGCGTGGCGAAATCGGGCTCGCCCACGCCGAGGCTGATGACGCCTTCGGTCTGCTCGACGAGATCGAAGAAGCGGCGGATGCCTGACGGCGGCAGATCCGCGACAAGCTGACTGATGCGACCGGTGCGGCGGTCGGTGGAAACCATCGTATCCATAGTCCTGGCCATTCTAGGGGCAAATCGACAAGGCAGAGTAACGCGTTGCTCGGTGCTGCCACGACGTCGCCGGGCGACGTCGTGGCTAGGGAGCAATGGCCAGTCGCGTGTCCTCTGTGGCGCTCAGCAGGAGCTCGCCGTCCTTCTTGTATTTGCGCAGCACGAAGCTGGTGCCGGTGCTCTCCACCCCCTTGAGCGGCGAGAGCTTCTCGGCCACGAAGAGCGCGACTTCCTTGAAGTCGCCGCCCTCGACCACGACCAGCAGGTCCTTGCCGCCGCTGATCAGGTAGAGCGAGTGCACCTCGTCGAACAACGCGATGCGCCGGGCGATGGCATCGAACCCCGAATCGGGCTCGGGCTTGACGTGGACGTCGACAAACGCGTAGATGGGTGCGTCTTCGAGCCGGTCCCAGTCGATGATGGCGCGATAGGCCTTGATCATGCCATTGGCTTCGAGGCGCTGCACCTCGGCCTGGGTCTCCGCGGCATCCATGCCCAGCCGCACGGCCAACTCGGCCCGGTCGACCATGGGGTCGTCCTGGATGGTTTCGAGGAGTTCCTTGCGCTGTTCGTCCGTCATCAATCGCCACCATGGCGCGGGGCTGCCGCGCTTCGCGCTGTTCAGTTTACGCCCCGCGAGGTGGATCGTCAAACGGGGTCGGTTCGGAGGTTCGGCGGAGCGCCATCGGCGCGACGGGCCCATGGAGCCCGAACTCCGTGCCGGAGCGCATCCTACGTCGCCGGGTTTGGGGGCGCGTGACACGCCAGCGGCCTTCGGGTACACTACGCAGTGGACGAACCTATGCACGCCCCGACCATGCAGCATGAGTGGCATCGGCGGCAGGCTCAGCGCAGCGTCATTGCGCTGCTGGGCTTGCTGGCGGTGTTCTCACATGCGCCCGCGGCGGTGGTGCTCGGCTCGGCCAGCGGCCTGCCCGGCGCGTCGATTGTGCGTACCATCGACGCCGCGCCAGCCGCCAAGCGTGCGGAGGCGGTGACCGCTCAGCCGGCGCCGACGCGCTACTGGAGCGTGGTGCGCGCCGCGGCCGACGGTTCGGCGCGGCTGACCCTCGCGCTCCATGCCGAGGCGCGGCCCACGGTGCCCGAGTCGCGGCGCTTCCTCAGCCGGTTCTGGCGACCACCCACGATCTGACCCCTTCGCGTACCCCCTTTCCCCGGCGGAATCGGCTGTCAGCCGCGCCGCTGTTTGTCGTGTTTGCATTCAAGAGGAGACCGCGATGGCGAAGATCCACGCGCCCCGTCGCACCTTGTGGCAGCGAGTTTGGTCGCTGTTTGACGCCAACGAGAAGTACCTCAAGGGCATCTGGCCGCAAGTGGCCAAGATCAATGCGCTCGAGCCCGAGTTCGAGACGCTGACCCAACAGGACCTCCAGGACCGGCTGCGCAAGATCCGCTCGCGCGTGGCCAAGGCGCGCGAAGAGGTGCTTGAGACCCAGGTCCACCTGCCGCCCGCGGGCGACACCGAGACCCGGCGGCTGCGCGAGAAGGAAGTGGTCAAGGCCGAGAAGGCCATCCTCGACGAGCATCTGCCCGAGGTTTTCGCCGCGGTTCGCGAGGCCGCCAAGCGCACGCTGTCCATGCGGCACTTCGATGTGCAGATGTTGGGCGGCATCGTGCTGCACGAGGGCCGCATCTCGGAGATGAAGACCGGTGAAGGCAAGACGCTGACCGCCACCTCGCCGCTGGTGCTCAACGCACTGGCCGGGCGCGGCGCGCATCTGGTCACGGTCAACGACTACCTGGCCCGCCGCGACGCCGAGTGGATGGGCAAGATCTACCGCTACCTCGGCCTGACCGTGGGTGTCATCCAGCACGACCTGGACCGCAACGAGCGGCAGCACAGCTACGGCTGCGACATCACCTACATCACCAACCACGAGATCGGGTTCGACTACCTGCGCGACCACTCCTCGGCCTGGCGGCCGGAGCACCTGGTCATCCGCGAGCTGTACTACGCGATCATCGACGAGGTGGACTCGATCCTTATCGACGAGGCCCGCGTGCCGCTGATCATCTCGGCCAGCCGCGGCAAGCCGGTCGAGAAGTACCGCAAGGTGCAGGAGGTCGTGACGCGCCTGGTGGTGGGCACCGAAGACATCGAGACCAAGGCCACCACGGGCGATGTCATCGTCGATGAGAAGGTCAAGAACGCCACGCTGACCGAGGACGGCCAGCGCAAGGTGGAGATCGGCCTGGGCATCGACAACCTCAACGACTCGGCGCACATCGAGGATATGCACCTGGTCAGTTCGGCGCTCAAGGCCAACTTCTGCTACAAGCGCGACATCGACTACATCGTCGGGCCGGCCGACGGGGGCGTCCTGGGCGTGATCATCGTCGACACCTTCACCGGTCGCCCGCAGGCCGGCCGGCGCTGGTCCGACGGGTTGCACCAGGCCATCGAGGCCAAGGAGCGCGTGCAGATCCAGGACGAGCAGCAGACCATTGCCACGGTCACCTACCAGAACTTCTTCCTGATGTACCAGAAGCTCTCGGGCATGACCGGTACAGCCAAGACCGAGGAAGCCGAGTTCGTGGGCATCTACGAGATGCCCGTGGCGGTCGTGCCCACCAACCGCCCCATGATCCGACTGGAACACTCCGACATCGTCTACAAGAACGAGGAGTGGAAGTTCCGGGGCATCTGCTGCGAGATCGTGCAGTACTACTGCCGCCGCCAGCCGGTGCTGGTCGGTACACGGTCGGTGGAGACCTCGGAGCGCATCTCGGCCCGGCTCAAACCCGAGATGCTGCGCATGGCGCTGCAGTTCTGCCTGTTCCAAGACTACCTGATGGCCCACGAGAAGAAGCTGGGCAAGGACCGATGCCGCGACCTGCGCGGCCGGTCGACACCGCCGCTGGAGCTGTGGAAGCCGCGCGACGTGGCCGCCATGCTGACCGAGGTCGAGCTCGACCCGGTGCTGGACAAGCCCGAGAACATCAAGCTGCTGGCCGAGATCCTGCAGATCAAGGACGAAGCCGCGCTGATCGACGTCATCCGCAACGGCGTGCCGCACGAAGTGCTGAACGCGCGTTACCACGAGCGCGAGGCGCAGATCGTGGCCCAGGCCGGTCGGCTCGGCGCCATCACCATCGCCACCAACATGGCCGGCCGAGGCACGGACATCGTGCTGGGTGGCAACCCCGAGCCGGATATCGAGGACGCCCTGGCCCGCCGCGGCATCGACCCCAAGAGCCTGCAGGCCACGCTGTTCATCAACGCCGCGCTCAAGGGCGACCCCGAGGCCGCGCGCCTTATGGCCGCCGAGCAGGGCGGACTGCCGCAGCCGGTGCTCGACGAGATCGCCTCGATCCGCGCCGCCTGGCAGGCCGAGCACGAGGATGTGGTGGCCGTTGGCGGTCTGCACATCCTGGGCACCGAGCGCCTGGAGAGCCGCCGCATCGACAACCAGCTGCGGGGCCGTTCCGGCCGCCAGGGCGACCCCGGCGGCGCGCGGTTCTATGTGTCGTTGCAGGACGAGTTGATGCGCCTGTTCGGCCCCGAGCGCTGGGGCCTGCTGATGAACCAGTGGCCCGACGAGCAGCCGGTCGAGGCCAAAATCATCTCCAAATCGATGAACAACGCGCAGAAGAAGGTCGAGAGCCGCAACTTCGACATGCGCAAGAACACGCTGCGCTATGACGACGTGATGAACGTGCAGCGGCTGCACATCTACGCCGAGCGCGGCCGCATCCTGCAGGGCGTCGACCTGCGCAGTACTGTCTCGCGCATGATGGGCGAGATGGTCGGCGAGGTGATCAACGAGTCCATTGCCTCGGACAAGGAGATGACCGAGCTGGAACTGGAGGAGATCTGGGGGCAGCTCAACGGGCGCTTCCCGCTCAAGGACCAGCTGGCCTTCGACGACCTCCGCGGCATCTCTCGCGAGGCGCTCACCGAGCGGCTCGAAGTGGCCGCCGACCGCTCGTACGATGACAAGGAGAACGACTTCATCCGGGCCATCGTCGAGTTCGAGCTGGCCGCCAGCATCCACGAGACGTTGAGCCAGGTGACCGACCGCGCCGCGGTGGTCATGGTGCTCAACGCGCTGTGGCCGCTGACCGCCTACCTGCCTGACCGGCTGGAGGGTGTGGGCGACAGCAAGGTGCCCGAGGTACTCTTCGCCGTGGCTCGCGAGGCGCTCGAGGAGCGGCCCAAGCAGTTCATCTCGGCGGTCATGTCGGGCCGCCTGGCGAGCGCTGTCGAGGCCGCCGTGGAGGCCATCGTCAACGGCACCGTGCCCGACGAGGCGCTCAACGCCCTGCGGCTCGACTGGCCTCTGGACTTCACTCGGGAGCTGGCCGGCAAGTCGTCGCCCGCGCAGATCGCCGAGGCGCTGCCCCTGGCCGCGGCTTCGGCCCTCGAGCGCGGCGGCTGGCATTTCGTCCAGGAGGCACTGCGCCGGCAGATGGACCGCAGCGTGGACGATTGGCTGCCGGTGACCTGCCATCTGGAGGCGCTGCTGGCCGATCTGGACCGCATGTGGCCGTTGCCGGGCCTCACCGCGCGGCAGATGGAGCAGTTCAACTACACGGTCATCGAGGACAAGCTGCGCCGCGCCGGTGAGGATGCGGTGACATCCGGCGGCCTGGACTTCCTGGCCAAGGCCGCGCTGCATCGCTTCCACCGCACGGCCGAGCTGGTCTCGGCCGAGGTGGGCGAGGATCCCTACACGCTGGCCACGCGGCTGAGCGCGCTCTTGCCGCGCGGCCGTGGGCTGACGGGCGAGCAGCTCAGCGGCGACCTGAAGGGCGCGCTCTACGCGGTCGAGAGCGAGATGAGCGAGGACCTGACCGAGGCCCTGGTCCTCTCGGCCATCGAGGAAGTCGTGGCGCGCGCCGTGGAGGACGCCCATCGGCACATGGCCGCCGGGGTGGACGAAGGCGACGCCGAGGAGTCGCTGGAGGCCGGCGACCTGCAGTCGCTGGTGGCGCGCCTCAACACCGAGTGGTCGCTGGGCGATGCCCTCGACCCGTGGGCGCTGGAACGGCTGAGCCCCGGTGAGATGCGCCGTGAGATGATCAGTTGCGCCCGCGGCCGCGTGCGCGCTCAGGGCTCGGCGTTCGTCATCGAGACCGCGCGGCTGCGGCTCGACCGCGCCATCGTGCAGGCCATCAGCGAGCACTACAGCCTGCCGGGCCTGTGCCGCCGGCTCAATGAGCACTTCGAGCTGCCGGCGGTGTTCGAGGCCGAGGCCATGGCCGAGTGCACCACGGCGGCCGAGCTGATCGCCGCGCTGACCGAGGTGGCCACCGAGTCCTTCGCCGACGACGAGACCGCCGAGCGCATGCAGGAGTTCCAGCGCCAGGTGCGCACCTGGGTCGACGAGGGCTGGAACCTGAAGCGGCTGTGCGAGCGGCTCAACGCCGAATACCGCCCGACGCCCCGGCTCGATGCCAAGGAGCTGACCGGTCTCAGCGACGACGAACTCGCCGCCGAGCTGACCGAGCGCCTGGCGCCGGCCGAGGACGCTTGGCGCGATGCCTTCGTGCTCGACGCCGTGCGGCAACACGTGCAGATCACCATCGACCAGGCGCTGGCCACGTATTTCGACGTGCGGCAGCTGTCGCAGCGCGTTGGCGAGCTGTGGCCCGTGCGGCCCGACGCCGTGCGCGCCAGCAAGCTCAAGGGCTGGCCCTACAACGAGTTGGGCAAGCGGCTCAAGGATGCGCTCCACGCCGCGTGCCGCGCGGAGGAGTGGCGGTTCATCCGGCGCTTCGTGCTGCGGCACATGGAGGATGGTCTGCGCGACGCCATGGACCTCTACACGCCGGGCAACGTGCGCCGCAACGAGTTCAACCTGGCCGGCCTGTGCGACGAGATCAGCCGCCGCTGGCCGCTCGATCGTGAGTTGGCGCCGCGTGAGCTGGAGGCCATGAACCACCAGCAGATCGTGGACTACCTGCTGGGCGAGGCGCGCCGGCTCTATGCCGAGCGGGAACGCGCGTTCATCCGCGAGACCGCCGCGCACCGCTTCGGGCTGCAACTCGACAACGCCGTGGCGCAGCACTACAGCCTGGACCGCGCGGCGGCCGAGGTCAATCAGCGCTGGGGAATCGGGCAGGCCTTGTCGGCCCACGACCTGGCGCGGCTGCGCACCTTGCTGGCCGGTGACGCCAAGGCGGCGCTGGCCGAGATCCGGCGGCTGACCGAGCCGGTATTGACCGAGGCCGAAGCCTCGCTCCAGCGCGACGCGCTCGACCGCCGCATCATCGACAGCGTGGACGACGTGCTGCGCCGGCACTACAACACCAGCCGGCTGGTCACGGCGCTGCTGGGGCAGTGGCCGCTGACCGAGGGGAATGCCGCGGAGCTGTCGTCGGGTGCGCTGCGTGCGGTGGCCTACAAGGACATGGTCGACCGCGTCCGCCAGGTGATGGTGGGCGCCGACGGCGCGCTGCGTCGGCGGCTGGTCTTCCACAACCTGCGGGTCACGGTGGACGAGCTGGATCTGGCCGGGCTCGTGCCGAGCGGCCAGCCCGAGCAGTGGCAACTGGCCGACCTGCTGGGTCGCTGGAACGCGGCGTTGCCGTACGCCGACGCGGTCGACCTGCCGACCTTCGCCGCTCGCCTGCTGGGCGCGGCGCTGGCCGAGGAGATCGAGCAGGCCGCCGGAGCCAAGGCTGGTGCCGAGGCATTCGGTCGGGCGGTCGAGGCCCGCGTGGCCGAGGATATCGCCGAGCTGACGCGCGTTGAGCGGCGGCCGCAGACGCTGTATGAACGGCTGGCTCAGCGCTGGCCGGTGACCACCGACCAGAACCCCGACTCCTGGCGCGGCAAGAGCCTCGACGAGCTGCGCAAGCTGCTCACCGGCTGCGTGCTGGGCGCGCTCGGCGGCGACCGCGCGCAGTTCGTCAAGCGCTCGGTGACACTGTGGCTTGAGCGCTCGGTGCGCGAGGCGATGGATGCCTACTGGCCCGAGAGCGGCGAGCCCGGTCCGTGGGTGCTGGCCCAGGTCTGCCAGAACCTCAACCGGCGCTGGCGGCGCGAGGATCTGCTGCATCCGAGCAACTTCAAGCAGCTCGGGCGCGACGAACTCGTGGCCAAGCTGCTGGCCGTCGGTGAGGCGCTGGACGCGCTGGACCGCGAGAGCGCCTTCACGGCTGAGCTGGTCGGCGCGCATCTGCGCGCGGCCGTGGCCGGAGTGGCGCGCACCGTCGGCAGCTGGGACGCCGACGCGCTGGCTGCGGCCCTGGGCAAAGTGTGGACGGGCGCGGCGCCGGTCACCGCGGCGCGGCTGCGCGAGCAGCTGACCACCGACCTGGTGCGCGGCGAGCTGTTGCTGCTGGCCGAAGGCCTCGAGCCGCGGGTCCATGCCGACTACGGCACCGAGGGGCTGCAGGGCTGGCTGACCAGCCGCATGGAGTCGGCGCTGTCGGCCCACTGCAGCCTGGTTCAGGTGTGCGCCGAGCTGGCGCAACGCTGGCCCATCGGCGAACTGGACGACGCGCGGCTGGCCGTGGGCAACTACGAGCAGGTGCGCGAGGCGCTGCGGGCCTATGTGGTCGAGGCGGCGCACCAAGGCGGTACCGAGTTTGCCGAGCAGACGGCCCGGCTGCGGCTCGACGCCGACCTGGCCGGGGGCGACGCGGCGGCCGTGCGCGACCGCTGGGGGTTGGCGCCGGGTGGCGATCCCGCCAGTGTGGATCTGCTGCGCGCCTTCAACCAGGAGACCATGCGGCGCTGGCTGCGCCAGAGCGTGCGTAGTGAGCAGAGCACGTCCTGCAACCCCGAGATCGCCGCCGACCGCTGGGACACGCAGGCCTTCGTCGACGCGCTCGAACGCGACTGGCCCATCGCTGGCCGGCTTTCGGCGGCCGAACTGAGCGGGCTGAGCGCGGGTGACCTCTACGACACGGCGCTGGGCGTGCTGCGCGGCGCGTTCGACGGTCACGAGCCGGAGTTCGTGCGCGAGACCACGCGGCAACGCCTGGTCCACAGCGTGAGTGACGCCATCGCAGAGTATGCCAGCCTGGAGCGGCTGGCGAGCTCACTCAACGAGCACTGGCCGCGCGACACGCGCACCACGTCACAAGCCATCGCCGGCGCGCGGCTCGAGGAGCTGGCGCTGGTGGTGGCCGAGCAACTGGCGAGCCAGGGCATCGAGACCGACGAGACCGAGCTGCGCCGGGTCATCGACCGCATCCGACCCGGTGGCGCGGGCGGCCCCGAGGAACTGGAGCCGGTGGCCAAGCAGATCACCTCGCACTGGCCCGAGCTGGGCGAGATCGAGCCGTATCTGCTCGATGAGAAGCTGGTCACCGAGGCGCTACGCGCGCGCTTGTGGAGCGAGTTCCAGGAGGAGCCGCGAGCCTTTGTCAAGGCCGTGGCCCTGGAGGACGTGCCGCGCCAGCTTGAGCGCCGGCTCATGTTGGAGGCCATCGATACCAACTGGTGCAACCACCTGGAGGCCATGGACTACCTGCGCGAGGGTATCGGGCTGCGCGGCTATGCCCAGACCGACCCGTTCATCGCCTACCGCAAGGAGGGCCGCCAGATGTTCGATAACATGCTGGGCCGGGTCGCCGAGACGGTGGTGATGGGCTTGTTCGAGACCACCGACGAGGAACTGACCGAGATGCACCGCTACGGCCGACTGGGCCTGCAGATCTCGGTGAACTACCAGAACGTGCAGGAACTGGCGGCCAAGGCCGAGGAGTTGACCGGGTCGCATACGCCGGCGCCGCAGCCCATGGCCCCGCGGTCCAATGCTGGCGGCGGGGCCCGCCGGCCAGCGTCGGCGAAGCGCTCGGGCCCGTCCTTGGACGAGCCGGCGGCGGCCAAGACGGTGACGGTCGACAAGGTCGGGCGCAACGACCCCTGCCCCTGCGGCAGCGGCAAGAAGTACAAGGTCTGCTGCGGTCGCGGCTAGGCGGATGTACAGTGAGCGAGACGACCCGTCGGCGTCGGCGCGAGCCGGGCACGTGACGGGCCGTCTCGCGGGGGGTGTGCTGGAGTCTAAGGCCAGCAGATGAGCGCGCCGAGCCCAGAGCGGGCCGTAACCGACGCAGCACCCACTGCGGTCGCGCAGCCTCGTCCGTACTGGGTGGCGCTGGTTATCCTGGCGCTCCTGGCCGCGGTGGCCGGCATCGCCCTCTACCGCGGGCAGGCTGAGTCGGAGCAACGGCGCGTTCTGGTCGACTTGGACAACATCGCGCAACTCAAGATCAGGCAAGCCACGCAGTGGCGCGATGACCGGCTGTCCGACGCCGGCATGTTCGGCCGCGGGCCGCTGCTGTGGGAAGCGCTGCGCGAGCGCTCGCCGCGGCTCAGCGAGCGGGCCGAGGTTGGCGTGACGTCGTATCTGACCGAACTGATCACTCAGTACGGTTACGCGCGCTGCGCCCTGGTCGACCCGCGCGGCCGAGCGGTGGCAAGCGTCTCTGGCCGCGACCGTCGCGTCGACAACGACCTGGGCGAGCCGCTGGCGCAAGCCTTCGCCGCCCGTCGTCCCATCATGTCCGACTTGGTGCGGTCGGCAGACTCCGAGCAAGCCTACCTCCTGCTCGTGGCGCCGGTCTACGACGGCGTTGCGGCCGGGAGCGGCCCGCTCGGCGCGCTCGTCCTGTGGGCGGACGCCGACGATCTGCTGCTCAACGCGGTGAACTGGTGGCCCACCGCCAGCAGGTCGGCCGAGACGCTGCTGGTGCGGCGCGACGGTGAGTCCGTGCTCTACCTCAACCGTTTGCGGCGGGCCAAGGATGCGGCGGTCAAGCTGCGGATCCCGCTGTCGAGCACCGAGGTGCCGTCGGTCAGGGCGGTGCTCGGCCAGCGCGGCGCGGTGCGCGGCCTCGATTACAGCGGCGTCCGCGTCCTGGCCGCGCTCCACGAGGTGCCGAGCACCCCCTGGATCCTGATCACCAAGGTCGACGAGAGCGAGGCGTTGGCCCAATGGCAGCGGCGCGGCAAGCTGCTCATTAGCCTGGTGGCGCTCTTCGTCGTCGCGCTGCTGGGTGCCGCGGCCGGGGTGCAGCAGATCCAGTCGCGCTATGTGTCGCTGGCCCGTGCCACGGACCAGTTGCGCG
>JACRKZ010000066.1 GCA_016235455.1 Armatimonadota bacterium | reverse complement strand
GTGGCCTGCACGCGGTACAGCCGGATGGGGTCGGCGCCGGCCAACGGCAGGTCGAGGTCGACGGATTTGCCGCCGGCCACGGCCACCGTGCCGGACGCCGCCTTGGCGAACTGCGCCGACGACGGCATGGCTGCACCGAACTGGCCCTTGGCCAGGGCCTGCTCGCGTTCGGGCGAGACGGCGTAGCGCACGTCCTGCGGGGTCTGGCCGTTGTTGGTGATGGTCAGGCGCACGCCCGCGGGCTTGCCGTCATAAGCCGGCAGCGGGCGCAGTTCGGCCGACAGGCGGCCGGCCACCGGCGCGCGGGCATACAGCTCGCCGCGGCTGCCCAGGGTCACCGTGTACGACGCCTCACGCGCCGCGCCGTTCTCCGGCGTGGTGACCTCGAACGGCAGCACGCGCCGTCCGCCCTCGGTGGTCGGCGCCAGCCGGCGCACGGTCCAGAACGGCGGCACCAGCAGGCCGACCTCGTCGGCGTTCGCGCCGGCCAGGGCCACCTTGACGGTGCTGGTCGCGCCGCGCAGCGCGGTGGGCACGTCGACCGTGGCCAGCGGTGCATCCAGCTTCTCGGCCAGCGTCTTGGGCCCGCCGTCATACTCGAGCAGCAGCGGTTCGCTGCCCACACTGAGCGTGAGCGCGCCAGTCTTGGCGTTGAGCGTGCGGCGCGTGCCGTCGAGCAGCGTCACGCGCACCACGTCCGCGCCGGCCAGCGGCAGGGCTACGTCGACGCGGCCCTGGTCGCGCCACAGGATCTGCAGCGCCCGGCCGTCGCGATCGCGGAACAGGAACGCGCTGACGCCGTTGGCATAGGCCTTCTCGGCGACGAACTTCTTGGCGCCGATGGCGTTGACGATGTCGTACAGCGAGATGGCTGTGAGCTTGGGCGCGTAGCGGCTGTAGCGGGAGTCGAACACGTCGTGGGCCGCCGAGGCGCTGTTGGCGTTGGTGCCGTTGTCGTCGGGGTAGAGGAAGTCGAACCACGAGCAGTTCTGGCCGCCTTCGGCGAAGAAGATGGCGAACTTCTTGATCATCAGCGCGGCCACCACGTTGCGCGCCACGCCCTGGCTGTTCATGCCCATCTCGGTCGACCAGATGGGCTTGACCGGGCCGTACCGGCGCATCAGCTCGCGGTACTGCGCGAACGCGCCGCGGATGTCGTCCACGCCGGCGTAGGTGTGGAAGTCATAGGCATCGCAGTACTTGCCGAACCCGGCCCTAAAGTACTCCTCGGTCGGTCCGATGGACGTGCCGACCACGAAAATGGACGGGTCGATGCGCTTGATCTCTTCGTAAACGATCTTGTAGGCGGCGACATTGCGGAGCACCTGCTCGCCGCTGCCCGAGGGCTCATTGCCCAGACTGATGTACATCGGCCGGTTCTTGCCGAACGCCTCGATGAAGCGGGCCACGCCGCCGCGCAGGGCGGCCTCATCGTAGGTGCTCTTGCCGGCTTCGATGGTCGAGCTCGGCGTGCCGCTCAGGAAGCCCATGCCGGTCTTGGCGACCACATCGATGCCGGGCGCCTCGGGGTTGTACGGCGGCTTCTCGGACCAGCCGCCCCACAGCCCGGCCACCCGGATGCCCACGCGGTCGGTCAAGAGCAGGTAGGGCGTGAGCCGGTTGTCCCAGTCGCGGCTGGTGAACGGCACGTCCTCGGGCCGGTACCGGCGTGCCGGCGCCTCGGGCAGCACGGCCAACGCGCTGTAGTTCTCGAAGGGCGTGTTGCCCGGCCGCGCCACGGCGCCGTGGATCTCGTAGTAGCGGCCGGTCTCCATGGGCGCCGCGCTGAGGTCGATCTCGCCAACGTAGAGGAAGCGCTCGGCCGACTTGCGTTCCTCGGCCACCGCCGCCGGCTGGGTTTGCGGCGCGCCCCAGTAGTCGCGGAGTTCGTAGGTGACCATGCGTTGCGCGGCCAGCAGCGGCTTGGTGGACTCCACGCGCACTTCCACCTTACGCGGGTCGCCCGGATACCACAGGTTGCCCAGCGCGCTGGTGCCGAAGATCAGCCGGGCCACGCGCGTGTCGCCGCTGGTGGCCGGCGCCAGGAAGGCCGCGCTCAGGTCGTCGACCCAGAAGCGCCCGCTGGGTTTGTTGAGTCGCACGGCAAAGCGTGCGCTGGTCACGCCGGCGGGCACTTCGACCGTCTCGGCCAATGCCTGCCAGTCGTGCTGACCAAAGAGCTGAGCGAGATCGACGGCCTGCACCACGGCGCCGGCGGCGTTGAGCAGGCTCAGCGTGACCACGCCGGCGAAGGAGTCGTCGGGCGACTTGAGGTCGCTGCGCGCCATGCCGGCAAAGCGCCACTGGCCGGTCGTCACGGCGAAGGTCGGACCGGTGGCGGTGATGGGCGCGCCGACCGTGGCCGTGACCGGCAGCGTCAGCAGCAGCGAGCGGCCGCCCTTCAGGCCGTCCTTGGCGTCGATGCTGACGGCGCCGGCGCTCGTCCAGCCCGCGGGCAGCGTGTCCCCCGCCTCGAAGTCTGCTTTCCAGGCCGCCGGCTGCGCCACTACGGCGGGCGTGGCTTCGGCGCGAGCGTCACTGATGTCGACCACCAGTTTGCCCGGCGTCGGCGTGCCGAACAGGATGGCCATGCTGGTCGGCGGACCGTGCCAGACCGCGTCGTTGGCGCCGCCCCAGTGCTCGCCACCCGCGATGCGCCGGGGCTCGATGGTCATGTCGTGCCACGCACCATCAGCGTTCACCGGCTGCTGATGCACGATGTGCGACTGGCCGGTGCCGTCCACAAAGAGGATGTCCATGGTGCAGGCCGTGGGCGTCTTGACCTTCATGCGGACAGCCGAGACATCCGCCACGTTCAGGTCGCCCAGCGGCTTGGTCAGCGCGTTCCAGTGCCAACCCTTGCTCAGGTCGACCGTGTAGCGAAAGGTCGGTCGGCCGGGCACGGCGCCGTCGGGCAGCACTTCCAGCGTGGCATCGCCCGCGGTCCAGTCGGTCTCGCCATCGATCAGGTCGTCGAGCCGCGCCGTGACGACCGGCTTGGGCACCGGCGCCAGGGTCACATCGGCGGGCACGCCGCTGATATACAGCGGGGCGATGCCCAGCGACACGCGGCGCGTGCCGTCCACGGGCGCGGTCAGCGCCGCGGGCTGGCCCATGACATCCACCGCGTGGATGGCCGTGCCGCCGGCCTTGCCCAGTAGCGCCGGCGTGGTGCCGTCGATGCACCACGCCGCGAGCCGGTAGCCGTCGGGCCCCTGGAAGAGGAAGGCCTGCAGGCCTGACACGGGATCATCGGCGCCGGCGACCTGCCGAACCAGTGTGCAGTCGCGCAGCTGCGCGCTCATGGTGCGGAACGCGTCGTACTGCTTGCGGTGGCGGCCCTGGTTGTCCGTCAGGCCCATGGGCCCGTCGGGCCCGTCGAACGAGCTGAACCAGAGCATCTTGTCCACGCCGGCCGCGGCGTTGACGATGAACGTGCGCGGCACATACGCGGCGATGGTCTCTTCGCTGATCGGCCCCTTGGCCGACTTGCCGCCGGTCTCGTAACCGGCCTCCGTAGCCCACATCTGCGGCGTATGGCCCAGCTTCCCCGCGCCGAACTCGCGCAGCCGGCGCACGGCCGAGGCATACGAGCCGTCGGCGTCGGTGCACTGGTATGGGCGGCACCAGTCCGTGTCGGCGCGCACCGCCGCCTGCTCGGGCAGGCCCTGGTAGGGATGGAAGCTCAGGCCGCCGAGCGCCGATGGCAGGCCCTTCTCCAGGAACCAGTAGGTGCAGATCCACATGTCGTCCTGGCTAAGCACGGTGATGGCCGGGTCCACGGCGGCCACGTTCTTGACCGTCTCCTCGACCATCTTCACGTACTGGTCGACCCAGGCCGAAGGCAGCTTGCCCTGCCACTCGCCGCCGAACGGCTTCTGCAGCGAGTTGTGCGGCTCGTTCCAGACTTCCAGCACGAACTCCACGCCCGACGCCTTCATCAGCCGGGCCACCTGGCCGGCGTAGCGCCCGTAGGCCGCGGCGTCGTACTCGTTGCGCGGCTTGTCGGCGGTGTTGGGGTAGGCCTTGGGGTTGCTGTAGGCCAGCAGGAAGTCGACGCCGATGTGGTTGGCGCGGTAGAAGGCCAGCCGCTGCGCGAAGTCGGCCGGGAAGGCCGGCAGGTAGTTGCCGGCCGTCGGCTCGATGGTCGGCCAGTCGACGCCGTCACGCACCCAGCGCACGCCCAACTCCTTCAGGTCGGGCAGTTGGCTCAGGGGCTGGCCCTGGCTGAACTTGACGCCCAGGCCGATGGTCTCGCCGAACCTGACCGGCGCGGCACTCAACGCCGTCATCGCCAGACTCAGGCACAGCCACACTCGCTGGCTACCTCGTGACATCGCAGTCTCCATTCCGCTCTCGCGTCAAAGGCAACGACTCATCCACAGACTGCGCAGATTGCACAGATGATCGGATCGTCCGTCTGTGTTATCTGTGGAGGATCATGTCAGACCCGCTCAGTGGAGGCGCGCTCCACCAGATCCATGGGCAACACGGTCTGTTGCAGCGGCAGGTCGGGCTGGTCCAGCCGCTGCCGCAGGTAGTTCCAGGCTAACTCGCACATGGCCGCGAAGGGCTGGGCCATGGTGCTTAGCGTGGGCGAGGTGAAGGCCGTCTCGCGCACGCCGTCGGAGCCGATCACGGCCACGTCGTCGGGCACTCGTACGCCCAGGTCGGCCAAGGCGCGCACCGCGCCGATGGCGGCCTCGTCGTTCCAGCAGAACAGGCCGTCCACCGCGCGGTCGGCGGCGAACCAGTCTCGCACGGCGCGGTAGCTGTCGTCGTAATCGCCGCGCTCGAGTGGGATGACGCACGGCTCCAGCCCGGCCTCGCCGAGCACGCGGAGGTAGGCATCGTAGCGCGCCTCGCCTGGCCACAGCCGGTCGGCGAAGCCGGCGAAGGCGACGCGCCGGCAGCCGCGCGCCAGCAGGTGCCGCACGGCGGTCACGCTGCCGCCGCCGAGGTCCACGCCGACGTGGTCCGTGCGCGGCGACCAGGTCGGGCCGAAGGTGACCAGCGGCGGCAGATGCGGCGCCGCGTCGAGCATCGACTCCGCCAGCCCGAATGCGTCGAAGGCCAGAATGCCATCGACCTGCAACGTGGCGCGCAGCGCGCCGGTGAGCATGGTCTGCGGCGTCTCGTCGTAGATCTGCACGACCAGGATGCGGTAGTCGCTGCCGCGCGCCTGCCCCATGACCTGCTCGACGATGTGGCCGAACACACTGTGGAACGCATAGGGCACCCACAGGGCGATCATCTGCGTGCGGCCAGTGACCAGCGCCCGCGCCGCCAGATTGGCCTGGTAGCCCAGCTCACGCGCCGCGTCGAGCACCCGGCTGCGCGTCTCCTCGCGAATGCTCTGGTCGACGCGCCCATTGAGCACATACGACACCGTGGCCTGCGAGACACCCGCCAGCCGCGCCACATCCACACTTGTCGCCTTGCGTGCCACACTGCCTCCGTTGCTCTAGCCTATACGTATAAGTGACTGTAGCATAGACGGAGCGCGGACGCAAGGCGTCTGCGATCTGGCGTCTGGCGGCTCAGCACGCGGCGGCGATTCCGTTGTCGACCTGCAGGTCGTCGAGCCAGAACGCGTTGTCATCGCGGCGGCAGGCGAAGAAGCGCCCGCGGTCGGCGGGGGCGAAGGCGCGGTGGTAGCGCAGGTAGATGCGGTTGCTGTCGAGGCCGACGATCTCGATCTTGCCGCTGGCGTGCGACATGACCAGCCGTGCTGTCTTGGCCAGGCCGGGGATGCCGGCGATGGCGTGGCCGAAGAGCTCATAGGCCCGCACCAACGGCACCCTGAAGGGCTTATTGCCGGCCGTCGGGCGTACCGCGAAGGCGTAATACTGTGGGCAGTTGGCGTAGGACAAGGCCTCAAACAACGCGCGCAGCACGAGTGGATCGTCATTGATGCCGGCCGAGATCGGGCACTGGTTGACGGTAGCGACGCCGTGTGCGTGCAGTGCCTGCAGGGCACACAGCGCGCGGGGCGTCAACTCGCGGGGATGGTCGAAGTGGGTCATCACCTGGATACGCGCGTGGCCGCTGCCGTAGTGATCGAGCGTTTGCAGCAACTCGTGGTCAGAGCCAATGCGATCGGGATCGAAGGCCGGCATCTTGGACCCGATGCGGATGATCCGCACATGCGGTATCTCCCACAGGCTGGCGATGATGCGGCTCAGTTGCCCCGTGGGCAACATCAGGGGATCGCCGCCGGTCAGCAGTACGTTGCTGACCTGGGGCCGCGCGGCGACGTAGGCCAGGGCCTCGACGATGTCGAACTTGATGTGCTCGCGCGCTGCGCCGAACAACCGCTTGCGGAAGCAGTAGCGACACAGTCCGCCGCACTGGCTGCTGCACAGAAACAGGACCGTCGAGGGGTACTTGTGCTGCACGCCAGGCGCGACAGTGTAGTCCTGCTCGTGGCTGGCGTCGCGCGTGCCCCACGGCTCTACTTCGGCGCGGTTCGGCACGATCAGTCGGCGGATGGGATCGGCGGGGTCAGACCAGTCAATGAGCCCCAGGTAGTAGTTGCTGGCACGGAAGGGGAAGTGCCGTGTCACCTGCGCCAGTTGGCGCAGTTCGGTCCGCGGCAGGTCGCAGAGGTGCTCAAGATGGTGGATGCACCGGGCTTCTGTCCGAGCGGACGTCGCTGGCGACAGAGTGGTGTGTACGCGCGCCATGGTAGCCTCCTGGCGGGAATCGGGGCCGACCGACCGGCCCGCCGCGGGTGGCCTACCGGCCTCCGTGGTGTATCGTGGTATGATATGGACGCGCTGGCGCGGGCCGTGGTTCCGCCATGCGAGGCCAAGCGGCGCCGAACCTGGTCGGCGTGTGCCAAAATGCCTTAACAGGCTGTCGGGTTTGGCGGTTCAGTGGTGAGCCCGGGAGCGCCCTGGCGAGGGACGCGCGAACACGAGGGTGGACAGTGGCTAGGGCTACGCCGGCCGAGCACAGCGCGGAGCACACCGCGCGACTCCAGACCGCGTATGACGCGGTAGTGGAAATGGCCCGTGGGGACCGGGCTTACTACGTGCTGGCCGCGCTGTCCGCGGCCATCGCCTCGTTTGGCCTGTTGGCCAACAGCACGGCGGTGGTCATCGGCGCGATGATCGTGGCGCCGCTGATGGGTCCCATTCTGGGACTGGCGCTGGGTTTGGCGGCCGGCGACCGGCGGCTGGCCGGGCGGGCCCTGGTGACCGAGTCGCTCGGCGTCCTGTTGTGTCTGCTGCTGGCCTACCTGATCGGCCGGGTGCCGCTCAGTCTGGGGCTCGGCTCCGAGGTCATGGCGCGCACGCAGCCGACGCTCTACGACATCTTGATCGCGTTGGCGGCGGGCTGCGCGGGCGCGTATGCCATGGCCGATGCGCGCGTGAGCACCTCGCTGCCGGGCGTGGCCATCGCCGTGGCGCTGGTGCCGCCGCTGGCCACGTGCGGTCTATGTCTGGGCGCTCATCGTCCAGAGCTGGCCAAGGGCGCTATGCTCTTGTTCCTGGCCAACCTGGTGGCCATCCAGATGGCCGCGTCGCTGCTCTTTCTCGTGACGGGCATTGCTCAGTGCCGCGGTGGGAGCGCTCTCTCGGCGGGCCGGCTGTTGCGGCGGTTCGGGATCAGTCTGTTGGCGCTGGTGGCGGTGACGGTGTTCATGACACGCACCTTCCTGGGCCTGATTGCCGATCGCCACTTCCGCGACCAGGTGGAGCAGCGCGTGGTGGCGGCGCTCGGCCAGACGGCTGGCGCGCAACTCGACTCGCTGACCTACGACCGTGGGCCGGAGCAGACCGATGTCGTGGCGGTGGTGCTCACCCCGCAGGAGTTCGCGCCGCGCCAGGTGGCCGAGATCGAGCAGGACCTGCGGCGCGGGGTGGACCCGCGCATCCACCTGGTGGTGCGCTCGCTGTCGTCCAAGGATGCCGATGCCAACGGGCCGGTTTACACACTGCGGGCCAAGCCCGACCAAGAGACGACCGTCACGCGCGAAGCCAAGATGCTCAAGGAGGCGACGAGCGTGTTGTCCGAGCGCCTCGGCGCGGTGTCCGGCGCGGAGCTGGTGAGTCTGCGCCGGCGCGACGAGGCGGGTCAACTGCAGTTCGTGGCCGATGTGCGCACCCCTGAGCTGGTCGTGCCGGACCAGGTGGCCGATCTGCAAGCCGCGCTGTCCGAGAAGCTCGGCCGGCCGACCAGGCTGGTGGTCCGCTCGGTGCTGGCCCGCGTGGCCACGTCGCAGGGCTTTGTCGACCCCGATCTGCCGCCCGAGCCGACCGGCGCCGAGCTGGCCTTGCTCCGCCGGCTGCAACAGGCGCTGGCCAACCAGGTGGCCCTGCGGCATCCGACCGCCACGGTGTCGACCGTCCGCCCGCGCGTCCAGCCGCACCGGCTGCTGGTCTACGCCGAGGTGGAGACGCCCTGGCCCATCGAGCCGGCCGAGGTTCAGGCCATGCAGCAGGCGCTCAGGACGTATGTCCGGCCGGACATCTCGCTGCTGATCAAGTCTGTGATCAGTCCGGTGGCGGGCGCCAACGGCTTTGTGCCCGTGGAGGCCATCCCGCCGGCCGGCGACTGAGCGCCAACCGCATTCGGCCCGAGCCCAACGGCCGTGCCTGGAGAGACCGTTGCCCCCATCCGCCCATCCTGCCACCGACGTCCTGCTCAGCCTTTTCGTGGTCTTCGTCGCTGCCCAGGTCGGCGCGGAGTTGGCCCAGCGGCTCAAGCTGCCCGCCGTGGTCGGTGAGATCGCCGCGGGCTGCCTGATCGGCCCGGCCGTGTTCGGCTGGGTGGCCATCAACGAGCCGCTGTCGGTGCTGGCCGAGATCGGTGCCGTGCTGCTGCTTTTCTCGGTCGGGCTGGAGACGCGTCTGGACGATCTGCGCGAGGTGGGGGGCACGGCCCTGTCGGTCGGTGTGGCCGGCGTGGTGGCGCCGTTCATCCTGGGAGCTGCCTGGGCGCTGGCCGCGGGCTTCGGCACTGCTCAGTCTGCCTTCGTCGCCGCGGCGTTCGTGGCCACATCGGCCGGTATCACGGCGCGGGTACTGGCCGAGCTGGGTGCGTTGAACCGCCTCGAGAGCCGTGTGATCCTGGGTGCCGCGGTGATTGACGATATCCTCGCCATGCTCCTGCTGGGTGTGGTCAGCGCCATTCAGGGCGGAGGCAGGGTCAATGTGGCTGGCCTGCTGCTGGTGCTCGGGCAGGCGGTCGGCTTCGTGGTGCTGGTGGCGGTGGTGGGCACGCGGGTGATGCGCCGCTCGTCGGCTGCGCTGGACGCGCCGATCAGCGCCCACTCGCCGCTCAGCTTGTGTCTGGCCCTGTGCCTGGGGCTGGCGCTGGCGGCGGCTTACCTGGGCCTGGCCGCGATCATTGGCGCCTTCCTGGCCGGCATGGTCGCCGCGGAGGCCAAGCAACGCGCTGTGCTGGAACACCAGGTGCAGGCACTCATGGCGTTCTTGGTCCCGTTCTTCTTCGTCGTCACGGGTGCCCAGGTGGAGTTGCGTCAGCTGGCGAGTTGGCCGGTGCTCGGCGCGCTGGTGCTGATCACAGGCCTGGCCGTGGCTGGCAAGCTGCTGGGCTGCGGCCTGGGCGCGCGTCGCCTGGGTCGGCGATCGGCGCTCATCGTGGGTGTGGGCATGGTCCCGCGCGGCGAAGTCGGCATCATCGTGGCCAGTCTGGGCCAGCGCGCCGGGGTCTTCGGCGGCAGCACCTATGCGCTCATCATCGCCATGTCGCTACTGACCTCGGTGCTGGCGCCGCCGTTGCTCAAGCGGCTGCTGGCAACGCACCCGCCCGAAGCGCCAGCGCGCTGACCAGGCCCCGGCGGCCACATCCGCGTTACGTGGCGGCCATCGCTTGCGGCCCATCCAACCGATGTCTAGTCTGGTGGCCCTGTGTGGCGCCAAGGAGACCGGTATGCGACGTCGGTTTGGGTTGCGGACGTGGGCGGTCGGAGGCGTAGCTCTGTTCGTTGCGGTTGGTCTGGGCGTGGCGGCTGGCGGCCACGGCGGCGCGGATGGGGCGGCTCGGCTCAAGGAGGGGAATGCGCGGTTCGCCGCGGGCCGGGCGGTGCACCCGGACCAGACCGCGGCCTTGCGGGCCAAGCTCGATGCCGGCCAGACGCCGTTTGCGGTGGTGGTCACCTGCTCGGACTCGCGGGTGCCGCCGGAACTGCTGTTCGACTTCGGCCTGGGTGACCTGTTCGTGGTGCGCACGGCGGGCGAAGTCGTCGATCAGGTGGCGCTGGGTTCGGTGGAGTATGCCGTCGAGCACCTGCATGTGCCGTTGGTGGTGGTCATGGGGCACAGCAAATGCGGCGCGGTCAAGGCCACGATGGAGTGTGTGCAGGCCGGTGGCGCGGCGCCCGAGGGCGGTATCGGCGCGCTGGTCAAGGCCATTACGCCCGCTGTCGAGGACGCCAAGAAGCTGCCCGGCGACCTGCTGCCCAACGCCGTCACCGCGCAGGTCAAGCGCACGGTGGCGCTGCTCCGCACCAGTGCCGGCCCGATGACCGAAGCCGTCTCGGCGGGGCACACGCGGGTGGTGGGCGCCGTCTACGAGCTAGGCAGCGGCCAGGTGCGCTGGCTCGACTAGGATCAGCGTCGAGAAGCCGGCTCGCGGCGGGCCGGCTTCTCACGCACCACGCGCGAGCCGATCATCGCCTTGCGTCGCCACCACCAGGCGAGCAGCAGCAGGCATAGGGCGACCTGATAGGCGAACACGGCCTTGCTGCTGCGCACAACGACCACCTGCACCTCGCCCGCGGGCATGGTCAGCGGGTCATTGGCCTGCTTCTCGCCGGCCTTGTTCAGCGGTACAACCATGTCCCAGGCCAGCGGCTCGCGCAGTTCGTCGGCGGTGAAGGTGACGGTCACCTTGGCCACATCCGCGGCGGCGGCGCCTGCGCGGCGCACGGCGTGCAGTTCGAAGCTGTGGATTTCGGTGGGCGGCATCTCGGCCAGCGTGGCGGGATCGCGGCCCACCAGCGTCTTGTCCGACATGGGCACGGCGCGCACTGTGAGGGTCAGTTGCTCGCTGGTCGCGGCCGCGCGCAGGTTGTGCATGGCCGCGGGGTACTGGTGATAGGCCAGCAGCGTCACCGTGCCCTCGGGCGCGATGGCGACCATGGGCACCTGGGGCTTGAGGAAGAGCTTGTCCCAGGTGGCATACTGCTCGCCGGCTAGCGCCGGCAGCGCGGCGGCCAGAAGCCAGAGCAACTTACACGGTCGCATGACAGCTCTCCAATCCCAGCAGCGCCGCGCCCAGCGCGCCGGCGAGTTGCGGGCGCTCGGGCACGTTGATGTTCACGCCGAGCACGGTTTCCAGGGCCCGGACCAGCCCCACGTTCAGGGCGCCGCCACCCGTGGCGGTGACTTCGGTCGCCGGGCCGACCCGCTGCACCAGCGCGCGCACTCGCTCCGCCGCCGCCGCGCAGAGGCCCGCGCAGAGGTTGGCGGTGGGCTCGTCCTGGGCCACCAGCGAGACCACCTCGCTCTCGGCGAAGACCGTGCAGACGGTGCTTAGCGGCACGACGCGCGTGGCCTGCAAGGCCAGCGGCCCGAAGTCGTCCAGGTCGATCTCCAGCGCGCGCGCCACCACCTCGAAGAAGCGGCCGGTGCCGGCGGCGCACTTGTCGTTCATGGCGAAGTCGATCACGCGGCCGTCGTCGCCCAGGCGTACCGCCTTGCAGTCCTGGCCGCCCACGTCGATCAGAAGGCGCGTGCCGGGGAAGAGGTGATAGGCGCCGCGCGCATGGCAGGTGATCTCGGTGACCGCGCGGCTGCGGCCGTCGACGCGCTCGCGACCGTAGCCCGTGGCGACGAGCGCCGACAACTCCTCGCGGCCAACGCCCGCGGCGGCCAGTGCGTCGCCCATGGCGCGCTCGATGGCCACGCCACTGCGCGCGCCGGTGAGCGTCTGCGCCGTGGCCACGACCTGGCTGTTGCCGTCCAGAATGACTGCCTCGCAGGACAGGCTACCGATGTCGATACCGGCGAAGAGACTCACGAGATCATCTCCATGAAAGCATCGACGCGGTTGCGCAGTTGGCCGACGTCCTCTTTGCTGAAGTCGGTCTGCAGGGCAAGCAGCGGCACTCGTTTGTCGCGCAGGGCCTGGCCGACGGCCATCGACTCGATGTCGAACAGCGCGCACAACCGTTGGTTGTGATAGACCACACCGTCCACCCGATGCTCGTCGACCAGCTCCAGCAATCGGTTCATGCGGTCGGTGCCATCGACGAAGCAGGGACAGGTACACGGCAGCAGGACCTTGTCAGCGACGGCGCCGATCAGTTCCGGCAGCGAGTTCTCGCGGATCTCCGTGGGCTGATAGAGCCGCTGCGTGCCCGAGCACAGCTCGTCGGCCACGACCTTGCCGCCGGCTGACTCGATCAGGTCGATGACCTTGTGGTTCGGCCAGATGATCGGCGCGCCGGTGAGCAGCAGCCGCGGGCCGGTCTTCCCGTTGGTAGGCAGCTGGGCCAGTTCGTCGCACAGCAGGTTGAGCTGATCGGTGTACTCCGCGGGGTCGGCGACGAACGAGGCCTGCGCCACCATCAGCCCGTCGGCACCGCCCACCAAGCCCTGTGCGCGCAGCCCCAGGAACCGGCGATAGGCGGCCTGACGGCGGTTGAGCAGGTCGATGGCGGCGCGCAGGGCGGTGCGCTTGAGCCGGTGGCCGGTGAGCGCTTCGAGCCGTTCGGCCAGCAGGCCCACCTGCTGACGCCAGAAGGGCTTGGCGCCGGGCGAGTCCTTGCGCGGCGGCAGATCGAGCACGTGCAGGGGGCGAATGGAGGCCAGGACCGAGCCGAGCTTCTTCTTGCCGTCGCACGGCGTGGGCATGACCAGCAGGTCGGCGCGGCCATACAGGCCCGCGCCGCCGGCCACCGCGCCGGCCGTGGCGCGCACCGCGGAGCAGACCTCGCGCGGCAGGATGGTCTCCGAGGCGGTGGCGGCGTCGGCATCACCCGAACAGAGCCGGACCGACACCGCGCCGACCGCGAGGATCAGCTCCTCGGGCACGAAGTTGCAGAACGTGCCGACCACCCGGCGCGGGTCGTCGGCGAGTTCGCGAGCGCGGCGGTCGGTGGTGACCATATCGCGGAAGTACGAGAGACTGTTGGTCATGAGGAGATGATCCGTTTGCCGAGGAACTTGACCTCGAGGCAGCCCTCTTCGGGACAGTCCTCAAGGCACTGGAGACACAGCTGGCAGCGTGGGTCGGTGACGATGTTGCCGCGCCGGTCGCGGTAGACGGCCTCGATATCGACCGGGCAGTTGCGCGCGCAGGTGCCGCACGAGGTGCAGGCTCGGGCCTTCTTGTCCAACGACAGCAGCGAGCCGCGGTTGAAGTAGCCGCTGAGCGTGCCGATGGCGCAGACGCGGCACCAGAACCGGGGGAACCAGATGCCCAGGAAGAACACCGCCAGCGTGGCCCAGCCGCACCAACTGAGGATGTAGGTGATGGTCGTCGTCTTGTCGTACCAGCAGGGATTGACGCCGCCCAGCAGCGGATAGATGAGCCGCGCCGGACAGAACTGGCAGTAGAGCAGGAACAGCGAGTCGTTGGCGCCCGTGCCCAGGAAGGGGAACGAGATGAGGATGGCCACGGCGATGCACACCCACAGCACGACATGGCCGGTGTTGGTCAGGAAGCGCTGCCAGGCTGGGCTGAGGTAACGTCTAGGCCAGCCGGCTAAGCGCCTGATCCAGGTCATGAAGTCCATGATGGCGCCGAGTGGACAGAACCACCCGCACCAGAACCGCCCGGCCAGCACCATCAGCGTCACGAGGAACAGGATGTGCGGCATCATCAGCTTGAGGCTGGTGCGCCAGGTGAAGTTCTCGGAGAAGAAGTGCACCGAGCACGACTTGAACAGGCCGCCCTTGGCCGTGAACCGGCACGACAGGAACGGCACGTAGAAGTCGATGACCGACTCCTTGCCCGAGACCCACAGGATGCGATCGCGCGCATAGGTCGTGGTGCGCGGCGAGCCGCCAGGGATCTTGCCCAGCGGGCCGCCCACCGGCGCCCACAGGAACCCGCCGTACATCAGCAGCACGAAGCAGACGATCTGCACCGCGCGCCGGGTGAGGGTGATCTTGCGTGTCACGGTCATGTCAGCGGGTACCTCATCGCAGGAGCAGCAGGCCGCCCTGCACCATAAACGCCAGCCCGGCAAAGACCAGGGCCACCTCGGCCATGCCGCGCAGCCGCTCGCGCCGCGCCGGCAGATAGGCGCCGACCAACGGCAGCAGCGCCCAGGAGCTGGCCACAAAGAACGATACCATGAGCGCCAAGGCCCCCAGCGGCCCGCGCTCCGCGGCGCCGGCCAGGGCGGCCAGCAGCGGCGCGCAGGGCGACAGGCCCATGACGAACCCCGCCGCCAAGGGCACGCGCCGGCCCACCCGCGAGCCGCAGAGCGCCGCGCAGGGCCGGGCTTCGGGGAAGCTGCGGCCGATGCCGTTGGCCAGCAGCAAGCCGCCGAGCAGCAGTGTGGCCAGGCCGAGCAGATGTATGGCCAGCGGACTGCCCTGGAGCTGCTGACCGGCCAGGCCGGCCAGCAGGCCCAGCAGCAGATAGGCGGCGAGTCGGCCCAGCAGGAACTCGCCGAGCGAGCGCCCAGCGTTCCTGGCCTGGCCACTGCCCGCGGCGACCATGAAGGGCAGCATGACGGGCAGGCACGAGGCAGCGCAGAGCAGCCCGGTACCCAGACCCAGGATCCAGCCTTGTAGGACGGCGCTCAGCATGGGCGGGTCACTTGGGCGGGTCCTGGTTGGGCCGGTTGGCGATGTCGACCATGGCATCGCCGGCGCTCACACGCTGCATCACATCGTCGGTGGCGAACGCCTCGTCCAGCGCCTTGATGCCGGCGATGTCGCGGTTGCTGGCCAGCGCCCAGCCCGAGGCGATGCGCACGTAGACATTGTCCGAGGTCAGCCCGCCGCGCACGGCGTCCTCGACCGCTTTGGAGTGCTCGCCCGACAGGTACCAACCGGCCCAGGCACAGGCCTTGACATACTCGTCGCGGTCGGCGGCCATGGCCACGAAGGTGCTCTTGCCGTCGCCCAGCAGGCCCAGCGACAGCAGCGCCGTGCCGCGCAGCGAGCCGTCGCGACTGCGTAGCGCGCTGCGCAGGAAGGGGATCTGGTTCTTGTCGCCGGACTTGCCGATGGCGCGCAACGCACGTGTGCCATAGTCGCGGTCGCCCGCGCTGGCCATCTGCGTGAGCACCTGGGTGCCCGTCGGGTCGCCCAGTCGCATGAGCGATTCGGCGGCCAGTACCTTGGGCGAGCTGTTGTCGTCGCCCGCCGCTTGTCGCAACTGCGCCACCGTGGGCTGCTCGGCCGGCCGGAATCCAATCTCGTTGGCGGCGACGGCCATGCGCAGCGTCTGCGTGCCGCGCGGCGTGCCGGGCGGGACGGTCAGGTTCAGCGTGAAGGCCACGCGTTCACCGGCTTTGAGCTGGGCGAACTCGGCCGGCTCGATGGCGACCTGTATGCCGCCGCCGGCCTGGGCGCCCAGCCGCAGCTTGGTCAGTCGGGTGGGGTAGTTGTTCTGCACGAAGACGCGGAACCGCTCGCTCTGGTCGACGGTGGTGACCTGCTTCTCCGGCTTGACGATGACGCGGTCGGGCGTGCGGTAGATGTTGTTGCACAAGTGGCCCCAGGCGCCCAGCGACAGGCAGCAGGCGGCCAGGGGGACGACGGGTATCAGCCTGCGCATCGAGATCTCCGGTGCGGGTACGGCAATTGAGACACATGTTCCCCGATCGCGCGCCGCGTCCTTCTTACAAAAGCTGGCTGCGACCGAACCTGGACGGGCGCGCTGGCGTCGGTAGAGTGCCGAGCCCGGAGTGTTGCTGGTGGTGGTGCGTGGATGTCGCGTTCTGACGGTGATGCTATGCCTGCTCACCGCTGCCCACGGTGAGCCTGCAGGCCAGCCTCATCTGCCGCGCATCGGCGTCATGGGTGCGCTGCGCATGGGCTTTGGCGGCGTGCTGACCCGCGCCGGCATACCGTTCGACTACCTCACGGTGGCTGAGCACAAGGACGCCAAGGCGCTGGCCAACTATGACCTGCTGCTGGTGGCCGCCATGAACCACGGCAACGAGCCGTGGCTGTCGCAATGCCTCGACGCACTGGACACGTACCTGCTCAACGGCGGCCATGCCGTGCTGGAGATGGGTGTTCGGCCGTCGAAGGCGCTGGCCGGCGTGGGCGTGTTTCGCGTCGCCAATCGTCGTCACCAGCCGTTCCGCTTCACCCTTGAGCCGGGCGACAACCCGCTGGCCAAGCTGGTGCCGGCCAACCGCGAGTGGAGCTACGCCTCCGAGACCGAGGTCATTGGCATCAATGACCCGGCCATCAAAGTCCTGGGCCGTTTCCAGAGCGGTGACCTGGCCGGGCAGCCGGCGGTTTTGGCCGGACCGGCGGGCAAGGGCCGCTTCGTCTACTGGGGCAGCGACCTGGCTTACCTCCAAGGCAACTGGACGCCCGACTTCGACGACCTCTTCCTGGCTGCGGTGAACCTGTTGACCGACGGCCGCGCCAAGCCCCAATGGGCGCGGCCCGCTGAGCCCGCCGACGAGCCGGCGGTCGCGGGCGACCCAGTGGCGGCCGGCGCCGAGCCGACCGTGCTTGGCGCGCAGGACCTGGGGCCGGCGCCGGCCGACGGCTACTGCCTGCGTGCCGGCCTGCCCAAGACGGGCACGGGCCGCCTCTTCGTCGAGTGGCTACCGGGCAAAAAGGCCCAAGGCTGGGTGCTGGAAGCGTCGCGCGAGCGCGCCACCTTGCGGCCCGCGGGAGCCGGCGGCGGCAAGTCGTTCGCGCTGGCCGGCGGCGAGGAACTGGTACTCGTGCGCCGGCCCGGCGTGGTGGTTGTGGCCCAGGCCGGCAGCGAGATCGGCCGCATCGCGGCGCCCGAGGTAGCCGGTCGACACTGCTTCGCGCAAGGGCTCGAGGAACCGCTTCTGCAGCCCACCGAGCCGCTGTACTTCACCGACGACTTCTCCAGCGAGGCCGGCACCACCGACGGCGGCATCTGGCACGCCGAGGGCGGCGCCTGGTCGCTGACGGGCCAGACACCCAAGGTCTCCAACACGCCCGGTTTCGCGCTCTCCGGTCGCGACGGCCTGACCACGACCGGCGCCTGGCACTGGTCGGACTACCGGCTGGAAACCTCGGTGCGCGCGCTCGACGCCAAGACCGTGCGGCTGCAGATCGGCCGTTGGGACGACAAGAACGCGATTGAACTGACGCTCGGCGTGGCCGGGGCCGGCGAGGTGAAGCTCACCGAACGCCACGGCGAGCAGTCGCGCACGCTGGCCCAGGCCAAGGCCGATGTGCGGGCCCGGCAGTGGCTGCGGCTGGGCCTCGGCCTCGAGGGCGGCCGGTTGGTGGCCGATCTGGACGGCCGGCGTCTGCTGTCGGTGGAGCGACCGGCGGACCTGCTGGGCGCCGTGGCGCTCGGCGCCGACGGCGGCGCGGCCATCTTCGACGATGTGGCGGTGATCGACAGCCACCTCGCCGTGGGCCTGCCGCGCATCCATCCGCCGACCATGGACAAGGGCCGCGACGGGCTGCTCGACCACGACACCTGGGCCAACGCCGCGTCGGTCTGGCGGCCCACCGCCGAGCCCGGCGTGTTGTGGCATGTGGGCCGCTTCGTGGGCAATATCGAGTTGCGCCTGCCGTGGCATGGCGCCGGCGCCCTGACCGTCTTTGCCGCCGCCGAACGCGGGCGCGAGACGCCGGTGCTGACCGTCACGGGTCCGCGTCGAGCCATCGAGCTGACCCGGCATGATGGCGTCTGGAAGGCCAGCGCCGACGGCAAGCCGGTGGCTGTCGCCGCCCAGGCCAAGGGCTCGGTCTGCCTGGGACTCAAGCTCTCCGAGCCGGGCGTGGCTGTCGAGGACGTCGACCTGCGCGCGGCCGATGCGCATGAGTATCAGTTCGAACGCGCACCGGTGGACTTCTGGGAGGGCTCGGGCGACTGGCACGTCGATTCGCGCTGGCTGTGTCAACCCCAGTGGTCGTGGCTCAACGGCGTCAACGAGCAGGGCCCGGCGGTCTTCTGGCAGAAGAGCCGGCTGGTCGGCGACTTCGTGGCTCAGGTGCCCCTCAGCGTGAAGATGAAGGGCGGCTACGGCGACTACAACGCCGAGCCGTTCGAGCGACTCTGCGTGAGCGTCTGTGCCGACGGCAAGGATCCCAAGAGCGGCTACACCTTCGAGGTCGGCAGCCGCGGCGAGCTCTGCTCGCTGTACCGTGGCAAGGACGTGGTGGCCACGGTGCCGGGCCAGATCCCCATGTGGCGCGAGATCCACAACGCCTGGTACGACCTGCGCATCGAGCGTTGTGGCGCCGCGCTGACGGTCTGGTTCCATGGCCGGCTGCTGATCAGCTACACCGATCCCAAGCCGCTGCCCGACGGCCACGCGGCCATTTGGACCGACCACAATGGACTCGTCACGCCCTATGTGGCACTCTACGGCCTGGTCGCGCCGTGAGCGTGTTCGTTGTACGAGTCTGAGCTGGCTGGCGCTGCCACGCTCCGCCAGCCCGAACCAGCGCCGGAACGCCACGCTCCAGCGTGGCATCGGCCGCCGCCGACCTGCGGGCGCCGCCGTTGGGAACGTCGGGTCTTCGACCCGATGCCACGCTGGAGCGTGGCGGTCCGGCACTGGCGGCGCTGATCGAGAACGGGGAGCGTTGTTGATGTCTCGTTGGATTGTCGCCTGTCTGTTCGCCACCATGGCCCTGGCCGCGCCGCCGCGGCTGGACCACCTGCGCTGTGAGTACCTGGCGGATCCCGTCGGCATCGACATCGTTCGGCCTCGGCTGGGCTGGCAACTGGTGTCGAGCGAGGCCGGCCAGCGCCAGACCGCCTACCAGGTGCAGGTCGCCTCCTCGCCCGAGCTGCTCGCACGCGGTCGCGGCGACCGCTGGGACAGCGGCAAGGTCGTCTCCAGCCAGAGCACGCAGGTGGTCTATGCCGGTCAGCCGCTGGCCAGTCGCCAGCGTTGCGCCTGGCGCGTGCGTGTGTGGGACAAGGACGGCGCGGTCAGCAGCTGGAGCCAGCCGGCGAGCTGGTCCATGGGCCTGCTGGCGCCTGGTGACTGGAAGGCCAAGTGGATCGGCCCGACCGCGCAGGCCGCGACGCCCATGGGCTGGGGCAACGCCGCCTGGGTGTGGTTCGCCGAAGAGAAGTTCGGCCCCGGCCGCGAGGCGCCCGCGGGGCAGCGGTTCCTGCGGCGGACCTTTGTCGCGCCGGCCGGTGTGGCCAAGGCGCGGCTGGCCATCAGCGCCGACGACCAGTACCAGCTCTGGCTCAATGACAAGCAAGTGGCTCGCAGCGACGGCCAGGGCGACGCCTGGCGCCGGCCGCAACTGGTCGACCTGAGCGCCGGGCTGCGCGCCGGCGAGAACGTCCTGGCCGTGCAGGCGGTCAACGGCGCCAACGAGAGCGGCATCACGCCCGCCGGGGTGCTTGCCCGGCTGGTGATGGAGACGGCTGACGGCAAGAGCACCGAGCTGGTCACCGACGCCGCCTGGAAGGCCAGCAGCCGCGCGGCCGCCGGCTGGCGCGCGCCGGGCTTCGACGACAGCGCCTGGCCGGCAGCGGTGGTCCAGGTCAAGGTGGGCGAACAGCCGTGGGGCCCCATCGCCGACGCCACCCAGGCCGCCGGTGCCGCGGTCAGCCCGATGCTGCGCAGGCCCTTCGCTGTCGCGAAGGCCTTGCGTGCCGCGCAGGTCAGCGTCTGCGGCCTCGGTTACCACGAGCTGTATCTGGACGGCAAGAAGGTCGGCGACCACGTGCTCGACCCGGCCATCACCCAGTACGACAAACGCGCGCTGTACGTGACCCACGACCTGACGCCGCTGCTGCGGCCCGGCCGCCATGCGCTGGGTGTGCAGTTGGCCAACGGCGAGTTCAACCAATGGGTGTCCGACGCCTGGAGCTTCCACCGCGCGCCGTGGCTCTCGTCGCCCCGGCTGCGGCTGCAACTCGACCTGGAGTACACCGACGGCAGCCGCGAGCAGGTCGTCAGCGACGGATCCTGGAAGCAGGCCAACGGGCCGCTGACCTTTGACCTGACCCGTGTGGGCACCACGTGGGATGCGCGGCTCGAGCAGCCGGGCTGGGCCACGGCCGCCTTCGACGACAAGGCCTGGCAGCCCGCGACCGAGGTGAACGGTCCGACCGGTGTGCTCCGGGCGCAGCGCGCCGAGCCGATTAAGATCGTCCGCACGCTGCCCGTGGCCAAGTGGACCGAGCCCAAGCCCGGCGTGTGGCTGGCCAACATCGGCCAGAACATGACTGGCTGGACCCGTCTGACCATCGCCGGCCCGGCCGGCACGACCGTCACACTGCGCCATGGCGAGCGCATCAACGCCGACGGCACGCTGAACCAGGCCGATATCGCCTCGCTGGTCCACAACCCGACCTTCCAGACCGACGTGTACACCCTGGCCGGCCGTGGTACGGAGACCTTCGAGACGCGCTTCGCCTTCCACGGCTTCCAGTATGTCGAGGTGACGGGTCTGCCCACCCCGCCGACGGCGCAGACGCTGGTGGCGCTGCAGGTGCGCACGAGCTTCGATCGCGCGGGCACGTTCGAGTGCTCCAACGACCTGCTCAACCGCATCGAGAAGCTGGCCCAGTGGAGCTATGAATCCAACTTCATCGGCTTCCCCAGCGACTGCCCGCATCGCGAGAAGAACGGCTGGACCGGCGACGCGCAACTGGCCTGCGAGATGGGCTTGCTGCACTATCGCGGCGAAGCGGCTTACACCCGCTGGCTGGACGACTTCGCCGATGCGCAGCAGCCCAACGGCAAGCTGCCGTGCATCGTGCCCACGCCCGGCTGGGGCTACAACACGCTTGACGGCCCGGCCTGGGAATCGGCCTACGTGCTGATCCCCTGGTGGCTGTATGAGTACCGCGGCGACGCGCGCATTCTGGCCGACCACTACGACCGCATGAAGCGCTGGGTCGACTACTTCGCGGCGACCGCCAAGGACGACATCGTCACCTATGGCCTGGGCGACTGGTGCCCCTGGAAGACCCAGACGCCGTCGTCGCTGACCAGCACCGGGTATGTCATCCAGAGCGCTCGCGTGGTGGCCAAGGCCGCCGCCCTGTTGGGCAAGAAGGACGACCAGGCGCGCTACGAGGCGCTGGCCGAGCGACTCAAGGCGGGCTTCAACCACGCCTTCTACAAGGCCGATGGCGCCACCTATGCCAACGGCGGGCAGACCTCGCTGTCTTGCGCATTGTACCAGGACCTGGTGCCGGCCGACCAGAAGCCGCGTGTGGTGCAATCGCTGGTGGACGCCGTGAACAAGACCGACGGCCATCTGGACGTGGGTATTCTGGGCAGCAAGTACCTGCTGCGCACGCTCAGCGACAACGGGCACGCCGACGTGGCCTACCGCATCGCCAGCCAGAAGACCCAACCGTCGTGGGGCTGGTGGCTGAGCCAGGGCGCGACGAGCATGTGGGAGACCTGGGGCACGGGCGCCTCGCTCAATCACATCATGTTCGGCGATATCAGTGCCTGGTTCATCGAGTATCTGGCCGGCATCCGGCCCGATGCCGCGCAGCCGGGCTTCCAGCACTTCCTGGTCAAGCCGACGCCCGTGGGCGACCTGACCAGCGCGCGCGCCACGCATGACTCGCCCTATGGCACCATCATCGTGGACTGGAAGCTGAGCGGCCGGCACTTTGAGCTGAACCTCCTCGTGCCGCCGAACTCCAGCGCCGCGGTGACCTTGCCGGGCCAGACCACGCCGCGCGAGGTGGGGTCGGGCACACACAAGCTGAGCTGCGATCTTGGGACGTAGGGCGTGAGACGTGGGACGTGGGTACGGCAGATCGCTCGCCCACGTCCCACCACCCGCGTCCCAACCGGGAGGACCCTTGCCATGATCCGTCGTTTCGCTCTGATGCTCGTCCTGGCCCTGGCGGCCACGGCCTATGCCGCCGACGTTGATCCGCTCAACGTCATGGAGGCACGCACGTTCGCCGCGCCCAACGGCGTGAAGCTGCTCTATCGCCTGCTCCAGCCGCTCAACTACGACGCGGCCAAGAGCTACCCGCTGGTGCTCGTGCTGCACGGCTCGGGCGGTCGCGGCGACGACAATCGCCAGCAGATTGCCGACCAGCCCATCGCCTGCGCCAAGCTTGCCAACGAGCCGCTGCGCAGTGCCTTTCCCTGCTTCGTGGTGGCGCCCCAGTGCCCCAAGACCAGCACCTGGTCGCGCTGGCGCGACTCCAAGGCCGGCTACACGCCCGAGATGGCCGCGGTGCGCGCCCTGCTTGGCGCGTTGCCTCGTGAGTTCAACATCGACGCCCAACGGCTGTATGTGACCGGCCTGTCCATGGGCGGGTTCGGCACCTGCGCGCTGCTCACCGGCGACCCGTTCACCTTCGCGGCGGCCGTGCCGGTGTGCGGCGCGGGCAACCCCGACCTGATGGTCGATGCCGTCAGCGTGCCCATGCGCGTCTATCACGGCACCGACGACTCCGCGGTGCCGGTGGCCATGTCGCGCCGTATGGTCAGCGTGCTCAACACGCGCGGTGGATCACTCTACTACAAGGAGTATCCCAAGACCGGGCACGACTCCTGGCTCAAGGCCTACGCCGAAGCTGACTTGTGGCCCTGGCTCTTCGCCCAGCGCCGTCAGCCGGCGGGCGAGCGCAGCGTCACGGCGTCGAGCCTCAAGTAGCGACCAGAGCGAGGGCGATGCCCATGGCGTGCAGCCGAGGGCCGTTCTGTCCGTAAAGCCCCAGCACCGAAGTCGTCCCTGCCTCCGCCAGCCGCCGGGCCGCGCGCGCAGCGGTGGGCGGCCCCGATGGCCGCTCAGGCCGCCCTGCGCCGCCCAGGCCAGCGCCTGGGGGACGCCTCGATGCGCCGCCCGGTGGCCTCCTGGGCCCTCGCCACCGCCTCCGGCCGCGGTCCCGTCTCCCGCCACTTGACCAGCTTGCCCAGGTTGATGCAGACCGCCACCAGCGCCGCGCTGATGCGTACCTGCGCCAACCCCAGACCGTCTGCTCGGCTCAACCCGAAATCACGCTTGCCCCAGCGCCAAACATGCTCCTGCGCCCGCCGCTGCGCCTGTCGCAACTCGTACTCGGGACCCGCGCGCCGGGCCAGCTCACGCTCCGCGCTGCCCGCCGGCACCGTCAGCGTCCGGCACTCGCTGCTCGTGCACCAGCTCCGCCGCCGGCAGTCGCGACAGGCGCCCACCCGCGCACGATAGGTCACCCGCCCGTCACTCATCGTGGCCCGGCGCGTCAGCAGCACGCCCTCGGGACACTGGTAGCAGTCCAACTCCGCGCTGTGCCCGAACTGCTCGCGCCGATACCCGTGCTGGCGCTGATGGTCCTGGTAGGGGATGTACGCCGTGATGCCCCGCTGCGCCAGACCGGCCATGACCTCCGTCGTGTCGTAATGGCAGTCGGCCACCACCGCCGCCACCAGCCCCGGCTCCGCGTCCACATGCGCCAGCAGCGTCACCGGCTCTTCGGTCGGCCGCGCCATAGCGCTGGTGATCAGCCCGCTGACCGGGTCGCTGGCGAAACTCACCTGATAGTAGAAGTCACGCGGCAAGCCCGGCTTGGCCGACAGGCGCGCCTCGGGGTCATGCCGGCTGACCAGACGGCCGCCTTTGGCGCCGCCGCCCTTGGCGCCGCCCTTGGCGCTGCCGTCCCGCAAGGCCGGTGGCCGGCTCAGCAGTGTCGGCGGGGGCTCGGGCGACGGGTCATCATCATCATCGCCCTCGTTCGCGCCGTGGCAACCCACCACCGCCTGCCACACGGCCAACTCGTCGGCATCGGCCTCGACCCGCACCGTCGGCCCTTCGGGGTCGGCCTGGGCCTTGACCGCCGTGGCGTCGACCACCCGCACGCTGGACAACACCATGCCCTCCCGCTGGCAGTGGCCGACGATGTCCCCCAGCAGGTCCTCGAAAAACTCCGCACCCAGTCGCCGGCGCCAGTCGTGCAGCGCCTGATGGCTGGGCAGGTCCTCGCTCAGTCCATAGCCGAGGAACTGCCGGCTGCACAGCGAGTCGCTGGCGAACTCCACCAGCCCCCGCCACGACCGCCCGCCGACCAGCTTGTGCAGCAGCAGCAGCTTGACCACCACCGCCGGGTCCAGCGACGGCCGCCCGCGGTCCCCGGCCAGGTAGGCCTGCGCCCGGCAGCGCACCTGCTCCCAGTCCAGCGCCCGTTCCAGCTCCTCCAGCCGGGCCGCCAGTTTGGTGCGCGGCACCTCGGGCAGATAGCAGAACAGCTCCCCTTGCCGCGCCGGTCGCCGACCCATCATCGCTTGGCTCCTGCCAAGTGATTCGCCGCCCTCGCCGGCAGTCCTTGGGCGACCAGGGGTTCTCTTGGCGGGTTTTCGGACAGAACGGGGG